>NZ_BCLE01000029.1 GCF_001431045.1 Streptococcus orisasini
TTGTTTCATTCGCCTATTTTTCTTATAGCTTGTGAATTGATATTATCCTAAGATGTGTGTGCTTGTGAAATGCTAACTAGAGAGTTTGTCTACAACCCGTCATTCTTCTGCTATAAAAAATCACCCCTGTAATGGAGTGATTTAAAAGCATTATTTTGACTTGATATAATTGACACCGTCCGCTTTAGGAGCAACTGCCTGACCAAAGAAAACAGCCAATACCAAAATAGTTAATACATAAGGGGCGATTTGCAGATAAACCGTTGGAATTTTTGAGAGGAAAGGCAATTGATTGCCGATAACTGCCAAACTTTGAGAGAGACCGAAAAACAGGCTGGAAAGCATGGCTCCTATTGGATTCCATTTACCGAAAATCATAGCTGCCAAAGCAATAAAACCCGGCCCTAAAATGGTTGTTACTGCAAAGTTAACTGAAATTGACTGGGCGTAAATCGCTCCGCCTATTCCTCCTAAGAATCCTGAAATCATAACACCGCAGTAGCGCATCAGATAAACATTGATTCCCAAAGTATCAGCAGCCTGAGGATGTTCACCAACAGAACGCAGACGCAGACCAAATCTTGTTTTGGTCAGAATAAACCAGGCAAAGACTGAAAAGAGAATGGCAATGTAGGCAACTAAACTGGTGCCTTCGAAGAAAATCTTGCCAATAAAAGGAATTTTAGATAAAATTGGAAAATCAAACTTACCAAAAGATTGATGAATATTATCAGTCTGTCCCTTGTTATATAGAGATTTAACAAAGAAAACGGCTAAAGATGGCGCCAAAAGATTAAGCACAGTCCCAGAAACGATATGATCCGCCCGAAAATTAACAGTAGCGACAGCATGAATTAGCGAAAACACTAACCCAACAGCTCCGCCGACTAGGGCTGCAAGCCAAGGTGTTGCCTTGCCAAAAGACTCAGCAAATTCTAAATTAAAGACGATTCCAGCAAAGGCTCCCATAACCATGATGCCTTCAAGTCCCACATTAACAACACCTGATCTTTCAGAAAAAACACCGCCTATACTGGTAAAAATGAGAGGGGTCGCATAAACCAGCATTGATGACACTAAAAGAGCTAAAATACTTTCTAAACTCATTTTACTGACCGCCTTTCATTTGTTTTTTGGGTTTGATATAATGCTCAATAACATAGTGAGCACCAACAAAGAAGATAATCAGAGCAGTCACTACCTTGATCAATTCAGGCGGAGTGCCAACATGGGTTGCATCACTGATACTCATACCAGGCGCTCCAACACTGAGAGCTCCAAATAAGAAGGCTGAAAGCAAGATGCCAATTGGAGAATTGGAAGCCAAAAGACTAACTGCCATCCCATCAAAACCAATAGCCAACGAACTAGTTTGCACATAAACATTTCCAAATGTTCCAAGACCTTCAACGACGCCGCCAAGTCCCGCTAGAGCTCCTGAGATAACCATAGAGAGAACAATGGTTCTTTTGGCTGACATACCTGCATATTCACTGGCATGAGGGTTAAGACCGACCGAACGAATTTCAAAACCGAGCGTTGTCTTATTCAGCAAGTACCAAACAAGTACAATAGCAATAAGAGCCAAGAAAAAGCCGATATTCATCCGAGAATTATCCGTCAGCGCTCGCAGCCAGTCTGTTTGATAACTGGCATTTTTGCCAACATAAATACTGGAGTCAGAATTGCGCATGATTTTGTTAGAAAAGCCATCCTGAATAATGGCATTGCCGATGTAGAGCACAATATAGTTCATCATGATAGTGACAATAACTTCGCTGGTTCCGAGATAAGCCCGTAAAAATCCTGGAATAGCTCCGATAACTCCACCTGCTGCTGCTCCAATAAGGACTGTCATCACAATCATAATAGGCCGCGGCAAACCAGGATTAGCTAGAGCAAACCAGCCTGCAGCTATCCAGCCTGCATAGGCCTGGCCTGATAAACCGATATTGAAGAAACCAGCTCGGCTAGCTACTGCAAAACCAAGTGCAATCAAAATTAGCGGGCTCATTGCACGAAAGATTTCGCCGACATCTTTTAGGCTGCCAAAAGCTTTTTGAAAGAGTCCTTCATAGGCCCATACTGGATCGTAGCCAAAAATAAGCATGATGATGGCTCCCAGTATAATTCCTAGAACAACTGAAATCAGAGGAACGACAATTTGTTGTGTTTTTTTAGACATTTGCTTCCTCCTTTTCAATACTTCCACCGGCCATTAAAATTCCCAATTCTTGTTTATTGGTGGTCTCCGGCGTCACAATGCCTTGAATTTGACCGTCGTGAATAACAGCAATGCGGTCAGACAAATTAAGAATTTCATCTAATTCAAAACTAACTAACAACACAGCTTTCCCTTTATCACGCTCTTCCATCAGACGTTTATGAATATACTCAATAGCACCAACATCCAATCCACGTGTTGGCTGGCTGACAATCAGCAAATCCGGATCGCGGTCAACTTCACGGGCAATAATTGCTTTTTGCTGATTACCACCTGAAAGCCCTTTAGCCGGAACAAGTTCACTGGCACCGCGGACATCAAATTCTTCCATCAGCTGGCGTCCGTGTTCGTTAATCTTATGATAATTCAAAACACCGTTTTTGCTCAATGGTGGCTTGTAATAAGTCTGCAAGGCCATATTTTCTGCCAGCGTCAGCTCAAGTACCAGTCCATCGCGGTGTCTGTCCTCAGGGACATGTCCCACACTTAATTCTGTAATCTTGCGGGCTGAAAGTTTGGTCACATCCTGCCCTTTAATAGTAATGGTTCCTGACTTTATTTTACGTAAACCTGTAATGGCTTGAATTAATTCACTTTGACCGTTGCCATCAATTCCAGCAATACCAACGATTTCACCAGCTCTGACATCCAAAGAAAGTCCTTTAACAGCAGGAACGCCGCGATTTTCATTGACTTCTAAGTCCTTAATAGATAAGGTTACTTCCTTAGGATTGGCAGCAGCCTTTTCAGTCGTAAAGGAAACCGAACGGCCAACCATCATTTCAGCCAAGTCTTGAGATGTCGCTCCTGCTACATCCACCGTTTCAATACTTTTACCGCGTCTGATAACAGTCACACGGTCAGCCACTGATCGAATCTCATCAAGCTTGTGCGTAATCAAAATGATTGATTTTCCTTCCTTGACAAGCCCCTTCATAATATTCATCAACTCCTGAATTTCAGAAGGTGTTAAAACAGCGGTTGGTTCGTCAAAAATAAGGATATCAGCACCGCGATAAAGTGTCTTTAAAATTTCAACACGCTGCTGAGCACCGACAGAAATATCGGCAATTTTAGCATCTGGGTCAACAGCTAAACCGTATTTTTCAGACAGTTCTTTAATTTCCTGACTGGCTTTTTTTAAATCTAAAATACCATTTTTAAGAATTTCATTTCCTAAAATAATATTTTCAGTAACCGTAAAAGCTTCAACCAGCATAAAATGCTGATGCACCATTCCAATGCCCAACTGAGCCGACTTAGACGGAGAATCAATTGTAACTAGCTCACCGTTAATCGCAATCTCACCGCTGGTTGGCTCAAGCAAACCAGCAAGCATATTCATCAAGGTTGACTTACCAGCTCCGTTTTCACCGAGCAGCGCATGAATTTCACCTTTTCTGAGATTGAGATTGATATGGTCGTTAGCCACAAAATCACCAAATTTTTTGGTAATCTCTCTCATTTCAATGACATGTTGCGTCATAGTACTTTCCTTTCAGAAATTTTATACTTCAATAGAAATCAGGAGGCTAGTACCATTTTGACTATTTTATCCTAATCTCTATTGAGGTACAAAGACCTCAGTGTCAAAAAGGCGACCGGCTGAGGTCGCCCTTAAACCTTATTTTTCTGGAACTTTGATGTCGCCTGATACAATTTCTTTTTTAGCGTCATCGATAGCTTTTTTAACATCATTAGACAAGTTGGTTGGTACAAGATCAACTCCCTTATCTTTCAGTCCGTAAGTTGTTACTTTGCCGCCTGGGAATTTCTTATCCGCAGTATTGTTTGAAATCAGCTGAACAGCCTTACCAACTTCTTTTAGTGAAGATGCGAGGACAAAGTTAGATTTTTTACCGTCTTTAGAAGTGTACTTACCTTCAGCAGCTTGGTCACGGTCAACTCCGATAACCCAAACCTTCTTAGATTCATTTTTCTTTTCATTCAAAGCTTTAGCTTCGCTGAAGACGCCAGCACCTGTACCGCCTGCAACTTGGTAAACAATATCGGCACCGCTGGCATATTGAGCAGCTGCAATTGTTTTACCTTTGGCAGCATCACCAAATGATCCCGCATAGTCAACTTGAATTTGGATAGATTTATCTACAGATTTTACACCAGCCTCAAAGCCTTTTTCAAAACGAGTAATAACTTCAGATTTAACACCGCCTACAAAACCAACTTTCTTGGTTTTTGTTGTCTTAGCAGCTGCAATTCCTGCAAGGTAGGCCGCTTCATTATCAGCAAATGTAACGCTGGCAACATTGTCTTTATTTTCAATGATATCATCAATGATAACATAATTAACATCTTCATTGTCAGCTGCTGTTTTTTCGATAGCATCATGCAAAGCATAACCGATACCAAATACTAATTTATAGCCGCTTGAAGAAGCCGTATCAAGATTGGTTGCATAATCAGATTCATTAGCAGATTGGAAATAATCAAAGCCACTTCCCTTGCTGAGGCCTTTATCTTTGCCCCAAGCTTGTAAACCTTCCCATGCTGATTGGTTAAATGACTTGTCATCAACACCACCAGTATCAGTTACAATAGCAACTTTTAGATCTGTCTTAGCCTTGCCATTATTTTTAGCTGCGCGATTGCCGCAGGCCGCAAGTCCTAATACTGCCACGGCAGTTAAACCTAAACCAACAATTTTCTTGTTCATAAAGATGAACCCTCCTAAGTTTTATATACAACAAACGTTGCCTAAAAATTAATATTAAACCCAAAGGCTTAACAGACAAATAAAAACAGCTTTACCTTAACTCTGTAAATGAATAAGGCAATAACTCCCCGACCGTCGTCACGACCGTCTTACCATCTTTAGCAATCAAAGTAACCTTGGCTGTTGGCTCAAAAAACTCAGCCATTACCTGCCGGCAGGCACCGCACGGAGAAATCGGCTCCTTGGTTTCACCATAGATAGCTATCTCTTCGAAGTCACGGTGGCCTTCAGAAATAGCCTTAAAAATAGCTGTCCGCTCACCGCAATTAGTAAGTCCAAAGCTAGCATTTTCAATATTACAACCCAAATAAACATCACCGGATTTGGTTTTAACCGCAGCTCCAATGGGGAAATGCGAATAAGGAACATAGGCATTTTGGCTGGCTTTTTTAGCAAGAGATACTAAATCAGTAGCCACCCTTTACTTCTTTCCCTTCAACAATCGCAATACCAGCCGATGTTCCAATGCGAGTCGCTCCTGCTTCGATGAAAGCTTGAGCATCTTTTAAAGTACGTGCTCCGCCAGCTGCTTTAACACCAAATTCAGAACCTACTGTCTGACGCATGAGGCGAACATCTTCAACTGTAGCTCCTCCTGTAGAAAAGCCAGTTGATGTTTTAACAAAATCAGCACCTGCTGCCTTGGCTGCCTGACAAGCTTTAACTTTTTCTTCGTCAGTTAAAAGACAAGCTTCAATGATGACCTTGACTAATTTGTCACCGCTGGCTTCCACAACTGCTCGGATATCTTCTTCGACAGCATCAAAGTTGCCGGATTTTGCTTGTCCGATATTGATAACCATGTCAACTTCATCGGCACCATTTTTAATAGCATCTTCTGTTTCAAAGGCTTTTACTGCACTGGTCGTTGCTCCTAAAGGAAAACCGATAACAGTACAAACCTTGACATCACTTTCTTTGAGAGCAGTTGCTGCGTAAGAAACCCAAGTGGGATTGACACAGACACTGGCAAAATGATACTGTTTAGCCTCTTGAATAAGTTGCTCGATTTGAGCTTGAGTGCTCTCTGGTTTCAACAACGTATGGTCAATATAGTGATTGATTTCCATGTTACCCTTTCTTAACAATTAAGTAATGATTCTTAAAATCTCATTTACTCTCAATTCTTCCTTATCTATTTTAACATTTTTTTTGAATTCTGTAAGCATGTTTTCAGATAATTTTTCATTGGAGTAAACCCTTGCAATCAAATCTCCTGTTTGAACGGAATCGCCGACTTTTTTCTCAAAAACAATTCCTGTTTCATAGTCCAGTTTATCTGTTTTAACCGCCCGGCCAGCTCCTAGACGCATGGCCATAAGACCAAAGGCTAAAGCCGGTAATTCCTTGATATAGCCTTCTTTATCTGCAATGATATCTGTTACAAATTCTGCAGATGAAGGACGGTATAAGTCAGTTAAATCACCTCCTTGACAAACAATCATTTCCTCAAATTTTTTAAGAGCCTGGCCCTTCGTCAAATGGTCATAAATAACTGCTAAACTTTCCTTTTTCCCTGCCAGCTCTAACATCAACTGAGCCAGCTTGCAGATAAAATCGGTAAGGTCTTTACGACCCTGCCCTTGCATAATTTGCAAAGCCTCTAAAACTTCTAAGCGATTTCCGATAGCTTGACCCAGAGGCTGACTCATATCTGTTATGACAGCAATTGTTTGCCGGCCCATTTCCTTGCCCAGAGCAACCATAGTTTTAGATAAGATTTCTGCTTCTGGCAAGGTCTTCATAAAAGCACCGTCACCAACAGTGACATCAAGCAAAATGCGGTCTGCCCCTGCAGCAATTTTTTTGCTCATGATGGAACTTGCAATCAAAGGAATAATATCGACTGTGGCTGTCACATCGCGCAGAGCATAAAGCATCTTATCTGCCTTGACCAGATTATCAGACTGACCAATAACTGCCAAACCAATTTCCTGAACTTGCTTAATAAAGTCTGCCTGTGAAAGCTCAATGTGGTAACCTTTGATTGACTCCAGCTTATCAAGGGTTCCGCCAGTGTGTCCCAGACCGCGGCCGCTCATTTTAGCAACTGGCACGCCAAAGCTCGCAACCAGCGGCACCAGTATCAAAGTAACCTTATCACCAACACCGCCAGTTGAGTGCTTGTCTACTTTTATCCCAGGAATGGCAGACAGGTCGATTTGTTCCCCAGATTTAACCATAGCCATGGTCAAATCATGCGTTTCTCTGTTTGTCATTCCCTTAAAGTAAACTGCCATCGCAAAGGCCGACATCTGATAATCAGGAACCTGACCAGCGGTATAAGCTTCAATAAGCCAATTTATTTCCTGGGTCGTCAATTCATGACCGTCTCGTTTTTTCTGAATTAAATCAACTGCTCTTATCATCTAACCACCAAGAACACAATGAAAAGCGACTGACTTTTAAAAATTGCCACAGTCAACCTTTTTGTTCGTTCTTATTCTCCTTCTCTCTCACTTCTAAGAACGTAATAACCTTTGTCCTTTTTTAAAATAGCAACATTGCCAAAAATCTGCTCCATCTTTGCCTTAGCACTGGGAGCGCCTTGTTTTTTCTGGATAACAATGGTCAAGCTACCACCAGTATTTAAGTGTTCAATACTTCCTTCAATAATAGCATGAACAACCTGTTTGCCAGCTCTAATGGGAGGATTACTGATAATAGCATCAAAGCAGCCCGAAATATTTTCATAACTGTTTGAGTAAAAAATATTAGCGCTAACACCATTTTTTTCAGCATTTGTTTTGGCCAGATCCAGCGCTCGGTTATTAATATCAACCATAGTCACTTCAAGGCCATAAACCTTGGCCAAAGAAATGCCCAGAGGGCCATAACCGCAGCCAACATCAAGCAAGGTTTTTTCTTTTTCAAAATCCAAACTGTTTAAGAGAACCTGACTACCATAATCAACCATTTTTTTGCTGAAGACACCTGAATCGGTCAGAAAATAAAAAGTCTGTCCCAATAAATCAACTCTGATGTCCTGCAACTGATGCTCACTGCTAGGATTTTCTGTGTAGTACATATTATTGCTCATGAATTTTTGCTCCTGTTTTATGCTAATCAATTTTAGCATACTTTGAAACGGTTTTCAATTCAATATGATATAATGTTCATTAAAGGAGTATTTATTGAAATGGCAAATGAGTTTATCAATTTTGAAAAAATTTCCCGTCAAACCTGGCAGCATCTGCATCAAAAATCACAGCCACCTTTAAATGAAGCAGAGTTAAATTCCATTAAGAGTCTTAACGATCAGATTAGTATTAAAGATGTTACTGATATTTATCTTCCCTTAGTTAGCTTGATTAAAATTTACAAAAAAGCACAGGAAAACCTCAGCTTTTCCAAAAGTATTTTTCTGCAAAAAGACCTTAACAACCGCCCTTTTATCATTGGGGTTTCCGGCTCTGTCGCTGTGGGCAAATCTACTACCAGCCGACTTTTACAGCTCTTATTGGCAAGAACCTTTAAAAATTCCACTGTTGAAATGGTTACTACCGATGGTTTTTTATATCCTAATTCTGTTCTTTCTGCTAGAAATATACTCAACCGCAAAGGCTTTCCTGAAAGTTACAACATGGAACTTCTGCTTAATTTTCTAGATAGTATGAAAAATGGGCAGAATGCTGAAATTCCTGTTTATTCGCATGAAATTTATGATATTGTCCCAGACAAAAGCCAGATAATAAAAGCACCTGATTTTCTTATCGTCGAAGGAATTAATGTCTTCCAAAACCCCTTAAACAATCGTCTTTACATGAGCGATTACTTCGATTTTTCAATTTACATTGACGCTGACAGCAGCCATATTGAGAATTGGTATCTTGAACGCTTTTCAGCTCTTCTGGATTTAGCTAAAAATGACGATGAAAACTACTACCACCGTTTCCTAAAGATGGGGAAAAAAGGAGCCCTTGATTTTGCTCGAAATATTTGGAAAAATATTAATCTTGTTAATTTGGAAAAATATATCGAGCCTACACGAAATCGTGCTGAACTTATTCTTCATAAAGCAAATGACCATAAAATAGATGAAATTTACCTGAAAAAGTGATAAAGACTTGTCAAATGCTGGGATTTTCTATATAATAGTGTAGTTATCATAATTTGGAGGTAAAGACATTGGCAAATATTAAATCTGCTATTAAACGTGCTGAACTTAACGTTAAACAAAATAACCGCAATTCAGCTCAAAAATCAGCTATGCGTTCTGCTATTAAAGCTTTTGAAGCAAACCCAACTGAAGAACTTTTCCGTGCTGCTTCTTCTAGCATTGACAAAGCCAAATCAAAAGGTTTGATTCATAAAAATAAAGCAAGCCGCGATAAAGCACGTCTTGCACGTCAATTGGCAAATTAAAAAACAGGAATATTATGAACCGACTCCAAAGAGCTGGACAACGTAAGCTAACTTAAGGAGTAAAGTTCAAATATTCCTATTTTTCTTTTTCAATTAACACTGGTCAGCCAAATAAAACTACGAAAACCCACCAGCCTGTCTTCTTATCGAGCTGGTGGGTTTTACTTTTTACTTATTTACTAGCTGCCAGGCGGACTTCAAAGATAACTCCTTGCGGTTTTTTATCTTTAACAATAATGCTGCCTTTTAAGCTGTCAACAATTTGTTTTGCTAGTGATAGTCCTAGACCAAATCCTCCTTTTTGTCTGGTTCTGGCCTTATCAACACGGTAAAAACGGTCAAAAATCTTCTTTTTGTCTGTCTCTGAAATTCCTTGACCGTTGTCAGCTACTGAGAAAATTAAGCTTCGATCCGTTGTCTTGACAGATATCCAAATTTCCCCCTCTTGGTCGGTATATTTAACCGCATTATCAAAAAGAATGGTCATCAGCTGTTTAAGCAAGGTCTTGTCCGTTTTAATCTGGCGACTAACCTTATTTGTAATATGCAATATTTTCCCATTTTCACGGGCAATCATGGCATAATTTTTAAAGGTATCATCAAAAAAACTAGGTTTAACTTCTGCTATTTCAGGTTCAATTCCATCATCACGGCGAGCTAGATTAAGGAGATTTGTCGTCAGCATTCTCATATTTCTGACTTCTTCTAAACTAGAAGCGATGGATTCTGATGAATCTAAAATAGTAGCTTCCGGTTTTCTGAATAAGCTTTCTAAGCGATTTTGCAAAACTGCTAGCGGTGTTCGCAATTCATGACTGGCATTTTCTACAAAAGATTTTTGCTTTTCGTAGTTCTCCAAAATAGGCCTACGGCTCCACTTGGCCAAATAAACACTAGCAATAACCGAAATCAGCCAAAAAACAATCATCACACTAATAATAATAGTCACATAACGCTGATTAGCTTCTTCAAGCTGAGTTGTATTGATAACAATAGTTGCAAATTTGACCTGCGGATAATAAGCATTGCGAACTTTAACAGTTACTGTCCGATATTTCTCAATCTGACCATAAATATTTTTTGCCCTTTGTTCGGTAATATCACCCAGCCTGTGCATTTTAGGGTGAATGTGATACAAGGGAGAAAAAGCATTGATATTATTGACAACATGATGTTGCTTATCGTAGAGAATGGTATCCGTATTGGCTGCCATTTGGCCGTCTGGTTTGATTTTAAAGGGTGTTTCTTCACTGTTATCACTTATAACATCATTAATCACGGTATTTCTAACCATTTCCATATTGATATAATCATCAATATTTTTAGTGGCCTTTTTGAGACTATCATCAACCGACGAATAAATACCAAAGCGCATAACTTGGACGATGATGACTGTCATCACAAAGAAGATCCCTGTAAATACAGCAAAAAAATGGCTGAAAAAGGAGGCATTCTCTCCCTGTTTACTTTTTTGTCTTAGCTTAATTAACATCCTTTAAAATATATCCTACACTGCGCAATGTCTGCAAATTTTTGCCAAACTGGGTATCTTTGAGTTTTTTTCTGATTTTAGACACATAGACCTCTACAACAGAAATTGTTGTATCACTGTCAAATCCCCATATCCGATCAAAGATTTGTGATTTAGGCAAAATAACATTCTGATTCTGCAAAAAATAAATCAGCAGATCAAATTCTTTACCCAACAACTCAACTTCTTTACCGTTTACCATGGTGGTATTAGTAGAGGTATCAACTGTCAGGTCGCCATAAACAAGGTTATTGTTGGTAAATTTTCCCGAACGTTTGAGAAGAGCTTGAATACGCATCTTTAATTCTTCCAAATAAAAAGGCTTTGTCAGATAGTCATCAGCTCCCAATTCAAAACCATGCCCTTTATCATCTAAGCTTTCTTTGGCTGTCATAATCAAAACAGGTGTTGTGATTCCTTTTTCCCGCAGTTCTTTCAAAACCTGAAAACCATTTTTTTCCGGCAGCATCAAATCCAGCAAAATCAAATCATAAACACCGCTTTCAGCTTCATAGAGACCTTCTTCACCATCAAAAACCTGCATAACATCTGCAAAATCATCCAGAAAGTCAAAAATAGAGTTTGACAGACTTAAATCATCTTCTACTAATAATATTTTTATCATGTTCTGCTCCTTTTCACTTTCTATTATAGCATGACTTAGAAGTTTTCGACTAGTTCTTCTTTTACAAAAAGTTCCGTCAGTTGTATCAATTGCTTGCAATAATACAATTAAACTTTTTAGAATAGATTTTACTGCCAACGGTAAAATGGGGCTATAAATACTTTTTCATCAAAAACAAGCCCTTTTTCCTAAGATAAATCTAGTTTAGCCAATCATTCTTAAAAGAGGCTTAATAAAAACTATAAATTGCTTTGCGCTGGGTAGAAATTCATAGAAAATTCATATTGATTTTTGAAGGGTAAGAGGATTGCTTACGAATATATATAGTAAATAAACAAACATATTTGAATCAAGCAAAAAGGATCAGGCAGCATCAATGCAGACCTTAATCCTTTTTTAAATTATTTTACTTAATCAGAATTCCTTTAAACTCTGAAACTCCTTAGTCTCTTAACAGGATTATCAGAAATGTCTAGCAACTGCCTGCCAAACAGCAGCCTTTTCTCTTTCAATCAAGGCTTTTCGAGCAGATATCTCTTTGATTCCCATAGTAATATTGCGGCTGATTGCCAAATTATCTAACTGTGGTTCAAAGAATGCTTTGTACTCTTCTAAGCGTTCATCTGTTTTAAAGATATTAGCCGGAATAATAACAAAACTATCAAAACTCATATCACCGCCAAGTGTGGCTTTGATCCAATCCCAATTGTCACGTGCCCAGCTCCAGAATGCTTCCTGAGCAAAAGGCTGACTGAGGAAAAGTCTATACCAAAATGATAAATCCTGAGGTTTGATGACATCCTTATTTTGCAGCTGATCCAAAATTCTCTCAAGCGTTGCCTGCGATTTTGTTTTCGCCAAAGCACTGGCTAGCTGTCTGCGGAAATTACTATCATTGGTCTCTACATACGTGTCCAAATAAAGTGTTACCAACTCATCGGTTTCAGCATGTTTCATTTGGTTGGTCAAAACAGAAAGACGAACAGCAGCTGGAATAGCTTCAATATTTCCTTTGTAAGTTTCAAAAATTGCCTGTGCTTTTTCATTAACATCAGGGTCATCGGCATAAATCATGTTACTCAGAGTAATTTGACGGACCATTTCGTCTTCGTCGCTCTCTTGAGCTGATTTTTCAAAACCAAGACGCTGATAATTAGCTTGATAAACGTTACGAACCAAAGATTTAAAATCTGATTCGATCTGGCTGCCTTCTTCTAAGAATCTTTCTATACCAGTCACCAACTGATGGCCTGCTGACATTACCATATAAGATGTTTCATTCGATAATCTTGACAGCAAAGCTACTAATTCCGCATAGGAAATCTGACCGCTCTCTGCTAACAGACGGCGCTCTTGAATAATCTGCAATTTTGAAGTATTATCCAGACAGTCAAAATCTGCCAAAATAGCTTCTAAAAGCTGCTCGTCATAATTGCAGATGTAGTGTGCGGTATTGTCGGTATTTAACCGCAGAGGCCCCTTATCCTTATTGTCAGCCAGCAACTGACTGAAGTTCGGAATTTCGATAGATTCTTCTTCTAAGGTATCAGGCAGACCAGACCAGTTGCTGTTAAGCGGAATCTGCCAAATCCTATCAGCATCTTCATGCTCCCCAATAAAGAACTGTTTTTGCGAAATGCGAAGTTTATCATCTTTGACAGACAGGGTTACTAAAGGATAACCCGGCTGTTCCAGCCAAGCATCCATAAAGCTGGCAACATCTTTGCCAGAAGCAGTCGACAAAGCATTCCAAAGATCACGTCCGATAGTATTAGCATACTGATACTTTTCAAAATAGCTCTTTAAGCCGGCTGCAAAATCTTTGTCTCCCAACCAGCGCCGGAGCATGTGCATTAAACGGCTTCCTTTAGCATAAACGATAGCTGCATCGAAAATAGTGTTGATTTCATCAGGGTGATTAACTGCAACGTGTACAGATTGAACACCATCAGTAGCATCCCGTTTAAGAGCATGCGGAACTCCGCTTGTTTGAAAATCTTCAAAAATATGCCAGTCAGGCTCAATAGCATCAACAGCAACATATTCCATCATGTTAGCAAAACTTTCATTGAGCCAAAGGTCATCCCACCATCGCATAGTTACCAAGTTACCAAACCATTGATGGGCTAATTCATGAGCAACAACAAGCGCCACCTGCTGACGACTGCTTACTGTTGAATTATCATCAACTAAGAGATAAACTTCTCTATAAGTAATAAGTCCCCAGTTTTCCATGGCACCGGCTGAAAAATCCGGAAGAGCCAGATGATAAGATTGAGGAATTGGGTAAGCAACACCAAAGTAATCTTCATAAAAATCAATGACACGAACAGCAATATCTAAAGCAAAATCAACAGAATCACTGTTTTGGGCTTGAGTTGCAAAAACTCCTACTTCTGTGCCATTTTTCGTATAAGCTTTTTTACCTTGAAGATTGCCAAAAGCAAATGCCAGCAGATAAGAAGACATTCTTGGAGTTGTATCGAAAGTCCAAACACCCGTTTCTTCGCGGCGACTGACATTAATTTCAGGCATATTAGAAAGGGCAATGTCTCCTTCTTCCTGATCAAATTTAAGAGCTAAATCAAAGGTAGCCTTTGCTTCTGGCTCATCAATACTTGGAAAAGCTTCACGGGCAAAATGACTTTCAAACTGTGTTGAGATAATTTCCTTTTTAAGACCATCAACAGTATAGTAAGAGGGATAGATTCCTGTCATATTATCCGTAATCTTACCTGAAAACTCTAGGACCAGTGTCATACTGCCAGTTTCAGGAAGTTCGATACGAACAGCCTCATGGTCATTATCCAATTCATAAACCAACTCACTATTATCCAAGAGAACAGAACTGATATTCAGGTCTTTTTGATGCAGCGAAATAATATTATCAAGTGCCTCTCCGTTAATGGCAACATTCCCAGAGAAGGTCTTCTCCTGACGGTTAATATCTAGAAAAATATTATAATTTTCAGGTACAAACTTTTCAATAAAGCGTTCTACAGTTTCCATGTATCTCCCTTATTATTTCAAAATTTCTAAATTGTTATTATATCATAATTCAATGATTTTTCCAGTTTTAAGATAAACAATCCATTCGCAGATATTTCGAGCATAATCACCAATTCGTTCAAGATACATCAATACTTGGAAGTATTCTTTGCCTGCAAAAGCAGCATCTGGTGTCTTCTTAATTTCTTCAACTGCCAGATTTTGAATATCTTTAAAATAGTTATCGATTATTTCATCACTAGCAGCGATTTCATAAGCTTTTTTATCATCACCATTGATGTAGGCATTCAAGGCATCCTCGACCATGCGTTTGACAGCCTTGCCCATCTCACTAATCTTTTCTTCAACAACCAGAAGGCGCTCTTCTCCCTTCATACGGATAGTTGCCTTAGCAATTGAGGAAGCATGGTCGCCCATGCGTTCAATATCACTAGAAGCCTTCAGAACTGTAATAACTGTCCTTAAATCATTTGATACAGGCTGCTGCAGGGCAATAATCTCGAGAGACTTTTTTTCAAGCTTAGTTTCATACTCATTAACCACATCGTCATCAGCAATAACTTCTTTGGCTAAGTCGCGGTCGTGACTGACAAAAGCACGCACCGTTTTATTAATCTGTGCCAGTACTTCTGTACCCATCGCGTAAAATTGATTATGTAATTTATCTAATTCTTCTTCAAATTGCGATCTTAACATGTTCTCATCTCTTTTCTATTATTATATTATCCAAACTTACCTGTAATGTAATCTTCAGTTTCTTTTTTCTGCGGGTTCAGGAACATTTCTTTAGTATTGCCGTATTCAATTAGATCCCCTGCTAAGAAAAAGCCTGTCCGATCAGAAATACGTGAAGCTTGCTGCATCGAACGAGTCACAACAATCATCGTGTACTTTTCTTTCAGATCATACAACGTATCCTCAATTTTTCCAGCTGAAATAGGATCCAGAGCTGATGTCGGCTCATCCAAAAGGATAATCTGCGGACTGGTTGCTAAAACCCTAGCGATGCAAACACGCTGCTGCTGACCACCGGATAAACCAATTGCTGAATCGTGCAGACGATCTTTTACTTCATTCCAAATCGAAGCTCCAATTAAGGATTTTTCAACAGCTTCATCCAGAACCTTCTTATCCTTAATACCCTTCAAGCGCAGACCATAGACAACATTTTCATAAATAGTCATTGGGAAAGGATTAGGCTGCTGGAAGACCATGCCAATCTCTTTGCGCAATTCTACTGTGTCTGTCCGTGGACTATAGATATTATGGCCATTATACATGATAGAGCCTGTGACAGTTACTTCAGGATTGATATCTCCCATTCGATTAATAGCACGTAGCAAGGTAGACTTTCCGGATCCTGATGGACCAATCAAAGATGTGATCTCATTAGGATAGAAATCAATGGAAACAGTATTAAGTGCTTTCTTTTTGCCATAGTAAACAGACAAGTCATTGACTTTTAAAATAGGTTCTGTCATTCTTTTCCTTTCTATCCAAAGTGTCCAGACACATAATCGCTGGTTGATTTCAACTTAGCATTTTGGAAAATATGATTAGTGGTATCGTACTCAATCAAATCTCCCAAATAAAAGAAGGCTGTATAGTCACTGGCCCGGGCTGCCTGCTGCATATTATGAGTCACAATAATAATGGTATAGTTTTTCTTCAGTTCAAACATAGTTTCTTCCAACTGCATTGTCGCAACTGGATCAAGAGCTGAAGCTGGTTCATCCATTAAAAGAATATCAGGCTTCACCGCAATAGCACGAGCGATACATAAGCGCTGCTGCTGACCGCCAGACAAGGTAAAGGCCGATTTATGCAAGTCATCCTTTACTTGATCCCAAAGCGCTGCTTGTTTGAGAGATGTCTCAACAATTTCATCTAAGACCTTCTTGTCTTTAATACCAGCCCGTTCATAGGCAAATGTTATGTTTTTATAAATTGATTTAGCAAAGGGGTTAGGCCTTTGAAAAACCATGCCGATGTGCTTACGCATTTCATAAACATTAATATTTTGCGCATTGACATCAATTCCCTCATACATGATTTTCCCGGTTACTTTGGCAATATCAATGGTATCATTCATTCGATTGAGACTGCGAAGAAAAGTTGACTTGCCACAGCCTGATGGACCGATTAGAGCTGTAATTTTATTTTTTTCAAACTGCATATCAATCCCTTTGATAGCTTCATTTTCACCATAATAAACATGTAAATCCTCGGTTGATAAAGCTAGGTTTCCTTCCGGAAAGGTAATGATATGCCTTTCATTCCAATTGTAATCTGCCATTTGTCCTCCTTTAGACTGCTGATGTCAGCTTGGCATGCAGTTTCTTACCAATGTAGCGTGCTGACAGGTTAAAGATAAGGATAAAAACAAGTAAAACAGCTGCACTGCCTTCAGATACCTTAGTAGCATCCGGAATAGTTCCTTCACTGTTAACCTTCCAGATATGGACAGCAAGTGTTTCAGCCTGACGAAAGATTGAAATCGGACTTGTTGTACTAAGCGGATTCCAATTTCCCCAGTCAAGAGCCGGTGCAGACTGACCGGCTGTATAAATAAGTGCTGCTGCTTCCCCGAAAATACGTCCAGAGGCAAGCACAATACCGGTCACAATTCCTGGAAGTGCTTCTGGAATCACAACATGAAGGACGGTTTCCCAGCGCGAAATACCTAAAGCAAGACCTGCTTCACGCTGCGTATGATGAACATTTCGCAAACTATCTTCAATATTGCGTGTCATCTGTGGTAAATTGAAAACGGTCAACGCCAAGGCACCTGAGATAATTGAAAAACCGTATTGAAACTGAACGACAAAAATTAAATAACCAAAAAGCCCCACTACCACTGATGGCAAGGAAGACAAAATTTCAATACAGGTACGAATAAAATCTGTCAAACGGCCTTTTTTAGCATATTCAGATAAATAAATACCTGCTCCCATCGAAAGTGGAATAGAAATAATTAATGTTACAACTAAAAGAAAGAAGGAATTATAAAGCTGAATGCCAATACCGCCGCCAGCTTCATAAGAAGAGGAACGGCCTGTTAAAAAATGCCAGTTAATGTTAGGTATTCCCCGCATAAGAATAAAAAATAAGAGGGAAGCCAAAATAGCAATAATAATACCAGCAATGGTATACAAAATACCAGTAACTAATTTATCCAGTTTTTTAGCGTGCATAATTTTTCTTACCTTCCCTTGTAATAAATTTCATCAGCATATTAAAGGCTAAACTCATAATCAGAAGAACCAATGCCAAAGACCAAAGGACATTATTTTGGACAGTTCCCATAACTGTATTTCCAATTCCCATAGTTAATACGGAAGTGAGAGTCGCTGCAGGTGTTGTTAGAGAAGCCGGAATGACGGCTGAATTACCAACAACCATCTGAATAGCCAAGGCTTCACCAAAAGCACGAGCCATTCCAAAAACAACTGCTGTAAAAATTCCTGGCCTTGCTGCATTTAAAATAACACGCCAAATGGTTTGCCAACGTGTTGCTCCCATAGCAAGACTGGCTTCTTTATAATGCCGTGGAACAGCCCTTAAACTGTCAATTGTCATAAAGGTTACAGTCGGTAAAATCATGACAAAAAGAACAAATACTCCGGATAAAATTCCAAATCCAGTACCGCCAAAAAGAGTTCTGACAAAAGGTACCACAATCTGCAAACCAATAAATCCATAAACAACTGACGGAATTCCCACCAAAAGCTCTACAACAGGCTGAAGAATTTTGGCACCGTATTTAGGCGAAATCTCAGTCATAAATACTGCTGCGCCAATGGCAAAAGGTGTAGCAATCAAAGCTGACAAAATAGTAACAATGAAAGACCCTAATATCATGGGTAGAGCTCCCAACAAAGGTTTTCCGTCTGCTCCCTTGACATTTGGCTGCCACTCAGTCCCAAAAAGGAACTTAAAAGGATTGATTTTATCCACAAAGAAGGTTGATAAGCCTTTTTGAGCAACGAAGATAAGAATCATTGCGACAATAAGGACAATTAAAGCCAAGCAAAAAAAGGTGATTATCTTGCCAAATTTTTCTAAGCGAGAATTTTTAGACGGTGATGTCAGCTTTTTAATCAGTTCTTGATTTTTCATGATTCCTCCATACATCAAGATAAGAACTTTGAAAAGCAATAAAAGCAGTTAGCAACAATAAGCTGTATGACTTTTATCTCTTTTGCTTTCTAATGATATTATTTAGCAGTCACAGTGCCATCTGCGCTTTTGACAACTTTCATATCATTTACAGAAATATATCCCATGCGGGTGACAATACTCTTTTGAACCTTGTCACTCATCATAAATTTTAAAAATTCTTTGGTCAAACCTTTTGCTTTTCCCTTAGTATACATATGTTCATATGACCAAAGCGGCCAATCATTGGTCGTTACATTTTTTACAGTCGGTTTGAAACCATTCAATTTTAAGGATTTAACTGAATGATCCACATAAGCAAAGGCTAAATAAGAAATCGCACCAGGCGTTTGTGAAACAATAGATTTTACCATACCGTTGGAATCTTGTTCCTGACTTTGCCTTGCATCTTTTCCATCCATGATAACACTGTCAAATGTCGCCCGAGAACCAGAGCTGGCAGCTCGATTGATGATGGATATTTCTAAATCCTGTCCGCCTACTTGCTTCCAGTTTGTATACTCACCAGTGAAAATTTTTCGTAGCTGTTCAACCGTTAAATTAGACACTTTGACTTTTTTGTTGGTAATGACAGCAATTCCAGCAACGGCAACCTGATGGTCTACCAATGCTTTAGCGTTAATACCGTCTTTTTCCTCAGCGAAAAGGTCACTGTTACCAATCTGAACAGCACCAGACTGTACTTGCGAAAGTCCTGTACCAGAACCACCGCCTTGAACATTGATAGTTTTACCCAAATTAGATTTAGCCTGAGCAAATTCGTCTGCTGAAGCTTCTACTAAAGGCTGTAAGGCAGTCGAACCAACACTGGTAATGGACTGTCCTTTATCAATCCAATTGGAACAGGCCGTCAAACCTAGGCTGACAAGAGCCAGCATCAAGGATAAAACTATTTTTTTCTTTCTCATTTACTTGCTTTCCTTTCCTTATCAATTATAACAATAAAATAAATCAAACGGTCTGCAATTGTAAAAATTTTTCAAAATGTATTCTATAACATTTATGCTTGAAAACGAAGTCCCTTAGGAAAATAATTCTTGAGGGTGTTGCCTGTCACTTTCGCAAAACCTAGGCCATTCCCATTCACAAGAATTTGATACCAGCCTTTTTTATAATTTTTAGAGAGAGGCAAGGTATTTCCTGAAACATAAATCTTAAACTGTTCTATATCAATTTCAATTGACTGTACTACTTCACTTTTTTTCAAAGCCACTCCTAAAGCAAAAGAAGGCTCAAAACGATTCTTTTTAAAAGTTCCTAAATGTAGCCCATTTCTAGCAATTTTTAGCCTAGATATATCAGGCAGCCCTTGCGGAAGTAAATAAAGTTGATCGCCAAAAGTCTGATACAGTCCTTCTAATTTAATTTTAATATTTTCTTTAGCAAAAGCTTGCCAAAGTTTTTGCTCTTTCTTGTTCAGCTGAGATTTTGCAAGTTTTGAAGATGCTAAAGGCTGAGCTGGTCTTTTATCCTGCAATTTAGCTACGAACTGGCCTTCGCCCTTAAAACGGTGAGGATACATTCGTGCAGCTTCAGGCATATCAATACCTTCAGCCATGCCGTTAATTTTTGGCACTTCTACCAGTTCCAAAAAATCATACTGTGACAGCAGCCAATTGACAACAGCCTCATTTTCTTCCGGAGCCCAAGTACAGGTCGAATAAACTAAGCTGCCGCCCGGAGTCAGCATTTTTACAGCTTCTCGCAGGATTTCCTTTTGAAGTTCAGCACATTCTGTCGGATAATCCTCATGCCAATATTGCATGGCAGCCGGATCTTTCCGAAACATTCCTTCGCCTGAGCACGGCGCATCCAAAACGATTAGATCAAAGTAATGTTTAAAACTTTGAGCCAGTTTCTTAGGACTTTCGTTGGTAACCAGAACATTTCTGGCACCAAAACGCTCTACATTTTCAACAAGGGCTTTGCAGCGTTTTTTAGAAATCTCATTGCTGACCAGAATTCCCGTATTGTCCAGATAAGAAAGCAGGTGAGTGGTCTTCCCGCCCGGAGCTGCTGCTAAATCAAGCACCTTCATCCCCTTTGTGGGCGCTGCCACCTGAGCAACCATCTGAGCCGCCGGTTCTTGAGAATAAATTAAGCCTGAAACATGCTCCGCAGATTTCCCAGAAACTTTGCCGTAATAACCCCAATCTGTATTAGGAATCGGATTTTCAAATGGAACTTGTCCATCTTTTAATGGATTGACCCGAAAAGCAGCCACTGCTTCTTCTTTGAAACTCGCGAAAAAGTTTTCAGCCTCGCTCCCCAAAATAGTGCGATATTTTTCTACAAATTTTTCAGGTAATGACATATTATACTCTATTTTTGGTAATTTATGAAAGAAGATTGTCTAAACAGCTCTTGTTTATTTAATATATTTTTGAATTTCTTTTAATTTGGCTTTTGGAATAAACATGACCTTTTGCCGGGTTTTATAGTTGGGTTTTTGTCCATGCAGGTCAAGAATGGTGTATCCTAATTTTTCTCCCATGATACTGCCTGCAGCATAGTCCCAAGGCGCAATGTCAGAAAAATAGGCAATAAAGCGGCCTTCTAAAACACGGCAGATACTAAGGCCAGCACTGCCAATGCCCCGTATCCCCAGGGTCTGACGTCCTAAATTAGCTATTCCCATGACATTTTGAGCACACATGGCATTGTTTCCACCAATTAAAGAGCGATTTAAAGGCCTGTCACGAAAAGACGATAGAGGTTTGTTATTGGCCGTTACTGCAAATTGGCCGCCGCCGCTGTAGAGAATATCTCTCATAACATCATAGATAAGACCGAATTGACCAACACCGTTTTCATAATAAGCAATCATAACTGCAAAATCGCAGCCCTGAACAACAAAATTAACTGTTCCGTCAATAGGATCTAAGACCCAGACAGAACCATCATTAATATCTGATACAAGATTATCTTCTTCTGCAAAAAAATGATCTTGGGGATAAGCGCTGTGAATTCGTTCAACCATCAATTTTTGAACACCCTTATCCAAGTCGGTCACCAAATCATCAAAGCGCGATTTTTCCTCAATCACCAAATCATGTGTCATATTATCGCGAATATAGCGCCCTGCTTCACAGATAAGTTCTTTTGCAAATTGAAATTTAGTTTCCAAGGGAGATAAATCCTTTCTCTTTAGTCTTTGCTGCTTGAACCGCACGATAAACTGAATAACCGCTAACTTTTTCAAAGTCACGGTCAATTTGTTTTTCCTGTGACTTGCTGACAACAACCCTCTTATATTCTCTGTAGCCTTCCAAAAGACGGCTGACCTCAACCTTGCCTTCATAAGCTTTTTCGACTAAGTTTAAAAAAGAAAGCACTGAGGTTATTTCTTCAGTGCTCCACGATAAATCCAAAGGATAAGAATAGTTTTTACTCATTTCTTCCCTCAATTTCTGCTTTAATCGTTGCCTGACGCAGTTCTTGTTTGCGGTAATCTCGTGGTAAAAAAGCTCGAATCTCATCTTCATTAAAACCAATCTGCATGCGCTTGTCATCCATAATAATCGGACGGCGAAGCAGGCTGGGATTTTTAGAAATAAGGTTAATTAGCTCAGAGACAGACAATTCATCCACATCAATATCTAACTTTTGAAAAACTTTTGATCGTGTTGAAATAATGTCTTCTGTTCCGTTTTCTGTGTAGGAAAGAATTTTCAGTAAATCATCGCGGCTCAAAGGACTTGTGATGATATTGTGTTCCTTGAAGGCAACATCATGTTTATTTAACCAAGCTCTTGCTTTGCGGCAGCTTGTACAGCTAGGTGATAAAAATAAGGTAATCATAACCTACCCCTTTATTCATACTCGTTTTTTATTATACAAGATTTTAAGTGACTTGGCTATGCTTTTCCCCAATTTAGGGCAAATTCTTTATCTGTTTCAAGCTGCTTAACTAGATCATCAATGCCGTTAAACTTGACCATTTCACGAATTTTATCCAGCCATAAAATTTCAATTGTTTCCCCGTAGATATCTCCGTCAAAATCAAAGATATTGGCTTCTAAGCGCAGCTCTGTTCCGCCAAAGGTAACATTTTTGCCGATACTGGTCATTGAACGGTAACGCTTCCCGCTCACTATGACATCCGCTACATAAACACCATCCGCTGGTAAATAGGTCCGATCAATAGGTGCTAGGTTGGCTGTCGGAAAACCAATCGTTCGTCCTCTGGCATCACCGTGTACAACAATTCCCCGTGTTGAAAATTCATAGCCTAAAAGATGGTTAACCTGAGCCACATCTCCTTGGCTGATTAGCTGACGGACTCTGGTTGAGCTGATTTTTTCATCTTGGTACTGAACTTCAGGAATCGTGATAACCTGTCCTGAAAAATGCTGCTCAAGATAAGCTGAGTCCGTTTTGTCATGACCAAATTTATAATCAAAACCAACTACAATAGCTTTGGCTTTAAGTGTCTGAATGTAGTTAGTAATGAAGTCATCTGAACTGATTTTTGCAAAAGCTGAGGTAAAATCAGTCAGATAAAGATTATCAACGCCATATTCTTCAAACTTGGCATAGCGCTTTTCCGGATAATTAATATGATTGAGTAATTCTGGACTAAAGCGGGAGAAGGCTAGCTGAGGAGATTCGGAAAAAGTAAGAACCGTAATTTTCAGTTTTTTCTTTTTAGCTATCTTTTGAGCTGCCGCAAAAAGTTTTTGATGTCCCTTGTGAAGAGCATCAAAATAACCCAAAACCAAAACCGATGCTTCCTGGCAATCGATTTCCTCATGGCTGCGGATTTTAAAAATATTCATGCTATATCATCTTTCTAAAAACATATTTTAAAGAAAAACTTTTTTAGGTTGATAAAAAGCTCCTCGTTTTTCCAAAACAGCAACGAGCCTGCCTTCATAAAAAGCGGCCAGCAAATTATCCTTCTGAGACAGTTCGATTCGTCTGCCGAAAGAAATTTCTGTAGCTGCTTCCTTGCTTAGTTCAGTTCGAGGCAAAGACAAAATTCCATATTCAAGAGGCAAAAGGAAGGAGAAATCATCTGCAGCTGCTTTTTCAGCAATCTCATTCAAGGTTAGGGCATCACTCAGTTCTAAACCAGCTGAAGCTGTTCTTCTAAGAAAGGACATATGACTAGCATAACCGAGCCGAATCCCTAAATCAACAGCCAAAGTTCTAATATATGTCCCTTTGCTGCAGGAAACTTTAAAATCAAAGGAACAGCAGCCATCTTTAAAAATCAGAGGACTCGTGCGCTTGTATTCATAAACACTTACTTGGCGCTTGGGGCGCTCAACGGTTTCTCCGGCACGCGCGTATTCATAAAGTTTACGGCCATTAACCTTAACTGCCGAATACATGGGGGCAAGCTGTTCAATGGAACCAAGAAAGCTTGCCATAGCCTTGTCAACTTCTGCTTCTGATAGACTAACATCAACCGGTGTTCTATCAACAATGTCACCACTGGCATCTTCGGTTGTCGTTGAAAAACCAAGAGTTACCTGTCCTTCATAAACTTTGCCGGACTCTGTCATATATTCCAAAACACGGGTTGCTTTACCTAAAGCAACTGGCAGTACTCCCACAACATCAGGATCCAAGGTGCCTCCGTGGCCAATCTTTTTTTCCTTCAGAATCTTTCGCAGTTTAAAAACTGCATCGTGCGATGTCATTCCGGCTTCTTTTTTGAGATTAATAATTCCTGAAATCATAATTTTAATTATAGCATAGATTCCCAAGGGATGGACAAAAGAAAAGCGAGAGTGAGTCAAAAATCAGTAGGGAGCGGGAAAGGCAGCCATGATTGCTGCATCATCACCCGCAAAACGGTGTAATCTCACAGAATAATGCGTTTCAAGAGCTTGGGAATAAAATCATCGCTTGATTTTATTCTCTTCTGCCCTTTCACCGCAATAGCTTGATTCTTTCACCTATCTTTTAATTTTTAAACCTACAATTCATCTGTTAACGGCAAAGCAAGAGTCACCTTTAGACCTGGGTGATTATCCGAAAAGACAATCTCACCTTGATGAAGTTTTATGATTTGCTTAGTAATAACTGTTCCCATGCCATGTGACTCATAATTAGCTGATTTTTGATTCAGTTCTGCAATTTTCGAGGCTGTAATATTTCCCTTATCTGCAAAGACAAGAAATACCTTATTATCAAATAATTGATAGGTCAAATCAATCTGCTCAGAGCCGCTGTGCTTAATGCTGTTAAGCAAAAGATTTCGAAAAGCTCTCTCTAGCAAAGTTGCATTACCTCTTATCAGCACTGCGTCAGCAGGCAAGTCAAAATTAAGTCTGACTGTTTCATAATTATTAAGAATATCAGCAATTACTGTCCGCAAAACAGCTGCTAAATCAAGACTGACAAATTCAGAGTAATGTTTTTGGTTATCTAATAGATAACTTAGATTGAGGTTAGAAATGATTTCTTCCATGTTTTGAATCTGATTTTCAATCTGCTCCGTTTGTTTTCCTCTGCCATACTGCTGCTCCAATTGGCTGGTATAGCCTGAAACCAGCATAAGCGGATTGCGTAAATCATGACTGACTCCTCTAATCCACTGCTCCTTCATAATCTTGTTTTCTTCTAAAATACGGGAAGTCTTATTAAGAGCTGTCTTGATTTCGGAGAGATTGCCTTTTTCATTGAGAGTAATACTTAGGCCCTGTGACAAAGAAGCAACTGCAGAAACAATTGGCTCCATTTCTTTTTTAATGCGCAGCTTTGAGCGGCTAAACAGAACAAAAATATATATAAAAATGATAGCTAAAAAAACAAGCCCTAAATTAAGAAAGTCCTGAATAAATCGCGTATTAGCATAAACACTATATTTTACTAAAGAATGCTTTTTAGGATAGCCAATAACTAAAATCTGCTGACCACGTACATAGGAGAAAACAGGGTAATCTTCTAAATACCACCGTGAAAATTTCACCAAATCAGTGTTAGTATAATGCCTTTTGAGCTGTTTAGGCAAATGATAAGATTGGACAATATTGCCATCCTGATTCAGCACCATAGCCCAAGTCTTTTGCCTGTTCATCTCTTTTTGGCTGCTTTTATTAAAATTGAAAGGATCCTGTTGACTTGATTGCACGATTTTAGTGTAAATCAATTCAGGTTTTTCCTTTCCATAGTGACTAAGATAGATTGAAATAAACAAACCATAAACAAAAATCAATCCTATGAGCAAGGCAAAAGTTAACAAGACATACTTGGTCAATAGCTTGGTAAAAAATTTAACGGTATCCATTTAATTCACCTTTAGTTTGTAACCCAAACCTTTAACTGTTACTAAACTTTCTGGTTTAGAAGGGTTAGCTTCAATTTTCTGTCTAATCTTACGAATATGAGCCATTAGCGTATTTTCATACCCTTGATATTGCAAGCCCCATACCTTCTCCAAGAGTTGTTCAAAGGTAACAATACGATTTTTATTATCATATAGAACCTTAAGAATGCTGTATTCCTTAGCTGTCAGCTGAATTTCTAAATCTCCTTTAATAATCAGAGCTTGACTAAACTTCACCTGACAAGCAGGTAAAACAAGGGTATCCTCATTTTCAGGATAGGCTCTTTTTAAAATAGAAAGAATTCGCAGCTCCAGCTCTCTTGGCCGAAAAGGCTTGACAATATAATCATCCGCTCCTAGCTCAAATCCTTGATATTGTTTTTCAATATCAGAAATTGCTGACAAAAACAAGACAGGAATTGTTGAAGTTTTACGGATGCCTTTTAGAACTTCAAAACCCGACCCTTCAGATAACATGATATCTAAAACGGCTAAGTCAAAGGATTTTTCTTCAAATTGTGCTAAAGCTTCTTTTTGCGACTGCACACTTGTCAAATTACGAAAACCTGCAATAGTCAAAGCTTCTTGTACCATTTCTAAAATTTCTGGATTGTCATCTAAAATTAAGATTTTTTTCTCTTTATAATTCATACTGTTACCTCAACAAAATTAGTATAACACATCGCTTCCTTGCTCAGAGATTTCAAAGCAAAAATTAAGGGAGAATTAAGGTAAGGAGCAGGTTAAGATAAAGAAACTTCACTATAATGAAAGCATCAAAAAGACAAAGACATCGTCTTAAACAATTTAAAGGAGAAGCAAAATGAACAATTATATCATTGAAACCGAGCAATTAAGTAAGGATTTTTCAGGTGAACTAGCTGTTAATCAGCTATCTATTCATGTCAGAAAAAATGAAATTTACGGTTTCCTAGGACCCAATGGTGCTGGTAAGAGTACTGTCATGAAAATGCTCTTGGGCTTGCTGCAGCCAACACACGGCTCCATTAAACTTTTTAACAAAAATTTTAAGAGCAATCAAAATGCATTGCTTTCAAATGTGGGTTCCCTCATTGAAGAACCTTCTTATTATGCCAATCTGACCGGCTACGAAAATTTGCAAATCATTCAGCGTTTACTTAAACTCCCCAAGGAAAATATTGACAAGGTTTTGAAGATTGTCAAACTTTACGATCAAAAGGATAAGCTGGTTAAAAATTACTCACTGGGTATGAAACAGCGTCTGGGAATTGCCTTGGCCATTGTCAAATTTCCCAAACTTCTAATTCTAGATGAACCAACTAATGGACTGGATCCTGCTGGTATTCAGGAAATTCGCGAATTGATTAAATCTTTGCCCCAAAAATATGATATGACAGTCATTATTTCCAGCCATATTCTGTCAGAGATTGAACAGATGGCAACAACTGTCGGTATTATCAATAAAGGAAAACTGCTTTTTGAAGGCCGTTTAGCTGATCTTGAAGAAGATGAAAAATATCTTTTTGAAACAAATGATGATGCAAGAGCTAAAAAAATGCTAATATCTAAAGGTTTTATTCTTGATGATGAAAAGGAATTGATTATCAATGATAAACGTAAGGCTAATATAGCTTTTGCTATCAGACTCTTGGTTAAAAATGATATTGATATTTACCAAGTTCGCATGGTTCGCAAATCATTGGAAGATGTCTTCCTTGATATGACAGGTCGCAAAGGAGGTGTCTCATAATGCTCAATCTACGATTAGAATTTACCAAATTAAAAAGACGATCTTTCTTGCTGTCCTTGGTTGTCATTATTATCGTAGGATTGGTCTGGAGTGGTGTTGTTATCAATTATGAACTGGTTAAAACGCATAGAAGCTATAATGCCATCTATGATATGGCCTACATGAACGACCTCATCCTACCGCTTTTTATTTCAGTTTTAGCTTCTAGGTTACTTGAACTGGAACACTTAGGCAAAACTTTTAAACTGCTGCAAACCAGCAACGAAAGTCCTTGGCAGCTTTTTAAGGCAAAGCTAACTTTGATGGCCATTTTTGCCTTTGTGGTCAGTTTGTTACAAACCATTTTTTTGAAATTTATCATTCAAGCTGCACAAATCAATGTAAGTTCTCTTCAATTAACTTTTTCTTTGCTGACAACTTTTTTAGTCTGTATTTTCTTATCCTGCCTCCATCTTTGCTTAGCCTTTATCTATCAAAAGCCAAGTGTGACGGTAGTGACAGGCTTAATTGGTGCTTTCTTATCATTTGTCGGTATTAGCGCCTTGCCCTTGCCTATTCGTTTCTTTGTCCCTTGGCAATACTTCTCTATGATGGGAATGGCTAAGCGGATAACAGGTGCTCACACATATCTTTTTCAATACGACAATAACTATCCCTTTAAATTAGTTGCTCTGCTGCTTATCATTCTTTTAGCTGTCTTTATCAGTAAAAGACTTATCAGAAAGGCAGATTTATTATGATGACATTTGAATTTAAGAAAATCAAAAAAAGTGCGATTCCGATAATACTCATCTTTTTCAACCTTGTTGGAACCTTATTGGGAACAATGATTTTTGCTCTTAATCGCAAGTTCCTTGTTGATGGGACGGAAGCTCTTATTCTTTGGGGACAAACAGTCTTCTATGCATCACAGATTTTCACTCCTATTTTGATTGGAATCATCTGCTCTACCTCTTGTCAATTTGAGGAAGCTAATAAGAACTGGCAGCGCCTCTTGACTATTCCCATCAAACCCAGCCGCATTATTTTATCAAAAATCGCTAGTTTATCTATCGTTACGGCCATCAGTCAATTATTGCTGCTTTTCTTCTACATTCTTAGTGCTGTCGTTTTGAAAGTACCCTTTATCAGTTCTCTGCCAAACTTTTTAATCTGGTCTATCACAGGCTGGTTAGGAAGTGTTACCATCGTTACTAGCCAAGTTTTTATCAGTGTTCGTCTGAAAAACTTTGCAGTACCAATCCTTATCTCAGCTATCTTAGCAATGACAGGTCTCATGACCCTTTTTATCGGAGAAAGTCTGTTTGCTGTCTTTCCCTATACCCAAATTGTAGTAGGTCTTCGCACTCGTGCTTTGGCAGCCTTTACCCTGCCGGAATTTATTCTATTCTTAACATGTAATATAGGCTATGTTTGTTTATTTTATGGACTAGCAGTTAGAGAGCTTAAAAAGAGGTTCATCTGATTAGCATTTCACAATAATAATTATTGGAGATCCATATGTAGCAACATAGGTCCTTAAAATGTCCAGCATAAAACAAAAATGAGAAAAATCCCTTAATACAAGGTCTTTTCTCACTTTTTCATTTGTGACTTTAGTCTGGATATGAGATAAACAAACTGGTATAATTACTTCAATTTTTTCAAATAATATTCAAGAGAGCTCTCATCCAGACCTCCTGCAATATTTTCTAAAAGGCTGCCATCACTATTGATAAAGATATGGGTTGGAACAGAGCGAACTCCATATGCCTGTGCAAAATTATCCTGATAATCGTAAAGAATTGGGTAGGTAATTCCTTCATCTTCAGCCTTGGATAAGATAGTGCTCTCATCC
This sequence comes from Streptococcus orisasini, assembly GCF_001431045.1. Classification (GTDB taxonomy): domain Bacteria; phylum Bacillota; class Bacilli; order Lactobacillales; family Streptococcaceae; genus Streptococcus; species Streptococcus orisasini. The sequence goes on from NZ_BCLE01000029.1 coordinate 29,516, forward strand.
TCATCAATGGGATCGTTGTTTTCATATTTAGAATCATTTGGTGATGTTACCGATAAGAAAATAAAATCTTTTTTATTTTTATAAGTTTGATAGACTTTTTCTAAACCTGGAATTTCCCGCATGCAAGGTCCACACCAAGTTGCCCAAACATTAATATAAACCTTTTTTCCCTTATAATCATCTAAACTAACCGTTTTCCCTTTGTCATCCTTCAATTTAAAACTAGGAGCTGGGTTTTTAACTGTTTTTTCAGTTTGATGTTTCTGACTAGTTTTTTCTGATGATGAAGATGACTTTGTTTGATTATTAGAACATGCTCCCAAAAGCATTGTAGCAAGCACTAGAGGTAAAATAATTTTTTTCATTATTATCTCCTTTTAAGTTAATAAACGAGCTAATCTAGCAAATGAACCGGTTAAAATAGATATTCCAATCAGAATAAGAAGAATTCCTGATATAAGCTTAGTATACTTTAAAAATCGTTTTTGCTTTTTAAAAATAGTCAATATCTTCTGTGAAAAGACTGCTATTAAGGCAAAAGGAATAACAAATCCTAAACAGTAGATCAAAATCAGCAGAACACTGTAAAGGCCTTGATGCGTACTGGCATATAAGAAGACACTGGCCAAAATCGGACCAATACAAGGTGTCCAAGAAAAACTAAAGGTAAATCCCATTAAAAAAGCAATTAAGGGAGTTACTCTCTGACCTGTTTGATAGACCTTATTTTTAACTGAAAATTCTCTGGTAAAAAAGCGCGATTTAATAAGTCCAATCTGGATCAATCCCATTATAAAAATTAAAATCCCACCCAAATTTTTAAGAAAATGGATATGACTTTGAAAAAAACGACTAATAAGACTGCTGGCAAAAGCTAAAATAAAAAAGGTTACTGCTATACCAGAAATAAACAAGAAAGTATTCGTAAAGACTTTTTGTCTATTCCAAACCATTTCTCCAGATTGCTGCTCCTCTCCCTGACCAGCCAAAATACCAATGTAGACTGGTAAGATAGGTAAAACACAAGGGGAGAAAAACGATAGAAGGCCTTCAACAAACAATGTCAAAATCGTAATATTTTGAAGATTCATATGCTATCCATTCTATAAATTAATAGAACAAAGACAAGGATTGGATAGAGTCCTTTTATCCTGTCATAGGCTGTTATTCTTATTTTTTCATTATATCAAAAAATCTCTCTTAAACTTTAAAGAGAGATTACAAATTAAAACCATTTTATATAAAATAACGACACTGTTCAAAAACTTGTCTTCTTTAAATTTTATCAAGTGCCAAGCGTAAATCTTCAATCAAATCATTGGCATTTTCCAAACCAATAGAAACACGAATCTGTTCAGGCTCAATACCACAGGCACGTAAGTCTTCTTCAGTCATTTGACCATGGGTAGTCGTCGCTGGATGGACAACTAATGATTTAGCATCAGCTACATTAGCCAAATCAGAGAAGATTTCAAGGCTGTCAATGACCTTGCGGGCAGCCTCTGCTCCTCCGGCCACATTGAAGGTAAAGATAGAGCTGGCGCCCTTAGGCAGGTATTTTTGGGCCAAATCATGATAAGGACTCGATGGTAGGCTGGCATAGTTAACCTTGGTAACTTTAGGATGATTTTCTAGATACTGCGCAACCTTTTTAGCATTTTCCACATGACGCTCAACACGAAGTGACAAGGTTTCCAGACCTTGCAGCAAGAGAAAAGCATTGAAAGGAGAGATACAAGCGCCAGTATCGCGCAGCAATTGCGTACGCACTGCTGTTACAAAGGCTGCTTTTCCGATATCACGAGTATAGCTGATGTCATGATAAGAAGGATCTGGTTCTACAAACTGCGGAAATTTACCTGATTTTTCCCAATCAAAATTCCCGGAATCAACAATGACGCCGCCAATAGATGTTCCGTGTCCGCCGATAAATTTAGTCGCTGAGTGAACTGCAATATCAACACCGTAAGAAAAAACATTGATTAAATAAGGTGTTCCAAAGGTATTGTCAATGACCAGCGGAATATTATGGCGATGGGCAATCTCAGCAAGCTTTTCAAGGTCAGCAACATTTCCCAGAGGATTCCCCAAGGTTTCAGCAATGATAAACTTGGTATTATCTTGAATAGCTTCTTCTATTTGGATGAAATCATCCACATCAACAAAGCTAGTTGTAACTCCATAACGTGGCAAGGTTTCTTTGAGTAGATTAAAGGTTCCGCCGTAAACAGTTGTCGCTGAAATAATATGATCTCCTGCATGTGCTAAAGCCAAGGCTGTATAAGTGATGGCAGCCATTCCTGAAGCAGTCGCCAGCGCGCCAACACCACCTTCAAGAGCAGCCATTCGCTCTTCAAAAACAGCTGTTGTCGGATTGGTAATCCGTGTATAAATGTTGCCTGGTGTACGAAGGGCAAAAGAATCTTCAGCATCTTGGGCATCATTAAAAACATAAGATGTTGTCTGATAGATTGGCACTGCTCGTGATTTTGTCGTAGGATCAACTGTCTGTCCGGCATGCAATTGTAGGGTTTCAAAAGAAAATTCTCGAGTCATGGAAGCTCTCCTTTTACTATTAATTAGTTCCATTCTACTCCATTATTTGCCAAATGACCATTTCCTATTACTTATCTTGGCTTATAGTTTTAAACTATAGGAGGACTTTTATGAAATTCTTTGAATGAAGCAAATAAGCAGGCTAAAGAGCTGTGATTGTCGGAACATCACAACTCTTTAACCTGCTTGTTTTACTATTCTTTTTTATCAAGCGGCGCAACACTGGCCAGCAATTTTTTTAGGCCAACTTCTGGGAACTTAATTTTAAGCTCTTGATTTTTTCCGCTGCCTGAAACTTCTAAGACTGTACCATCTCCCCATTTTTTATGATGGGCAATATCACCGATCTGCCAATCAATTTGGTCTGCTTGATTTCCTAGAGCACTAGGATAAGAAGGCTGAGGTCTTTGAGGCTGCGAAGCAGCTTTTCGAGCCTGCAAAGCCTGAGCTAGACTCATTCCCTGACCAAATTTGACAGGCCTGTCATCAGCATAACTGACTTTAAAGGAGCTTGCTGCAGGGCGTGCCAAGCCTTGATGTGCCAATAAATCTTCTGAAATTTCCTGAATGAAGCGGCTTTCACGATTGTAGCTGGTACGCCCGTAAAGTGTACGAGAATTAGCATTAGTGATAAAAAGCATTTGCTCGGCCCGTGTGATACCAACATAGGCTAGACGGCGCTCTTCTTCCAGCTCACTTTCTTCTTCAAGGGCGCGTGACAGAGGAAAAACACCTTCTTCAAGCCCAATGAGAAAGACTACTGGAAATTCCAAACCTTTAGCGGCATGCAGAGTCATCAAGGTTACCTCAGATGCTTCGGTATCACCTTCATCAGTATCAGCAATCAAAGCCAAATCATTCAGAAAGCGACTTAATTTTTCAAGGCCTGTTTCATTTTCAGGAATATCATCAGTTGTCTCATCGAAATTTTTGGTAACGGAAAGAAATTCTTCAATGTTTTCAATCCGTGCCTGGCTTTCCAAAGTCTTTTGGATTTCTAAGGCCTCAAGATAACCGGACTTGTCAAGAACTTCTTCAACGACTTCTGTAATACTGCAGTGATCTAGTTTAGATCGCAAATCCATAATAATACGAGCCAATTCATAGACAGCTTGTACAGCCTTACCCTTAATAGAAGAGAGCATGATATTTTCTGAAGCCTCTAGCAGGCTCATATTCTGCAAGTTGGCAAAGGTACGGATTTTTTCCAAAGTACCAGGCCCAACACCGCGCTTAGGTTCATTGACAATACGTTCAAAAGAGATATTGTCAGCCGTGTTAGCAATGACATTCAAATAAGCAATAACATCACGAATTTCCTTGCGGCTGTAGAATTTGGTACCGCCAACCATGGTATAAGGAATGTTAGATTTGAGCAGAGCTTCTTCAATGGTACGAGATTGGGCATTTGTACGGTAAAGGACAGCAAAATCTTTGAAGTTCTTACCCATTTCACGGATAACATTATCAATAGTCGTAGCAACAAAAACAGCCTCATCTCGTTCATCATCTGCCCGATAATAAACAATCTGTTCTCCATCATCATTTTGTGTCCAGAGCTTCTTATCACGGCGATTACGGTTATGTTTGATGACATCATTAGCCGCCTGCAGAATTTTTTTCGTCGAGCGGTAATTTTCTTCCAAGAGTACAACTTTGGCTTCAGGATAATCCTTCTCAAAATCAAGAATATTTTGCATATCAGCACCGCGCCAGCCATAGATAGACTGATCTGCATCGCCGACCACGCAGATGTTTTTAAAGCGCGAAGCTAAGAGTTTAACCAACTGATATTGGGCATGGTTGGTATCTTGGTATTCATCCACATGGATGTACTGATAACGTTGCTGATAGTAGGCCAATACATCAGGATTTTTATCGAAGAGTCGCAGGGTCAGCATGATTAAATCATCAAAATCCATGGCTTCACTGCGGCGCAATTCTTCCTGATAAGCCTTATAACATTTGGCCACAATTTGGGTGTACACATCCCCCACCTTGTTTTCATAAGCTATTTCGTCAAGCAAATCATTTTTGGCGTTGGAAATGGTGCCTAAAATCGCCCGCTCATTCCACTTTTTGGGATCAAGGTTAAGAGTCTTCATAATCCGCTTCATGAGCGTACGCTGCTCTCCAGGATCTACAATGGTAAAATTGCGGTTATAGCCGATATGATCTGCATCGCGGCGCAAAATTCGCACACACATGGAGTGAAAGGTCGCAATCAAAGTGTCACTGGTCGCCGGATTCAGCAGCATAGCCCGTTCTCGCATCTCACGCGCTGCTTTATTGGTAAAGGTAATAGCTAAGATATTCCAAGGATTAACAAATTTCTCATCAATTAAATAGGCAATGCGGTGAGTCAAGACACGAGTCTTTCCCGAACCAGCACCTGCCATAATCAGCAGTGGTCCTTCTGTTGTTTTAACGGCCTCTGCCTGCTTATCATTCATTCCATTTAATAAAGGATTCATTATACTTAAGCAAGAGTCAGTTTTTGAGCTTTCCTGTAGCCACAGTCCTATGCAAGCAAGGTCATGCGCCTTTTTGCACAAGCAGCAAAATCTGACTTTTGTTGTCCATTCCTTTCTTTACTATAATCGTGCCTGTCTATTGTACCATTTTTAAAGCTAAAAAGAAAAAGAGAGTTGCCCCTCTTTCTAAAAATTAAATACATCATTTAGGTTTTCAGCCATTGTCGGATGGGTGAAAATTTGATTTTTAAGATAGGTATATGGAATCTTATTGTCCATGGCCATCTTAATCAGATTAATATTTTCCTGAGAAGCTTGGCCAAAAAGAGTTGCTCCGAGAATTTCCTTAGTTTCTGAATGAACAACCACCTTATAGAGACCGCGCAGGTCATTGTTGACATGGGCGCGCGGCATATTGGCAACAGGCAACTCCTTGCTCTGATAAGGCAGACCTGCAGCCTGAGCTTCTTTTTCAGTCAAACCAACCTGAGACAAAGGTGGATTAATAAAGACGGTATTAGGTACATTGCGGCGCTCTTTTAAGCTGTAATGGCCCTTGCCAGTCAATTTGCCAAATACAATTCGGAAATCATCCAACGAGGTGTAGGTAAATTGAAGTCCCCCGTGAACATCGCCTACTGCATAAACATTTTTGACACTCGTCTCACAGAAATCATCCACTTGAATAGCTCCGCGCTCAGTTAATTGGATATCAGTATTTTCAAGTCCTAAGTCCTCTACATTAGGTTTTCGTCCTGTAGCATAAAGGAGTGCGTCAAATTCATAAGTTTGGTCGCTTGTCTTAACAAGCACCGCATCGCCTTGGTTGCTCACCTTTTCCACTTGAGCAGCTAAAACAAAACGAACCCCGTCTTCTTCCAAATAGGATTTCGCCAGCTGCGCCACTGCTTCATCAGCACGTCCCAGAATCATCGGTGAATTTTCAAGTACAGTTACCTGACTGCCTAAATTGGCATAGAGACTAGCAAATTCTAAACCAATATTGCCGCCGCCAATAATCCCCAGACGCTCAGGCTGACTCTCCAACTGCTGAATGCCTGTGCTGTCATAGACATGGCGGCTTTCTGCCAAGCCTTCAATAGGCAGGTGGTTAGAAACGGCACCTGTATTGATGACAATGACGTCAGCGCTCAACTGCTCACGCTCATCACCGACAGAGATTTCCACCACTTTATTTGAAATAAATTTGGCCTTGGCTGTATAGAGATCTACTCCCGCGCCTGTAAGCGCAGCTTGATTTTTTTGGCGCAGGCGTGCTGTGACTGTATCTTTCAGCGCCATGGCTTGAGCGAAAGATAGGTTTTCCTCAGCTGCATGAATCAAAGTTTTTGTCGGAATACAGGCAACATTGATGCAGGTTCCGCCATACATCTGTGCATCCTTTTCTACCAGTGCTACCTTCTTGCCTAAGCCACTCATTTTAGCTGCCAGAGTTTTTCCAGCCTTGCCAAAACCAATAACTAATAAATCATATGTTTTCATTTTTTTCTCCTTTTTATCTAATGATATTATTTTACCAAGTTGCAAGGAGATTGTCTGAAATCTGCTACGGAATCAAACATTAAACAACAGGCTAGTAAAAATAAATCAGTATTTTTACTAATCACAGACTGTAGACAAATCTCCATTTGCCTACCTTGATCAGCAAAGAAGTCTGCAGACTACCATATAAATTCCACGAACGCAAACGAGTTTAAAGGATACTTCCGCCGTGATGAAAGTGTCAGAAATGGTGAATTTAAGCCAATTCTAACACTTGGAAATTTTGAGACCGTGGCTCAAAGTTTAGGCATGGAATTCCTTAGGAAGTCGCTACTGTCCGACATCACTTAAGGAAGTATCAAAGAAAAAGGACGTTTTCTTCAAGCTAAAATTAGTATTTTTACTAATCATTCGGTTTTTAACCAAAAAAGCCGGAAAGCTGCCTTGACATCATTCGACTTTTGTTATACTATAAATCTATCATATTTAAAAATTAAAAACCGATTGACGTTTTTCAGGAGAGAAAAGATGCCCAGCATCTTTCACCGAAGGAGTAATACTTTCAGGTGTCTTATGACAGGACTGATAAACTGACGGACTTCTGGAGAGACCTTTTTAGGCGCCGAAGGGGCAAGGCATATGCTCAATCTCTCAGGCAAAAGGACAGAAGATAAGTGGCTTTTGATGTTTTTCTAATACATTTCCGCTTATCCCCTTACTCACAGAAGTTGTCTGCAGGCAGCTTCTTTTTTCTATGACAAACGCGCAATCATCAAAGGAGATTGTTTTTCATGTTGGACTTTTTTACGGCCCTTGACAACCTTGTTTGGGGAGCACCTTTGCTGATCCTCTTGGTGGGGACTGGGATTTATCTTAGTCTTCGGCTTGGGCTTTTGCAGATTTTAAAACTTCCTAAAGCTTTTAAGCTTATTTTTGCTGATGACAAGGGAGAAGGCGACATCTCAAGTTTTGCTGCCTTGGCAACGGCTCTTGCGGCAACTGTCGGAACTGGAAATATCGTTGGTGTTGCCACAGCCATTAAAGCAGGCGGGCCTGGTGCTCTCTTTTGGATGTGGATCGCTGCCTTCTTTGGAATGGCAACCAAGTATGCCGAAGGTTTGCTTGCTATTAAGTACCGTTCAAAAGATGCTAATGGCGAAATTTCCGGCGGTCCAATGTACTATATCACTAACGGAATGGGCAAACGCTGGAAACCTTTAGCTGTTTTCTTTGCCCTTGCGGGTATTCTTGTTGCCTTCTTAGGAATCGGAACTTTTTCTCAGGTAAACTCTATTACATCATCGCTCGAAAACAGTTTTCATTTTTCGCCAAAAATTGTCAGTATCATTATCGCTCTTATCGTTGCCATTATCATCTTTGGCGGTATTCAGTCTATTTCTAAGGTTTCTGAAAAAATTGTTCCCTTCATGGCAATTATCTACATCATTGCAACCTTGACTGTCATTTTCGCCAATGCCAATCAAATTATACCAGCCTTGAAGGCAGTCTTTACTGGAGCTTTTACCGGAACCGCTGCTGTCGGCGGATTTACTGGAGCTGTTGTCAAAGAAGCTATTCAAAAAGGAATTGCCCGTGGTGTTTTCTCCAATGAATCTGGACTCGGATCTGCTCCGATTGCTGCTGCTGCCGCTAAAACAGAGCAGCCTGTTGAGCAGGGGCTTATATCAATGACAGGAACCTTTATTGATACTTTGATCATCTGTACTTTAACAGGCATGTCTATCTTGGTAACCGGCAAATGGACAGTTGCAGGACTTGAAGGGGCTCCTTTGACCCAATCCGCATTTTCAACAGTTTTTGGAGCACCGGGAGCCGTTGCCCTAACGCTTTGCTTGGTTCTCTTTGCTTTTACCACTATTCTTGGTTGGTCTTATTATGGTGAGCGCTGTTTTGAGTTTCTCTTTGGAACAAAATACATTTCTGTATATAGAACCATTTTCGTTGTTATGGTCAGCCTTGGAGGCTTCCTCAAATTAGAATTGATCTGGATTATTGCAGATATCGTCAATGGTCTGATGGCTCTGCCAAACTTGGTTGCTTTGCTTGCGCTCTCACCTATTATTATAAAAGAGACAAAGCTCTACTTTAACAGTAAACATTAAATCGCAAAAACCATTTTTTAATGGTTTTTGTTTTGCACTAAACGTGCTATAATAAGGACTATTAATACTTTTTGGGAGAACATCATGGCGACACCAGCAGATAATCTCAAACTGGCACAACGTGGTCCTGTTGTCAGTATCATTGTTTATTTATTATTAACCGTATTTAAGCTTCTTGCTGGCCACTTTTTGCATTCGGCATCCCTGACAGCCGATGGTTTCAACAATGCTTCTGATATTGTAGGGAATGTCACTATTTTGATTGGTCTGCACTTAGCAAGCAGGCCTGCAGACAGTGACCATAAATTTGGCCATTGGAAAATAGAAGATTTGGCCAGCTTGGTGACATCTTTCATCATGTTTACCGTTGGTTTTCAGGTACTTCTTGAGACGATCAATAAGCTGCTCAACAATGATCAAGTCAGGGTTGATCCTGTGGCAGCTTTTGTCGGTCTTATATCGGCTGCCTTTATGCTTATGGTTTACAGTTATAACCTTAGATTGGCTAAGCAACTTCATTCAGGTGCGCTAAAAGCAGCAGCAAAAGACAATCTATCTGATGCTTTAACGTCATTGGGAACAACCATTGCTATTATTGCCAGCAGCTTTAGCCTGCCTATTATTGATAAAGTTGCGGCGGTCATCATCACTTTCTTAATTTTAAAAACAGCCTATGATATTTTTATGACCAGTGCCTTTAGCCTTTCTGATGGTTTTGATGACAAGCAGCTGCAAGAGTATGAAAAAGCTATTTTAGAAATTCCTAAAATTTCAGCAGTTAAGTCCCAGCGCGGCCGTACTTATGGCAGCAATGTTTATTTGGATTTGGTTTTAGAAATGAATCCTGATTTATCCGTATATGAAAGTCATGCCATCACAGAAAAAGTTGAAAACCTGCTGCAAAAGCGCTTCAATGTCTATGATATTGACATACACGTTGAACCAGCCGCTATCCCTGAAGATGAAATCTTTGAAAATGTCTATCATAAACTTTATAAATATGAAAAGATTATTTTATCTAAAATTCCTGACTATGAACCGCTTCTGGCAGAGCAGTTTATTTTAATTGATGAGAAGGGACACGTTAACACAAAAGAAGAATTCCTAAGTTCTCGGCCAAGTCGGGCAAATCAATTCAGCTACTTTAAAATGATTTCTATCAGCCAAAAAACAAAGCTAATTACTTACGAATTGGATAATCACCGACATACAAGTCTTTGGCGCCGCCATGAGAATTGGCGGGTTATTTACCATCAAATCACACCAATTGAAATACCAAAAAAATAAGCCCCGCAGGACTTATTTTTTTATTGCTTTAGTTGCGACGTCTTCGCCAAACCATTTTTGAGAAATTTCTTGGAATTTGCCGTCTTTATACAGTTTCTCAAAGGCTTGGTTGATCTTTTTAACCAAGGTCTTATCAGATTTGCGAACGCCGACTGAGAAATCTTCGCTGGCATATTTTCCTTTAATAATATTATAGTTATCCAGTTCTTGCTCCTGTTTGAGATAGTAGTTGGCATAGACGCGGTCAATCAGGAGGCCGTCGATGCGGTCATTTTTTAAATCGATAAAAGCTTGTGTAAAGGTTTCATACTGGGTTGCATCATTATCCTTGACAATATCCTTTAAAACCTTAGGATTGGCTGTAAAAGCATCGTAACCAGATGAACCTGACTGCGCTCCTAAAGCCTTGCCCTTCATGTCGGCAAAGCTGGCAATGCCGGAAGATTTTTTAGCCACAAGAACCTGATCATTTTTCATGTAAGGTTCTGTAAAACTGACCTTACGGGCACGTTCTTTGGTTTTTGAATAGCCGTTCCAAATGAGATCAATCTTACCGTTTTTTAACTCGGTTTCTTTTAAATCCCAGTTGATGGGCTGCCATTTGACCTTGATACCATACTCAGCAAATACTGCATTGGCTAAATCAACGTCAAAACCAACATTTTTCCCGTTTTTATCCTTGAAGCCCATAGGAACAAAAGTGTTGTCAAAACCAATGGTAATGGTCTTTTTCGATTCAAACGTCTTCCAGTTATCCTTAGCATTAGTATCTTTTTTACCGCAGGCAATCAAGGTTACTGCTGCCAGAAAAGCTAGAAAAACCGCTGCTGCTTTTTTTAATGTCATGTTACTACCTAAACTTTCTTTTTATTTTGGATTGATTTTGATGATCTCATCAGAGATGTTTTGGGCAAACTGCATATCATGCGTGACAACAATCTGCGTAATTCCTATTTCCTGATTTTGTAAAATCAGCTTTTCCACTTCCTGACGCAGCTCCGGGTCAAGAGCACTGGTCGGTTCATCATAGCCAATAATTTTAGGATTAACCATCATGGCACGCGCCAAAGCTACCCGCTGCTTTTGCCCGCCTGATAGGGAATAAGGATAGGCATTTTCATGCTCCTGCAATCCTAGCCGTTTCAAAAGCTCCCTAGCTTTTTGCTTGGCCTCTTCTTTTGCTTCATGCATTGTTTTTGTCGGCGACAAAATTAAATTGTCTAAAACCGTCAGATGTGGAAACAGCTGAAAATCCTGGAAGACAAAGCCCAGCAAGTTGCGATTTTCCAAATGATTTATGGGAACCTCTTCGTCATTATAGATGACCTGACCGGAATCAATTTTTTCCAGCCCTGCCAGCATTCTAAGAAGGGTTGTCTTCCCACCGCCGGACGGACCCACCAAGGATAAAATCTTGCCTTCCGGAATACTTAAATTAAATTGATCAAAAATCACTTTCTGACCGAATCGCTTGGATATATTTTTTAATTCTAACATGATTCACCCTTACTTGTAATAGCTAAATTTCTTCTCAACATACTTAGATAAGAGAGTAACGATACCAATTAAAATCAAATAGATACCGCCAGCAATAAACATCGGTGCTAAGGTTGCATCTCGGTTGGCCGCTGTTTTGCTGGCCAAAAGCAAATCGCCCACACCCAAAACATAAACCAGCGAGGAATCCTTGACAAGGTTAATAATTTCATTAAAAACACTGGGCAGAACAATCTTAACCACTTGCGGCAGAATGATATAACGGATTGTCTGCAGCTGACTCAGCTTTAATACTTTTGCTGCTTCATACTGTCCCTTAGGAATGGCTTCAATACCTCCGCGGAAAATTTCCGCAAAATAAGCCGCATAGTTCAGCGTAAAAGCCAAGATAGCTGCAGGCATCCGATCAAAAGTGACGCCTGCACTGGGCAATACATAATAAATGAAAATCAGCTGCAAAAGGAGCGGCGTTCCGCGCATGACCCAAACATAAAGATTTAAAAGCCAGCGCAAAGGCTTGAACTTAATCTGCATCAGAAAAGCAAGAACAGCTCCTAAAGGAATAGATAAGATAATAACAATAAAAAAGACCTGTAATGTGATAAGCGCCCCATCTAAAAGACTGGGTAAAACTTCCGATATATAAGACATAATCTCTCCTGTAAAGATAATCGTTATTATTATATCAAATTTTCTGAAAATTTGATAGATAGATTTAAATCTTTAAGTATCTTTTGTCAGCCAAGCTAAATCAATCTCTTCAGTACAGGCAAGCAAATAAGAGCAAGGTGGCTTTTCGATACCTTTTATCGAAAATTCCCCTGCTCTTTCCCCTTTAATTTAAAAGACACTTCGCAATCTACAGCTTTTTAACGAACTCCGATTTTAATTTCATGGCACCAAAACCGTCTATCTTACAGTCAATGTTGTGATCACCTTCAACGATGCGGATATTTTTCACACGTGTTCCTTGCTTGAGATCCTTAGGTGCTCCCTTAACTTTGAGGTCTTTAATCAAACTGACAGTATCGCCGTCAGCCAGTTTGTTGCCATTGGCATCAATAGCAATAACTCCTTCATCCTCTTTAGCCTCTGCCGGATTCCATTCATAGGCACATTCTGGGCAGACTAAGAGAATGCCATCCTCATAAACATACTCTGAGTGACACTCTGGACAATTAGGTAAAGACATATAAACTCCTTATTATTTTATTACTATCTAAGTTTACCTGAGTTTTCACTGCTTGGCAAGCCCCAAATCCCCAATTGACAGACGAGCCAAGCTGCTCCTAAAAAAGCAACTGAATGTCATTGCTTCAGCTGCTTCTTACTATTATTTTAAGGATTGAATACTGGCTACAATTTCTTGTACCAAGGCTTCATCTGTTAGCCCTGTTACTTCTTTGATGACATCTTCCAAAGGTTTTTCCTGCAAGAGTTTTTGCAGCTGAACGCTTTGTTCATCTGTCTCATCTTTATATTGGAAAACATAAGCAACGGTCTTTAAAAGATTGTCATAAGATAATTGACGTTCTCTCAATTCGCGGATAGGGCGAATGAAGCGTTCATCATAACCTAATTTTCGAATTGGTGTACGGGCAACCCGCGCCACATCATCAACGATATAAGGATTTTCAAAACGGCTGATGATAATGTCGTGATAAGCTTTCAGCTCTTCTTCCTTGAACTCCCATTTAGCGATCAAGAGCTGACGAATTTCTCCCAGTACAGCTTTGACCTGCTCTTTAACCTGCTGGTTTTGAAGCGCTTCTAAGACTGTTTTAGCTCCAAAATAAGCGCCTGTATAAGCTGTTGTTGCATGGCCTGAATTAACTGAGAACAGTTTTCTTTCAATAAACGGTTCCAGATTTTCTTCATAGTGAACCGCTGACAGCTTCAGATCAGGATTCTTCATAGCTGCTGTTTCGACAACCCATTCCGAGAAAGGCTCAACCACAACAAAGAGCGGATCTTCGTGGATCTGAGCAGGCACAATGCGGTCAACTGCTGCATTTGGAAAACCGATATGGTCTTTGGCGAAAGCAAGATCATCAGAACTGAGATACTTTTGCACTTCTTCCCAAAGGAAGCTTGATCCTCCAATCATATTTTCACAGGCAATAACATCAAGCGGCTGTTTATTGTCGTTTTCACGGCGCTTTTCAATCCCTTGGGCAATCAATTCTGCAATAAAAGGTAAAATGTTTGGCCCAATAGCTGTTGTTACTAGATCAGCCTCTGCTACAGCTTCTACAACAGCTTGGGGATTCTCCTTATTGTTAATTCCCGAAACATTTGATACAGCAATATGGCGTTTGCCATCTTCAGCAATTTCAATTTCATAAGCGTGCCGCTCATTGAGAGCACTGATAATCTTGTCATTGACATCAACAAAATCAATAGCAAAGCCGTTTTCAAATAAAATTTGTCCAATAAAACCGCGCCCAATATTTCCGGCACCAAAGTGTACTGCTTTTTTCATGGTATGCTCCTTTAACTAAGATACAAAGGGCGTGAAGAAATCCGTATAAAAATAGGAAACTGACGCTGTGTCCCCAAGACACAAGGAAGTTTATCTTTTTTACTAGGATTTTAGCCCGTGTTCAATTACTAAGATACGGCAGAGGGTTGTTATCTAAGTGCTCTGCACTTGATAACAAACGCCAATCACCATTGTGACTTGGCTACCTCTCCCACTAACTTCGCTTGGTTAGTAAAATCGACTAACCAAACGAAGTGTCGCAAAGGACGTCAGCGAGCAAAGTCAAAATTGGAGGTTCGACCAAGAGTCACAGGACTCTGGGAGAAGCTATCTTTTTGACACAGCTCGCAGCTCGTGTTCAGTTACATAAGATACGGCAGAGGATTGTTATCTAAGTGCTCTGCACTTGATAACAAACGCCAATCACCATTGTGACTTGGCTACCTCTGCCACTAACTTCGCTTGGTTAGTAAGTTAGTAAAATCGACTAACCAAACGAAGTGTCGCAAAGGGCGTGAAGAAAGCGAGAAGAAAATAGGATCCTGACGCCACGCGCTTTGCGCATAAGGCAGGCTATCTTTTTCTCGACGCTTTTAGCCCGTGTCTATTTTACATTGCTCAACAGTTTAATAATTTCATCTTCTGTCTGTGCATCTGCCAATTTAACAACATTATCAACATCTGCGCAAAAGATAGAGATATTCTGAATAATTTGCAGGTGCTCATCACCAATACCGGCAATACCAAAGAGAACTGTAGCAACCTGAGGATTATCCGGTGTTCCAAAATTAACGCCATCAGGTACCTGAACAACTGTGATACCGGACTTAAGAACATTTTTCTTAGCATCGTCGGTTCCGTGCGGAATAGCAATGAAATTGCCCATGTAAACAGATAATTCTTTATCACGCTGCACCATGGCATCAACATAAGCAGGCTCTACATAGCCGCCATCAAGCAAGAGCTGACCGCAAAAGCGGATGGCTTCTTCTTTATCTGCAAACTGCTGATTCAGTTTGATTAACTCTTTTTGAAATTCCATCTTAGGTCTCCAATTTCTTTATTTTTTCTGTAAATATCTGGTTTAATAATTGATAAATAATATCTTTATTACCGGTTTTATAGATTTCTGTATAAAGGTGATTTTCAATGATTGACTGACTAATAGCTGTCATCAAATCTCTGATTTCCCGTGATTCATCCAGTCGGGTCAGCATGACTAAAATACGACTGACAGTTTCTTCCTGATAATTCATAGAAAGTGCCTTGACAGGTCTTTTTAAATCATAGATTTTAAAACAAGACCTCTCTACCTTGCTGGACTGCGTATGCAGAAGAGCCAGATTGGTTTCCGGAATAGCCAGCGGACTAACTGCAAATCGATTCAACAGTTTATCCGATAGGTACTTTTTGTCCGAAACAATATTCAGGGTATCAATGATTTCAGGAACACTGGTTTCAAACTGATCTGGATTGTCAATCGTTTGGTAAGAAAATTCCTGCAGCAACTGCTGGGCAGCTGCAAAATAAGTCTGTAAATCATAACCAGCTGATAGTTTAGGCTCATCATGGATAATGATTTTTTGGTGGGCCTGTACCTCCTGCAAATATTCTTGGAGCTGCAAGATTTCTTTGGCATCGGGATATACAGAAATGTGTTTAACATTGTCATCTGCCAAGGGACTGGTAGCAAGCATACAGTTATAATAATCCTGATCTGCTGCTTCATACTGATTCAAAGCTTTAACATCAACTTTATCAACAAAAGGAGCAATCGTTTTGATACGGGTAATCAAAAGCTCTCTTGCAAGCGGACGCTCATCTGTCAACAGCAAAATTTTAATGGGATAAATATCTGGACTTCTCCTCAGACTGGAAGCAAAATGCAACGTAATCAATTCATACTCGGACTCTCGTTGCAAATATTTGGGGAAAATATCCTGAACCAAGAGACTGACAACCCGGTGAAGATAGTCATTCCCCGCTGCTGCTTCATGGGCAATACTGACATTGGCCTTATCTTCAAAAATCTGCGGAACTGCTAAATTCAAACGAATATGGTTGAACAAGAAATGAAAGAGTGTCTTATCCTTAACAAAATTGATTTTAGTGTAAAGCGATACCTTATCAATGAGATTGGAAATATTATAGTAAAAGGCACTGTCAAACTTTTCATGAAAGAGGGGTGTTTCCTGCCTTTTGATGACCAATTCATCCAGCACACTAGCATAGTAGAGAATTTCCTGAATCGTATAAAACTGATTGGTCTGCTGAGAAAAAGCCGTATAAATCGTTTGTGAAAAATCAAGTGCAGCCTTGCTGATATTGTGACCTACCGACTCGCCTTCCTGCCAGCCGGATAAGGCTAAAAGAATGATGAAAAATTCACTCATCTTTGCATCCAACTCAGGCAGGTCAGTCTGTGATGTCTGAAAAATTTGTTTGGCAATTGCAAGTTTATGACTATCAAAATCTGTAAAATGCCCATATTTTTCAGCCCAAAAGTCAGAAACAGAAATATTATTAGTCAAGAGAATAGCCAGCAAACGCCGCAGAATATTCTTATTTCCCCGCAGCTGATAACCTTTTTTGCGCTCTAAATATACATTAAAGTCAGCTAAACGCTTCTCTATTTCAGCAATATCCTGAATGATAGTCACATTAGATACCTTGAAATCCGCCTGCAGCTGCTCATTTGTAATGCTGCCTGCAGCCAGCAAAAGCTTATAGGTAATTAGATTCAGCCGTTCATATTGTTCATAAGTATCTAATCGATGATGATAGAAATCAGCAAGATTTTCCAAATTCCCCGCCAAAAAATAGTGCTGATTTTCTTTAATGATGCTAACATTAATGGCGTTAAGGCTCTCTGTTAAGTCAGAAATAATACGATAAACTGTCCGCTGAGATACCTTTAGCAAGTCTGCTATCTGCTTTATTGAAAGCTTTCCATAATTCTGGAAAGCCTTCAACAGTTGTTCTTCTCTTTTTGTTAGTAGCATAAACTTATTATACAATATTTTAGCTTGGTTTACTTATGCATTCTGGCAACAAGTTTATCATATTCCGGCGTTGTCACCAGACTGTCAACGACTAACAGCTGAGCATGAGGAGCTGACTGCTGTACTTCTCCCTGATGCGCAATTGTCGTTACAGCCAGAATGTTTTTAGCATTGTAGTCTTTTAAATCTTGATAAGCTGCTGTTGAAACTGGAATTTTAATGTCATTGTTTTTAAAGATTGAGCGGAGTGTTTCTTGACCCATAGTTGCTGAACCTTTAGCTTTGCCATAAGCAAAGACGACGGCATCAACATGATTTAAATCAATTTCTGTACTGTCAGCTTCTCCTGCAGAAACCTCACTGACTTCAGGAGCAACACTGCTGTTGGTCAAGGTTGCAACAATTTCATCATACTTTGGAGTGGCCAGGAAATTATCTACAGCAACATGTACCGCACGCGGCGTTTTTTGTCCTGCACGGTCAGCCAGTTCTTCCTGCGTCACAATCAATGTATTAGCTGTATCTTGCAGATTAGAGATGGCCTGATTGGTTACAGGAATATCAAGACCTGCTTTTTTCACCTTATCGCGAAGAATAGATGCTCCCATAGCTGAACTGCCCATACCAGCGTCACAGGCAAAAATGATTTGATGAATATTGTCCGTTGTAATGTCTGTACTAAGCGGTTCGCTTTGAACTGTTTGTCCCTTAGATTCAGCTTTTGCTGCCTGAGTAGCTTCCTGTGCAGCTTCAAGAGAATCATCGTCAGATTTATCAGCTTTCAAGATTACCGAACCTACCAAGAAAGATACAATGGCTGCTGCAAAGACTCCGGCAAGAACGACCAAATGAGGTCCCCAGCCTTTAGGTGCCATTCCCATGATAGCGATGATTGAGCCCGGTGAAGCAGGCGCTGTCAAACCAGCTCCCAGTGTTTGGAAAGTAAAGGTACCAGTCAGACCGCCGGCAATAACAGCTAAGAACATAGCTGGTTTCATCATAACATATGGGAAGTAGATTTCATGAATACCGCCAAAGAAGTGGATAATCATAGCTCCCCAAGAAGAGGATTTAGCAGATCCCTTGCCAAATGTAGCATAGGCAATCAGTACACCAAGACCTGGTCCTGGATTTGCTTCCAGCAAGAAGAGAACAGATTTACCAACTTTGGCTACTTGTTCAGTTCCAAGCGGAGTAAAGATACCGTGGTTGAGTGCATTGTTCAAGAAGAGAATCTTAGCTGGTTCAATAATTAAGTTAGCCAGAGGTAAGAGGTGAACTTTGACAATAGCTTCAACTCCCATACCTACCCATTCTGTTAATTGGGCAACAACCGGTCCGATGATAAAGAAGGCAAGCACCATCAAGGCAAAGCCAATTAGACCAAGTGAAAAGTTATTAACCAACATTTCAAAACCAGTTTTGATTTTTGGTTGAACTTTTTCATCAAATTTCTTCAGTAACCAAGCTGACAGCGGCCCCATAACCATAGCACCGATGAACATGGTTACAGTAGACCCTGCAATGGCACCGAACGAAGCAATGGCACCGATAACACCGCCGCGCTGCTTGTGAACATTATACCCTCCAGTATAACCAATTAGGAGAGGCAGCACATACTTCAGCATCGGTCCAACAACATTGGCATCCAAATCCTTATTTGGCAGATAGCCTGTTGCGATGAAGAGAGAGGCTGCAACCCCCCAAGCAATAAAGGCGCCAATATTAGGCATAACCATATTTGATAATGAGGTTCCTAGTTTTTGTATCCGAACCTTCAATGAAGATTTTTGTTCCATCAGAACGCCTCCTTTTTATTCTAAGACTACTATACCATCATCTTTTTTCTAATAAAACTCAAACTTTGGCAAAAAATTTTTGCCATTTATGACTTTTTCTGACAAATTGAAATGAAATCCTAAACACCTGAAAAAGCCCGAAACAAAGCTTCGGACTTTTCCTATTATTCAACTGTAACGGCCTTAGCCAAATTACGAGGTTTATCAACATCAAGACCGCGCTGAAGCGAAGCATAGTAAGCAATCAGCTGTGTTGGGATAACCATTGAAATGCTTGCCAAATAAGGATGTACTTGATTAACGACAATATCATCGCCTTCCTTATCCAAACCTTCTTCAACCACTGTCAGAACGTTAGCGCCGCGTGCCGCAACTTCCTGAATATTGCCGCGAGTATGAGCCGCAACAGTCTCGCTTGATGAAATCAAAGCAAGAACAGGTGTTCCGTCTTCGATAAGCGAAATCGTTCCGTGTTTTAATTCCCCAGCAGCAAAGCCTTCACACTGAATATAAGAAATTTCTTTGAGTTTTAAAGAAGCTTCCATAGCCACATAGTAATCATTGCCGCGACCAATATAAAAGGCATTGCGGGAGGTTGCTAATAAATTGGCAACTTTTTTCTCGATTACTTCTCGCTCTGACAGGCTGGCTTCAATAGACTGAGCAACGATTGACAGTTCGTGCACCAAGTCAAATTCCAAAGCTTCTTTTTTACCATTAGCTTCACCGACTGCTTTTGACAAGAAAGCAAGCGCTGCAATTTGTGCCGTATAAGCCTTCGTTGAAGCTACTGCAATCTCAGGACCGGCATGGAGCAGCATTGTGTAAGTTGCTTCACGAGACAGGGTTGAACCAGGCACGTTTGTGATCGTCAGACTAGGAATTCCCATGGCATTAGCCTTGACCAGTACCTGACGGCTGTCAGCCGTTTCGCCGGATTGGCTCAGCAGGATAAACATCGGCTTTTTGCTCAGCAATGGCATGTTGTAGCCCCACTCAGAAGCAATTCCCAATTCAACAGGAGTATCTGTCAGTGTTTCAATCATTGATTTTGAAGCAAAACCAGCATTGTAAGATGTTCCCGCAGCCAAGATATAGATACGATCTGCTTCTTGAACAGACTTAACAATAGCAGGATCAACGGTGATGTTTCCTTTATCATCTGCATAGGTTGAAATTAATTTGCGCATAACAGTAGGCTGCTCGTCAATTTCCTTAAGCATATAGTAAGGATAAGTTCCCTTGCCAATATCCGACAAATCAAGCTCAGCTGTGTAGGCTTCACGCTCAACAGCATTACCGTCGTAGTCTGTCACTTCCACATTATCCTTCGTCAAGACAACCAATTCTTTGTCATGGATTTCCATGAACTGATTGGTTTCGCGAATCATAGCCATGGCATCCGAACAGACCATATTGTAGCCGTCGCCAAGACCGATCAAAAGCGGCGATTTGTTCTTAGCAACATAAATAGTATCCGGATTTTGTGAATCAACCAAGGCAAAAGCGTAAGAACCTTCAATGATATGCAGAGCTTTTTTGAAAGCCTCAAGTACAGACAAACCGTCTTCAACGAACTGACCAATTAAATGGACGGCAATTTCAGTATCAGTTTCACCCTTTAAAGTATGGCCAGCCAAGTACTCCTCTTTAATTTGCAAATAATTCTCAATAACACCGTTATGCACCAAAACAAAACGGCCCGTTGCTGATGTATGCGGGTGAGCATTGGCCTCTGTAGCTTGCCCGTGAGTCGCCCAGCGCGTGTGACCGATACCTGTAGATCCAGCCACGTCAATACCGATTTTAGCACGCAGATCTGCAATACGGCCGACTGACTTAATCAAGCGTCCGCTTTCAGGCTTATTGATAACATAAATTCCGGCAGAATCATATCCGCGATACTCTAATTTTTCTAATCCTTGCATTAAGATATCTGTTGCATTACGATTGCCTACAACACCTACAATACCACACATAGTTTTCTTACAGCAGCCTTTTCTTGCTGCTTCCTCCTTAAATTATTATAATTGGTATAGCCTAATTAGGCCTCCAAAAATTAACAAAACCAGTATATAACTTTATTTCTATAAAGTCAACAATAAAATTGGTATAGTCTTATTTGAAGTAGCAAAGAAAACTTTTTGAAGCTAAAAAAAAAGACAAACCTCAAAATGAAGTTTGTCTGCAGTTTAAAAAGTAGCCTCACTACTCCTTCTTAACAAATCCAAAATCTTTCATCGGCAAAAGCCTAAAAGTCACAACTCCTTTAATCTGCGACCGTTTGATAAGACCAAAAGTCCGACTGTCCTTTGTATTTGTGCGATTATCATTCAAAATGAGATACTTTTCCTTAGGAAGTTGCTGATATTTTCCTTTGGTAAGAGTGGCAATGGTAAAGTCAGCTGTAAAAGGATTCTCCCCATTTTTACTGTGATATTTGCTTTTCAGCTTCTCAATATAAGACTGCTCTTCCACCTTATTATTCAGATAAAAGATATCATCCATATACGTTACGCTGTCCTTAGGTTTAGCAATAATACGACCGATATGAGACTTACCCGCGACTCGATAAACGACAAAATCTTTATAAGCTGGCTCTTCTTTTTTTGAAATGGTAACAAGATCACCTGTTCTTAAATAGCTATTAGCATCTTCTCGCATTACCCGATAGGTCGAAAAAACGAATATCCGTAATAAAAGCAGGACTAAAACTGCCAGTATAGTCAGAAGAATGTTTCTGATAAAGTCACGTTTAACCATTAATTTCTCCTTAAGTTACTGCTATTTATTATAGCACTTTTCAGGTAATAAAAAAAGAAAGTGATTTAAAAATCGTAATTTCTCCTAATCCACTTTACAATCACTCTTTTTTATATTCAAACAGGAGTGGAAAAGACATCATGATTGCTGTTTTTTACACCCTCCTAATTTTCACCAAAAAAGAAGGAAACAACAGCTACAACAATAACCGCCCCTAAAATAGACGGAACCAGGGCCATTCCAGCTAAACTAGGACCCCAACTGCCAAATAAAGCCTGACCAGCCCAAGAACCAAGCAGACCAGCAAAAATATTTGCAAAACAGCCCATGGATTTCCCTTTATTTGTTAAGGCACCAGCAATAGAGCCAATTACAGCTCCAACAATTAACGACCAAATTAATCCCATAATTTCTGCCTTTCTATATAAGACTATAACCAGTGTAACAAGAAAATTTTAAAATACCAAGAAAACTGCTTTAATTTTATTTTTCAGTATTAAAAAAGTGTAAAAGGCTGCAAGAGTCTTTTACACTTTAAAAATTTTATTTTACAGTGCGGACACGCATTGTATTTGTTCCGCCTGAACCAACTGGCACACCAGCAACAATGACAATGTTATCTCCAGATTCTACCAAACCTGATTTAAGTGCTGCTTTTTCAGCAATTTCAAACATGTCATCAGTAGATGCAGGTTTTTCAGTCAAAATTGGAATAACGCCCCAATTAATCATCAATGATTTTTGAATTTTTTCATCAAATGTTAGAGCCAAAATGTCAGCATCTGGACGGTATTTAGAAATCAAACGAGCAGTATTACCAGTTTCAGTAATGGTAACAACCAATTTGATATCCATTGATTTTGTTGCATCTTTAACAGCTGAAGCAACCACTTCTGTTTTGTTAGTACGTGGCAGACTGTCAGAGTTCAAACGACCGTATTCGTTAAGAAGTGTTTGAGCATTCTTGTCAATTGTAGCCATTGTACGTACTGATTCAACTGGATACTTACCGTTAGCAGATTCACCTGAAAGCATAGTTGCATCGGTACCGTCAATAACCGCATTAAAGACGTCAGATACTTCTGAACGAGTTGCACGTGGTTTGTCAGTCATAGTTTCAAGCATGTTAGTTGCTGTGATAACTGCTTTACCAGCTGCATTAACTTTAGTGATAATCATTTTTTGGTAAACTGGAACCATTTCAAATGGTACTTCGATACCCATGTCACCACGGGCAATCATGATACCATCTGCAGCTTCAATGATTTCATCAATGTTATCAATACCTTGTTGGTTTTCAATTTTAGCAAACAATTTAACATGTTCATTGCCAGTTTCCTTACAGATAGCACGAACTTCGTTAACATCTTTAGCAGTGCGGACAAAAGAGATAGCAATAAAGTTAAGACCTTGTTCAAGACCAAAGCGAATATCTGCATTATCACGTTCAGCAAGTGCTGGAAAAGGAATTTTAGTGTTAGGGATATTCACACCTTTTTGTTTAGCAATGATGCCATCATTTTCAACAACAACTTCAAATTCACGAGTAGCAATGTCTTTAGCAGTTACTGTAAGACCAAGTTTCCCATCATCAATAAGAATAGTTTGACCAACAGCAACATCATCATAAATATCAAGACCACCAGCAACATTTAAAGCAATAACATCTTTTGTTGATTCGATACCTTGCTTAGTTGCTACACGAAGTTTATCGCCAGTCTTATATTCGTATTCCTTGACACCATCTGCAAACAATTCTGTACGCATTTCAGGTCCTTTAGTATCAAGAAGGAATCCAACCTTTTGACGGGCCAATTCTTCAGCACGGCGTACAGTTGCCATACGTTCACCTTGCTCAGCATGGTCACCATGTGAGAAGTTGAAACGAAATACATTAGCACCTTCAGTAATTAATTCAGCAATTTTGGCAGCTGACGCTTCAACATCAAGTTTTTCACTCCAGTAACCATCTTCACCGAATCTTTTACCACCGCGGATTTCAACCGCTGGACCTAATGTTGCAACAATTTTTACGCGTTTATTCATTTTTTATGAAACTCCCTTATTTATATCAATCATTGATTATTATTAAAAAACTATATTGCACTTGCAGTCTTAGTGAGCTAAGTCACGATTTAAAGCCGCAAAATCAAGACGTGCTTTATGCGGATTGTTCACGACAATTTCACCCGCTTCTGTCAAGCTAAAGAGTGCACCTTCTTCTGCAGTTCCAAGAATTGGATGCTCAACCAGCTTCTCATTCTGAATACCAACAGCAAGACCGCCTTTACCAGCCTTCAGCAATTCAACTGCATGAGCTCCCATCCAAGATGCGATAACACGATCACGAGGAGTTGGTGCTCCACCACGAAGGATATGACCAAGATTTGTCACACGAAGATCGCTGTCATCTCCTGCTTCTTTCATTTTAGCAGCAAATTCTTCACCATGCATAACACCTTCGGCAAGAACGATTAAGTGGTGATTTTTAGCCTTAGTGACATAGCCGTCTTTAACTTTAGCTACAACTTCGTTGATATCGTAATCCTCTTCAGGTATAATGATTTGGTCAGCGCCTGCAGCGATACCAGCCCAAAGTGCGATATCTCCAGCATTGCGTCCCATAACTTCTACAACAAAAGTACGGCCGTGACTAAACGAAGTGTCACGAATTTTATCAAGAGCTTCCATGGCAGTGCTAACAGCAGTATCAAAACCGATTGTATAATCAGTTCCGACAATATCGTTATCAATTGTTCCCGGCAAACCGATAGCAGGGAAACCATGCTCGGTCAAGCGCATAGCGCCGTGGTAAGAACCATCACCGCCAATAACAACAACACCTTCAATCCCATGCTTTTTGAGTTGTTCAATACCTTTTAATTGCCCTTCAAGCTTAGCAAATTCAGGATAACGTGCAGATTGGAGGAAAGTTCCTCCGCGGGAAAGGATATTTGACACACCTTTGGCGTCAAGCGGGAAAATATCACCCTCAACCATGCCGGCATAGCCACGATTGATTCCGCAAACTTCCATTCCCTCAGAAATTGCTTTACGAACGACTGCGCGAACAGCAGCATTCATACCAGGGGCGTCACCGCCACTGGTTAAAACAGCAATACGTTTCATTTTGCTTGATACTCCTTTATTTAAATTAACGTTATTATTATAGCACAAACCTTGGTAAAATGTTCACTTTCTTTCCTACTTTTTAGCGAAAAAGCGTTTTCAGCGCATAATTGGCCAGTTTTTCTTCCAGCTCTGAGCTTTTGGCAACAAAATGACGGCTGCTTTGCAAGGTTTCTTTACTTTCTGCATAATGCAGCACAACTGGAATATTTCCGGGATAATCCGCCAAAATGGCAGAAACTTCCTTATCATAGTCATGATTTTGCAGCTTTATCCAAAACTTCTCCGTCAAAGCAGGCTCCAGCTGGTGCAAAATCATCTGCAGGCGCTGATCCCGCTCCTGAATTTTGCCGGTGAAATAATAGATTGTTTTCTCCGTTAGAATTTGTCTGTATTTCTGATAAGTTTCAGGAAAAAGAGTAATATCAAGCTTTTTCTTTGTATCGGTTACGCTGAGAAAAGCCATTTGCTCTCCTCTTGATTTTGTTCTAATAACCTTGACAGCATCGATTTGCGCAAGCAAAGTGACCTCGCTTCCCTCAGTCAGATCGCTTAGAGCCACCAAGTTTTTCGCTGATTGCTTAGCAATTTCAATCAGCGGATGAGGGCTGATACCTGCACCGATAATATCTTGCTCCAGCTGATACTTTTCTGCATTAGTGTAATCTTCTTCTTCCAACCAGCTGTAAAAAGAATCTGCAAACAAACTCCCCAGCTCATTGACAAAGGTAAAGAGATGTTCTAAGTTCACAACAATTTTTTTGCGATTCTTTTCAAACTGATCAAAAAGACCAACTTGAACCAAAGGAGTTATGATTTCAGCCTTCTGATATTTTTCCGGCATTCTGGTTAGAAAGTCTTCTACACTTGAAAAAGGACGGTTTTCAATAATCCAATAGGCAAAATCACGCGCTAATCCTTTGATATTTTTCATACCTAAGTAAATCTGATCGTGACTTATTTTATCAGAATAAGGAATCGTATTGATAGAGAGTTTTCCTACCTTAAAACCAGCTTCCAGCGCATTATCAAGATAATCACTGCTGGAATAATTTAACATAATATCAAAGAAAACTGCTGGATAATGTGCCTTAAAATAAGCCATCTGGAAAGCCAGAGCTGAGTAGGCATAGGCATGACTTCTGTTAAAGCCGTAGCCTGCAAACTTAGCCATTCTGGCAAATAAGTCCTTAGCTACCTTAGAGTTTCGCCCTAGCTGCTCGGCTCCTGACAAAAAGTCTTCTTCCATTTTTTGCATTTCAAGGGCATTCTTTTTGGACATGGCCCGGCGCAGCAAGTCGGCCTTGCCCAGTGTGAAGCCTGCAAATACCTGAGCAATCTGCATTACCTGCTCTTGATACAGCATAATACCGTACGTTGACTCTAAAATGGGAGCAACCGCAGGATCAATCAAATCCACTTCTTCCTGACCGTACTTACGCCGAATAAAGTTCTCTGTATAATCGCTGGCACCGGGGCGGTTAAGACTGGTGGTTGCAACCACTTCTTCAAATCGCGATGGCTTAATGCGTTTTAATAGATTAATAGCTCCTGCAGCTTCAAACTGAAAAATACCTTTTGTATTACCAGCAGCAAAGAGGGCCAACGTTTCTTTGTCTTCCAAATCAATAGATTTAATATCAATAACCTGACCATACTCCTGCGCCGCCTTCTCCTGCATTTTTTGGATAAAGGTCAAATTTCTAAGGCCAAGAAAATCCATTTTCAACAGTCCATTAGCTTCAACCGCCGGAGCATCATACTGGGTAATCATCATTTCCTCTCCTGCTTTAAGAGGAATGTGGTCAGTTAGATTATCATCACTCATGACGATTCCAGCCGCATGGATAGAGGTCTGACGAGGCTTTCCTTCTATTTTTCGGGCAATGGCAAAGGCTCGCTGATATTCTGTTTTACTGTTAATAATCTGACGAAAGGCAATATTTTTTTCATAAACACTGGTCAAAGTGTCACGAAAACTGATTTTTTTAGTAATGTTGCTGAGTTCGTATTCTGTTGCCCCAAAACGCTTAAAGACATCTCGGATGGCCTGTCTGGCTCCAAAGGTTGAAAAGGTAACAATTTGGGCAGAATGAGTCGAACCATAGCGGTCACGGACATAGCGAAGAAACTCACTGCGATAAATATCGGGCAAATCGATATCAATATCCGGCATGCTATAGCGTTCTTCGTTGAGAAAACGCTCAAAAAGCAGATCATTTTTTACAGGATCAATTCCAGTAATATCTAGGGCAAAAGCCACCAGACTGCCTGCTGCAGAGCCCCGTCCCATACCCATATAATAATTTTGGGAACGGCCAAAACGCAGCAAATCCCAAACAATCAAAAAATAATCATCAAATCCCATCTTATGAATGACATTTAATTCATCTATCAAGCGTTCCTGATAACTGCCGCTTAAAAGATTTTTAGTTTTCAGTCCCTGCTGCGCTAATTCTTTTAGTTCTTCAGCAGCAGGCTTATGGCGATTAAAGCGCGGCAGTTTCAAATCAGTATTAAACTGATAGGAAACTGAAGTCACAAGCTCTTCTAAATTTGGGAGGCTTTCTGGAAAACGTTCTGCAAAAACGGCTTCCAGCTCCTGTTCAGGCAAAAGGTACTGATTTTTAGCGATGGGGGCTACATCTCTTAAAGGAAGATTGTCCCTGATAGCATGTAAGATTTGAAGGGTTTCCGTTTCAGCATTTTCATAATAGCGCACAGTATAAAGAGGCAGGAGTTTATGTGTGAAATTCAGCTGCGGCGTATCCGGCCTAACACCAATATAGAAAGGAACAGACAGTTCAATATTTTCGATCCCCTCAAAGTAAGGAATAACAACCGCAACACCCTCCATAAATTCTTCGATATCAGAAAACAGCTGGTGGTCAGTCATCTTAGCCGTTGAAATTTTAAGCAGATTCTGATAGCCAATCGTATTTTGAGCAATAAAACACATAGTCACCTGCTCATCACCTAGCATTAAATCTGTTTCAAGCCCTAAAATCGGCACCAAATTTTCCTGCTGAGCTGCTTTGATAAAATGAAAGGCAGCATAGAGATTGTCCCTGTCCATAATACCAATATGTGAATACCCCAGCTCTTTAGCCTTTTTGATGTAAGACTTTAAGTCAATCAAACTATCCATAAAACTATAAACGGTTTTAGTATCTAATTGTGCAAACATGGCCTTCTCCTTAAAATCCTCTTGCCTTCTATTATACTATAAATAGCCATAATTCTCTGCTAATCTTTTACAGCTTTATATAGTCTCATCTAGTATTCCTAAATTACCTCTTGACATTATTTTGTTATAATTGTATTATATATATAACACAATTATACATTTAGAAGGGAGTTAAAGATGGCTTGGAAATTTAACGAAAAATCACCCATCTATCTTCAGATTGCTAATCATATTAAAATGCAGATTATCAGTCAAGAAATTAAGCCTGGTCAGCAGCTTCCCACTGTCAGAGACTTGGCTGAGGAAGCTGGTGTTAACCCCAATACTATGCAACGAGCCTTTACGTCGCTAGAACAAGAAGAAATGGTTTTTTCCGTCAGGACTTCTGGACGTTTTGTAACAGAAAATCTGCAACTTATTGAGGAAGAACGCAGTAAATTGGCCCAGTTAGAGCTCAAAAATTTTATTGATAAGATGACTAAAATCGGCTTTAGCAAAGATAGCCTCACAGCAATACTAGACCAATACATAAAAGGAGAGTCACAATGACAGAACAACTGCCCCTACTACAATTACATCACGTTACTAAAAAATTCGGGAAAAAAACAGCCCTTGATGATATTTCTATAAAACTGCCAAAAGGAAAAATCATTGGCTTACTGGGACCAAACGGAAGCGGTAAGACAACACTGATTAAAATGGCTAACGGACTGCTGCAGCCCACTACAGGTGACATTGTAATCAACGGGTTGAGACCTTGTCCTGAAACAAAGGCATTGATTTCCTACCTCCCGGATACGACTTATCTCAGTGATAAGATGCGGGTTTGCGATATCTTGCGCTTATTTGAAGATTTTTACAACGATTTTGATAGGCAGAAAGCTGAACAGTTATTAGAAGATTTGGCTATTGCTCAGAATGAAAAGTTAAAGAATCTCTCTAAAGGAAATAAAGAAAAGGTACAGCTGATTCTGGTTATGAGCCGTAAAGCTCAGCTCTACATTCTAGACGAGCCCATCGGCGGTGTTGACCCTGCTGCCCGCGATTATATTTTAAAGACTATTATTGGCAATTACTCAGAAGATGCCTCTGTTCTCATTTCAACTCACTTGATTGCTGATATTGAACAAATTTTAGATGAAGTCATTTTTATCAATCAAGGAAAAATTACTTTACAGGAAACAGTTGATGATTTACGTGAGCAATATACACAATCGATTGACCAGATCTTTAGAGAACAATTCAAAGCTTAGGAGGATAATATGTTTGGAAAACTATTAAAATATGAATTTAAATCAGTCGGAGCTTGGTTTTTTGGCTTATATGGACTAGCTATTGCTATTTCTTTCGTTATGGGGCTTTGGATTAATCATAATATTGGACTTGAAAAGCATAGTACTTTTAATTCTAATGCTCAGGAAATTTTGCTTCTTATCTTATCAAGTTCTCTGGTAGCTATTTTTATCGCCATTCTTATTGCTACTTTATTAATTATTATCCGCCGTTTTTACAACAATATTTTCGGTAGAGAGGGCTATTTAACTTTAACTCTGCCGGTGTCAACTCATAAAACTATCTTAGCTAAATTACTAACAGGTTTTGTTTGGACTTTTTGCAGCAGCTTGGTTTTCTTTATCAGCGTTTTATTGCTGTCTCTTCCAACTATTAATCGAATAAATGCCACATATTTAGCAGAAATAGCCAAAAATCTTGAAAAGTTTGTTTTTTCCTCAGAATTTATATTATTTATTTTGCTTCTTATCGTAGGAGTCCTTACTAGCATTTTAGAAATTTATTTGGCTATCTCCCTAGGGCAACTCTTTCAAGATTACCGTGGCTTGCTGGCCTTCGTCTTTTATTTCCTCATCAATTTTATCCGCAGCGTTATAGCTATTGTAATGCAAGGCTATGGAAATGATATTTTTGATGTTCTGTTTGTCAATAGTTACGGAAGCAATTATTCTTTGACCCTAAGCATTATTGTTACTTCTATATATGGCCTAATCTTCTATTTTGGAACACACTACATTATTAAAAATAAATTGAATATACAATAAGAGAGCTTACAGAATAGAAGAACAAATGAGGCTGGAACAAGATACAGTTCCAGCCTCTACTTATATTTAATCCAATCCGTTTTGAAGTTTGGTTTTGAGAAGATCATTTTCAAAATACAATCTAATGTCCGCTGAAGCAGCTTTCGTTTTTAATCCGCTGGTCCAGACGGCCTGAATTTCTTCCTTATCCGAGGAGACAGACTGAAAAAGTCCATCGGGTTCCCCTAATTGTTCAACTACCTGTTTGTAGTTGGTGCCTGTCTGTAATTTCTGGAAATCAGATTTAGTAATTTTTTCTCTTCGCTTAAAGGAAAAATTGGCAATAGAACGCGCCACTGTACTATTTTGATAAAGATGAACTTCTATTGAAGCTCCGTCTTTTTCCCAAGTATAGCTGTCCAAAACCACATCTCCCGCTGGTCTTTGCCCATGTTTATTGGGTTCACCAAACAGCTGTTTAAGCTCTTCCAAACTCGTTCCGCCCGTGAAGGTCTTTTTATCATGAGAGATCTTAATCTTATTAAAATTTAAACGAAAATCTACGTTCTCCGTTTTCATCAGTGCCGGCTGATCAGAAGGCTTTGCTGTCTTTGGATGAGACTCTTTGGTCTGACAGCCCGACAATACAAAACAAAACAGTAGCATTAAGCTTGCTAATAATACCTTTTTTATACTTTTCATTACAACCTAACTTTCTTTTAAACAAAAAAACGCTTATATAGGCGTTTTCATCCATGGAGCCGGTGGGAGTCGAACCCACGTCCAAACACCTGCCAGCTTATTTGTCTACAACCATAGGCTATGTCTTAATTTAACTAAAAAAGGACACATAGCTCAAGTTCTTCCTTAGCGAGTCTGTTATTCTCTTTTTAACCAGCCAGACAATGGTTAAACGTAGCTTGTTTAACATAAGACTTTCGCCGAAACACAAGCAATCTCGTGAAAGTCACACAGGCTGTTTTTTAGGCAGCTACTGCGTAAGAATTTGTATTTTTTGCAGTTATATTTAACTGGCATTTTTACATCTGCCGATGAGTCGCAAAATAAGCCACATAATGCCTGTCGAATCCGTAACGACCCCAAAAGCATTATCCGTTAAAATAGTATAGCAAATTACGGAAAAAATAGCAAAAAAATACCCCAATATGTTATTATATTATTATGAAAATGAAATTAAGCAGACGTTATATAATGCTGCAAAAGACTATCCAGTTCTTAGGAATTTTAGCCTTGATTGCTTCAGTAATTTTAGTAATCTGGTTTTATAAATTGGGCATTCTAAATGATAGCAATGCCTTAAAAGATCTGGTTCACCGTCACAAAGTTTTAGGACCTCTAATCTTTATACTCGTTCAAATTTTTCAAATTGTTTTTCCCGTCATTCCGGGCGGCGTTACTACGGTTGCCGGATTCCTGATTTTCGATACCTGGCTTGGTTTCATTTTAAATTACATTGGTATTATTATCGGTAGTGTTTTGCTTTTTCTTTTGGTCAAATGGCTTGGCCGCAAGTTTATCCTGCTGTTTATGAAAAGGGAAACTTTTGACAAATATGAGGCCAAGCTAGAAAGCGAAACCTATGAAAGACTGTTTATTTTTTGTATGCTATCGCCGGTTTCCCCAGCTGATATTATGGTCATGATTACCGGTTTAACCAGCATGAGTCTTAAACGGTTTACAACTATACTTCTCATTACTAAGCCCTTATCAATCATCTCCTACAGCTATTTTTGGATTTACGGCAGTAAGTTCATAGAACATCTTTTTAAATAAACAAAAAAGTTCTGTACCCCTTAGAGTAACAACTTAGCTACAAGGGACTACAGAACTTTTTTGGGGGTAAATTTGGGGCAAAAAAATAAAAACTCTTGATTTTCAAGGGTTTTTATTTAGTTATTTATCCACCTTGAGGGAATCGAACCCCCATCTCAAGAACCGGAATCTTACGTGATATCCATTACACTAAAGGTGGACAACACTGATAATTATACCATAGTTTTGCTAATTTGGCTGCATATTTAGCAAATTTATTTTAGATATAAGCACCAATGTTTTTAATCCAGCTCCAAACCGCCCGTATAAAGGCGATAATAGGTGCCTTTTTGCTTCATCAACTCTTCATGATTGCCGCGTTCAATGATACGTCCGTGGTCCATAACCATAATAACATCGGAGTTCACAATGGTTGACAGACGGTGGGCAATGACAAAGACGGTGCGTCCTTCCATCAATTTATCCATACCGTCTTGCACCATTTTTTCTGTTCTCGAATCAATTGAAGATGTTGCTTCATCAAGAATCAATACTGGTGCATTGGCCAAGGCTGCGCGAGCAATGGCGATTAACTGACGCTGGCCATTTGAAAGTCCAGCACCGTCACCAGTTAACATAGTATCATAACCCTGATCCAAGTGCTGTACAAAGGAATCAACATTGGCAATCCGTGCTGCTTCAAGAATCTCTTCGCGGCTAGCATTTTCGCGCCCATAAGCAATATTTTCGGCAATGGTGCCTGTAAATAAGTGCGTGTCTTGCAGCACAATACCGAGTGACTTGCGCAATGCTTTTTTATCAATTAACTTAACATCAATACCGTCGTAAGTAATGGAACCTGACTGAATATCGTAAAAGCGGTTGATCAGGTTGGTAATCGTCGTCTTTCCGGCACCAGTTGCGCCAACAAAGGCCACTTTTTGCCCCCTATCAGCATAAAGATTGATATCATGAAGGATCTGACTTTTGCCATCATATGAAAAATCAACTTGATCAAAGACAACATTTCCGACTAATTTGACCAGCTCAGCATCTCCATTAGGACGCGGATGTTTCCAAGCCCAAAGATTGGTCGCTTCAGATGTCTCAACCATTTGACCATCAACGACTTCGTAATTAACCAGAGTGACCTTTCCTTCGTTGACCTCTGGTTTTTCATCCAAAAGATCAAAGATACGATCGGCACCTGCCAGAGCCATCAAAACAAAGTTTAACTGCTGAGAAACCTGAGCAATCGGTCCGGTAAATGAGCGATTTAGTTGCAAGAAGGCCATGAGACCACCAATTGTCAAGCCACCCACACCACCGACAGTGAAACTTCCACCGACAATAGCTGTTAAAACAAAAGAGACATTTCCCAAATTACCAAGAATAGGCATCAAAACATTGGCATAGGCATTAGCTCGGTAAGAAGATAAAAACAGCTGCTCATTGATTCCATTAAAGGCTTCAATACTTTCCTTTTCGTGTACAAAAACCTTAACAACCTTTTGCCCAGCCATCATTTCTTCAATAAAGCCATTTTCAATCCCTAGATTTTTTTGCTGTTCGCCAAAATAGCGTCCCGATCTGGCTGATATTGTCTTAATAACAGCAACCATAACAGCCAACATCACCAATACCACCAAGAAAAGTAAGGGACTGACACGAAGCATTGACACAATCACTCCCAAAATGGTGAAAGCTGAGGATAAGAGCTGAGGAATAGATTGTTCAATAGCCTGACGCAAGGTATCAATATCATTGGTATAGACTGACATAATGTCCCCATGCTGGTGCGTATCAAAATATTTGACTGGCAGGGTTTGCATGCGGGCAAATAATTGATCACGCAGCGAACGAAGAGTATCTTGCGATACAGTTGCCATAATCAAAGAAAAACTATAGTTGGCAATAACACCGACAATACAGAAGGCTCCAACACCAGTCAAAAAGTTCAAGAGAGGCCTGAAATCATGGCTGTTACTCTTAACCATCGGTGTGATATAATCATCAACCAGAGACTGGATAGATGCTGTTAGATTGACAGTCGCCAAAGAAGCAATGATAATCAAAACAAAGGAAATAATGAGCTGAAGCTTATATTCTCTCCACATGAAGGCCAAAAGACGTCCAATAGAAGACCAGTTATTTTTTTTCCTAAATCCCTTATTTGTCATCTTCTTCACCTCCCTTTCCTTGTGTTTGTGTTTCATATACTTCACGGTAAATAGCGTTTGAAAGCAGCAAGTCTTCGTGGCTGCCAATAGCATCTATCTTACCATCATTTAGGACAACAATACGATCAGCATCCTGAATAGATGAAATGCGCTGGCCAATAATAATCTTCGTCGTATCCTTTAAACTAGCTGCCAAACCTTGCCTGATTAGAGCATCTGTCTTGGTATCAACTGCCGATGTCGAATCATCCAAAATCAAAATTTTAGGATTCATCAAAAGGGCACGGGCAATACAGAGCCGCTGCCGCTGGCCGCCTGAAACATTAGCACCGCCGCGCTCAATCATCGTATCATAGCCGTCTTTAAAGGTAGAAATAAATTCATCGGCCTGAGCAATTTTACAAGCAGCAATGATTTCCTCATCGGTAGCCTCTTTATTTCCCCAGCGCATGTTTTCTTTGATCGTTCCTGAGAACAAGACATTGGTTTGCAACACCATGGCCACTTGCTTGCGAAGATGATCTAAATCATATTCGCGGACATCTACTCCACCTACTTTAACAGCTCCTGATTCAACGTCATATAAACGAGCAATCAGCTGTACCAGACTTGATTTCCCAGAACCCGTACCGCCAAGAATTCCAATAACTTCACCCGAACGAATGGTAAAATTGATATCGCTTAAGACATGAGCCTTGTCTCCATCTTCATCTGTATAGGAGAAATTAACATGATCAAAGACAATAGAACCATCTTTTACTTCTGTCTGACCGTTTTCTGGAGAAACAATTGTTGAATCTGCCGTCAGAACCTGATCAATACGCTCCACAGATGCTGTCGAAATAGACAGGAGCACAAAAATCATGGTAAACATCATAAGGGACATCAAGATGGTCATGGTGTAGGTGAACATGGCTGTTAAATCACCTGTTGTTAACTCATCAGAAACAATCAAGTGAGCACCCAACCAAGAAATCATCAAGAAGGAAGTATACATTGACAGCATCATAGCAGGGTTATTGACGGTAACCAAGCGAATAGCCTTCATGAACATGTTATAAATCATGCGGGAAGCTTTTTTAAATTTGACTGTCTCTTTTTCCTCTTTGACATATGACTTCACGACACGCATATTCGTGATATTTTCCTGCACACTGTTATTTAAATGGTCGTATTCTTTGAAGACCTTTTTGAAGATTGGAAATACCGTACGCATAACCAAGGTTAAAACCAAGGCAAGAAAAATCGCCACATAAACAAAGATCATAGCCATTTTAGCATTAATCAAAAAAGTCGCACAAAAGGCAAAAATCAAATTCAAGGGCGCACGAACACAGACGCGGATAATCATCTGGTATGAATTTTGAATGTTGGTAACATCAGTCATCATACGCGTAACCAAGCCGCCGGCTGAAAACTTATCAATATTTTCAAATGAGAATGTCTGCACCTTGCTAAACAAAGCCCTACGCAGATTTTTAGCAAAACCAGCAGATGCTTTGGCTCCATAATTAGCAGACTGAATTCCGCAAAATAAAGATAAAAAAGCACAGACCAGCATTAAAAAGCCAAATTTGAGAATATTACTCATATCTGATTCTTTAACACCGTTGTTGAGCAGATAAGCCATGACAAAAGGAATAGAAATTTCAAAAATAACCTCAAAAGCCATAAAGACAGAAGCTAAAATTGAAGGCTTTTTATAGTCCTTAATCTCAGCAATAAGAGATTTAAGCATAGTTCCTCCTCTAATGAAAACTTTAATAATAGCAATACGTTTAAACAAAAATTATTTGCCAATCTATCTAAGATGAGATTAGCAAGCAATAAACAGAATCAAATTAAGGTAAAATTGATAAAAGCATGAAATCAACCCCTGATCAAATGATCTAGGGGTTGACGAGTTTTCATCTCTTATAATTCAATATCACCAAACAAGTCAGCCATTGAGAATCCAGTTTGTGTTTCTGGAAGTTCGTAATCTTGTTTTTCCTGACGTTTTGAACGACGAGGACGTGACTGACGTTTTTCACCACTGTTTTCATCCTGTGCTGGACGCTCTTCAAGAGCTTTGATAGAAAGTGACACACGTTCATCAGCAGTATTAACATCGAGAACCTTAACAGTTACATCTTGACCTACTGAAAGAACATCTTTTGGATTTTCAACACGTTTGTGAGAAATTTGTGAAATGTGAACCAAACCATCAATACCTGGAAGAACTTCAACAAAGGCACCAAAGTCTGTCAAACGTTTTACCTTGCCTTCAATAACATCACCTGCAGCAAGTTTTTGTTCAACACCATCCCATGGTCCAGGAGTTGTTGCTTTAAGAGAAAGTGATACACGACCTGCTTCTTCATCGATAGCAAGAACTTTAACTTGAATTTCTTCACCGACAGTTACAACTGATTTTGGTGAAACGTTGCGTTCATGTGATAATTCCGTAACGTGAACCAGTCCATCAACACCGCCGAGGTCAATGAAGGCACCAAAGCTTGTCAAACGAGCAACAGTACCGGTAACAATATCACCAACAGCAAGTTTTGAGAAAACTTCTTTACGAGCTGCCTCTGCTGCTGCTTCAACAACATCACGGCGTGAAAGGATGAAACGATTTTCTGCTGGATCAACTTCTTTAATTTTAGCTTCAAATTCTTGACCGACAAATTTTTCAGTGTTACGTACAAAACGTGTATCAATCATAGATGCCGGAATAAAACCGCGTAAGCCTTCAAATTCAACTGAAAGTCCGCCTTTAACAGCACGAGTTCCTTTGACAGTCACAACTTCACCTTCACGGCCAATAAGTTTGTCCCAAGCTTTGCGAGCTTCTAGACGTTTTTTAGAGACAAGGAAAGTTACTGTATCTGTATCTTTTCCGACAACTTGACGAAGAACAAGTACCTCAACCTTTTCTCCTGGTTTAACTAAATCGTTAATATCAGCATTGCGATCATTAGTTAATTCGCGAAGTGTTAATACTGCTTCAACACCTGTTCCTTCAATAACAAGGTTTGCTTGTTCACCATCTACAGTCAAAACTTCTGCAGTAACAACATCGCCCGGATTTACTTCACTGACACTGTTTAGCAAATCTTCAAATTCATTCATTCTAAAAAAACCTCCGACAAGAAATAAGACGCCTTATTTCTTGATAACAATATATTTTCACAAGGCAACCCGCAAGGACAAACAATAAGACGCATCTTTCTGACAGCCTTAAACCTGGTCTAATACCTCTGACTGGGGTAGCTGGATTCGAACCAGCGCGTCAGGGAGTCAAAGTCCCTTGCCTTACCGCTTGGCTATACCCCAAAAGCAAATAACTTAATACTCAGGAAAAGCTAGAGAACTAAGTTGAACACGACCTAAAATCCTAGTGAAAAAGATAAACTTCCTAGCGTTATATCTAACGCTTCGTCAGTTTCCTATTTTCATACGGATTTTTAAACGGTCTTTGTATCCTGAGTATGGAAGGGGAGGGATTCGAACCCCCGAACCCGAAGGAGCGGATTTACAGTCCGCCGCGTTTAGCCTCTTCGCTACCCTTCCGTTGACAACTAAAAATTAGTTTACCATAATTTCAGGCCAAAATCAAGCCCTTTCTATTTTTAGTTATTCAAATTATAGGTTTCAATAATTGCTTCTACAGCGGTTTCTAAATTTTTATGAAAGTCTACAACAGCACCATTTTTTACAGCTGCGTATTTTTCATCAATTTCAGCAATTTGACCGATAACTTTTTTGCCGATTGT
The DNA here is from genome assembly GCF_001431045.1 of Streptococcus orisasini. Taxonomy (GTDB): domain Bacteria; phylum Bacillota; class Bacilli; order Lactobacillales; family Streptococcaceae; genus Streptococcus; species Streptococcus orisasini. The sequence goes on from NZ_BCLE01000029.1 coordinate 67,065, forward strand.
CAGCTGATAACCTGTTAGCTTAGCGCCATTTATCTCAACCTGAGCATCACTGATTTGAATTTCAATTTTTTTATCTTTTTTACGCATAACTTACCTCTCAAGTATTTTACACAAAAAAAGAAAAGCTTGCAAGGGCAAGTTTGGGCGTTTTTTTAATTCTTTCTATGCTTCTATAACAATAAAAATCGCCAGAAACAGTATCTATTAACCTTTTCTGACGATTTTTTAATTAATAGGTTAAACAGGATGGTGCAACAGTCAAAAAGAAATTTCATTGGCTGCAAGCTATCTGAAAATTTCCTCTTAATGTCTGCTCACCTTGTTTAAGTCAATTTCCTGCTCTTTAGGATTTTGAGAAAGTCTGCAAAGAAACGGAGTTAAATTGTTCTCGCTATCTTTCTTTTGAAATTTATTCATCAACCTTGTAAATCCAGCCTTCTGGTGCTTCAACATCGCCGAACTGAATACCTGTCAATTCATCATAAAGCTTACGCGTCACAGGTCCTACTTCTGTTTCACTGTAGAAAACATGGAAGTCATCGCCGTGCTGAACACCGCCGATTGGCGAGATAACAGCTGCTGTACCGCAGGCACCAGCTTCAACAAATTTATCCAAATCATCAATTCTGACCTCACCTTCAATGGCTTTCATGCCAAAACGTTCCTTAGCCAAATAAAGAAGGGAATATTTGGTGATAGATGGCAGAATAGACGGGCTGAGCGGTGTGATAAATTCATTATCTTTTGTGATACCAAAGAAGTTTGCTGAACCCACTTCTTCAATTTTAGTGTGAGTTGCCGGATCAAGATAAATAACATCTGAGAATTGGCGGTCATGGGCTACCTTACCTGGCAAGAGACTGGCTGCGTAATTGCCACCAACCTTAGCTGCACCTGTTCCATGAGGAGCTGCACGGTCATAGTCATCTTGGATCAAGAAATTAGTTGGTGCTAAGCCACCTTTGAAATAATTTCCAACCGGCATAGCAAAGACTGTAAAGATATATTCATCTGCCGGATGAACACCAATAACATCGCCAACACCAAGCATCAAAGGACGCAGATAGAGCGTTGCACCGGTACCATATGGCGGAACATATTCTTCATTGGCACGAACCACTTGCTTCACTGCGTCAATGAATTTGTCTGTCGGCACTTGTGGCATTAACAAGCGATCTGCTGTACGCTGCAGGCGTTCAGCGTTCTTATTTGGACGGAACAATTGTACAGAACCATCTTTGGTACGATAGGCTTTCAACCCTTCAAAGGCTTGCTGGCCGTAGTGAAGTGCTGGTGAACTTTCTGAAATATGAAGGGTTGCATCTTCTGTCAGCTTGCCTTCATCCCACTTACCATCTTTGTAGTAAGAGATGTAACGGAATGGAAGTTTGTGATATTCAAATCCAAGGTTTTCCCAGTCTAAATCTACTGTCATGTTAAAATCCTCTTTCTTCCTTTTTTCTTTTTCTATTGTACGCTTTTCCCTAAAATTTTCAAGTATTTTTTCGTAAAATTCTGAAAATTTCTTTTAAAAACAGAAGAGAAGCTGCTTAGCTCTCTTCTTGGGTATTATTAACATTCTGCTTAACCAGGCCTAAGACACTTAGTTCTTGCTGCTTGATTTAAATAGTCTCGTCTTAAAATTTATTTTATTCTGACCGAAAGGATACCCTCATCTGAAATCGTATCTGAAATGAAGCTGCCGTTGCTGGTGCGTTCTGACAAAGACAGCTCAGCCAGATTAATTTCGTAGGCTGCTAAGGTCTGGGATTTAACCTCGAGAATTTCTTTTTGTCCGCTGCTAGGATCCGCTGTTGTAAACAGGTCCAGCTCTTCGGCTTCTGCTTCTGAGAACACCGGTCCGGCCGCAAAAACACGATGCGGCTTACTCTTAAGTTCGCGCAGCACCTGCAGACCTCTTTTAGCTCGGCTGGTAACCGGAATAAGACTGATGGCCATCCGTTTTAGGCTGCCTCGCTGGGTCAGGATGTAAATGCTGTCCGTATTAGCGATAAAGGCGCTAACCAAGTAATCCCCATCTTTGAGATTAACGGCCTTAACACCTGCGGCTTTAGGTCCTACAATTGGTACTTCTTCGATGTTGAAGCGCAGAGCATAGCCCTTGCCAGTAACCAGCATAACATCATCTAGTTTGATTGGAGATATGGCAACAATCTGGTCATCTTCACTCTTTAATTTGGCGTATTTAACTGATTTTGTTTTGTAGCTGCGCCATGGCGTCAAATCTTTGCGCTCGAAACGCTTGATTTGCCCCAGACGGGTTGCTGCATAGTAAGTACCTTCTTCAAATCGATTAACGACATCAACATAAAGAATCTTTTCATCCGTCGCAAAATTGGTGATACTCTGGCTGAGATGCTCACCGATTTCTTTCCAACGGACATCCACCAATTCATGAACAGGCCGGTAGATAACATTGCCAAGATTAGTAAACAGCAACAGCTCTTGAGTCGTTTTAGCCGTTTCAATAAAGACAGCCTCATCATCGTCGCGTTTACCCAGTTCTTCAACTGTTGAAGCATTGAAAGAACGCGGACTGGTGCGCTTGATGTACCCTTCACGGGTAACGCTGACAATCGTTTCTTCCTCAACGATAAGACTGGCTGTATCAATTTCAATAGCCTGTGCCTTATCCTGCAATTCTGTCAAACGCGGGCTGGCGAATTTCTTTTTAACCTCACGCAGCTCGCGTTTCATGACATTGTACATGGTGCGTTCATCACCGATGATAGCAGATAAGGTGGTGATTTGTTCACGCAGTGCTGCATCTTCTTCTTCCAAGGTAACAATATCGGTATTGGTTAAGCGATAAAGCTGCAAGGTAACAATAGCTTCGGCCTGCTCCTCAGTAAAATCATAACTGACTTTGAGATTTTCCTTGGCATCAGCTTTATTTTCAGATGCACGGATAAGAGCGATAACCTCATCCAAGATAGACAAGACGCGAATGAGCCCTTCAACAATGTGCAGGCGTTTTTCCGCCTTTTCCTTGTCAAATTTAGACCGCTCCACAATAATATTTTTCCGGTGAGCGATGTAGCTGGACAGCATAGGAATAATGCCGACCTGACGCGGTGTGTAGTTATCAATAGCCACCATGTTAAAGCTGTAATTGATCTGCAGATCCGTATATTTGAAGAGGTAATTCAAAATGGTCTCTTCATCGGCATCTTTTTTGAGCTCAATGGCAATCCGCAGACCATCACGGTCAGACTCATCGCGCACTTCAGCAATACCTGGAACCTTGTTGTTAATGCGAATGTCGTCAATCTTTTTGACCAAGACAGCTTTATTGACTTCATAAGGAATTTCAGTAGCAACAATTTGCTTTTTACCGCCCTTGAGGCTTTCAATTTCCGTCCGCGAACGAACTGCTACACGTCCTTTGCCGGTTTCGTAAGCTTTGCGGATTTCATCTTTACCCTGGATAATAGCTCCTGTCGGAAAATCTGGTCCAGGCAGAAATTCCATAAGTTTGTCCAGTTTGGCCTTTGGATGGTCAATCATGTAAACGACAGCATCAATAACCTCAGCTAAATTATGCGGCGGAATATCTGTCGCATAACCCGCTGAAATACCTGTCGCTCCATTGACGAGGAGATTTGGAAAAGCCGCCGGCAGTACGGTCGGTTCTTTTTCAGTATCGTCAAAATTCCAGGCCCAAGGCACAGTGTTTTTGTCAATATCCTGAAGCAGATAACCTGCAATTTCAGACAGACGAGCCTCGGTATAACGCATAGCAGCGGCCGGATCGCCATCCATGGAACCGTTGTTACCGTGCATTTCAATCAAGGTCTCACGGTTTTTCCAGTCCTGGCTCATCCGCACCATAGCATCGTAAATCGAGCTGTCACCATGTGGGTGAAAGTTACCCATGACATTACCGACAGACTTGGCAGATTTACGAAAACCCTTGTCATGCGTATTGCCATCTTTATTCATGGAATACAGAATACGGCGCTGAACAGGCTTCAGCCCATCACGAATATCAGGCAGCGCCCGTTCCTGAATGATGTATTTGGAGTAGCGGCCAAAGCGCTCTCCCATGATGTCCTCGAGGGACATGTTTTGAATATTACTCATAATATTTCTTCTTTTATTTTTTCTTTTTTGATAATCGCCTTAGACAATAATTAAAATTTATTAGAAATCTAATTTGTTATTTTGTCTATCCGCTTCTCGCTCTAGAATCTTATTTATTTCTTCATAACTAAATAATTCAGTATCAAACAATCCATATACAGCAACCAATTTAAAATAACCACGATTACATAGCGACTCCACCTTACCTTCGTAACCTTTTTCAATCAGCCATTCCTTAATATCATCAAACGCATCGTCATTCTGCATTTGATAGGCATACGGATGATCAGATTCTATAACATAGCCTTTATCTTCTAATATTGTTCTAAAACGTAACATCTGATCGTCAAATTCTTTATCATTAGTCCAATATTTCATTATTCTACTCTATTTCAATCTAGAACACCGTGCTCTCTTCCAAGGTAAACTTGACATTATCCTCGATCCACTTGCGGCGGGGTTCGACCTTGTCGCCCATGAGAACGGAGACGCGGCGTTCGGCACGCGCCAAGTCTTCAATGGTGACGCGGATAAGGGTGCGGCTGTCAGGGTTCATGGTGGTTTCCCAGAGCTGGTCGGCATTCATTTCACCCAGACCTTTGTAACGCTGGAGGACAGCGCCCTTGCCGAATTTCTTGCGCAGGTCTTCGAGCTCTTGGTCGGTCCATGCGTATTCGACTACTTCTTTAGCGCCCCTGCCTTTAGACATCTTGTAGAGCGGCGGCAGAGCAATATAGACATGGCCTGTTTCAACCAAAGGCCGCATATAGCGGTAAAAGAAGGTTAAAAGCAAGGTTTGGATATGGGCACCGTCCGTATCAGCATCGGTCATAATAATGATTTTATCATAATTGGAATCTTCAACCTTGAAATCGGCCCCCACACCCGCACCAATGGTATAAATCATGGTGTTGATTTCTTCATTTTTGATGATGTCTGCCATCTTGGCTTTGGCGGTATTGAGCACTTTCCCGCGCAGAGGCAAAATAGCCTGAAACTTCCGGTCTCGTCCTTGTTTGGCTGAACCGCCGGCAGAATCTCCTTCGACCAGATACAGTTCATTTTTCTTTGGATTCTTGGACTGAGCAGGAGTTAATTTCCCTGACAGCAGCCCCTTGTCTTTTTTATTTTTCTTGCCATTGCGGCTCTCATCTCTGGCTTTGCGGGCCGCTTCTCTGGCATCTCTGGCCTTAATGGCCTTACGGACAAGATTGGAAGCTAGCTCGCCATTTTCCATCAAAAAGAAAGTTAATTTATCAGAAACCAAACTGTCAACAATAGGACGAGCCAAAGGACTGCCCAATTTATCCTTGGTCTGTCCTTCAAACTGCAGATGCTCCTCCGGAACCAAAATAGACAGAACCGCAGACAGGCCTTCACGGTAGTCAGAGCCTTCTAAATTTTTATCTTTTTCTTTTAGCAGACCGGTCTTTCTGGCGTAATCATTCATGGCCTTGGTAATGGCAGATTTCAAGCCCGTTTCATGGGTTCCCCCGTCCTTGGTCCGGACATTATTGACAAAAGAAAGGATGTTATCTGAAAACCCATCATTGTACTGCAGAGCAACTTCTACCTGAAAATCGGACTCTTCGCCCTCAAAGTAAATGACCGGTGTCAGTGTTTCCTTGTCTTCATTGAGATATTCAACAAAGTCCTGAACACCATTTTCATAATGAAACTCCGCATGCAGAGCTTCTTCCGGCCGCTCATCGGTCAATGTCAGCGTCACATTTTTGAGCAGGAAAGCCGATTCGTTAAGACGCTCGGCAATCGTATTATAAACAAAATTTGTCGTTGAAAAGATGCCTGCATCCGGCATAAAAGTGACTTTGGTACCGCTTTTAGATTTTGGCGCTGTTCCAATCTTCTTCAAGGTTGTTGCTGGTTTGCCGCCGTTTTCAAAACGCTGCTTATAAACAGCACCGTCCCTAGTAATTTCAACTTCTAACCAGCTGGATAAGGCATTAACAACTGATGAGCCGACACCATGCAGACCGCCGGATGTCTTGTAGCCGCCTTGACCGAATTTACCGCCGGCATGGAGGACAGTAAAAATAACTTCAACGGTAGGAATTCCCATGGCATGCATTCCTGTCGGCATGCCGCGGCCGCTGTCAGTTACTGACAGCGAACCATCTTTATTAATAGTTACATCAATACGTTCACCAAATCCTGACAGAGCTTCATCGACTGCATTGTCGACAATTTCCCATACCAAGTGGTGCAAGCCCGTACCGTCGGTTGAGCCGATGTACATTCCCGGCCGCTTACGGACAGCATCTAACCCTTCTAATACCTGAATGGCATCATCATTATAATTAGTGATTGTAATTTCCTTTTTAGCCAAAATTGACCTCCGATTATTTCATCTTTTTTATCTTACAAGTTTTTTGGAAATTTTGCAAAGTTATTTTTGAAAATCAAGAGATTTTCCCTAAATGATTTGATATAATGTTTCTATGAAAGTCATTATTTTTTTAATTATTGCCTACTTACTGGGCTCGATTCCTACCGGACTGTGGATTGGCAAATATTTTTACGGAAAAAATCTAAGAGACTACGGCAGCGGCAATATGGGGACAACCAATACCTTTCGTGTTCTTGGTCCCAAGGCGGGTTCAGTGACCTTTATTATTGACATGCTAAAGGGAACTCTGGCTACGGTACTGCCAATGATTTTTGGGGTCAGCGGTGTGACGCCGCTCCTCTTTGGCTTTTTTGCTATCTTGGGACACACCTTTCCCATCTTTGCCGGATTTAAGGGCGGTAAGGCCGTAGCAACCAGCGCAGGAATTTTGCTCGGCTTAGCACCGCTGTTTCTTCTTTACCTCTTAATTATTTTTACAATTGTTCTCTATTTATCCAGTATGATTTCCCTGGCCAGCGTTACAGCAGCAAGCGTGGCTATTATCAGTGCCTTAATTTTTCCAGCCTTTCATTTCCTCTTACCGTTTTATGACTGGTTCTTCACCGGAATTATTATTCTGATTGCAGGAATTATCATTGTCCGCCACAAGGATAACATGATCCGCATCAAAGAAAAAAATGAAAATTTAGTCCCCTGGGGATTAAATCTGACCCATCAAAAAAAGAAGGCAGAGTAACCTTCTTTTTTTATTCTGCCAAATACACTAGACCAGAACAAGTCAGACGATTCAGGCAGACTAGCCTAAGCTGGCTTATTTGCCATAGCTCCTGCGGCTAAGGCCGTATAAGCCCAACCCGGCCAGAGAAATACCTGCCAAGATAGAAATAGCTGATTCCTGACTGCCGGTCCGTGGCAATTGTCTGCTAGCCTGATAGGAAGAATTAGGATAGCTGACCGCTGATTCTGTGTTTTTATAGCGAACAGAGAGTTTTAGCGGTGTATTAACCACAGACTTATCAGCAGCAGACTTAGACTGAGATTTCTGCTTGGATTGATTTGGATAACTCTTTGGATCTTGAGGAGAAGTTCCTGCAAGTATTTCATCTAAATCTGTAAAACCATCTCCATCGCTGTCTTTTGTGGAAGAGATGGAAATAACACGAGAATTGGGATTGACGACCGCATACTGTGTCAAATCAGCCTTGGCCAAATAATCAGCAAAGACGCTGTCCATAGAAGGTCCTTCTTCCCGGCTGCCGCCTAACATAGTGTAACCGTCGCCTCCTGCAGCCAAGAAATCATTGGTTACTAGGTAGTAAGTTGCTGCTGGATCCAAAGGTTTATAGGTCTTTGTCTCTGGATCTAAAATGGCAATATGAAGGATACGTTTTTCCGGTTCTAAATTAGTATCATAATATACTTTAGCTCCTGCAACCTGCAAAAAGCCGCCGCTTGGTTCCATTAAAGGCTGACCATTTTCATCAAGAATCGGTTTTCCTTGCTTATCCACTTGTAAAATAGAGCCTAAAGATTTAAGGAACATCTCTTTGATGCTTTGCCCCTTTACAGCAATCTGCGAAACAGTATTACCGAAAGGCAAAACAGCAATAATATCACCTTTTGTAATTGGTTTATTCTTAGCAATTGTCTCACGCAGTCCGCCGCCATTGGTCACGGCTAAATGAGATTTATGAGAAAAACCTGTTTGTCCATAATCCAGCAGAGCATCTGCGACAGCATTACCAAGGTTAGTTTCTCGAACACGGACATTCATGCGATTTCCGTTGAGTTCAACAGGACTGTTAGGAATAACAATTTTGGCATTGTCGGCCTTATAACGAGCCTCAATTCCATCTACCATGGCCTGAACAGCTGGATTTGGACTGACTGAGCTTACATCCTGAGCACTTAACAGAGTGTTGTTCAAGACCTCTTTCGAATTTAATCTGATAAGCCCAACATTGTTCAAATAACTGCCCGTCTGATTGTAAATAACGTTACCGTAAACAGCTGTTTTGGCAGTATGAGAATGGCCATCAAGAACGATAACATTTTTTCCAGCCAATAAACTATTTTTAGCTAGAGCCTGAGCCAGACTGTCTCCGCGCCATTCTGTTTTGGTTGTCGTATCAACTCCCAGATGAGCTAGGATAATATAATTATGGTAATTTTTGCCTTCTGCTCTGGCCTGGGCTTCTGTTTGAGCGATAACATTAGTAACTTCAGTGATAGGGTCGGTGAAGGTCACGCCGACAACATTGCGAGGGTGAGTTTTGGTGGAAGTTTCAGGCGTTGTGACACCAATAACTACGTATTCATCCCCTTCGATGTTTTTATTTTTATCAATAATCGTTGAGGCTTCAAAAAGTCGTGCTCCATTGACATAAATATTAGAACTGATAATTGGAAAAGTCATTTTATGGCTCAGTGTTTTGAGCTGTTCCAAGCTAAAATCAAACTCATGATTACCAACCGTCATAGCATCATAACCAGCAGCGTTCATCAACGCAATAGCATCTTCTCCCTTGCTGTTATTGGTGATGGGCAGCCCTTGCGTAGCATCACCCGAATCCAAAAGCAAAGTCCTTCCTTTTTGCCTTTCGCTGTCAGCAAGGCCAGCTAATTTGGGCATACCAATAACACCATTTTTACTGTCTTCCGTAAAACGTCCGTGGATATCATTGGTATGTAAAATGGTCATGGAGTTATTATTTTCAGGACTGTCAGCCACCGGTGTAGCGGCAGCTCTGGTGACAGCAGGAGATTCTGCCGAATTTACTGTCGGTGGCGCGCTTGACTCTGCAGCTTCTGAAGCAGCCGGAGCATGTGGCGCGCTAGTTTGTGCTGTCGGATTTGATGCTGCATTTGTTACAGCAGTCACCTGCTCACTCTCATTTGGAGCGGCTTCTGTCTGGGCACTGACGGCCGGAACCTGTTCACTGCCAGCATTAGCTGTCGCAGGTGTCTCATCTGCATAAGCATGCATGGATAAAAGAGCTGTTGACAGGAACAAAGTTGGTAAAAGTAAAGCTTTTCTTTTCATTCAATTTCTCCTATAAGTTATAACAAACTATACCGCTTTTCCAAATTTTTATTGAGTGTTAAAAACATTCTGAAAATTCATTTCATTACTGATACTAAAAAATATAAGGACTTCAGCTGGTCTTTTCATCAAAAAATAGTTTTTTTAATACCCAATGCTGGTTTCGTCTTAAATTCTGTATAGCCAAAAGGGGGCTGGATTTTTATGTCCTAGCCCCGTTTTTTAGGCTTGATAAACAATTTCACCACCGCAAATTGTATACTTGACTTGGCCTTTCAAGGTTTCTCCGATGAAAGGAGAATTGGCTGCTTTAGAAGCAAACTTTTCTGAAATCAGACGGTCTTCTTTATCAGCGAAAATGACCACATCCGCAGGGCCACCTTCAGCCAGATATCCTGCTTCAAATCCATAGAGCTGAGCTGGATTAACTGTCATTTTAGCCAAAAAGTCTGACAGACTCAGATGACCCGCCTCAACTAAATAAGTCAAACCAAGCGACAGCGATGTTTCCAGGCCTGTCATGCCAGATGGTGCCTTAGTAATATCTGCTGCATTTTTTTCATCTGCATGATGAGGGGCGTGGTCAGTAGCAATAACTGAAATAACGCCAGATTTAAGGCCTTCAATAACTGCCAAACGATCAGACTCCAAACGTAGCGGTGGATTCATCTTAGCATTGGCACCTTTTTCAAGCAGCAGGTTTTCTGTTTTTGAAAAATGCTGCGGCGCTGCTTCTGCGGTCACCTGAGCGCCTAACTTTTGAGCAAATTCTACTACTTTAACCGATTCAGCCTTGGATAAATGCTGGATATGGATATGCGCCTGTCTGTCATAAGCAATCATGACATCACGCGCAATCATGCTGTACTCAGCTACCCCAGTTGCACCGCAAAAGTGGAATTTATCGCGGGCAATGTTTTCATTAAAGCCAAGGATGCCGTTTAATTCAGGATCTTCCTCATGCAGACTGATAAAAGTGTCATTTTTCTTAGCCAAGTCCAAGGCTTCCTTGACGACCTTAGAACTCGTCAAAGGAATCCCATCATCTGAAAAACCAACAGCTCCTGCTTTTAGAAGTGCTGCAAAATCTGTCAGGTTGCGGCCGTCAAAGTTTTTGGTAATAGTTGCTACAGACTTAATATTAATTTTTTCCTTAGCTGCACTTTCTAACACTTCTATCAATGTCTCCACATCAGAAATAGTCGGTGTTGTATTTGCCATCATGACGACCGTTGTTACACCGCCCGCTGCTGCCGCTAGAGCCCCGGTATGAATATCTTCCTTGTGTGTCTGACCGGGTTCACGAAAATGCACGTGGACATCAACAAGACCCGGAGCAACCACAAGCCCTGCAGCATCAATGATTTCAGCATCAGGTGACTCAATTTGCTCAGCTATTTTGACAACCTTTTTGCCATCCAGAAGCAAATCGCAGACTTTGTCTGTTTGAGATTTAGGATCAACCAGGCGGCCGTTTTTGATAAGTATCATTTATTTTCTCCCTTACATCTAATTATTGCAGCCAGTCAATCGGCTCCAATCCTTGTGCCTTCAAAAAATCATTGGTCCGTGAAAACGGTCTGCTGCCAAAGAAACCTCTGTGGGCAGATAGAGGACTTGGATGAGGTGACTCAATAATATGGTGGATCGGATTGGTAATCAGTGCTTTCTTCTTGCGGGCAAAACCACCCCAAAGAATAAAGACTACTGGTGTTTCTTTTTGGTTGACCACCTTAATTATCGCATCCGTAAATGGTTCCCAAATACCGTTGGCATGAGCATTAGCTTGGTGTTCAGGAACAGTCAGGCTGGCATTGAGCAAAAGTACGCCCTGCTGTGCCCATGATGTTAGATCGTGGCTCTTTTTCTCCCCGATATCAAGCGACAGCTCCTTTAAAATATTTTGCAGGGACGGCGGTGCAGGAACCTGATCCGGTACAGAAAAAGACAACCCTTGAGCCTGATTAGGCCCATGATAAGGGTCCTGACCAATAATCACTGCTTTGACGCTTTCCAAAGGCGTCGTCTGAATAGCATTAAAAACTTTTTCTCGCGGCGGATAAATAATACCCCGGCTGTAAACTTCATCCATAAAATGATTAATCTGGGCAAAATAACCTTCCGGCAGTTCTTTTTTTATCAAATCATGCCAAGCTGAATGTTGCATAGACTTCCTTTCCCTCCTAAAAGACCAAAACACTTATTGATCTTGAGTTAGCATTTCCCAATCAAATCAATTTCAGCCTGCTCAATAATATGATTTTTAGCAGCATGGCCAAGTTCATTGAGGTAAAAACCTTCTTTTAAGGGAAGTTCACTATCTAAAGCATAGACTGTTAAGGTATAGGCATGATCCTTGTCTGGCGGATAAGGTCCTATATAACCATTTTCAATAGCTGAAAAATCAGTGCTTAAAAACTTACTGACCAGACTGTTTTTCCCATGCAGGTGCTGGGTGTCCAGACGCGAAAAATCGGCCTCAATGTCGGTCTTGTCTGCAGGAACATTTGCCACGCACCAATGGATGTAGGCAAAGCCGCAAACAGGAATTGAATCGTAGTCCACAAAAGTCCACGCCAATGTTTTAGCTTCTTTAGGCACATCTGTCAGCTTAAAAGGAAATGATACAATAGCATTTCCGAGCTTAAGTTCATCAGTGTACTTGCCGTAGCGATCCGGTAAAATATTCTTGTCAAAATCTGTAATAATTTTCATTGTAGCCTCCTTACGTCACCGCTATTTTATCATATTTTTCATAAGAAAATGCAGGAAAAACAGCCCTATAAGGAAAAAGTAATCAAGATCAAATACGCTTAATTCTGCCAAGTTTCTTGGTTTTCTTTGAATTTTTTCAGCAATTGCAGACCGTCTGCATTGATGTAGCCTTGAACCTTGGCTACCTTGATGAGTTCACTGTAGTTTGACAAAGTTACCAATTTGACACCAGCTTTTTCAAAATTTTCTCTTGCCTTTGGCAATTCGTAAGTGAAGATAGCTGCCACACCAAGCACATCAGCCCCTTCACGCTTGGCAGCTGCTACCGCATCCAGCACAGAACCTCCTGTTGAAATCAAATCTTCAATAATGACCATTTTTTGTCCCTTAGTCACACGGCCTTCAATTTGATTGCCAGCGCCATGGTCTTTTGGTTTGCTGCGGATATAAGCAAAGGGCAGATCCATCTTGTCTGCAATGATAGCTCCGTGCGGAATACCAGCTGTTGCTGTCCCTGCAATCACTTCTGCTTCTGGAAATTCTTCCTTGATGCTTTCAACAAAACCATTTTCAATCAAGGTACGTGTCTCAGGATAAGACAATGTGATGCGGTTGTCTGTATAAATCGGTGATTTAATGCCAGATGCCCAAGTAAAAGGGTCTTCAGGTTTGAGATAAACCGCCTTGATATCCAATAGGTCACGTGCGATGTCTTTTGCCAATGTCATAGTTATTCTCCTTCTAAAAGTTCAATGGTTGATGTAAAATACTGCTCTAACAACTGTGTTTTCTCTGATAACTTCAAAACTAATCTGCTCACCTAGCCAAGTCAAAAAGGGCGTATTTTCAGCATCGTCTGCCCGATGAATGCATAATAGCAGCTAGCTGCCCTTCAAAACTTAAGTGATTTTCTTAGAAATGATGTCAACATCCTGTCTTTCACCATCTCTGGCCAGCAAATCTGGAATGTAGCCCTAAGTGATAGGATAGACATGTCAAAACTTATCTTGACAGCCTATCACTTCTATCAATGACCAGCTTAAAAATTTTTCTAGTCATTCCATTCAGTCTTGATTGCTTGATAAGCTGCGACTGGGTCTTGAGCTCGTGTGATTGGGCGGCCTACGACGATATAGTCTGAGCCGATAGCATATGCATCTCTTGGTGTCATAACACGTTTTTGGTCACCAACAGCAGAGCCTGCTGGACGGATGCCTGGTGTCAGACAGACAAAATCTTTTGACGTAGCAGATTTGATAGCTTGCACCTCATGGGCTGAGCAAACTACTCCATCAAGACCAGCTTCTGCTGTTTTCTTAGCATAATGGACTACTGATTCTGCTAAGCTGGTTTGAATGTTTTGGAAGTCACGCATTTGTTCCTCAGATGTTGATGTCAATTGTGTCACCGCAATCAATTTGGGACCAATTCCAAGTCCTTCACGCGCAGCCTTCATCATATCAACACCACCAGCCGCATGAACATTGGTCATATCAACACCCAACTGTGCCAGCACAGCCATTGCCGATTTCACCGTATTGGGGATATCATGCAGTTTCAAATCAAGAAAGACCGAATGTCCTAGTGATTTGACGTAGCGAACAATGTCAGGTCCAGCCGCATAATAAAGCTCCATACCAATTTTAACATAAAGCTTCTCCTCGGCCGGAAAAAGAGCTAAGAAGGACTTCACATCTTCAAATGATGGAAAATCCAAAGCAACAATGGGGCGATTCTCACGCATTTCTAACATCCTTTCTGAGCTGTTCAAGAGTGTCAATACCATATTTATCCATGACCCTAGGCAGGTCTTCAATGATATTAGGACAGGCAAAGGGGTCGGTAAAATTAGCCGTTCCCACAGCAACAGCTGAAGCACCGGCTATCATCATTTCCAGTGCAGCCTGAGCCGAATCCACTCCTCCCATGCCAATGATAGGAAGACTAGTGGACTGAGCGACCTGATGAATTAATTTGAGGGCTACTGGAAAGACTGCCGGACCACTCATACCGCCAGTTCCATTGGCAATAATCGGTTTTCTGGTTTTCAAATCAAAGCGCATGCCAACCAAGGTATTAATCATGGTAAATCCTGTTGCCCCAGCTTCTTCTACGGCCTTGGCAACCTGAGTAATATCCGCCACACTCGGTGTCAGCTTAACATAGACTGGCACTTGAGAAGCCTCAACCGCAGCCTTGACCGCAGCGTGGGCCAATTCTGGCACCTGCCCAATCAGCAAACCATGATTGCCATGGTCAACATTGGGACAGGAAATATTGAGCTCAATAGCCTTTACGTTTGGCGCCTGAGAAATCTTTTCAGACACATGGGCATACTCATCATTTGAGAAACCGGCAACATTGGCAATAATAGGCAGTTCCGGATAATGTTCAGCCAGCCAGGGCAGTTTTTCAGCCATGACAACGTCCACACCTGGATTTTGCAAACCGATAGCATTGAGCATGCCCGACGGTGTCTCTGCTACACGCGGTGTCGGATTGCCAAAACGCGGGTGCTGAGTAGTCGCTTTAATCATGATAGAACCAAGCCGATTCAAATCATAATATTTAGCATACTCCTGACCAAAGCCAAAACAACCAGAGGCCGGGATAATCGGATTTTTCAGCTCTAATCCCGGCAGCTTAACAGCAAGTCTATTTGTCACGGGCTCCTCCTAATCTAAAATAATCTGACCAGTTTTAAAAACCGGACCGTCTTCACAAACACGCAGATTTTTGGAATCTTCCTGGCCTTTAAGGTGGACAACACAGGCATAACAAGCCCCCATACCGCAGGCCATGCGTGACTCTGTTGATAAATAAGCGTGCGGATGATTTTCAAATTTGCTATCTACGTATCTAAGCATACCAGGTGCCCCGCAGGCATAAACAGCGTCAGCAACCGTGTCAAACCCATCAATCACCGTGGAAACATAGCCATGAATGCCATAAGAACCATCATCTGTTGTTACGATAACATCACCATAGCGGCGCAGCTTTTCTTCCAAAATGACAGCCTCTTTATTAGCAAAGCCAATCACGCAAGTCACTGCAACACCCTTGTCATGCAGCTGCTTGGCAGTCTCAACCAGAGGCGGAACCCCAATGCCGCCACCGATTAGCAGGGCAGTTTGGCCAGCTCCAATAACGGATAAATCAAAACCATTACCCTGAGGCCCCAGACAATCAACCGCATCACCGGCCTTCAGCTGTGAAAAGACAGCCGTCCCTTCACCTTCAATTCGGTAAACAATGGTGGCCTCTTTTTTTAACTTATCAATTTCAGAAATAGAAATTGGCCGCCGCAAAAGTTTGCTGCTGTCCGGAACGCGCAAATGCAGAAACTGACCAGCCTGCATTTCACTAACCATCTCACCGGTTAGCACCATTTCAAAAATATCAGGAGCAATCTTTCGCTGAGCGACCACTGTCATATCTTCTTTTAAAATCATAAGTACCTTTCTAACAAAAAAACCTTACCAGCAAGGCAAGGTTGCACAAAAAGCGGGCAGACTGCACCTCTGCCTTTTAAACGTAATCTCCCTTGACAGCCTCTCTGGACTAAATTAAAGGTTATTTCATTTTTTCCATTATAGCCTGAAACACTAAGAATGTCAAATCCTCATTTAAGCTGCTAAATATGCACAACTGACATGTCCTAGGAGTATCATAAATGGGAGCTGGAAAAATCAATTTTTCCTAGATAATCCTTTAAACCAAATTTCCCAGCCATTTCCATTCTGTCTTTTTGCGAAGATAAGAATATAGGACATAACCGATTAATGACCCTACAAGAGCCACCATAAAAATTTGCACCTTATGATCCTCGCTAATAAGATGACCTCGTACAACAATTGAAATGACAGCCTTATGAGTGACATATAAAAATGTACTAAACTCTTTATAAAAGTGACTATAGTTCAATTTTTGAGTAACTAACAGACTAGCTATGAATATCATCGTACTAGTGGGCAAGGTTAGTATGACTTCTTCAGGATTTGTTATACTAGCTAATAATCTCTCATTTATTAAGTTTTCAGCAAAAAATAACACTAAGAGACACATGCCGCTAGCGTATAGTGCTTTTTGTGATATTAGCCAAAATTTTGGTTTTTGAGCCAATCCTGCTAGTTCACAGCCCATCATTAAATAAATTAAGACTCGAGGCATGGTTAATGGTGATATCATGATCCAATGATTAGGATAAAACATGTTATAACCAGTTGTTAGGATAAAGTAACACTCGAGCCCAATGACTAAGAGCCACACTCCCCATTTTGGTAGTAACTTTAGCAAGATTAGTAAGGTTGGTAAGCCGTAGATAAGAGCCAATAAATACCAGGACTGCCCCCAGCCATTATGAGCCCCACTAGTAACCAACTCAATGATTTGGACTATAATTCTCTTAATCGTGAACTCACCCTGCAAATCTTCTCGAAATTGTAAAATTAATAAAGGCAGGAAAATGACTTGCCATGATAAATAGAGTAAAGCAATACGTTTTAAATATTTCTTGAGGTAATTTAGCCCAGCATCCCTATAATAATATTTCTGAAAAAAGAAATAGCTGCTCGTAATCAGAAAAAATGGAACAGCTAGTCTACCAAAAGTTTTAAGACCGTAAAGACCAGAATGGATACCAACTACAGAAATTGCCATAATCAATTTCATGAAATCAATACCATCGTAATGTTTTAATTTATTCTGCAATTTTTATACTCCTATCCCTTATTCTTTAAAAAGCCATGACCAATTTTGGCTTTCCTTCACGATTTCACTGGTACCAATCATATAGATAACTTTAGCGGTTAGGCCATTATCCTGATTGAGATAGGTTGCTTGATTGGTAAAGGTATTGTGGTCAACAGTAATTGTACTAGAATTTACAATAGAAGTACAATAGAAAACTTATAAAATTCCTAGCAAAAAACACAGGAATGTGAAAGATAACCCAAATCAATCCATTCCATGCGTTTAGTTTTCATTAGTTTCCCTTAATTTTCAAAGCTGCTCTTATGTGGAAATTTACGCTCAAAGCTAGCCACAATTAATTGACACTTCTTATCAAAATCAAGGTCATTGACATCATCATTTAGACAGATAACGCAATGTTGCGGATTGAGCAGTTCGCCTGCTATTCCTTCTGTATCTTCCAGCGAATAGTAGCTGCCAAATCCAACTTTTTGCGGTTCAAATTGATTCCTTTCTATGTTCCAATTGCTCATCAAAAAGTGGTTTACATCATCGATATTTCTAAATCGGTTGTGACAGACTTTATCCAGCAGTTCGCCTTCTTTTTCCCAAACTTCTTTAAAGGTCGATTTCAAATGCGGCAGACTGACATGGAAGTTTTTATAGCCAAAAATCCCTTTGTATAAGCTAGCAAATAGATTATTCACTATATATTTTTTATAGCGGATATTAAAAAATTTGAGAGGGTGTCTTTTTAAAACGCTTTTAGCCTCAAAATATTTGTTGATAACGATAGTATTATTTAATTCAATATGATTGAATTCTTCCCTTGGAACTAAGGGAGCATAGATAGCATAGTCCTTGACTTTCCCATTAAGGAAAAAATCTTCTGGCTTTACAGTCCTATTAAGAAACATATCATCATTAAACAAGACAAACTGCTCACTTAAATCTGGAATTCTATGCAG
The DNA here is from genome assembly GCF_001431045.1 of Streptococcus orisasini. Taxonomy (GTDB): domain Bacteria; phylum Bacillota; class Bacilli; order Lactobacillales; family Streptococcaceae; genus Streptococcus; species Streptococcus orisasini. The sequence goes on from NZ_BCLE01000029.1 coordinate 84,955, forward strand.
ATTCAGCTCGATAACATTGGAATTATAGGTGGGAAGATACTCCTCTGGAATATAGTCTTTATGCTTAACAATACGCAGTTTAGGATGATTCGTATTCAGCCAGACCGGTACATGTCCATAAGTGACAAAAAAGACCTTATTGACCCAAGGAGCGAAATTTTCTACTGCCCGAAACCAGTAATTAAAGAAGGGAATGCTGCGGTATCTTTGCGCAGTGTCTCCTTCTAGATATTCATTGCTTCCGTCAAATTGTGACTTTTCTTTGAGCCACTCAGGATCATTTCCATCAACATAAGTAACAACAAGATCAATCTTGCTTTTTTCTGTTAAGCTCATTGTGTAACATCCTTTAATGCTTCTGTGACTGCCTTTTTAAGGTAATCCCCTTCTTGCAGTTTCTTCATTATTTTTTTGACATTCTTTGCGTATTTCTGATAATCTTCTTCAGTAAGCTCTTCTAATTTTTCTTCTAGCTCGTAAAGAGAAGAAACAACAAGGCCTAAATGGTGTTTTTCAACAAATTCTGCTTCAGCCGACTCTTTCCAAACAATGACAGGAATGCCTGAAGATAAATAAAGTGACAGCTTATGCGGATTATTGTATTTCAGGTAGTTCCCGGTTGGTCCCGAACAAGTATCGAGTTGATTCCCGTCCCAAACCAGGCCAAATCCTGAATTTAACTGAGAAGGAACCTCGTCTGCTGGAAAAGAACCATGATAGTGAACATTATCAGGAATTTGCTTAGGTTCATAAAAAATACCAAACAAATCAAAGTCTAGATTAGACAGTTTCTCTAGCTGATAAGCATAGGGACTTTTATCAGCCTTTAGATTGCCAGCAATTTGAACGTGCTTTGAGAAATGGATATTTTTATCCTGTGGCTCCTTATTGAGATAATCAAAAATCTCCAAAGAAATGAGGCAGTCTGATGAAACACCGTAATCAATAAACCACTGCTTCATTTTATCATTATGAACAATAATTTTATAGGCCACAGCCAGCATCTGATTCAGCTCTTTTTGGTAAAACTTATCGGAAAATATATTTCTAATCAGCTCCACATCATGAACCAAAGAGATGATTTTAACATTCTTTTTCTCTTTTAGTTTCTTTAAGGTTGCAAAGCGATTGCTCTGGTTTCTTCGGAAAGGGTGCTGCAAAACTAAAACCGAATCTTCTTCAATTTGAGAATAAATCGCCGACCATTCTTTAATATAGGACACTTGTCTTTTGACTTTAGAAATAAAATCATACTGTTCATTGGACTTGGAAACAGCCAATTTCTTAAAGCCTAGGCCTGTCAGAATATCGACACAGTCATTTGTTGCCTTACTGCCAGCATGTTTATGATGTCCGTATGATTCAACAATTTGGTATTTATTCAACTTCTTCTCCTAACAATAAGGATTCGATATCCTTGGCTTGGCTGCTAATATCAAATCCTTTTTCTTCAAAAAGAGGCTTAATCTGAACTGTATTACTGCGATCTAGCTTAAGCATATCGATCATGGTCTGAGCCCAAACAGCTGGCTCTTCATCCAAAGAAAGATAATTTAGACTGTCCAAAATTTTCAACTCTTTGGTAATAGTGTCGCTAGCCAGTACTGGCAAACCATTGGCCTGTGCTTCAACTGCAGAAAGAGGCAGTCCTTCAAAAAGCGATGGCAGTACAAAAAGATCTAAAGCACTCAGCCAAGTTTTCATATCAGACTGACTGCCAGCCATTAGTACCTTATCCGCAATATCGTAATCCTTGATTTTTTGTTTTATCAGCTCTTCTGTACTGTTAGTTCCAGAGGTTTTCCCAATAATAACTAGCCTTAATGAATCATCTAATTCCAAGGCTTTGTTAAAAACATCAATCAAAAAGGGCTGATTTTTTTGGATATCCAGTCTTCCAACATTACCGATGATTTTATTTTGCTGCCAGCCCAGGCTTTTTCGCAAATTTTCTCTGGCACTAGCAGAAAATGCAAAATTTTTAAATTCAATAGCATTTTGAATAATACGCGATTTTTCTAAGGCAGATCCAGTATACATATAGCGTGCTGCCAAATCTGAACAGGCAAAAAAACGAGTCGCAATTTTTTTAATCCGTTTTTTATTGATGGTATGAAAGACTAAGCGGGCAAAATTTCCCTTCCATTGGGAACTGTGACTGTGAATAATCCGTTCTTTAATGCCGTATTTTTGGGCATAGACCAATAAATCAATATTAGGAATTCCCATAGCATTATACCAAACAGCATCATAATCTTTTGCATGTTTGTCAAAAAAGGAAGTCAGCGCTCTTTTATAGTTTTGATAAGCTGAAATTGTTTTACCTTTACGGGGCAGATAATATACTTTAGAACCTCTGGCCAATATTTCTTCTTCAAAAATAATAGGCTCCTTCGTTCTCTTGATAAAATCAATCTGAATTTTTTGAGGATTCAAATGCCTGTAATAATTCATTATAAAGGTTTCTGTCCCAGCCAAGACCGGCGACATCCCCGTCATCAGTATCTTATACATAAACCAGTTCCTTATTCATTTAGCAATTCCTTAATAAGTGTTCGACACTCAGGATAAGCGGTTAAATCAAATTTTCGGCTAAAAAAGTAGCCTTCATCTCTTATCCTGCGCAGTTCTTCTCTATCTTCTTGACTGCCTGTCCAAACATAAGGATTGCCATCCCACCAATTGACAAACCTCAGATTAGCCTGAAATTCATCACGTGTATTATGATTGACAGCTGCATTAAAAATGCGCTCATTAAAACCAAATTTATCTAAAAAGATTGGTAAAAAAACTTCATCAGGAATAAAAGTCCTGCCAAAAGTTTTAAGCACCCACTCTTCATTTTTTAGCAAAGTCCCAACAACATCATCTGGCAAGCTGACCCATTGACTGGCCTTCATGGGTATCAGATCAAATTTTTTGAGCAGATTAATCCTTAAGATTTTTTGAATGCTTACTTCCAAAAAACGATAGATTTTAAATAAGCCTTTTCCAACAATTCCCGGAATGGTTCTTGGGGTAAAGCGCTCAAAAAAATGATAATACTTTAGCCGATTAATATTTTCAGGATCTCCTTCTAAGGTCATCCGACTAAGAAAGACTTGCCCTTTATGGTCATTAAAAAAATGATGCATTTTCTTTTGACTGACAATAGGCAAGTCTGCTCCCGATAAGAGATGATAAAATTCATAATGATCATGCGCCTGTGCTGCTTTAAACAGCAAAAGTTCTGCTCTAACCTGAGAAAAACCGCCCCAGTAAATCGCTTCACGAGCTGTAATCGTAAGGCTTGAATATTTACAAGCACCCTTGATCAGGTTTTCATCGTTTTTTGTAAAAGGGGCTTTGGCATCAATATGAATAAAAATATCATTGCTGGTATCATCCAATAAAGAAACCAGAAAAGCTAATTGTTTAAAATTAGCATGAGCCATGATTAAATACGCGTGTTTTGTCATATTTTAACTATCGTTTTAATTTTTATCAATCGATTGATTAGGCCCGCAAAGAATGGATAATTACTGGCGTAAAGTCTAATCAATAATTTTCGACTTAGGGGCAGTTTTGCATCAAGCAAATTATTTCTATTTTTCTTCAATTGCTGAGACAAGGTTTCTATTTCACTCGCAAACTCTTTTTTCAAGGAAGTAAAATTCGGTGATAAAGAAATTTCAGTAAGCAAGGCAAAATCTGCTCTCTGCCGGTTCAATTTAGCCCATTTTATATAATCAGAATCAGCAGTTCTTTCAGCTTCCTTGACCACTATATCCCATCCCTTTAAGACATCAAAATGCTTCTTGGAAAAACGGGAAGTTAGTCCTCGATTATTGATAAAATAGTGATAAACGACCTTATCTGTCACAACAATCTTCTGTGATTTTAAAATATAGCGAAAAGTTGTCGGAACATCTTCAGCATAAAACCCTTTAGGATAGGTAATATTTTCAACAACCTGACGCTTATAAAGCTTGTTCCAAACATAATACTCAATGGTTTGGCTTCCAATTTTAAAGTATTTTTTGGCATAAGCTTTCTGCGTCAGAACTTCTGCCGTAAGAGCCTTTTTTTGAGAAAAAGGTTTAAAAACAGCTGTTCGGTTAATAGCACCAACACAAATGTCCGCCTCATTCTCTTCCAGCAGAGAAAGCATGCAAGCATAGGCATCTTCCTCTAACCAGTCGTCAGAATCCAAAAAGGCAACGTAATCTCCCGTGATATATTTGAGACCTGTATTTCTAGCTTCACTAAGACCGGCATTTTCTTGGTGGATAATTCTAATCCGTGAATCTGTCTGAGCAAATCTTTCGGCAATGGCAACTGAACCATCCCTAGTTCCATCATTGACAATAATAATCTCAAGATTGGAATAGGTCTGGTTCACTAAAGAAGTTAAACAGCGCTCCAAATACTGCTCCACGTTATACACGGGTACGATAACACTGATTTTTTTAGACATATTTACGACTCTGACTCTTTAATAGGCGATGGGTTCTCCTGAGAATTTAGCAGCTGCATATGCGTGAAATTTGCTAAAAAGAGAATGACAAAAATATTGTATTGAGGCTCAATCAAATGATGGGCAACTATGCTGTTGAGAGAAATCATCACAAGCACCGCTAAAGTATAATAATCCTTTCGGCGAAAGCGATTGATTGCTTGAAAGGTCATCAGCAGCACAAAAAATAAAATGAAAACGACACCAAATAAAAGAGCAACCTTCAAGTACGAGCTATCTACAAAATTATAATTTGATTCTGATACTGGTTTTGTTGTCCCTCCGTTACCAACAAACTTAATCACTTGCCCAAAAGGTCGCAGGCCATACTTGTTTAAAGCTCTTCTTCCTAGATGAAGGCGTCCAGAAAGAGATTTGTTAATGGCATCTAAAAAGCCTATTTTAGGACTGTAAAAGACTGTTAAAAAATAGGAAGCCAAACAAGCTAAAGGCGTTGACAAAGTAGCAACTTTTGCCAAGGGATGCAGAATATCTGATGGCAGAAAGCGTACCATGAGAAATAATATAATCGCTAAAAACAGCGTTATCGCATCCAGACGAGCATCTGAGAATTTAAGTACAAAGAACGACAGAAACAAACCTAAAGCAGTAAACAATCCAGGTCTTTTTTCAAAATACAGATAGGCTGAAAACAAATAGGTAAAAAAGACATGAGCTGCAAAATCTGTCGGGTAAATAATACCAAAGGAATTACGTACAATGCCTGATTCCGGCCGAACATATTGTAAATTTGGAATAATCCCCACCATAGAAGCAAGAAAGGCAAGGATCATAATAGCAATAACAATCTTAAGATAGACATCAATAATTTTTTTGGTATCGAGCCTATAGGCTCCCATCATCAGCACTGTCAAGGCAATAATTCCTGTATTGCTAGTCTGCTGCCAAACTACAGCCCCTATTGCCAACAAGGGCAACGAGGTGACAAAAAACTGAGAGCCCCAGCTTTTCTTGAAGAAGGCACCAGCAAAAGGAAAAATCAAAAAAGCTTTTCCTACTGCAAAAAGAAATCTCGGCACTGGAAACATGGTAGTTCCCAACATTACAATAATCAAGTAAGGAATAAAGCCCAAAAAGAACAAAAACTCATCTGTTTTTATCTCTTTGCCTCTAAATTGCACCTGTTGTATCATGTTGATTTCTCCTAAAAACTTTTCCCATATTTCTTCCCTAAAAATTTAGCGGCTAAGAAGGCCTTCCCCTTTTGAAAAAGATCAATTTTTTCCATGTACATAAAAGGGACTTCCTTAATAGTCAGCTCTTTTTGCTGGGCCAACCACACATTGAAAAGGCGTTCGCTGACACGGCCGAACAAACGTGCATCAAAACTTGAATAGCCTGTCAGATCCAAACGTTTGTAGAGTTCGTCAATAATAGAAAATAGCCACTCACAATAGGCCCCAGACAGCTCTTTTTTCATGATAAACATATTGAACATATAGCCACTACGCTGCTTCATAACACTGTCAAAGGCTTTGAGATAATCCGGATACAGCTCTGCCACCAGCTCTCTGGTCATATCCAAATGCTTGGCATCATGGGTATGAGCATAGTGGGAATAAAGGGTTTCGATATAGTACTTTCGCTTTTTGGGCACGATGACATCGGCTGTATCAAGGAGCTTTTCTGCATCAGCCTGTGACAGAATAACATCATCAATCTTGATATCTTCTTTATAGGCCTGCTTCTTTCTGGTGAAATAACGCCGATAGTGAACCAAGCCCAGATAATCGCAGTCCAGATTTTTCCATGCCCAGTAAAGGCCTGTCAGCTCACAGTAATAGGGGTTTAAGCGCGAAATATTATCGCCAGTATTGTCCCCTCTATAACCCAGATCTTCCTTACCTTCTCTGCCGACATGCAGAGGAAGGTAGAGATTTTGATCCTTGGGCATTTTAAATTGCTTGTGTGTTGCCACAATTAATTTAATGTCTTTCACGCTAATTTCCTACTTTACTTCTTTTCTGACGCACTGAAGGGCTGCTGCAATGACCTGATGCATGTCATAATAGCGATAATGCCCCAGGCGACCGCCGAAGATAACCTTGTCTTCCTTATCAGCTAAAGCCTTATAAGCATTATAAAGATGATTGTTGCGGTCATTGTTGACGGGATAATAAGGCTCATCCCCTTTTTGCCAAGTCTTTGAATATTCTTTAGTGATAATCGTTTTTTCCTGAGTGCCGAATTCAAAATGCTTGTGCTCAATGATCCGTGTATAAGGTGTTTCGCTATCAGTATAGTTAACAACCGCATTGCCCTGGTAATTTTCCATATCCAGCAACTCCGTTTCAAAGCGCAGGCTGCGGTATTCCAGCTCTCCTAGCTGATAATCAAAGAATTGATCAATCATACCGGTAAAGACAATCTTTGGAAAATCTGCCAAATAGCGCTCCTTATTCTCAAAGAAGTCTACACCTACTTCAACATCAATATTATCATGAGCCAGCATTTTGTCAACAATCTGCGTGTAACCGCCGATAGGAATGCCCTGATAGGTATCGTTGAAATAATTGTTATCGTAGGTCAGACGGACCGGCAGCCGGCGAATGATGAAGGCTGGCAAATCACGGCAGGCCTTGCCCCACTGCTTTTCTGTATAATCCTTTATCAGTTTCTCGTAAATATCCGTTCCGACAAGAGAAATAGCCTGTTCTTCCAGATTCTCAGGCTTCTTGCCACCTAGAACAGCTCGCTGCTCTTCAATTTTTGCCATAGCCTGCTCAGGTGTCACAACTCCCCATAGTTTATTAAAGGTATTCATGTTGAAGGGGAGATTGTAAATCTCTCCCTTGTAATTGGCAACAGGTGAGTTGGTATAACGGTTAAATTCCGCAAACTGATTGATGTAATCCCAAATTTCTTTGTCAGATGTGTGGAAAATATGGGCACCGTATTCATGAACCTGAATGCCCTGCACTTCTTTGGTGTAAATATTACCAGCAATATGGCTGCGCTTTTCAATAACTTTGATTTTTTTACCCTTGAGAGCAGCTTCATGAGCAAAAACAGCACCGAATAAGCCCGCTCCCACTATTAAATAATCATAATTTGACATTTGAATCTCCTATTTAAACCGCACCAACAATGATTGAAGGGTATCTATTGTAAACTTCTCTTTTGTGATAAGCAAAAACAAACCATAAACAGCAAAAAAGACAATAGCTGTTGCAGCGAGAGTCAAAAAGGCTCCAAAAGACAAAAAGCCTTTCAAAACCAGAGTAGCACAAACTGCCGCCAAGGTACTCAATATGACTTTCCATAAACCGATTCGCTTGAGCATGGGTACAATCAAATCACGCAAGAAGTATAACTGAACCAAAACGACTGTCAGCTCTGCAATGCTGCCAGCAAAAGCAGCCCCTGAAGCTCCAAATAAAGGAATGATAATAACATTAATCAAAACATCAACAAGGGCTCCAATAATCGTTGATACAACAACCAAGGTTTCCTTTTGCATAGGAACCAAAATCTGTATTCCCATCAAGTTAGAGATGCCGATAAAAATAACCGTTGGCATAATCAGCTGCATTGGAAGAACAGCTGGCAGGAAATCATTTCCTGATAAAAAGAGAATACTCTCCTTAGCATCAAGAATAAAGAACAAAGTTAAGGGTATAGCCAAAACAAAAACAAAACTGAGGGCTTTCTCAACCAGTGTTCTAAATTCAGCATGACGTTCCTGCTCGTGGTAAAAGGACAAACGGGGCAACAAAACGGTCCCCAGCGAGGTTACAATACTAACTAGAATCTGCTTAATCTTGACAGCTGCAGTATAGTAACCAACCTGATGATCTCCCTTAATAAAGCCGAGCAAGGTCGTATCAACATTGAGATAAATGGTCGTTGACACCGTCAAAAGGAAAAAGGTCAGACAGGGTTTAATATGCTGCTTTAGATTCAAATTTTTAACAGGTTTGAGATCAATTAATCTTCTTAAATTCAAGAAGTTCAGCAAGTTAGATCCTACTCCTGCAAATACTGTTATAGCCCCGTAAAGAACATAATCTTCTTTATTTTTAACCAAAAGTAAGAGTAAAATCAGCGATAGAAATTTAAAAACAATAGAACGAATAGTGATGTAGGAATATTTTTCCAATGCCTTATAAAGCCACTCAACCCCCAAAACATTAAAAATCAGAGTTGAAGACATAATCAGATAAAGCATTTTTTCCTGAGCTAGTTTTGGAACCATGAAAACAGAAAAAGCTAAACCAATCAAGGCAATCAGCATAACAATAGCATTGAGCAGAAAAACTTCTTGGACCGTTTTTCCTAATTTCTTTTCATCATTTCTAATTTTGGCACAAGCTCTGATACCATAGGTAGGAATTCCCATCATGCCAACCATAGTAAAATAAGTAATGATCGAACTTGCAAATGATACTGTTCCGACTCCTTGAGCCTGCAGCACTCTGGAAGCATAAGGAAAAGTAATCAAAGGGAAAATAAAATTTGAAATAGTCAGAATAAAATTCATCACAAAATTAAATCTGACAGAATTGTAACGGTTCACTGTAATCGTACTCCAATTTACGAATGTTAATTTTAAGCCTATAAGGATTAGGCAGCTGCCTAGTGGGCACCTTCACCTGTAAAAACTTTTTTAATGGTCAAAAAGAAGATTTTTAAATCTAACTTGAAAGAGAAATTTCTGACATAATAGAGCTCCAGCTGACAGCGCTCAGGGTACAAAACCTCGCTTCTTCCGGAAACCTGCCACCAGCCTGTTGCACCTGGTTTGATAGATAAGAGTTCCTTTTGTTCATCAGGCCTATACTCTTCTAATTCAGAAGCTAGAATAGGTCTAGGACCAATAAAACTCATATCTCCCTTGATAAGGTTGATAAATTGCGGTAGTTCATCAATACTAGTCTTTCGAATAAAATGGCCGATTCGAGTCAATCTTGGATCTTCATGAGGCAGCAATTTATAGCTGTTGTCAAGGTACTGCTGATAGAGTTCGGGGTTTGTTTTTAAAACTTCCTCAGCATTGACCACCATGGAACGGAATTTTATGATTCTAAACGTTTTTCCACCTTTACCCATTCTCTCTTGGGTAAAAAAGATGCCGCCCTTGTCTCTACCAAACAGATAGAAAACAAAGATGATTATCGAAACCGGAAGCAGGAGAAAAACTGCGCCAAGCAGACCGATAATAATGTCTAACAGACGCTTGACATATAAATAAAATCCATGAGCCTTCTCAAGGTCATTTTCAGCCAAATAATCCCCTCCTATCTTTTCTTTTTCATGAATTATGGTTTCTGATTTTTCAAAACGCCAGTTTTGGATTAGATTTCACCTAGTTTCCATCCATAGTGTCATTGATCGCATCTTTAGCTTTTGCCAAGCTAGACTTATCAAGAGATAACATATAAAGACTGGCATTTGGCATCGCATAAGATGGCAATTCTCCAGTTGAGCCTGTACCAGTAACAGCCTGTGATTTAACAGTGTATTTTGAACCAGACTCTAATTGTGCATTAACCAGAGACATCATTGTATTTAAGGACATGTTGGTTTGGATGGATTTTCCAAGTCCTTTAATGATACTGCTGTAATTAGACACAGCTTTCATAGAAGTTAGTTTATCAACAATAGCCGTGATAACTTTTTCCTGATTTTTACCGCGGTCATTATCGCCAGCTTCTAATGAATAACGTTCACGAACAAAAGCTAAGGCTTTTTCAGAATTTAGCTTTAGTTTTCCAACTGGAAAATCATAGTGACCGATATGGCTAGTAAAGGCTTGATCGTTATAAACTTCAATACCACCCAGCAAATCGACCAGAGTTATGAAAGAAGTAAAGTTAATCCGTGCGTAATAGTCAATGTCAATATTATAAAGATTCTCTAAGGTATGGATTGATGAATCAATACCGTAAATACCAGCGTGAGTCAGTTTGTCCTTTTGGTTATTGCCACCATCAGCAATCGGAACATAGGAATCGCGCGGTGTTGTTGTTAAAAGAATCTTATTGGTCTTGCGGTTAACCGTCATGATGATATTGACATCTGAACGTGAAACCGATGAAATGGAACCATAGCTGTCAATACCGCTGATATAGAGATTGAAGACATCTTTATTCGTCTTTTTCTTAGGAGAAGCGACCTTTTGTTTAATGGTATAGGTGTAAATCGTCTTTAGCTTATCCTTATAGTTTTCATCAGTCTGTGACAACAATTCATTATAAGCACTGTTTAAGACCATGGCCTTGCTGGAATCCTGCTGCAAACTCTGATAGGCACTTTGATAAGAATCTGTCGCTTCTGTTGTCAAATCAACACCCTTATCACTTTGGATCTTACTGATAAGAGAGGCAATATTGGTGCCATCATTTCCTGTCGGTGCTAAGACACTCTTTAAATCAGCAAGCTTAGAAACAGAGCTGTCCTTGGGCACAACAACGCTCATCTTAACTTCTGAATAAGATGCTGTTTGATTCATCTGATCAGACACATCAACAGCTGATTTCAGAAAATATAATGCTCCTGAAGCGGCTAAGCTTCCCAATAAGAGGAGAATCAGCGTAAATTTGCTGGCACGTTTTTTAAGAATGAGCACCAAAGATACCAAAACTACAGCCAGTAAAACCACTGCTGCAATTATATTCAGACCTCTAAAAGCTAAAAAATCATAAGCAAAAATAAAAAAGAGAGTCACAGCTGACAGGATAGTAAACAAAACTAAAAGTATGCTGTTAATGACACTTAGTTTTTTCCCTGTACGACGACTCTGATAATTTCTATTTGAGCGACTAACCATATTTTTCTTCCCCAATAATTTATTGTTTTATATGCAATAATAGCTTGTTTATTATACCATTTCAAAGCCTTATTTGCAATCATGTAGCGACTAGAAATCACAGATATTTTCAAAATGTTTTCATCTTTTTTACAAATTTGCTTCATATTTGTCTTTTTTAAGCCAAGATCACACCCTGTTTTAAGCAAAAACAAACTTACTTGTAACAATTTATCTGAAAAAGCACTTTTTCAGATAGTTTCAGCCAATAAACACAAAGAGCTTTTATTTATTAAAGACTTGATTTGTGTTACAATAAGCATATGCGTATCCAACAATTACATTACATTATAAAAATCGTAGAAACCGGCAGCATGAACGAGGCTGCCAAACAACTTTTTATCACCCAGCCTTCGCTGTCCAATGCTGTCCGCGACTTAGAGCGTGAAATGGGCATTGAAATCTTTATCCGCAATCCTAAAGGCATTACTCTGACCAAGGACGGTGTCGAATTTCTTTCTTATGCCCGTCAGGTGGTCGAGCAGACTGCTCTGCTTGAAGAGCGCTATAAGAGTCAGGGGCACACGCGCGAACTCTTCAGCGTTTCTGCCCAGCACTACGCCTTTGTTGTCAATGCCTTTGTCAGTCTGCTCAAGGAAACTGACATGACTCGCTACGAACTCTTTCTGCGCGAAACCAGGACCTATGAAATCATTGATGATGTCAAAAATTTTCGTTCAGAAATCGGCGTGCTCTTTTTAAATAGCTATAATCAGGACGTGTTAACAAAAATGTTTGATGACAATCATTTGACCTACACCAATCTTTTTAAGGCACACCCTCATATCTTTGTCAGCAAATCCAATCCCCTGGCCGATCGAAAAATAGTTTCCATGAGTGACTTGGAAGACTTCCCTTATCTCAGCTACGATCAGGGAATCCACAATTCCTTTTATTTTTCGGAAGAAATCATGTCTCAGATTTCCCACAAAAAATCCATTGTCGTGTCCGACCGGGCAACACTCTTTAATCTTATGATCGGTCTGGATGGCTATACTATCGCCACTGGTATCTTAAACAGCAATCTAAATGGAGACAATATCGTTTCCATCCCTCTTGACGTGGACGATGAGATTGATATCATCTATCTCAAACACGAAAAAGCCAATCTCTCCAAAATGGGTGAAAAATTCATCGACTACCTGCTTGAAGAAGTTAAGTTTAATTAATACACAAGAGACCTAGAGTCAGCATTCTTTCGAATTGACTCTAGGTCTCTTAGTATTTTACAAACCGTTTTTGAGCCACCTTTTTGTCGAAATTCCACCAATAAATAGACTCAACAAAACTAGGATCAAAATATAAGGAACAATGACAAAAAAGGTAGAAATGTCAGCCAATCTGCCTTCGGATAAAGCTTTTTCAACGACAGCATACAGAGAATTTGACGCATCAAATACTGCAGCTATTTTGAATATGCCACCTACTGCAACAAGAATTATCGATGTCAGCCAATAAAATAAGGATACACCAATAGATACTAGCAGATTTGAAAAGAGAATACTAATGGTAGCAACAATTAAAATGTATTGAAGTACAATTAGTGAAAACATCAAGCTTGAAAATAGAAAATAAAAGGAACTGAAATGAAAAAGGAAAGCTATCAATAGGTTTGAAATGATAATCGATAAAATAAATTCTAGCAAAAGGACGGCCATTTTTGCCAGTAAGAATTGTAATGAGTTATAACCCCAAAAATAATTTAGCAAAATGGTTTTATCTGAGTAATCCTTATTTACAAAATAAACAATCACAAAACCAAAAATTAGAAAGCCAAATTGAGTAAATACAGTGTAAGTACTAAAATAAAAATCCCCTAGTCCCAGTTGACTAACCTTGTCAATCCCAACAGGCAATATATAGCCTAAAATATAGCTTAGTAAGACTGTTGATAAAATATATAAGAAGGTTTTATTTCTAATTGACTTAAATAACTCTATTTTTAACATATTATTCCTCCCCCAGATACCACTTTATTGCATGTTCAGATGAGGGTACTTTATTAAGTTTTTGATTGTCAATAACAAAATAATTTCCAATCAACAATCTAATATCACTAATATCATGAGAAATATTGATGATTATTTTATCTGGATGGTTATCAATATAATTTTGCAAGAAAAGATGAATTTCACCTACAGTTGTTTTATCTAATGCATTTGTAATCTCATCCAATATGATGATATCCTTATTCAGTGATAGTAAAACATATAATTTAACTTTTTGATTTTGACCATCACTTAAATGCTTTAGCTTTATGCTGCTGTCAATACTTTTAATATCTAACAAATCATAAATTTCTTTTGATAGTTTCCAAGGGATGACTTTATGAAAATCATTAATCGTTAACTCCCTGGGCAAATTTGAATAACTAGATATGATTAAAGTATTAGAAGATATGTCACTAGAAAAATTTCTTCCACCATTCAAGAGAAAATCCTTTGCTAGCTGTGATTTTCCTGAACCGTTTCGACCTAAAATATGATTTATTTTACCCTTCTCAAAAGCTAGCTCCGTTTCTTTTAATAACACTTTTTTCCCAACAACCAAACTATAATTTTTTATAAACATATCCATTCTCCATCATCTTGCTTGCTTATAAACTCCAAATAAACCAAATAGTATATATTAAAACAAATAATAACCGTGTTAAAACAGCTATAGCATTGGGCTATCAATAGAGATGCTTGATCAAGGCATTGACCTTGTCGAAATAAAAGACATCACTGTCATAAACGACTCCTGAGAAGATGGCCAAAGCAATAATCTTCTCTAAAAACGTTTTGGAAGAAAAGCCAGTCGTTCGGTGAAGCTCCTCCTCATCAAAAGGTTTAATGAGGTGAGCCAGAGGGTTACGGACTGATTTTTCAAAGTCCCGCAACAATAAAACGGAAGCTTTGACTTCTTCAGGCAGATTGGTCAGCTCAATAAAGTCAACCAAGCTTTTAGAAGTCACCTTGCTGTCTCTTCCCTTAGCGACAAAACGCTGAACTAAGGGATTTGAGGAGCGGTGCATCTTGTCAAATTCCCAAATATCGTACTGGTCATTTTTGGCATCATAAATATAAGCATCAATATCCGGCACCTGACTGGTCAGCAAACGCATGAAGAGCCGATATAAAATTGGACTGACACTCCTGACAAAGTCAATAATGTTATCATTGCGCAGCTTTGCTTCTAAATCCATGATATAGTTTGCCAGCAATTCTTCTTCGTAGGCATTATCCAGCAAGGAAATCTGATAGGTATTTTCCAACTCTTTCAGACGCGCGCGCTTTTCAAAAAGAAAATTGACATTGAGTTCCCGCCTTTCTTTCAACAACTCCAAAAGAAAAATAATATCAGTGGAAAATTCGCAGCTAGCCTTTACAATCTGATAAGCGTGATGATAGGCGTAAACATTCAAAAGAATATCTAGAGTTTCTGTTGCTTCTGACGAGATTTGACCCTCTTTTTCAGTTTCAGCATAAGCTTCTGGAAAGTCATGAGCACTCCCTTTGCTGCTTGCTTTTATCGCACGGCCACGCATCAAGCGTGAGGAATCTTCCAGATACTCAGGCTTTACAGGGAAAGTAATTCTTTCATTAGCAGCCATCTGTTCCACTCCTTTTCTGACGCTATTATAATCCTGCATAAAAATTTTTTAACAGTATAAAAAGTCTGACCCTTCATCAGGTCAGACTAATAGACATTAGATTAATCCCTTGATAAAGACTGAGCCAAATCCCATGATAAATCCAGCTAGGATTACTCCAAGCACAACTGCAATGATGCTGTTTTTAAACTTGAGGTCTAAA
The DNA here is from genome assembly GCF_001431045.1 of Streptococcus orisasini. Lineage (GTDB taxonomy): Bacteria > Bacillota > Bacilli > Lactobacillales > Streptococcaceae > Streptococcus > Streptococcus orisasini. Next base: position 100,076 of record NZ_BCLE01000029.1, read on the forward strand.
ATTGAGGCGGCAAGCGTTCCTGTCCAAGCACCGGTTCCTGGAAGAGGAATCCCTACGAAAAGGAAGAGGGCAAAATAAAGCCCCTTAGTACCAGCGCTCTTAACTAACTTCTGACCACCATTGTGTCCTTTTTTTAGGCACCAGCTAAAAAAGCTTCCAATGACTGGCTTATCAGCTCCCAGCTCAAGGACTCGGCGAGCAAAGAAAAAAATGATAGGAACTGGAAGTATATTGCCAATCACCCCAATCATAATTGCCTGCCAAACTGGCAGGTTATAAGCTACACCGAAAGGAACAGCGCCGCGCAATTCAATAATGGGAATCATGGAAATCAAAAATGTCAGAAGATATTTTTTCATATCTAAGTATTGAAACCTTTCATCTTATTTATAAATGAGAGAGACAGCCGATTGACCTGATAGTTTCTCAACGCCTTATTTCTAACAATGTACTAGCTTACTGATTATGTCTAGGAAAGAACGTGATGAGATAAAACAAAGTCTCAGCGCCTTGGACAACCAAGTATGACGTTAATAATACCATAAACTGAGACATAATCATAGTGATTGAGCCAAAAATTCATGATTTTTTGGCTCAATTATCAGTCAGTTTAATCAATCAATGTTTCTAAGCCTACCTTCATCATATCGGTGAAGGTTGTTTCACGTTCTTGGGCAGTCGTATCTTCGTCTGCCACCAGACTGTCTGAAATGGTCATGATACCCAATGCCTGAACACCGTACTTAGCTGCAAGGTAATAGAGCGCTGCTGCTTCCATCTCAACAGCCTTCACACCCATTTGCCCCAATTTGATATTATTTTCCGCAAAATCAGAGTAAAAGGCATCGATTGACAGGACACTGCCGACATGGGTTGTTAGGTTCATGTTTTTAGCAATATGATAGGCCTTATCTAAAAGACTGAAGTCTGCTATCTGCGGAAAATCATACTGGGGCCACTCATTTTTTATCATGCTGGATGTGGTTCCAGCAGCCTGAGCCAAAACCAATTCACGGACATGAACATCTTTGTTGAGCGAGCCTGCAGTTCCGACACGAATCAGTTTTTTAACGCCGTAAGATGTAATCAGCTCGTTGGCATAGATAGAGATGGAGGGCATGCCCATTCCTGTTCCCATGACAGAGACACGATGATCCTTGTAAGTGCCAGTATAGCCCAGCATGCCGCGGACATTGTTAAAACACTGGGTATCCTCTAAAAAGTTTTCGGCAATAAATTTAGCACGCAGGGGATCGCCTGGCAGTAAGATTTTATCAGCAATTTGCCCTTCTTGGGCACCAATGTGGATTGACATAATCAAGATATAAAGGGCCTTAAAAAGACACAGACAAGATAGGAAATCGCTCGAAAATTCTAATTTTCGCTGGTGATTTATCTGTTTGTCCCAGTCCTTGGCTTGTATTAGTCTAAGTGAATACAAACCAGCTACCCTTTCCTTTCTTTTGTATTTGTAATGATATTCAAGAGAACTGCGCTTTCCGCTCAAGTTGCAATCAAATGAACCTGTTCTCTTTTCTTAATAGATATGGCAAAAAGTCCTGAGCCCGTATTCACTTGCCATGAACACCGACTGTCACTTTTGCTTTTTTTGGTGATTAAATAAATAAGTATTGACGACATAGGCAGCTGCGACTGCCAATAAAAACGGTAAATAGGACGGATAAGACTGTCCTGTAAAAGAGATGACCAATCCAATAGCAGTTAAGGGAGCTTTCATGGTGGTTGCCAAAAATACGGCTGCGCCCAATAGCAGAGCTGCTGTCATTGATAGGTCTGGAAAGATGAGGTGCAGTCCTGAAACTAAGATGAAAGCACAGACAGCCCCCATTGAAAAGGAGGGTGTCAGGGTACCGCCATAAGCCCCTGTTCTTAAGACCAGTAAAACAAGGAAGGCTTTGATAGGCAAAATGAGCAGAGCCTGAGTCAGTGGCATGCCGAAAAAAACCTTTTGTGCCAAAGCTCCACCATTTCCCAAAAGTTCAGGAAAGTTGAGAGCAATCGCTGCCAAGAGGAGAAAACTCAAAGGCAACTGCCAGAGGATAGCCCTATCTTTGGTTTTATGAGACTGTGCCCAGCTGGTCAGCTGACGAAAATACTTGGCCAGAGGCCCGACCACCGCTCCAACTGCAATAGCCAGTAAAAGCGTAGAGAAGCTGGTGGTCAGCTGTCCTGTCCTATAAAGAGGAACATCGGGAATAACTACTTGAGCAACTGCTGCCGCTAAAACCGTTGAAAGAAGAGCGAACAGGCCATTGCGAAAGGAAAAGCCGATAGCCAAGGTTTCAAAGACGAAGAAAACACTAGCAAAAGGAACCTGATAGACTGCCGCCAGTCCTGCTGCCGCTCCGCAGGCAATCAAGAGTTTACGGTCGGGCAAACGCAGGTGGAAATAATCTGAAATTCGTCCTGCCGTCAAAGCTCCCAATTCACGAGGCGCTCCTTCCTTGCCGATGGGAGAACCTGCTGCAACAGAAGCAACCTGCAAGAAAATGTTGCAGAGATGTATCCAAAGGATTGGGCGATAACTAGCTTTTTTATCCAGTGAAACCTGAGATCTGACCGAAATAATCTGCCGATTTTTCCTTTGTATCAAGTACCAAATCAAGGCCGAAAGGATTCCCGCAGCAAAAACAGCTAAGAATCGCCGTTCAGTGGAAACATGTCCAAAGAGCAGCAACTGCGAGGAGACTTCCCCTCGTCCAAAAGCTAGTTTTTCCACCAGCTCTTGCAGCTCATGCAGCAATATACCACCTAGACCTGTCAGTAAACTAGTCAAAACAAAGGCGGCCAGCAGTTTACCAATATAAGTTTTATCTGACTTAAGCATTGAAACTATCTAGAAATGAGAAAAGTTTCTCATTCATCTCCTTATAGTCAAAACCTTGAATGAGCTCTGCTTCTTGAACATATTTATGATGCTGAACCGTCTGATCAAAATCTGCTTCTTGCGCTAACAGATTAGCAACCAAGTCTTGAGTGAATTCTAAATGACATTGGAAACCATAGTGCTTGTCGCTATATTTGACAATCTGTCTTGGACAGCCTTGGCTGATGGCCAAGACTTGCGCTGTCTCACTCAGGCCGAGCATGTCCCCGTGCCAATGGCCTACTGTCAGCCCCTTTCCAAAAGCTTTCAAGCCTACATCAGCCAATCCCGCATCAGTCAGGCTAATCGGAAAGTTGCCAATCTCCTTTTCAGGACTGTGTTCTACTGTTGCTCCATAGGCTTCGCCCAATAGCTGCGCTCCCAGACAGACACCGATGATGATCTTATCAGCTGCCATGGCTGACTGGAGCAAAGCAATCTCGGCAGCGGCATCAAAATAGGGACATTCCGCCTTGGTCGTCTGCGGACTCTGCGGTCCTCCCATAACAATCAGCATATCAAAGTCAGCTGCCGACTCAGGTAGAGGCTCATACCGATAAACCTTGGTCAAGGACACCTCATGTCCTCGCAGAGCCGCCCAAGCAAGATAGGCTCCCGGCGCTTCAAAACTTTCATGAACAATAAAATGAATTCTCATCTTAGCCCCTTACAATTCTGCCAAAATAGCTTTAACCAATCTCTTGAAGTCTTCTTTAATGCGTTGTGTCACTTCTACGACTTCCTCGTGGTTCAATTCTTCTTGGAAACCAGCTGCATGATTGGTGATAGCTGAAATTCCCAGAACCTTGAGACCTGAATGCGCTGCAACGATGACTTCAGGAACAGTTGACATACCAACAGCATCAGCTCCCAGTGTTTTAAAGGCACGAATTTCAGCCGGTGTTTCGTAAGAAGGTCCTGATACGCCGATATAAACCCCTTCGTCCAGCTGAATTCCCAGCTTTTGTGCAACAGCTTGAGCCTTTTTGCGGTAATCCCTGCTGTAGGCATTGGACATATCAGGAAAACGCGGACCGAATTCATCCAGATTTTCTCCAATCAATGGATTTTGTCCTGTCAGATTGATATGATCCGAAATAGCCATGAGGGTTCCCGGACCAAAACCGATACCACCAGCCGCATTGGTGACAAGAACACCCTGACAACCCAGAGCCTTCATGATGCGCACAGGGAAGGTCACCACTTCCAGTGGATTGCCTTCATAAAAATGAAAACGTCCCTGCAAAGCCAAGACCTTGCGGCCTGCTAAGTCACCATAGACAAGCTTGCCAGCATGCCCCGCGACTGTTGAGCGTCCCCAATTAGGAATATCAGCATAGTCAAGGACGACAGCATTGGTAATTTCCTCTGCCAGCTCACCCAGACCAGAACCTAGAATCAGACCAAACTCAGGCGCTATCACGCCTTTGGTTTGTAAAAATTCACGGGTTTCATTGATTTTTTCTACTAGTGTCATAAATTAAGCTACAAAGGGCCTTTCGCTTGCGAAAAATTCCCTAAAAAATAGGCAATTTACCGAACCTCTTCCTAGGTAAGATTTACACTTACAAGTAAGCACACTTCTAATTCAAAGGACTGTGTCTTTTTCCTAGGAATTTAGCCCCGTGTTCAGTTGGAATTGCCAACCGAACAATCCTTTCTGCAAATTTTAGTTTTTGATTAAGATTGTAAAAATGTCAAAATCCTTTGATTAAAATCTTTGGCTTCAACATAGGCGGAATGCCCTAAATTCGGATAAATGTGATAGGAACAGTTGAGAGCTTGAGTTAAGTCAGCTGATGACTGGGCACCTACCACCTTATCCTTACCGCCTCCGATTACAAAAACAGGGCAGGCAATTTCTTTGAGCTTGTCGCTGGCATCAAAATGCAAAATGGAATCCGCCAAGATAATAAATCTATCCAATTCTTTCGGTTTCATCAATTTTGACAAGAGAAAAATCAACCAGCGATTACGCTTGACATAGCGTTCAGAATAAACCTTGTCCATCATATCAAGCACCAATTGCTGACGTTTTTCCTTCTGAGCCAGATTTACCCAATTGCCTATGGTAGATAGAGCTGTATCATTGACTTTCGATAAGGTTACACCAAGAACCAGTTTACGGACTAGTTCCGGATAACGTATTGCCAGCAGCTGAGCAATCATCCCACCTTGCGAAACTCCAATGATATCTACTTTTTCAAGATTCAAGTACTTCATGGCCTGCGCTAATTCATCTGCCATATCTGAAATGCTGTAACCAGCCTCAACCTTATTCTTGCGGTCAAACATGTAGACCTTGTAGTCTTTGGCAAAAATACGATAGACATAAGACATGAAAAAAGCTCTGCCCTTGAGTCGCTGCGTACTCAAGCCAGGTATCAAAATGAGAGGCTTTATCCCTTTACCGAAAGTCAGGTAGTCCATTTTGGTACCATTAAAAGTTAAGCTTTTATTTCTGGCTTTATACATTCTACACCAATTTATCCAAGAAACTTTCCCCAATCATAGCTGTGTCCACACCGAAGTTATCAGCGATGGTTGCTGAAATATCGGCATAGTGGCCAACTGGGATAGTGCCGCTGCCCTTAAAGGCCGGACTGTAAGCCAAAAGCGGCACATATTCACGGGTGTGGTCGGTTCCGGCATAGGTTGGATCATTTCCGTGGTCAGCTGTGATAAGAAGCAAGTCATCTTCTTTCATGGCTGCAATGATTTCCGGCAGACGCTCATCAAATTCATGCAGGCAGTCGCGATAGCCATGCGCATTTCGACGGTGGCCGTAAAGAGCGTCAAAGTCTACCAAGTTAGTAAAGGAGAAACCTTTAGTGAACTCAGGCAGGTTCATGGTTTTAAGCAAAGTATCAATACCGTGGCTGTTGGATTTATTGTGACCCATGTCATGGTTAATTCCTGAGCCGTTGAAAATATCATTGATTTTACCAACAGCGTAAGTATCAATGCCAGCTTCATCCAGTTTATTTAAGACTGTCGGTGCAAAAGGCGATACAGCCAAATCGCGGCGGTTGGCTGTCCGTGTAAAGTTGCCGGCTTCCCCGACATAAGGACGGGCGATAATACGACCGAGAAGAGCTGGACGCTCCAAGGTAATGGAGCGGGCGTATTCACAGATTTTATAGAGCTCATCCAGCGGAATCACTTCTTCGTGAGCTGCGATTTGCAGCACTGGATCAGCTGAGGTATAGACAATCAGCTCACCAGTCTCCATTTGCCGCGGACCAAAATCAGCAATGACCTGAGTACCAGAATAAGGCTTGTTGGCCTCACGGATGACCTTGCGTCCTGAGAACTCTTCAATCTTAGTGATGATTTCTTCCGGAAAGCCATCCCAGAAGGTATCGAAAGGCTCGGTGATATTGAGCCCCATGATTTCCCAGTGGCCGGTCATGGTATCTTTACCGAGAGATACTTCTTCTAATTTAGTTGCGTAGCCAGTTGGCTGACTTTCGGCAGGAACGGTTTTTAGAGCCTGCGGACGCGGAATATTTCCAAGACCGATTTTGGCCATATTTGGCACATTAAGGCCAACTGTTTTGGAAATATGTCCCAGTGTGTCAGAAGCACCGTCCGGCACACCAGCATTGGAGAAGTTATTAGCATCTGGTGCAGCTCCAATACCAACAGAATCCAAAACTACTAAGTGAATACGATTAAATTTAGACATTATCTTTCTTTCTAAGGGTGGTTACGGTTGGCACCCATTACCTATGAACAATCATTTTTCCAAAACTTGAACGCCGTCTTTGCCAGCAACGATGACACGGTTGACCAGGCCGCAGAAAAGACCGTGTTCAACAATGCCGACTTGGTGATCCAGCTCAGCACCAAACTCAACAGGATTGGGAATAGAACCTAAATCCAAATCGATAATGAAATTTTTCATATCCGTCACGAAACGAACACCGTCATATTCCCTGAAAGAAGGTTTATAGCCCTTCTTTTCAAATTCTCTAAAAAGACGTTCGGCACCGTACTGAACAACCTCAATCGGCAATTTAAAAGATCCCAGAGTGTCCACCAGCTTGCTCTCATCAACAACCCAGATATAGTCTTTGGTGGGAGTTGCAACAATTTTCTCCATGAGCAGAGCACCGCCGCCGCCCTTGATACCGTTGAACTGAGGATCGACCTCGTCGGCGCCATCAACAGTCACATCAATGGAGTCAACCTCATCAACAGACTTGAGCGGAATCCCAAGGCTCTTAGCCTGAGCAGTTGTCCCGCTTGAAGTTGTTACACCGACAATCTGCAAGCCTTCTTCCTGAACACGGCGGCCAATTTCTTCAACAAAATAATAGGCTGTTGAGCCTGTTCCAAGTCCCACAGTCATACCGTCTTTGACATATTCTGCCGCTTTGATGCCAGCAATTTTTTTGAGCTCTTCCATAAAGCTTCCTCTTTCACATATAATCATCTTATTATACCATGAAATCGCATACTTGTTAAATAGCAATCTCCCTTTTCTGAAGGTCTCAAAATCTTGCAGCTTCCCTCTTTTTGCGCTACAATTAAGTTATGATCACGAAAGAATTTGATACCATTGCTGCGATTGCAACACCTCTTGGTGAAGGAGCTATCGGCATTGTCCGGCTTTCTGGCTCTGAAGCTCTTGCTATCGCCCAAAAAATCTTTAAAGGCAAGGATTTAACCAAAGTCGCCTCCCATACGATTAACTACGGCCATATCGTAGAAGACGGGCGTCTTATTGATGAGGTCATGGTTTCGGTCATGCGGGCGCCTAAGACCTTCACCCGTGAAGATGTCATTGAGATTAATACCCATGGCGGTGTAGCAGTTACCAATGAAATTTTGCAGCTAGTTATTCGCTCTGGTGCCCGGATGGCTGAGCCCGGCGAATTCACCAAACGTGCTTTCTTAAACGGGCGTGTTGACTTGGCTCAGGCTGAGGCTGTTATGGATTTGATCCGTGCCAAAACAGACAAGGCTATGGCTGTCGCTGTGAAGCAGCTGGACGGTTCCCTTTCTGAACTCATCAATAATATCCGTCAGGAAATTTTAAACACACTGGCTCAGGTCGAAGTGAATATTGACTATCCTGAGTACGATGATGTCGAAGAAATGACAACAGCCTTGATGCGCGAAAAGACACAGGAATTTGAAAAACTTCTGACCAATCTTTTACAAACAGCCCGCCGCGGCAAGATTTTGCGCGAAGGTCTGTCCACTGCTATCATCGGCCGGCCCAATGTCGGCAAATCAAGCCTTCTTAACAATCTTTTACGGGAAGAAAAAGCCATTGTTACTGATGTTGAAGGAACAACCCGTGATGTCATTGAAGAGTATGTCAACATCAAGGGTGTGCCTCTAAAATTGATTGATACTGCGGGTATTCGGGAAACAGATGATTTAGTCGAAAAAATCGGTGTTGAGCGCTCCAAAAAAGCGCTTGAGGAAGCCGATCTCGTCCTTCTAGTCCTCAACAGCGCCGAAAAACTAACCGATCAAGACCGTACCTTACTAAAAATCAGCCAAAATACTAATCGGCTCATTCTGCTCAACAAGACTGATCTGCCCCAGCAGATTGAAAGCGATCAGTTGCCGAATGATGTCATCAAGATATCAGTCTTAAAAAATCAAAACATTGATCTTATCGAAGAACGCATCAACCAAATCTTCTTTGATAACGCAGGCATTGTTGAAAAAGATGCGACTTACCTTTCTAATGCGCGTCACATCAGCCTTATCGAGCAGGCTCTCGAAAGCCTCCATGCTGTCAATGAAGGTTTGGAACTTGGTATGCCGGTAGATCTCTTACAGGTTGATATGACCCGTACTTGGGAAATCCTAGGCGAAATCACAGGCGATGCGGCTCCAGATGAACTCATCACTCAGCTCTTCAGCCAATTTTGTCTGGGAAAATAAAACAAAAAATATCCACCGGATGTTTCAGGTTGTAGACAAACTCTATAGTTAGCATTTCACAAGCACACACATCTTAGGATAATATCAACTCACAATCTATAAGAAAAATAGGAGAATTGAACGATCCTGCCCCAGATACTTTCCGCTGTAGCAAAAACGCCAGAAATCACTCATTTCTGGCGTTCGGAGATTTTGAGACTTGGGCTCAAAATCTAGGTATGAAATTCCAAAGGAAGTTGCTACCGTCCGTGCTACCTAAGGAAAGTATCATAACACAATAGTTCTTTTGATAAAAATTGACTTTTTCTTCAGTTTGAAATTATCCACCGGATGTTTCAGACTGAAAATAAAGCCCTTAGAAACTCAAGTCCTAAGGGCTTTATCTTTATAAGCTAATGATGAATGATTTCTAGCAGCAAACTCAATTCCTAAAAAATCGGAATAATTAAATCTTATTTTTCATACCTTCTTTAGTAGAAAAAATAGTTACCCATGTAATTTTACCTATAGTTCTTTCCTTATTTTTTAATGATTTTCTCAACAATCTGTCTTAAATCCGGCACGACCTGCTCTTCAAACCAAGGATGCTTAGACATCCAAATTTGATTTCTAGGAGAGGGGTGGACAAGTGGAAAGAAATCCGGCAGATAGTCTTTATAATGTTCAACTGTATCTGTCAATTTGACTGAAGATTTTTGCTGCAGATAGTATTTTTGAGCATAATTGCCAATTAAAATAGTCAGCTGAATATCCGGCAGTAGATCCAAAATCGGCTGATGCCACTTCTGGGCAAATCCCTTTCGAGGCGGCAGATCGCCTGATTTTCCTTTACCAGGATAATAAAAATCCATGGGAATAGCAGCGAAATAACCTGAATGATAAAAGGTATCATAGTCAACCCCCATCCACTCGCGCAGACGATCTCCACTCTTATCATTCCAATAGAGCCGCGATTCCTGTGCTTTGATGCCGGGTGCTTGACCAACAATATTAATGCGTGCTGTTTTCGGTGCTGAAAAAAGCGGCTCGATTCCTTGTTCCGTATACAAACTATTTTGACTGTCTGCCATAATGGCCTTAGTGATTTCTTCAATAGTTGTCATAATTACTCTCCCTTGTCAAAAAGAACTGAGATAAACAAATCGTCAGTTCTTTTTCATTTGTTATTTAAGCTTGTTCCATGTTCTTAGCACGGCTCTGCTCTCATGTTTACTTGATTAGCTCATAGATGGCTTCGGCATAAATGGCTGCTGCCTTGTAGAGGTCTTCTACTTCCACAAATTCATTGGCTTGGTGCATGGTATCCTCAGAATGCGGGAACATAGCTCCAAAAGCAACACCTCGTTTCAGCAAACGACCGAAAGTACCGCCGCCGATAACCCATTCCTTGCCCTTATCACCAGTGTGTTTCTCATAAACAGCCAAAAGCGTTGACACCAACGGATCATCCATCGGTACGTAATGAGGAGTGTGCTCGTGCTCAGACAGGGTGACTTCTTTGACACCGTTTAACTGTTCCAATTTCGCTTTGATGGTTTGCGAATCTGTTCCTTGAGGATAGCGGAAATTAAGTGCAATGGTGTTGTTCTCTGCTTCTGCATCAAAATCAAAGACACCGGCATTCATGGATAAAGCTCCCATCTGTTTATCAACAAAGGCAACACCTAGTTTTTCACCCGCATGGTCGTTCAGCAATATCTTACCTGCCAAATCAAGGTAGGCTTTGGCATCACCAGCAAAATCAAAACGAGATAAAAAGAGAGCCAAATAAGTAGCGCCATTGATACCAGCTTCCGGAGTAGAACCGTGAGCGGACTTCCCATGAATCGTCAAATGAAAACGACCTTCATCTTCAGTCAGACTGGCTTTAAGATTGTGAGATTCAGCAAAGGCATCCAAAGACAGCTGTAAATCTTCTAAGCTGAGATTGCCTGTAAAAACAGCTGTTGCTGACTCCGGTACCATATTCTCACGCAGGCCGCCCTTGAAGGATTCAAGAGTGAAAGAACCGCCGTTTTTGTTGCCAAAATGCAGGTATTCGGTGATATTCCCCTTTTCACCATTGATGATAGGGAAATAGGCATCCGGTGAAAAACCGAAGTCAGGCTCGGGCACACCGACATGTTCAAAATAATAGTCCATATCCGCCCAGCCAGATTCCTCATCTGTACCAACAACAAAACGCACTCTTTTAGAAACCGGCAGACCCAAGTCCTTGATAATTTTCAAACCATAGTAACAAGCAATTGTCGGTCCCTTATCATCGCTGGCACCGCGGCCATAAAGCTTGCCATTAATGATTTCAGGCAGGTAAGGTGATGTTTTCCAGCCACTGCCAGCAGGGACAACATCCAAATGCGCAAAGATACCTAAAACCTCATCTCCCTGGCCATATTCAAAATGTCCAGCGTAGTTATTGACATTCTTCGTTTCGTAACCATCTCGTTCAGCCATTTTCAAAAAATGCTGCAGAGCCTGAGCAGGTCCAGGGCCAAAAGGGTGTTTGGCATCAGCCTTACTGTCATCACGTTCCGAATTAATCTGCAAAATTCGAAAAAGATCTGCTAAAATGTCGCCGCGGCGTTTATCTACTTCCTTTTGAAAATCTACAAACATAACTGCTCCTATCGTATCTCAATAATCTCATCAACTGGCAGACGGTAGCTTGGCTCAAGCTCTTCATCTGTATAACCCACAGTAATCAAGAGTTCAGGACGAAAACGCTCATCAATATCCAATATCTCATTGGCTACTGTTTTATCAAAACCAAGGATTATATTGGAAGCAATACCTTGGTCAGTCAAGGCCAGCACCAAGTTCATAGCCACTAACCCAGCATTAAGGGCCAGATACTCACCCTTGGTCTTATCATCAAAAGAAGCAAAACGAGCTGGCAGGGTTTCCATATAGTAGGCAATCATATCATCGGGAAGATTTTTACTGCCAATTCTGGCAATCTTGCGGGCACGCTGCACCAGATCCGTATCTGTAAAAAGTGCAATCACATACTGAGCCTGTTCCACCTGTACTTTATTGAGAGCAGGCAGACTTTGAGCCAGCTGCTCCTTTTTTTCTTTGACAATTACAAATTTCCAGGGCTGAATATTATTGGCGCTGGGAGCCAGCTGAGCTATTTCAATCGCTGTGCGGATATCTTTTAAATCAACAGGCTTGTCATTAAATTTCTTGACCGCATGCCGCTTTTTATTTAACTCTAAAAATTTCATAAATGAACGATCCTTCTAATATGTTATAGTTACTTTTTTATTTTACCATTTTTTGAAACTGTTTACAGCTTTTTCAGCATCTTCTTAAAAATAAATAAGAAAACGTCAGACATTAAAACAGCAGATTGAAAATCTGCTGCCAGACTGTAGACAATTCTCCATTTGCCTACCTTGATCAGCAAAGAAGTCTGCAGACTACCATATAAATTCCACGAACGCAAACGAGTTTAAAGGATACTTCCGCCGTGATGAAAGTGTCAGAAATGGTGAATTTAAGCCAATTCTGACACTCGGAAACTTTGAGACCGTGGCTCAAAGTTTAGGCATGGAATTCCCTAGGAAGTCGCTGCCGTCCGACATCACCTAAGGAAGTATCAAAAAAGGACTTTTTCTTCAAGCTAACAGCAGATTGAAAATCTGCTGCTTGTATTTATAACCAAGTTCCCGAGGCTGCAATAATCCCTTTGGCAATTTCATTGTTTCTCAATTCTGATGCCTCTAAACCGTTAAGCGAACCATAAAAAGCTTTAACAGGTTCTGATAAGCCTTTTTTTCTCTGCAAATACTTCAATGACAAGCGCTCTAAATCTCTGCAGAGGCGATAAGACTGTCTTGAAAAATCACGCCCGGCCTCCACTTCCTGCTTATAGTCCAACAGCAGCTCACGTTCTTCTGGATAAATATCCGGATTGAGCAAAAGATTGTAGTAGTCTGTCATGACTTGATTTTCCATTTGCTGTCTATCTTTTTTAGTCATCAGTTTTACCTCACTTTACAACATTCAGCCAGTTCCTAGCCTATATAATCTCGCCAATTTAACTGTTGTATTCGTCAAATTGGATTTTTTAACTTGCATGAGCACCATTTAAAGAGGTGATTTGGCGGCCTTGATCATCAAAATTTTCTGGATCCAGCCATTTGTCAAACTTAGTTTTCATGGCTTGGTATTCTTCTTCCAGCATGGAATACCAGTTAGTATCGCGGCTGCGGTTTTTATAAACCACTGCCCGCCGAAAGGTTCCTTCAAAGGTGAATCCTAAACGCTTGGCAGCCTGATTAGAAGGCGCATTTAGGCTGTCACACTTCCATTCGTAGCGGCGATAATGCAATTCTTCAAAAACATATTTCATGACCAGATATTGGGCCTCAGTCGCTATTCGTGAGTGCTTTAACTCCGGACCGTAAAGAACCCAGCCCATTTCAATCACACGATTTTTAGAATCTATTCGCATGAGAGAAAACGTACCTATTATCTTGTGACTCTCCTTATCTATAATAGCTAAATAATAAGGATCCTTGGAATCAGCCATCCCTTCAAAATAATCCCTAAAATCTTCTTTATTTTCAAAATGATCAATTGGCAGATAGGTCCACTGTTCGTTAGGGCTGTCAGGACCATAAAAAGTATAAGCATCCTCAAAATGTCTATCCGCATTCAGAGGTTCAACGATGGTATAATTTCCTGTAAGCTGCTTGATAGCCGGCAATTGACCAGGTCTAAAATCAAGAACTGATTCTCCAATTGGCTGATCAAAGATATTTGTTGGCATAATGGTCTCCTTATTTGCCCTTAAGGGCTTTGTTTCTTCTCTTCTACATTAAATTTACGTAGTCGCATTTTAGCAAGTTCTGCCTTACGCTTTTTCTTGCAGCTTCTCCTGCACATTTTCTGCGACTTTCTGCGGAATTCCTAGGGCTGTCAGCTCATCCAAACTAGCCGCTTTAATCTTGGTCAAACTCTTGAAATGTTTTAGCAATAATTGCTTGCGCTTAGGCCCAAGACCTGCAATGCCATCCAGTTTAGAACTAAAGCTGTTCTTGCTGCGAACCTGTCTGTGAAAGGTGATGGCAAAACGGTGCACCTCGTCTTGAATGCGATGCAAGAGAAAAAATTCTTCGGAATTTCTGGGCAGCGGCACCACTTCCAGCGGATCACCAAAGAGCAGCTCTTGGGTTTGGTGCTTGTCATTTTTTTGCAGACCTGCGATAGGAATCGTTAAATTAATTTCTTTTCTGACAACTTCCTTGGCGATATTGACCTGACCTGGTCCGCCATCAATGATAATCAGGTCCGGAACTCTGAGACCATCACGCTTGACACGGCTGTATCTGCGGCGGATGACTTCTCGCATAGAGGCATAATCATCCGGACCAGTAACGGTTTTGATTTTATATTTACGGTATTCCTTTTTATTGGGCTTGCCATTTTCAAAGACGACCATGGCCGCAACTGGGCTGGTTCCTTGGATATTGGAATTATCAAAAGCTTCGATTCTTACAGGCTTTTCAATTCCCAACAGCTCCCCTAAATTATCAATAGCTCCCTGCGTTTTTTTCAAGTCTTTTTCTAGCAGGTCAAATTTTTGCTGCAGGCTGACCTGCGCATTTTTTATTGCCAAATTGACCAGCTGCTTCTTCTCACCGCGCTGAGGTTTGATGACCTTAGTATCCACCAAGGCTTTGACGAACTCTTCGTCAATATTTTTGGGGATAAAGATTTCCTTAGGAATAATATGGCGCCTGTCCCGATAAAACTGACCCAAGTAGGTCAAAAAATCTTCTTCAGGCTCATTGTAATAAGGAAACATGTTGACATCACGCTGGATGAGCTTGCCTTGGCGGACAAAAAAGACCTGCACGCACATCCAGCCCTTATCGACATAATAGCCAAAAATATCTCGGTCAATCAAATCCTGCGCCATCACCCGCTGCTTGGTTCTGAGAACACCAATCGCACTGATTAAATCCCGATACTCTGCGGCCCGCTCAAACTCCATGTTTTCAGCCATGGTCTGCATTTTTTCCTTGAGCCCATTAACAATCTTATTGTCATAGCCATTTAAAAAATTACTGACATCTTCTATCATCTTATCGTAATAGGCCTGGTCAGTATGGCAGACGGTGTGAGCAGAACACTGGCCAATGTGATAGTAAAAGCAAACTTTTTCTGGCGGATTGGTACATTTCTTAAAAGGGAAAATCCTGTCCAGCAGCCTTTTAATTTCATTGGCAGCGCCGACATCAGGATAAGGACCAAAGTAATGTCCCTTGTCTTTTTTGACCTGACGCGTAATCAACAGGCGAGGGTATCTCTCATTGGTAATCTTAATAAAAGGGTAAGACTTGTCATCTTTGAGCCTGATATTGTATTTGGGATGATTTTCCTGAATGAGATTGATTTCTAAAAGAAGGGCCTCAATATTGGAACCCGTCACAATGTATTCAAAGTCCTCGATTTCTGACACCAGCATCTCTGTCTTAGTGTCGTGGCTTCCATGAAAATAGCTACGCACACGATTCTTTAAATTTTTGGCCTTGCCAACATAAATAATAGTCCCTTTTTTATCCTTGTGAATATAGCAGCCGGGGCTGTCCGGCAGCAATTCTAGCTTATGTTTTATCAGTTCATTCATAACTTTTATTATAGCAGAAATAAGCCAATTTTTCTGACTTTACTTTCGGTCAGTTTTACTTTTATCCCTATCTGTTTTTTGATAAACTAAGGACGTATTAAAAAAAGAAGAAGCCATGGCCAAAACTCAAATCAGCAAAGCCATCTTCTTTCATTGATGCCCTTGAAAAAATGCCTGAATTTCTAAAAGAATCCTTAGCAATCTATGCCTTCAAAAACTTTTGTTAAGCATCTCAACTGCATTTGAGGCGCCATTTCACTTCAATCACATTGATTTACTAGAAAGGAATCCTATGTCCACACCTATCCGCGCCAAGCGTGTATCTAACTACGAACTATTCTTTGACTTAGCTGTTGTCCTAGCTATTGGCAAGCTGACCTCTGCCTTTCACATTGAGCATATCGGCTGGTTAGAAGTTTGGAGTTTTATCCTCGGTAATATCATCCTGCTTAGTGTCTGGATGAATGAAGTATTTTACTACAACAAATACGGTGACTCCCGACGAGCAGATATCTACACGGTCGTTACCCTCATGTTTGTTCTGGGAAACATGGCTCTCAATTTCAATTTTGACTCTTCTCTTTTATCCCAGCGAGCTGCCAATGATTTTCGCTTTAACCTCTTACTCATTATCGCCTACGCCATCATTGGTTTGCAATATTTTCTTAAAGGAAGGAAATTAGGTTTTTCAAAAGATATCAAAACAGCTATCGCTCATAATCTGATTTCTGCAGCAGCAATCTTTCCTTTAATAATCCCCTTTGTTCACAATCATTTTGAACTTGGGCTTCTTTACCTGATACCGCTCATTCTCCCCTTCTTCTTGGGACGGCATTTAGACACCGAGCGGGATAACTTCCCCCACTTTTTAGAGAGGGCACAATTGGTTACCATTCTGACTTTTGGTGAAACGGTTATTGCCATTATCAGCACTTATCCTCTGGCAGAAAATCTCTATCAGGGTGCCCTCCTCTTTTTTGGTATGGCCATGCTCTTTATGTTTTACATGACACAAACCTTCCTAGCTATCAATCATCACACGCGCAAAAACGCCAGCCTTCTCTTTTATGTACACATCTTGATTTTTATTGGTATCAACTTTTTTACAGTTGGCCTAGAGTTTTTAGCAGACCATCAGCACGCGCCGATTGGCTTTAAGCTCTTCGTTACAGGTGTATTGATGGTATATCTAGGAACCCTTCTGACCACTTATTATAACCAGAAACTCTATCAATTTACAGTGCGTGAATATTTAGCATTTACCAGTTTATTAGCAGCCATTCTGAGTGCTTTTGTAATAGCAGGACCTCATGTCTTACCCCTTTCTATTATCCTAATCATAGGTGGATGGTGCCTCAGCCGTTACTATATGTTCATCCGCAAACGCTTCAGAGAGCAAAACAATGTTCCACATCCCGATCCAACCAAGAATCTGAGAGATTTTTCATAACACAATGATAAACAAAACCTGAATCCAGCACCAGATTCAGGTTTTTCTTTTCAATAAAGCAAGCAAGTGCTTATAATCACTGACTTCATAAGTTGGTTTGATGCTTGTTTCGTTGACCTTGAGACTAGGATTGTACCAAACAGTGTCAATGCCAGCATTATACCCGCCCTGAATATCAGCCAAAAGACTGTCACCAATCATCAAAGCTCTGCTATGGTCAAAATGGCTGATATCGTCAGCAATATAATCATAGAAAGCCTTATCAGGTTTTTGAAAACCAATTCTATCCGAGATGAAAACCTGCTCAAAATAAGGGGCTATACTGGAATTGGCCATACGACCAGTCTGAATTTTGGTAATACCATTAGTCGCCCCAAAAATATGATAACCATCAGCAGCTAAACTTGCCAGTAGCGTCTCAGCCCCAGTCAAGGCTTGTCCTTGCTGACTAAGAAAATCCTGATAACGACGGGCAAATACCTGACCATCCACTTCCTGACCAAAATGAGCAAAAAGACGGGTAAAACGTGTGTTGATCAGTTCTTTTTTACTGATCTTCTTCAAGGTCAAATCCTGCCAAAGCTGCTGATTCATAGGAACATAAAAATCCTTATAGGCTTGAACGTCAGGTACACGTGCTTCTTCCAAAAGTGCTGTTAAAGCCACATCTTCTGCCGCATCAAAATCTAAAAGTGTATGATCAAGATCAAAAAGTAGAAATTTGTAACGCATGGATGGGAATCCTTTCTAAAATGATTGTTTTGGCTTGCTCTTATCACCGTATACCGGAAGTGGGCAAGCCAGCAAACACTAGTCTAGTTCACGCGCCTTACTCCCATCTTTCTCATCAAACTTATTAATGAACACGGAAAAATGGGATAGGTATAAAGGCTGATTGTTTCCTTATTTACATCTAAGGTCATAGGCTATCTATCAGAACAACATTTCCTTATTTTGGGAATAGCAAATCCCGGCTGTAAAAGACCAGCCGTTCAATTTCTTTAAAGCCATTTTTCTTATAAAACTCTTCGGCAGGCATGCCACGGTCTGTTAGGAGGGCAAAATTATCAACATTTCGACCTTCAAGGGCTTGGGCTAAGCGTTCTAAAAGGGCTGTGCCAATTCCTTGATTGCGCCAAGCTTTTTTGACACCCATTTCATGGATATAAAATTCCTTGCCGCTCCACCAGGCTCTAGTGACACCATAAATAAAACCTATAATTTCGCCATTTTCAACAGCCAAAATTCCTAAAAAGTTAGGAGTCTTGTAAAAATCTGAAATGTATTGTTTGGCACCTTCAAAAGTCCATTCGTCATACCAAGGCTCATCATTAAAAATATCAATAAAGGCTGCTGTACAGGCGAGCAAATCTGTCTCTCTTATCCGTTTGAATTCCATTTTGCTCGCTCCTTTTCTTCTAAAAATAGTAACTTTTCTCTTTATTTATCTTTCCCAATTATACCATAAGCAAAAAACAAGCAGTCATTTGAACAGCTACAGACCGTACTTATTCTTAAAAAATCCCACTAAAATTTAGTGAGATCCTTATTGTCAAACTTACTATCTTTCGTCTTTGCCATTCGCTAAAGGCATTATGATACTCTTGCGCTAGCTTACCTGTCTCTCCAGTAATCATCCAGATCTTTGGCGGACAAATTGCCCTAGAAGATGGACCTAGCTTTTGCTATAATATTAAGGAATGTTAAGGAGGGGTAACATGGTTGGTTTAGGCACACTTATCAATACAGGCGCTATCATCGCAGGCGGTCTGCTTGGCACTTTCTTTGGACACAAGCTCAAAGAATCCTATCAGGACGGCCTTATGATGGCATCTGGCATTTCTGTGCTTTTCATAGGAATAGCTGGTGCTATGCAAGGCATGCTAGCGATTAGTCACAAGGGGCTCGAAAGTGGACAGAGTATTTTCATCGTGGCTTGTCTGACTTTGGGGACCTTGGTCGGAGAAATAATCAACATTGAAAGTCTCTTTGAACACTTTGGCGACTGGCTCAAACACAAAACAGGCAATGCCAAAGACAGTCGTTTTATCAATGCCTTTGTTACGGCTTCACTGACAGTCTGCATTGGAGCCATGGCTGTTGTCGGTGCCATCAATGATGGTATTCTGGGAGATTATTCAGTGCTTGCGACCAAGAGTATCTTGGACTTTATTATCATTCTGGTTATGAGCAGTACTCTGGGAAAAGGAGCTGCGTTTTCGGCCATACCCGTCTTTTTTGTCGAAGGGAGCATCACCCTCTTTGCCAAAATCCTCCAGCCCCTCATGACTCAGGCAGCCCTGGCCAACATTTCTCTTATTGGCTCTATCTTGATCTTCTGTGTTGGCCTTAACTTGGTCTGGGGCAAAAAAGTCCGCGTTGCCAACATGCTGCCGGCCTTAATCGTTGCTGTCCTTTTAGCCTACATTTAAAAAGGCGTTTTGAGACTTTGTATACCAGAACAATTAATGATTAAAGTGCTAAAATTCAAGACTTGAAAGTTAAAAAAACTGTGAGGGGCTTTGCTGATTGTTATCAAAATTCCCCAGAGAGCCCAAATAGATATATCCGCCAATAACCGTACAGATATCACCGGCAAGACCAAAAATAAGACTAACTACAAAACTGACTATAAACAGAATATGAGCTACGCTAGCACACGCGTATCTTCATTAAACTTAACAAGCCCAATAATTCCCAAAGCCATCACAGCCAATCTAAAGAGAAAAACCAGATATCCTAAATACCAAAAAAAACGGAAGTATCTGGAATCTTACCAGAAAAAGCAAGATGGTTATCACAAAAGATATACCGCCTCCAACTAATCCCAATAATCCGCATTTCCAAAATCATCGCTTTAACGAGCCAACATCAAAAACGCAACAAATCTATGCTGCTAGCGCTTGGTCTATAACACTG
>NZ_BCLE01000030.1 GCF_001431045.1 Streptococcus orisasini
TAAATTTGGGTCTTGTTTCGCTCTTTTTGTTTTAAGATTTTTCTTTCATAAGCAGCAGCCTAATACGTTAGTATAAAATGATAATGACTATCACAGAATTAGCTTTTCCTTGCAGCAATTGAAAAATAGCTTTGATTAAATAAGAAGTATCGTATTGATGATGGAGATTTATAAAAGTCCAGTGTTAATTTTTGAAAATTCTGCTATAATAAGAATTATCGTGATGGAAGTAAGAGCATGATTTTTCTTAAATGATGTTTTTAATTTTACTTTCACCCCTTAGAATTCTTTTGTCACCGCCCAAGAAAAGACGATGACTTTGTTGGCTTATATGAAGGAGGACAATTGATGACAACAAATATAATGGCAAATTATAGCTATGGCGAACATTGCTTTGAAGAGATTCCGGAGGTTTTAAAGCCCTATCGCATTAAAAGTGTTGCTTTTATTGGAGGGAAACGAGCTCTGGCAAGTTCTGAAGATGACGTGAGGGCTGTTTTGGAAAAAGCAAACATAGCAGTTACAGGCAGTTTTATTTATGGGACAGACTCAACTCAGTCAAATATTGATAAGTTGGTAGCTAATCCGCAGGTGCAAAAGGCAGATGCTATTTTTGGATTTGGCGGAGGAAAAGCGCTTGATACAGCTAAAATGGTTGCTAAAGCGCTCAATAAAGATACATTTACTTTTCCTACCATTTGTTCTAATTGTTCTGCTGGAACAGCGATTGCAGTTGTCTACAATGATGATCATTCTCTTTTGAGATATGGTTATCCCGATTCTCCGCTTCATATTTTCATCAATACGCGTGTCATTGCAGAAGCACCTGAAAAATATTTTTGGGCAGGAATTGGCGATGGTATCTCAAAAGCGCCTGAAGTAGAACATGCCATCAAGGAAGCAAAGAAAAGAGGTCTAACAGCATTTCCTCATACTGCAACTCTCGGTGAGGCTGTGGCCTTGTCTTCAAAAGATGCCTTTTACCGCTATGGTCAGCAAGGACTGGAAGATGTTCGGAATAACAAGCCGTCTCGGGCGGTTGAAGAAATTGCGCTTGATATCGTGGTATCAACCGGTTATGCCTCTAATTTAGTTAATCAGCCTGATTTTTACTATAATTCCTGTCATGCTCATGCCTTTTACAATGGCACAACTGCCATTCAGCGGGAAGGAGAATTTTTACACGGGGTTGTTGTCTCATACGGTGTGCTTGTCCTGCATGCTTATTTCAATGAACAAGAGGAATTAGAACGTGTGGCTGCTTTTAATAAAAAACTAGGTCTGCCAACAACACTGAGTGATTTGAACTTATCAGAAAAAGATATTCCTAAAATTGTTGAAGTAGCTCTGACAACCAATGAATACCGCAATACGCCCTTTGATCCTGAAAAATTTGCGGAGGCCATTCGTACAGTTGACCGTCTGGGTCAGCAGTTATAAGTAAACTACCAAGAAAGAAGGAAACACTATGAAAAATATTCACACAGATAAGGCTCCCGCAGCTATTGGACCATATGTTCAGGGAAAGGTTGTTGGCAATCTTTTGTTCGCATCTGGTCAGATTGCCCTCTCACCAGAAACTGGCGAAATTGTTGGTAAAACGATCGAAGAGCAGACGCAGCAGGTCTTAAAAAATATCTCAGCTATTCTGTCAGAGGCAGGCACAGATTTTGACCATGTTATCAAAACAACCTGTTTCTTGGCTGATATTAAGGATTTTGTTCCTTTTAATGAGGTTTATGCGACAGCTTTCGGTCAGGAATTTCCAGCACGCTCAGCTGTTGAAGTAGCCCGTCTGCCAAAAGATGCTAAAATTGAAATTGAAGTCATTGCTTCTATTGACTGATGAAAGCAGACGCAAAAACTCGGGTTTATCGCCCGAGCTTTTGTTTATTTTGAGAACGAAAATCATCGATGAAAAGTTAAAAACGAGAGGGTGGGGCAGCAATCATGGATGTCTGTTCCACACTCTCGTTTTTTATGTCAGTCAGCGGTTTTTGCTAGGCTTTTTGCATTTTCTTGGCAGTGGCCATCATGAGGCGGATACGGTTGAGTTGGTTGACTTCTGATGAGCCTGGGTCGTAGTCAATTGGGGCAATATTGGCTCCCTTATATTGACGGCGCAGCTCTTTGACCATCCCTTTTCCAACGATGTGGTTAGGCAGGCAGCCAAATGGCTGCAGGCAGACGATATTTTTAACATCGTTGTTGAGCAATTCAATCATTTCACCTGTTAGGAACCAACCTTCACCGGTATGGTTACCGATGGAGATAATCTTAGAAGCCCCTTGGGCGATGTCATAGATGGACTCGATGCCTTCAAAGCGCTGCGATTTTTCCAAGGCCTTGTTCATCGGTTTTTCAAGGAAATTGATGACATCAATGCCTAGTTTGGCAAAGCGGCGTGATTTTTGACTCATGTTGAGCTCGTCAGCCTTCCAAATTTGATTGAAGAGGGAGTAGTTCATAAAACCAATCAAGTCAGGAACGACAGCTTCGCCGCCTTCTCTTTCGATGATACCGACAATGTCGTTGTTGGCAGTTGGGGCGTATTTGACCAGAATCTCACCGACAACACCCACTCGTGGTTTTTGACCGAAGTCAATGGTTTCAAGCGTGTCAAAATCACGAATAATGCGTTTCATGTTACGGTTAAATTCAAAGTATGATCCTGATTTGATATTTTTCTTAGCGGCGCTCAGCCATTTTTCATAAAGAGCATTGGCAGAGCCAGAAAGAGCCTCGTAAGGACGGACACGATAGAGGACACGCTCAAAGAGGTCGCCATAGAGGACGGCGATGAGCAGGCGCTTGACAAAGGGTAAAGTGATGTTCCAACCAGGTGTTTCTTCAGTCCCTTGGTTGCCCATGGAAATAGAAACGACAGGGATTTGCGGGAAACCAGCATCCTTGAGACCCTTGCGAAGCAGTGGAATGTAGTTGGTTGCACGGCAGCCACCACCTGTTTGTGTCATCATGACGCTGGTGTTGTTCAAGTCGTACTTGCCGCTTTTTAGTGCCTCTATCAGCTGGCCAATAGTTATAATAGCAGGATAGCAGGCATCATTATGGACAAATTTGAGGCCGACATCAACGGCCTTTCGATCCATAGCAGGCAGGATTACGACATTGTAACCTGCTTGCTTGAAGGCTTCTTCAATGAGGCCGTTTTGGTGGATAGGCGACAACATGGGCATGAGCAGGGTGTGGGTCTTTTTCAT
The DNA here is from genome assembly GCF_001431045.1 of Streptococcus orisasini. Taxonomy (GTDB): domain Bacteria; phylum Bacillota; class Bacilli; order Lactobacillales; family Streptococcaceae; genus Streptococcus; species Streptococcus orisasini. Next base: position 3,222 of record NZ_BCLE01000030.1, read on the forward strand.
TTCCTTGGTGAAGACAGGCTCTTGCTTGTGCTCTTCCTCTTCTAGCTCTTGTGAAAATTGCGGAGCTTGATTGAAGATGTGGTCAAGGTTAGCCTTTTTCAGCTTGGAATCACGTTCTTCCACGGCAGCCTTGAGCGAACGCAGGCGGATGCGGATGGCCCCCATATTGCTGCCTTCGTCGATTTTGAGGACGGTGTAGAGTTTGTTGTGGCCGCGCATGATTTCTTCCACTTGGTCAGTCGTCACGGCATCAAGCCCGCAGCCAAAGCTATTTAATTGGACCAGTTCAAGATTAGGATTTTTAGAGACGACACGAGCCGCCGCATAAAGGCGGGAGTGGTAAACCCATTGGTTGACAACACGCAGGCCGCCAACTTCTTCCAAGCCTGACACCATATCTTCGGTGAGAACATGGAAGCCCTCTTGGGTGATAATATTGGCAATTCCATGGTTGATTTCTGGATCAAGGTGATAGGGACGGCCAGACAGGACAATGGCTTTTTCATTTTTCATGGCAATGCTGGTCAATAATTCATCTGCCTTGTCTTGCAGGTCTTTTTTGAAATCATCCAGTGCCTTGTAGCCGTCTGCAACAGCAGTACGGATTTGTTCAACAGTGATGTCTTGATAGTCAGCGAAAGCCTTTGCCAAAGAATGTACCAGTGTTTCAGGGTCAGCTAAGTTGACGAAGGGATGGTAGAATTTTACCTTACCGTCACGGATAGGGTCCATGTTCTTTTCAATAACTTCAGGGTAACCTTGAACGATAGGGCAGTTGTAGTGGTTGGGAGCCTTGCTATTTTCAATGCGCTCGTAGATAACGCTAGGGTAAAAAATGGCGTCCACCTTTTTATCAATCAAGGATTGGATGTGGCCGTGCACTAGCTTAGCTGGATAGCAGACCGTATCAGATGGAATGGTTTCAATCCCTTTTTCAAATAATTTTTTATCTGACTTAGGCGAAATCTGGACACGAAAGCCAAGCTTAGTCAAGATAGTGTGCCAAAGTGGATAATTTTCGTACATGTTAAGCACGCGGGGAATTCCAATGACACCGTGTAGGGCATCACGTTTTGACAGAGCCTTGAATTTAAAGAGTTTTTTATATTTGTAGTCAAGCAGATTTTCTTTAGCTTGGCTGCGGTCAAATTTGATTTTGGTGACTTTTTCAGCCCCGCGCTCGCAGCGGTTTCCGGTGACGAATTTGGAGCCATCAGGGAAGATAGTGACCGTCAAGGCACAGTTGTTTTCACAGAGGCCACAGCGTGTAAATTCTTTTTGGGAAGTGAATGTATTCAATTCATCTAGACTCATGATGCTTGAACGGTTATAATTTATCATTTGTTCTGTCATAGCATTCTCCTTTAGGCCTTGACTGATTTAGAAGTGACTTCTTGGAAAACAAGAGGTTCTTGAGGTTTCACTGTCAGTTCGTCTTCGTATTTTTCCTGGGCAATGAGGGCACAGCCATAAGCCCCCATAAGACCGGCAATATTTGGCCTGACGACCTGACGACCCGATACTAGTTCAAAAGCGCGCAGAACAGCTTCGTTGTAAAAGGTGCCGCCTTGGCAGACGATTTTTTCACCTAGATCTTCAGGGCGTTTGAGCTTGATAACCTTGTAGAGGGCATTTTTGATAACAGAGTAAGAAAGCCCTGCGGAAATGTCGGCAACAGTTGCCCCTTCTTTTTGAACTTGTTTTACTTTAGAATTCATAAAGACGGTACATTTAGACCCCAAATCAACAGGGTATTCCGCTAAGAGAGCTGCCTGTGCGAAATCTTTGACATCGTATTTTAATGACTTGGCAAAGGTTTCGATGAAGGAACCACAGCCAGATGAGCAGGCTTCGTTGAGTTGGATACTTGAAAGAGCACCATCTCGGACAGACATGGCTTTCATATCCTGTCCGCCGATGTCAAGGATAAAGTCGACGCCAGGATTGAAGTAATTGGCAGCCTTGAAGTGAGCTACAGTTTCCACTTCGCCGTAATCAACGCGCAGGGCGGCCTTAATCAGATTTTCACCATAGCCCGTCACACAGGAACGAGCAATAAAAGCTTCGTCTGGCAGCTGGTGATAGAGCTTTTTTAAAATAGCGATAACTTTTTCAAGGGGCTGACCTTGGTTGTTGCCATAGTGCTGGAAAAGAATACAGCCGCCTGAATCTGTCAAGATAACTTTAGAAGTAGTTGAACCAGCATCAATTCCCAAGAAGACTGGACCAGACGCAGCAGCGATGTCCTTATACTGAGCGCTGGCTTCATTATGATGTGCGCGCCAGTCTTCCAATTCTGCTTGATTTTTAAACAGAGGATCCAGAGTATTTTTAGGAATCAGGGATTTTGAAGTATTTTTTTCAAGGTTTTCAAGAATCTGTGTCAGCTTCATCTGAACATGATTTTCTTCAAGTGCTGCTCCCATGGCCACAAAAAGCTGCGGATTTTCTGGGAAAATCACATGTTCAGGAGCAATATTAAGGGTTTCAATGAAGCGCTGACGCAGCTCACTCATGAAGAAGAGCGGGCCGCCCAAAAAAGCTATATTACCTGTAATTTTACGGCCTGAAGCAAGGCCTGCGATAGTTTGGTTGACCACAGCCTGAAAGATGGAAGCAGCAATGTCTTCCTTACGGGCACCTTCGTTGATGAGGGGCTGCACATCTGTCTTGGCGAAAACTCCGCAGCGGCTGGCAATGGGATAGATAGTTTCGTAGCCCTTGGCCAATTCATTGACACCGTTAGCATCAGTCTTTAAAAGCTCTGCCATTTGGTCGATGAAAGCTCCCGTACCGCCAGCACAAGTCCCATTCATCCGCTGTTCAAGGGTGTCGCCAAAAAAGGTCATCTTGGCATCCTCACCACCCAATTCAATGACCACATCGGTTTGTGGGATGAGTTTTTCAACAGTAGTTGTAGCAGCGATTACCTCTTGAACAAAGGGAATACCAGCTACATCAGACAGGCCGATGCCGCCTGATCCTGTAATAGCAATACTGACTTTTTGGTCACCAATATCAGCAATAGCTTCCTTTAGAACTTTAACAGTGGCTGTTTTGACATCTGAAAAATGGCGTTCATAGCGTGAAAAAAGCAAGTGATAACTATCATCAAATACAACCAGCTTAACCGTTGTGGATCCAACATCAATTCCTGCTTTATACATATTTAAGATACTTTAAGCGGTCAGAAAGCACAGTGAACCTGTGTCAAACTACTATACTCCAAATAACTGAAAGGGATTTTTAAGATATTACTACAGCGTTTTGCAAGCATGAGCACAGTAGTCAGGCGTCTTGCCTTAGTCTTTGGTTTAGAAATGACTGTAGGTAGAAGTAAATACCATGTTTATTCCAGTCTCGTTTTCATTTTGAGTTTAGTCGAAGATTAAAAAATTGGTTCGAGCAGTTTGGCTTTCTGTCCGCATTTAGCTCCTTTCTGCCTTTTTAAACGACAGAGTGTCTGTCTTACAACAAGATGTTGCTTAACCAACAGTCTGTTTGTTATAATCTTATTATAAAACGATGCTTGTCAAATGCAATCGTTGATTTTTTGAAATCTGTTGTTTAAACAACACAATTGCCACAAAGTGTTGATTATCTTGTGGCTGTAAATTTTTTTAATGACTGTATCTTGCTTGGCAAAGCTAATAGAAGGAAAACACATGAAATTTACAGATATTCGTTACCTGCGAACAGAAAAACTTATTTTTGATGCTTTCACTAAACTCTTGAGTGAAAAGCCCTATGAAAAAATTACCGTACAGGACATTGCTGATGAAGCCATGATTAACCGTGCTACCTTCTATGCCCATTATGCTGATAAAGATGAATTGCAACAAGGAATTCAAAAGCAGCTGCTGCAGCAATTATCTGATATGATTGATGCGGCTCAGGTGACAAATGGTGATATTGTACAGGTTAGAAAAGCAGAAGCTCTACTGGCAAATTTTTACCATAGTTTAGAAAAGAACCGCTCCATTGCTAAAATCACTCTGCGGAGTATCTCACATGAAATTATGCAGGAAAATTTTGGCAGACTCTTAAGGGAAAAATATGCTGATTTGCTGGAAAAATTGAATGTCACAGAATCTGGGGAGTCTGTACCGACCGATTTTATCGTTGCTTATCTGACCAGTATTTTTACAGGAACACTTCTGTGGTGGATAAAATCCAACTTTGATATGCCTGCTAAAGAACTGGCTCGCCTTGTCATTACCTTGGTCAGCAACGGTCATTTGACTGTTTTGGGTGTTACCATTAATCGCGATTAAAAATGAGTGGCTAGAGTGAGTGTGGCTAAGCCCTCTTTTTATATTCAGTCCCCATTGGAGTGTTTTTTTGCTATAATAGAAGCAATAGAAAGAAGGCAGAATATGACCAAGGATAAACGGTTGCTGGATGCCATTGACCATAAAAGCTATCTTTTAGAAGAAGGAGTCTTTTTATCCGATTTGGACAAACGCTTGCAAAAACTTCTCTTGCAGCATCATCCGCAGCTGACTGATAAAAGTTTTATTAGTTATAAAAATCTAGCCCAGTACCGCTTGATTTTTTTACAGGAAATCATTGCAAAGGCTAACAAAAAGAATGATTATGTTCGTGAGACAGTTTATGAAGTAAGCAAAAATCAGGATTACAAGGCTTTGGATTTGCAGGAAGAATGGAACAATAAAATTACCTTTGGTCAGCGGATTGCTGATGATGTTGCGCGTTTTGGCGGTTCTTGGACTTTTATCATTTGCTTTGTTGCCTTGATGCTTATCTGGATGGTTTTCAATATTATCAAACCCTTTGGCTGGGCTTTTGATGCCTATCCCTTTATCCTCTTGAATTTAGCTCTGTCTACTTTGGCGGCCATTCAGGCCCCTTTGATTATGATGAGTCAAAACCGCGCTTCGGATTATGACCGTCTGCAGGCCAAAAATGATTATAATGTTAATAAAAAATCAGAAGAGGGTGTAAGACTCCTGCATGCTAAGCTTGACCACTTGGTACACCAAGATCAGTCAGATCTCTTGGAAATCCAGAAGCTGCAGGCAGAAATGCTGGTTTCTGTTACCAAGCAATTAGCGACTGTAGAGGAGCAAAATCAGGCTTTAATTGAAAAAATAGAACAATTAGAACAAAGGAGCAGTGAAAATGTCTGACAAAAAAATTGATCTTGTTATTGTCACAGGCATGAGCGGTGCTGGAAAGACAGTAGCTATCCAGTCTTTTGAAGATTTAGGCTATTTTACTATTGATAATATGCCGCCAGCTCTTGTGCCTAAATTTTTAGAGTTGCTTGAAAGCAGCGGTGAAAATGACAAGGTTGCCCTGGTCGTTGATATGCGCAGCCGTCTCTTTTTCAAGGAAGTTAGCTCTATTTTGGACAAGATAGAACTGAACGATTCTATTAATTTTCGCATTCTCTTTTTAGATGCAACCGACAGCGAGCTGGTGTCGCGCTATAAAGAAACCCGTCGCAGCCATCCTTTGGCAACAACAGGGCGCGTTTTGGACGGCATTGCGCTTGAACGCAAGCTCTTGGCTCCTTTAAAGAATCTCAGTCAAAATGTTGTCGATACGACGGAATTAACACCGCGGCAGCTGCGCAAAACAATTTCGGATCAGTTTTCAGGAGAAAAAAATCAAGACAGTTTTCATTTGGAAGTTGTCAGCTTTGGTTTTAAATACGGTCTGCCTTTGGATGCTGACTTGGTATTTGATGTGCGCTTTCTGCCCAATCCTTATTACAAACCAGAGTTGCGCAATAAGACTGGACTTGACAAGGATGTCTCAGACTATGTCATGAACCATGAGGAATCAGAGGAATTCTACCAGCATCTGCTGGCTCTGTTAAAGCCGATACTACCCGGCTATCGAAAAGAAGGAAAATCCGTTTTAACTATCGCTATTGGCTGCACAGGCGGTCAGCATCGCAGTGTAGCTTTTACCCATCGCTTGGCTGAAGATTTGCAGAAAAAATGGACAGTCCATGAGAGCCATCGGGATAAAAATCGACGTAAGGAGACAGTGAATCGCTCATGAGAAAACCTAAAATAACCCTTATCGGCGGCGGTACAGGACTTCCTGTTCTTTTGAACAGTCTGCGTCATGAAGATGTAGATATCACGGCTATCGTAACCGTAGCAGATGATGGCGGCAGCTCTGGAACTATTCGCCATGACATGCAGCTGACTCCTCCGGGAGACCTTAGAAATGTTCTGGTGGCGATGAGCGATATGCCCAGATTTTACGAGAAAATTTTTCAATACCGTTTCAATGCCGAAGATGGTGCACTTGCAGGGCATCCACTGGGCAATTTGATTATTGCTGGAATTTCAGAAATGCAGGGTTCGACCTATAATGCCATGCAGATTCTGTCAAAATTTTTCCATATTACCGGTAAGATATATCCTTCCAGTGAAAAGGCTCTGACCCTTCACGCCGTTTTTCAAGATGGTCAGGAAGTGGTCGGCGAGAGTCAGATTGCCAAACATAAGGGCATGATAGATCATGTTTATGTGACCAACAGCTACGATGACGCCAAACCAACTGCCAGCCGCAAGGTTGTTGATGCTATCATGGAAAGTGACATGATTGTCTTGGGGCCAGGATCGCTGTTTACATCTATTTTGCCCAATTTAGTTATTGATGAAATTGGCCAGGCTGTCTGTGAGACTAAAGCAGAAGTAGCCTATGTCTGCAATATTATGACCCAATATGGAGAAACTGAGTATTTTACTGATGCGGATCATGTGCGGGTGCTCAACCGTCACTTGGGACAAAAGTTCATTGATACTGTCTTGGTTAATGTTGAACAGGTGCCCAAAGAGTACATGAATTCTAATAAATTTGACGAGTATCTTGTTCAGGTAGAACATGATTTTGCAGGACTCAAAGAAGAGGTGCCTCGTGTCGTTTCATCAAATTTTCTCTGTCTGGAAAATGGCGGCGCTTTTCATAACGGCAAGAGTGTTGTTGCCGAGCTGATGAGCTTGATTAGAATGAAAGAGTTATGAGTTTTACAACATCTGTTAAAGAAGAAATTTTAAATTTAGACACGGCTGACAAAAATGAATTGTCAGCTATTATTAAAATGTCGGGAAATTTAGGTCTGGCTAATCAGGGATTAAACCTATCCATTATTACCGAAAATGCCAAAATCGCCCGTCATATTTATGCCCTGCTGGAGCAGTTTTATCAGATAGCTCCTGAAATCAAGTACCATCAAAAGACCAATCTGAGAAAAAATCGAGTTTATACAGTTTTTCTTGAGCATCATGTGGATAAGATTTTATCTGATTTACAGCTATCTGACTCCTTTTTTGGCATTGAGACGGGAATTCAGAAAAAAATCTTGTCTGATGATGACGCCGGCCGTTCCTATTTACGTGGTGCCTTTCTGTCTGCCGGTTCGATCAGAGATCCAGAATCCGGCAAATACCAGTTGGAAATTTTCTCTGTTTATTTAGATCATGCTCAGGATCTTGCCCAGCTGATGCAAAAATTTATGCTGGATGCCAAGGTGATTGAGCACAAGCATGGTGCGGTTACTTACCTGCAAAAGGCAGAAGATATCATGGATTTTCTGATTGTCATCGGCAGTATGGAGGCCATGCTGGCCTTTGAAAAAATCAAAATCATGCGGGAAACCAGAAATGATGTCAATCGCGCCAATAACGCGGAAACTGCTAATATTGCCAGAACTGTCAGCGCCAGCATGAGAACAATCAATAATATTATCAAAATCAAAGACAGTGTTGGTTTAGAAAGCCTGCCCTTGGAGCTGCAGCAGATTGCTCAGATAAGGGTTGCCAATCCGGATTTTTCTATCCAGCAGATTGCAGACAGTCTGGATACTCCTTTGACTAAAAGCGGTGTCAATCACAGGCTGAGAAAAATCAATAAGATAGCAGAAGAATTATAATAAAGGAGAATTTATATGACATGCACAACTATTTTGGTTGGTAAAAAGGCCAGTTACGACGGCTCTACCATGATTGCAAGAACCGAAGATTCACAAAGCGGTGATTTCTGCCCTAAAAAATTCGAAGCAATCACTCCTCAAAAACAGCCTCGGCATTATCAGGCCGTTTTGTCATCTTTTCATATGGATTTACCAGACAGTCCTTTATCTTATACCTCCGTTCCCAACGCTTTGGATAAGGATGGCATCTGGGGAGAAGCAGGTATCAATAAGGCCAATGTAGCCATGAGTGCCACAGAGACCATCACTACCAACAGTCGTGTATTGGGGGCAGATCCCTTAGTTGAATCAGGCATTGGCGAAGAAGACATGCTGACCTTAGTTTTGCCCTATATTCGTTCCGCGCGGGAGGGTGTTGAGCGTCTGGGAAAACTCCTTGAAGAATATGGCACCTATGAGTCAAATGGTATCGCTTTTTCGGATAGTGCTGACATTTGGTGGCTGGAAACCGTTGGCGGCCATCACTGGATTGCCCGACGCGTTCCAGATGATGCTTATGTTGTCAATCCTAATCAGTTAGGAATTGACCATTTCGAATTCAATAATCCCGATGACTATCTTTCTTCCAGTGATTTAAGAAATTTTATTGAAGAAAACCATCTTGATTTAACTTATTCCAATGAGCATTTCAATCCGCGTTATGCCTTTGGCAGCCAAAAGGATAAGGACAGGCATTATAATACACCTCGTGCCTGGTCCGTACAGCGCTTTTTCAATCCCGAAATGGAGCAGGATCCTCGCAGTTTCTTTCTTCCTTGGTCGCAGAAGTCTTACCGCAAGATTACTGTGGAAGATATTAAGTATGTTCTAAGCAATCACTATCAAGACACGGCTTTTGACCCTTACGGTCCCGAAGGAGATCAGATTAGTCGAACTGCTTTTAGAACGATTGGCATCAATCGTACCAGTCAGACTGCCTTGCTGCAGATAAGGCCTGATAAAGCTCATTCAGCAAAAGGAATCCAGTGGCTTTCTTATGGTTCCATGCCGTTTAATACCATGGTGCCCTTCTTTACACAAGTAACAAAAACACCAGACTACTTTGCCAATACCACTGATAAGGTATCTACAGACAGTTTTTACTGGGTCAACCGTTTGATTGCTGGGCTTGCCGATCCTCATTACCATCAGCATGAGAGTGACTTAGATGCTTATGTTGAAAAAACAATGGCAAAAGGGCATACCATGCTTCATCGTGTTGATAAGGCCTTGGCAGCAGGAGAAACCGTTGATTTTGAAGCGGAGAATCAAGCCATGAGTGATTTTATCGAGCAGGAAACACAAATACTCCTTCAAAAAATTCTCTTTGATGCCAGCAATCTGATGACCAACCATTATGGTGTCAGTGACTAATCTGGTCTTCTTGCTTTCCCAAAATTTATATCAAACTAAAAATACAGAAGCTGAATGCTGCGCTGACTTTCCAAGCTGTTTTTTCTGTCTAGCTATTGAGCGGTGCAAGCTGCAGCTTCTTTTTTAGTTAGAAAAATTGATACTCTGCAAAAATCAAAACGATAGGTTCTTGCCTTCACTTTGCCCTACCTTTGTACAGCCTGCAGCTTATCTCCTAGTCTATTTTGATTTTTATTGAGTATTTAGTGTAAAAAGCTTGCAAAAATTTTTAAATGTGATATACTTAACCAGTAAACAATTAACTGGTTAATAAAAGGAGTTTTAAATGAAGAAAAAACCTGTTATCATCATATCGCTGCTCGTTGCAGTATTAGTGGTGTCAATCGCATTTTTAATGGGTCAGGAAAAGACTAAAAAAACCGATGGCAAGATAGATGTCGTTACGACCTTTTATCCTATGTATGAATTTACAAAAAGCATTGTCGGTCATGAAGGACAGGTTTCCCTCTTGATTAAGGCAGGAACAGAAGTTCACGATTTTGAGCCTTCGACTAGAGATATCAGTAAAATTCAAGAAGCCAATGCTTTTGTCTATGATTCTGACAGCATGGAAATGTGGGTCAAATCAGTTAAAAAATCTATTGATACTAAAAAAGTACCCTTCATTGAGGCTACTGAAAATATGATTTTAGCACCAGGAACTGAAGAGGAAGGCCATGAGCATGGTCATGAAGGCCATCATCACGCTTATGATCCCCATGTATGGCTGTCACCTAAACGAGCAGTCAATCTGGTAGAAAATATTCGTGACGGACTCTCACGCAGCTTTCCTAAGAAAGCCAAGGTCTTTAAGAAAAATGCTGCTGCCTACATTAAGAAATTACAAGTCTTGGATAAAGAATACAGCGATGCCTTGAGCAAAGCACAGCAAAAATCTTTTGTCACACAGCATGCAGCTTTTGGTTATTTAGCTCTTGATTATGGTTTGACACAAGTCCCTATTACTGGTCTGACAGCAGAGGCTGAGCCATCAGCTAAACGTTTAGCTGATCTTTCCAAATATGTTCAAGAATATGGCATTAACTATATTTATTTTGAAGAAAATGCTTCTTCGGCAGTTTCCAAGACATTAGCCGATGAGGCTGGGGTTAAAACCGCTGTACTGAGTCCTCTTGAAAGTTTGACACAAAAACAGATGGATGCTGGTGAAAATTATTTTTCTGTCATGCGCAGTAATTTAAAGGCACTTCAAAAGACTACAGAGGTTACTGGTAAAGAAATCAAACCTGAAACTGACAGTGACAAGACTGTTGAACATGGTTATTTCAAAGATGAAGATGTTACAAACCGCAAACTTTCTGATTGGACAGGCCATTGGCAGTCTGTTTATCCTTATTTGAAAGATGGAACACTGGACAGTGTTTGGGATTATAAGGCTAAGTCTAAAAAAGATATGACTGCGCAAGAGTACAAAGATTACTATACTAAAGGTTATAAGACAGATGTTGAAAAGATTATCATTGATGGTAAAAATAATACGATGACCTTTGTGCAAAATGGTAAGAAACACAAGTACACTTATAAGTATGTCGGCTATAAGATTCTCACTTATAAAAAAGGAAATCGCGGCGTGCGTTACCTCTTTGAAACCAAGGATAAAAATGCTGGTGAATTTAAACATGTTCAGTTTAGTGACCACGGTATCAAGTCCCAAAAAGCAGAGCACTTCCATCTATTCTGGGGAGACGAAAGTCAGGAAAAAATCTTGGAAGAATTGGAAAATTGGCCAACCTATTATCCAGCTAAGCTAACAGGTCAAGAAGTTGCTCAAGAAATTGTTGCTCATTAATTAATCTTTAAAAGAGCTTGGAACAAAACAGCAATTATGGTTGTTCCAAGCTCTTTTTATAATGGGGTTTGTTAAGTATAAAGTTGCGTATTTTCAGAATATTTTATAAACTAAACTTCTAAACAAAAATTTTTTTCCGAAAGGATGGATATAGATGACAAAAAAAGAAGTTGGACATAACTTTCTTGCCAGATTAGGTAAGAAACGCTTACGGCCCGGGGGCATTACAGCTACCAATTGGTTAATAGAACAAGGACAATTCAATAAAGACAGCAAAGTTCTAGAAGTTGCTTGCAATATGTGTACAACTTCAATAGAACTTGCTCAAACCTATGGCTGTTCAATCGAAGGTGTAGATATGGATCCCAAAGCTTTGGAAAAAGCGCGTGCTAATATCCATAGAGCAGATTTAGACGACCTAGTTCATGTGCAGCAGGCCAATGCCATGAAGCTTCCTTTTCCTGATGATTCCTTTGATATTATTATTAATGAAGCTATGCTTACCATGCTACGCGGTGATGCCAAAGTTAAGGCCATTAAGGAATACTTGCGTGTTTTAAAACCTAATGGACGTCTCTTAACACACGATGTCTCTTTTATTAAAGAAAAGATGGAAGCCCAGTTAGCAAATTTGCGGCAAACCATCAATGCTAATGTTGAACCCCTACATGTTGATAAATGGCAAAAGTTATTTGAAGAGCAGGGGTTTTCATCTGTCAAACTGAGTTATGGCAAAATGACACTGATGTCTATTTCAGGAATGATTAAAGATGAAGGATTTTGGGGAACTCTGAAGATCACTTACAGAGGGTTGAAAAAAGAGAACCGTCAGCAATTTCTGAAAATGTATCGTTTCTTCAATAAGGCAGGAAAAGATCTGACCTATATTGCAGTTTGCAGCACAAAATAATATACTAAAGGTGTGTTAAAACTTATTGAACAAAGTTAAAAGAAAGGAGTTTTTATGGTTTATATTGATAAAATTCAGCATAGTCAGGTCTTAGATTTAAAAACAGAAGTTCCTATCGAGGAGGAACAAATGCTTAGTAAAACTTTAGTTCAGCGAAAAGATTTGGGCATGACTGTTTTTTCCTTAGATAAAGATCAAGAAATCGGCCGTCATTCATCACCTGGTGATGCCATGGTTAATATTTTAAGCGGTCTAGCAGAAATTACCATTGATGACGATGTCTTTGAAGTAGCTGCTGGTCAGACTATTGTTATGCCAGCAAATATTCCTCACAGTCTGTACGCAAAAGAAGCCTTTCAAATGCTTTTAGTCGTAGTAAAACCAGAGGTGGATCATGATTGACAATCTTTTAGATTTAATAAAATATCATGATGGTCAAATTGCCAGCCGCTCTTTAACTAAGAAGCTGAAGGTGGCTCATCCCATTACTCTCTATGCTATGTCTGCTGGTGAGTCCATCAGCAATGAAAGCAGTAAATTAAGCAAACTAATTCAGGTTTTAGAAGGCAGTCTGCAGGTAGAAATAGCAGGAGAAAAGCACGTCATTAAACATCAAGGTTTGATTAGCATTGCTGCCAATCAGCTGCATAATCTCTATGCACTGGAAGATACTAAACTGCTGCAGATAGAAGTAGAGTGACAGAGATTTGAATAAGAAAAAACCTCGCTTTTGGCAAGGTTTTTTCTTATTATTTGAAACCGTATTTTTTGTTGAAACGATCGACACGTCCGTCTGCTTGAGTGAATTTTTGACGTCCTGTGTAGAATGGGTGTGAATCTGATGAAATTTCAACACGGATAAGCGGATAAGTTTCACCTTCAAATTCAACTGTTTCGTTTGAAGTCTTAGTTGAACCGCTGAGGAATTGGTAACCTGTTGAAGTATCCATAAAGACAACTGGACGGTATTCTGGATGAATATCTTTTCTCATTTTAAAAAATTTCCTTTCTGCCATAACTCTTTTCGAGCCATAGTTAATAACCATTTTATTTTAACAAAAAAGCTAAACTTTGACAAGCTTTTTCTACGATTTTAGCACATTTTTGAGTTCTTGGTAAATGTCTTCGTTTTCAGCCAAACTGTAAGAATTCGCACCGCTTGCTAAGGGATGGCCGCCGCCGGCATGTCTTTTGGCGACTTCATTGATGATGGCGGATTTGCTGCGAAGTCTGACGCGGTAATGACCATCCGCTTGTTCTACAAAAATGGCCCAAACCTGAACAGTATCGATTTTTCCTGGGCTGGAAACAATAGCAGATGTTTCAGCATCGCTTAAATCAAATTTTTTCAAGATGTCTTGACTTAAAACAACACGTGCCGCTCCGTTTTCATCAATTTCGAGGTTTTCAAAAACATAAGATTGTAATTTGGCAATTTTATAAGGGAAGGAATCCATCTGCCGTGCTAGAGCAGAAAAGTCAAAATCGTATTTTAGCAGTTCGCTGGCAATACGAAAGGTTTTTGATGTCGTTGCTGAGTAGAGAAAGCGTCCTGTGTCACCGATAATACCGGCGTAGAGCAGGCGAGCTGCCTGAGCAGACAGCTGTAGCTGATTGTGCAGGGCAAAATCAGTGATAATCTCACTGGCACTGGAAGCTGTTGTGTCAACGTAGGACAAATCACCGTAAAAGTCTTCATCTGGATGGTGGTCAATTTTTATTAAAAAGTCACCTGTTAAATAGCGTTGATCATCAATACGCGGACGATTAGCTGTATCCGTCACAATGACCAGCGCCCCCTGATAATCTTCATCAGCGACCACATCCATTTGAGCCAGCCAATCTAGGGTTGGTTCATCATAGCCAGTCACTTTAACGGTTTTTTGAGGAAAATTAGTTTTAATAATTTCTTTTAAACCGACCTGACTGCCTAGTGCATCCGGATCTGGCTTCATATGGCGGTGAATGATAATAGTATCGTAAGCTTTGATTTTAGCTAGGATGTTTTTGTAAGCAGTCATAAATTCCTCAATTCATCTTTTTTTAAAATTATATCATAGAAAAAGCCAATCATAGAAAGGATTGACTCTTATTTTTATTTGATAGCTTTATAATTAACTTCCAAAGCTCGTTTAACAGCTGGACGCTGAGCAATTCTTTCGGTCCAGTCCAATAAGTGCTGGTAGGTATCTAAAGCGAGAAATTCATAGGCACCTTCATAGAGAGCATCTTGTGCCAAACGTCCATACCAAGACCAGATAGCGATATCAGCAATAGTATATTCATCACCAGCAATATAGGGTTTATTGGCTAATTCTTTATCCAGTAAATCCAATTGGCGCTTGGTTTCCATGGTAAAGCGATTGATAGGGTATTCTAATTTTTCAGGAGCGTAATTGAAGAAGTGTCCAAAACCGCCACCGACAAAGGGAGCTGCTCCCATCTGCCAAAAGAGCCAGTTAAGAACTTCTGTTCTTTGAGCCCAATTCTTCGGAATCAGCTGCTCAAATTTATCAGCCAGATAAAGTAAGATAGAGCCCGATTCAAAAACACGGACAGCTTTTTCTTCAGACTTGTCCAAGAGAGCAGGAATCTTTGAATTGGGGTTAATAGCGACAAAATCAGAACCAAATTGGTCGCCGTCCATAATGGAAATTTTAAAAAGATCATAATCAGCTTCTTTGACACCAAGCTCGCGCAGCTCTTCCAGCATTACGGCCACTTTTAAACCATTTGGCGTTCCTAATGAGTAAACCTGCAAGGGCTTATCTCCCTGAGGAAGCTTTTGTTCAAAACGGCTTCCAGCAGTCGGACGGTTGATGCCAGAAAATTTTCCTTGGTTGCTGTTCTCAGCTGACCAGACCTTTGGCGGGATATAATGAGACATCGTTTCTCCTTTCATGTTTTCGATTTATTTCCAAAATATATCACATAAAAATGAGAAAATCAACTAAAATATGTTATTATAGATAGCAATACAGAAATAGGAGTTACACAATGGAAAACCACTTGCACCAATTAGCAAAAGCAGAATTGCACTGTCATTTGGATGGTTCCTTATCGTTTGAGGCTATTCGAGAATTAGCTAAAATGGCTAATATAGCTTTGCCTGAATCAGACAGCGAACTAGCAAGATTAGTAACTGCTCCTGAGAACTCAGAGACCTTGCTTGATTATTTAAAGACATTCGATTTTATTCGCCCACTGTTACAGACACAGGAAGCTCTTCGTCTGGCGGCTTATGATGTAGCTCGGCAGGCAGCAAAAGAACATGTTATTTATATTGAGATTCGGTTTGCACCCGAGCTGTCTATGGATAAGGGGTTGACGGCTGTTCAGACGGTGGAGGCAGTAGAAGAAGGGTTGAGGCAAGCTCAGGTTGACTTTGGTATTGTCGCTAAGGCCTTAATTTGCGGTATGAGACAGTCTTCTCAGCAGCTGACAAAAGACATTTTTGAGCAGATTGATGGTGCGGAAGGACTGGACTATGCTGGTTTTGACTTTGCTGGCAATGAACATGATTTTCCACCAGAAGCTATAGCTGAGCTTATCCGTCACACACAGAGTTTAGACCGGCCTATGACCTTTCATGCTGGCGAGTGCGGCTGTCCCAGCCATATAGCTCAAGCTCTTGCTCTAGGAATTAAGCGTTTGGGACATGTAACGGCTATCCATGATCACCCTGACATCTTAGAGGAATTTGTAAAAAAGGGAGCAACTGCTGAACTTTGCTTAACCAGTAATTTACAAACCAAGGCTGCTGAATCGCTAGCAGACTTTCCTTACCATGAACTGTATGATAGTGGTGCTAATATAACCATTAATACGGACAATCGGACTGTTTCTCATACAAATCTGACAAGGGAATATCAACTGTTTGCTAAATATTTCGGCACCAGCACAGCAGACTTTTACCGTTTTAACCGAAATGCTTTGCAAGCTTCCTTTGCATCTAACTCTGAGAAAGAAGAACTTCTTGGAAAACTAAGAGCTGTCTATGCTTCTTATCTCAACTAAAGGTATTTTAAAAGTCATGAAACTGTGATATAATCAGACTAGTTTTATTTTGGAGGATATTATGGCTTTCGCTAAAATTGTTTTTGCCAGTATGACAGGAAATACAGAGGAAATTGCTGACATTGTTGCTCAAAAGTTAGAGGAATTAGGACACACAGTAGATGTGGATGAATGCACGACAGTAGATGCGGATGAATTTCAGGATGCTGATATTGCTATTGTAGCCAGCTATACCTATGGTGACGGCGAACTTCCTGATGAGATTGTAGATTTTTATGAAGATTTGCAGGATCTTGATCTTTCAGGCAAGATTTACGGTGTTGTTGGTTCTGGTGATACTTTTTACGATGATTTTTGCAAGTCTGTCGATGATTTTGAATTGGCTTTTGAAGGAACAGGTGCTACAAAGGGAGCTGATTCTGTCAAGGTTGATTTGGCGGCAGAGGATGAAGATATTGACAATCTTGAGCGATTTGCAGAAGAAATTTCTAATAAAGTTGGCTAAAAAATACAGTAAGATGAGGAGTAAATTGCTTTAACCCCTAGGTTAAAACAGTTTGCTGCTTTTTTTTATAATTGTTGTTTGTAAAAATCTTTGCTGCTCAGCTATGAAAACTTGGAGTTAAATATCTGAATTTTCAGTGGAAAAGGAGTATAATGAAAAGGAAAGTGAATGCTGTCACTGACTAATTTTACACCTTACTGTGGAGGTGAAAGGTATTGAAAAATAGAGACTATGCTTTTGGTTTTCATGATGATATAAAACCTTTGTATTCAACCGGCAAGGGTTTAACAGAAGAAATTGTTAGGGATATTTCTGAGATAAAAAATGAGCCTGAGTGGATGCTGGATTATCGCTTGCGCAGTTTGAAGCTCTTTCATCAACTGCCCATGCCCGATTGGGGGCCAGATTTATCCGGTATTAATTTTGATGATGTTATTTATTATCAAAAACTAAGCGGAGAGCCTTCCAGAAGCTGGGAGGATGTTCCCGAAGATATTAAGAAAACGTTTGAGCGTTTGGGCATTCCAGAAGCAGAACGTCAGTTTTTATCTGGAGCGGTGGCTCAGTATGAATCAGAAGTGGTTTACCACAATATGAAAGAGGAATTTGAAAAGCAAGGGATTATTTTTACGGATACAGACACAGCCCTGCAGGAATATCCTGACCTTGTTAAAAAGTATTTTGCGACAGTTGTCTCGCCGGCTGAGCATAAATTTGCTGCCTTAAACGGGGCTGTCTGGTCAGGAGGGACTTTTATTTATGTTCCTAAAGGTGTTCAGTGTCAGATTCCTGTGCAAACCTATTTTCGGATTAATGGTGAAAATGCCGGTCAATTTGAACGTTCTCTTATAATTGTTGAAGAAGGAGCTTCCATCCAATACATTGAAGGCTGTACAGCACCTACCTATTCGACAAACAGTTTGCATGCAGCCACTGTTGAAATTATTGTTAAGCGTGATGCGTCATTCCGCTACACCACCATTCAGAACTGGTCCGATAATGTTTACAACCTTGTTACCGAACGCGGTACGGTTGAAGAAAATGGAACGCTGGAATGGATTGACGGCAATCTGGGCAGCAAGGTCAATATGAAGTATCCGTGTTCGATTTTAACTGGCCCGCATGCTAGAACATCTGTTTTGTCCATGTCCTTTGCCAATTACGGCCAGCATCTGGACGCCGGCTGCAAGGTTTACCATAACGCACCCCATACATCCAGCACGCTGATTTCAAAGTCGGTTGCCAAAGACGGCGGCAAAACAGATTATCGAGGTACGGTTAAGTTTGGCAGGGACAGCTCGGGTTCTAAATCACATATTGAATGTGATACGATTTTGATGGACGGTGAGTCCAGTTCAGATACCATTCCTTTCAATGAAATTCATAATTCAAACGTTTCTTTGGAACATGAAGCTAAGGTTTCCAAGGTTTCCGAAGAGCAGCTCTATTATATTATGAGCCGAGGAATCAGCGAAGAAGAGGCTACTGCCATGATTATCAATGGCTTTATGGATCCGATTACCAAAGAACTGCCGATGGAATATGCAGTAGAGCTAAATGCTTTAATTAACATGAGCATGGAAGGTTCAGTTGGTTAACAAAATTTTATTAAAAATCAAAAGGGAGTGGGACAGACAGCCATCATGGTTATTGTCCGCTCCCTAAATTTATGGTTTTATTGGCAAAGCAGCAGCTAAGGCTTGTCTATTTTTGAGAAAATGCTATAATAGTAATATACTTAACCAGTTAAGTATATTAAGTTTTTTTCAAGGGAGATAATAATGGCAAAAAAATCTAAGATTGCAAGATATCATAGACAGTTAGAACTTATTGAGAAGTATGCAGATTTACGTCGTGAGCTCAAGGCCAAAGGGGACTATGAAGCTCTGCGCAAGCTTCCGCGGGATTCCAATCCTAACCGTCTTAAAAATCGCGATCGTATTGATGGCCGTCCTCATGCTTATATGCGAAAATTTGGTGTCAGCCGCATCAATTTTAGGCAACTGGCTCATGAAGGGAAAATTCCAGAGGTAAAAAAGGCTTCTTGGTAATGAATTGCGAGCATGGGAGTGCAATAGGCCTGAGGACATGGAAAGCTACTTATTTGATTGAGTTGGCAGAAGCTTGAATTTTCTGATGCTTTCTTTTATAATAGGCAAACAAATAGACGTTTTACTGGATATTTATGTTTGTCTTAGAGAAATGATGAAAAAAATACATGTAAGATATAAGCAAATCAGGCGTTTCTTTTTGCTGCTGGGGCTGATGATAATGGCTGCTTACCTTGTCTTTGTGCTCTGCCGGTATTGGAATCGCTGGCTGCTGCTTTTAAATCCTCAGTCAACCATCAAAGATTTTGAACAGCATTTGCGCTCAGAAAATATTTTAAACTTTGTTATTTTAACGTTTTTAACAAGTCTGACGTCCGCCATTCCTTTTTTGTCCAGCTCTGTTTTGTCAATTTTTAATGGTCTGGTTTTTGGACCTTGGCTGGGTATTTTGATGAATATCAGCGGTAATATGATAGGGCATTTTTTCCTTATTCAAATCATGGCTCGTGTCGATTTAACAGAAAAAGATAATCAGCTAAATGAACAGCTGGATAAACTTTCACAGCTTAAAAATCCTTATTTGGCTTTAACACTGGGGTATATGATTCCTTTTATCCCGTCGTTTTTAGTGGATTATACGGCTCTTGATACCAAGGTGCCCTGGCAGCGCTGGCTAGTCTGCTTGTTGCTGGGAGTGACGCCAACCAGTGTCCTCTATGCTTTTGGCGGCCATGCTATTATACGAGGTAATGTGAAGCAACTAGTTATCATTGCTGCCATTATCCTTGTTTGTCTTTTCATTTATAAAATTTTTGAGAAAAAGAAAGGCTAGAAGCAGGGCCTTTTTTTTGCTATAATGAAGCAAAGGAGTATATGATGGATTTACAAGATATTAGAAGGCAGATTGATGCTGTTGATAAAGAATTAGTTTCTTGTTTAGAAAAGCGAATGGATTTAGTCAGTCAGGTTGCTGCTTACAAAAAGGCAAGTGGCAAGGCGGTGCTGGATTCCAAACGTGAGGAGCTCCTGCTGCAAAGAATAGCAGAACTGACTGCCAATAATGCCTACCGTTCGGCTGTTTTAGCGACTTTTACGGATATTCTCAAGCATTCAAGAGAGTATCAGATGAAAGTATTGGGAGAGGATGCAGATGAAAGCCTTTCTTGATTTAGAGAAAAATATTCGCCTGCTGCTGGTATCGGCAGCAGCTATTCTTGTTGGCTTGCTGGTTGGTGTTGTTGACATGGTTTTTGGTGTTGTTCTAAATGCCTTGACAGTCTTTAGAGCCAGTCATTTTTTATTTCTTATTCCCTTTTTGCCTCTATCTGGTCTTTTGATTGTTTTTCTTTATGACCGTTTTGGCGGTAAGAGTATCAAGGGAATGGGGCTGGTTTTTGATGTGGCTGATAAAAAGGAAGTAGCTATTCCTAAAAGACTGGTTCCTTTAGCCATTTTTTCGACCTGGCTGACCCATCTGTTTGGCGGCAGTGCCGGCCGTGAAGGAGTGGCTGTTCAGATAGGAGCAGCTCTGTCTCATGCTTTCTCCCCTATTTTTACATTTAAGGAATCTTCAAGAAGTTTCCTAGTTATCGGAATTGCAGCTGGTTTTGCAGGACTTTTTCAAACACCTATAGCAGCCATATTATTTGCTCTTGAAGTTCTTGTGATTGGCCGATTAGAGCTAGCCGCACTTCTGCCAACTTGTTTAGCAGCTTATACGGCAAGCTATACTTCACATTTGCTGGGATTGAAAAAATTTACCCGCTTGATAGAGGTAAATATGGAACTCAATCCTCTGCTCTTTTTAAAATTTGCTCTTTTGGGCATATTGTTTGGGTTGACAGGAACTTTTTTTGCCTATTTATTAAGAAGAACCAAGCTAGCCTTGGTGTTGCGTTTTAGAAGACCTTATCAGCGCATATTGATCATAGGTTTGCTGCTCAGTGTTCTTTTGCTCGTATTAGGGACTGGACGTTATTGTGGTTTAAGCACTGATTTGATAGTAGCTAGTTTTTCAAAGAATGGTAGTGTTTACCCATTTGACTGGTTTCTCAAACTGCTTTTAACCGTTCTGACTTTGTCTGCAGGTTATCAAGGCGGTGAAGTAATGCCCATGTTTACAATCGGAGCGACTCTCGGTGCGGTACTGGCTCCTTTATTTAGCCTGCCGACAGCCTTTGTTGCTGCCCTTGGCTATGCCAGTGTCTTCGGCAGCGGAACAGGAACTTTTTTAGCTCCTATTTTCATTGGCGGTGAAATTTTTGGTTTTAACAATATTCCTTACTTTTTTATTGTGGTTTGCTTTGCTAGCATTGTTAAAAAACGGATCAGCGTTTATGGTGCTCAAAAGGTAATTCCCAAAATTTAATAGGAGGAATGTATAAGAATGAGCTGCAGGCTGTGTTTCTTATTTTTAAGGGAGTATCATGATTGAAAAGAAAATTCAGGAAGTCAAGGAACTTCCTTATTCTGTCTTGCTCTTACTAGCTTTTATGGGCATCTTTATAGGTGTTGTTGCAGGAGCAATTGCTGCTGTTTTTGGCCGTGTGCTTTTGTACCTGACTGCTGTTAGAGAGATGAATCCGTGGCCCTGGCTGCCTTTTTTAGGCTTTATCGGCTTAGCCATCGTCTATGCTTACCGAAATTTTGGCGGAAAGAGTAGCAAGGGCATGAGCCTGTTGTTTCAAGTTGGTTTTGATGAAGAAGAAATTATTCCCAAGCGTTTAGTACCCATGGTTATTGTGACCACCTGGCTGACCCATCTGTTTGGCGGTAGTGCTGGTCGTGAAGGTGTTGCAGTGCAGCTGGGAGCAACTGTTGCTCATTGGTTTAGCCGCTTTTATCATTTTCCCAATAAATCGCATATTTTTCTCCTTACTGGAATGGCCGCTGGTTTTGCAGGCCTCTTTCAGACACCGATGGCAGCGATTTTATTTGCCTTAGAAGTCTTGGTTGTTGGCAGCCTTGGGCTTAGTGCCTTGCTGCCGATGACTCTAGCCTCTTTTACTGCCAGCCTGACTTCGCACAGTCTGGGTTTGGAGAAATTTTCCCATGCGCTTTCTAAGACCTTTCCTTTGACCCCAAAACTATTTGGAATCCTGCTTGTTCTTGGTCTTTTCTTTGGTTTGGCTGGAAATTTTTTTGCTTATCTTTTGGCATGGTTCAAGCAAGTACAAGCGCGCCTATTTCCTAATCCTTACCTAAGAATTTTGTTGGTCGGATCAATACTGGCTATTCTTTTTCTCAGCCTTCATCAGGGACGTTATTCAGGTCTTGGAACTAATCTGATTGAGGCCAGTTTTTCCGGAAAGCAGATTTATGCTTACGACTGGCTGCTTAAATTACTATTGACAGTTCTGACTTTGGCAGCAGGTTTTCAAGGCGGTGAAGTAACGCCTTTATTTGCAATCGGCTCTTCCTTGGGTGTCCTTTTGGCTGGAATTTTTGGTTTGCCAATTGAACTAGCAGCAGCCCTTGGTTACATTAGTGTTTTTGGCAGTGCCACTAATACCTACCTAGCACCAATTTTTATTGGAGGAGAAGTTTTTGGCTATCAGAATCTGCCGGCTTATTTCATTGCAGTAACCTTTGCTTATATTGTCAGTCGCAGGCATTCCATCTACCCGCTTCAAAAAATCAGAGAAAGGGTCTAGCAGCCAGTAAAGCCCCAATTAACTTCAGTAGTTTGAAGATATTGAGTCATAAATATTGTCATTTGATTGCTGAGTATAGCTTTTGTAATATTTTACTTTACAGTTGCTGCAGATTTTGTTACAATATTTTTTGTGTGTAATGGACGCACAAAAACGGCTAATCCGCTGGGACAGAGCTCTTATGATTAGTAAGATAAGGAGAAGAAAAAATGAATCCATTAATTCAAAGTTTGACTGAAGGTCAGCTTCGCACTGATATTCCAAGTTTCCGTCCTGGTGACACTGTCCGCGTTCACGCTAAGGTTGTCGAAGGAAACCGCGAACGTATTCAGATTTTTGAAGGGGTTGTTATTTCCCGTAAAGGTCAAGGCATTTCAGAAATGTACACTGTTCGTAAGATTTCAAGCGGTGTCGGAGTTGAACGTACTTTCCCAATTCACACACCACGTGTTGAAAAAATCGAAGTAGTTCGCCATGGTAAAGTACGCCGTGCTAAACTTTACTACCTGCGTGCCTTGCAAGGTAAAGCTGCACGTATCAAAGAACGTCAGTAAAAATCATTTAAAAAGGTCTTCCATTAGTGAGGCCTTTTTGAATTTTCAAAATTAACAGGGCTATTCTTTATTTGCAAATAGGAGTTGCATTCCTTTTTAGTCTACGATACAATAGAAAGAGTTAATCGGTCCCCTTAGTTAAATGGATATAACATCTTCCTCCTAAGAAGCAGTTGCTGGTTCGATTCCGGCAGGGGATATTTTGAAACGTTAATTAGAATAGTTTCATTGTTTTGAAAGCCTTTAAGCGATGTTGACTGTTGAAATAAGTCGCTTTTTTTATTTTTGAGGATAAAAATTTTTCCTCTACACTAAAACAAAGCCTTTTGGACAGTAGCCAACAAGAAATCGAGCCGCAGCTAAGGGCTTTTTTAGTATATCCATTTTTAGATTTATCATCAGTAAATTAAAAGGTAATTAAAGCAAGGATAATGGTTAAGTATCAAAGAACTGACAGGCAATGCAGCGAAAAAAAGTGATTGGTTTGTTCAATGATTATTTTAATCTTTGTTAGAGGATTTTAGCTTTTAAGATACTATGAAGTCATAAAAATGATATAATATTTTCTATAATATTCTTAGGAGCAAGCATGGCAACGAAAAAAAAACCTATTGACAGTCGAGTTGATTATTCCCTTATTTTACCAGTCTTCTTTTTAGTGCTTATTGGACTTTATTCTGTTTATACGGCAACTATTCATGACTATCCCAGTAAGATTATTTTTGTGATGGGACAGCAGATGATTTGGCTGATAATGGGAGCTGCCATTAGTTTTGTTGTCATGCTTTTTAGCACAGAATTTCTCTGGAAAATCACACCGTATTTATATGGTTTAGGCCTTGTCCTGATGGTTCTGCCTTTGATTTTTTACAGTCCGGAGCTAGTGGCTTCAACTGGTGCTAAAAACTGGGTTTCCCTTGGCTCAATCACGCTCTTTCAGCCCTCTGAATTTATGAAGATTTCTTATATTCTGATTTTAGCACGTCTGACCGTCAGCTTTAAGCAGAAATATAAGAATGGGGAAAAGGATTTGCGGGAGGATGGCAAGCTATTGCTGTGGTTCGCCCTTTTGACCATGCCCATTATGGTTTTGCTGGCCTTGCAAAAGGATTTGGGAACGGCTATGGTCTTTATGGCTATTTTAGCAGGTTTGGTTCTCATTGCTGGTATTTCCTGGCAGATTATTTTGCCAGTCGCAGGAGCAGCAATCCTTATAGTTGCACTCTTCATGGTTGTCTTTTTGATTCCAGGAGGAAAAGAGTTTCTCTATCACCACATGGGCATGGACACTTATCAGATTAATCG
Organism: Streptococcus orisasini; assembly: GCF_001431045.1. Lineage (GTDB taxonomy): Bacteria > Bacillota > Bacilli > Lactobacillales > Streptococcaceae > Streptococcus > Streptococcus orisasini. The sequence continues at coordinate 27,394 of NZ_BCLE01000030.1, forward strand.
TCTTTCTGCTTGGTTAAATCCCTTTGATTATGCCGGTAGTATTGCTTATCAGCAGACACAGGGGATGATTTCGATTGGCAGCGGCGGCTTGTTTGGTAAGGGACTTAATGTTGTTGACTTGCCTGTCCCTGTACGTGAAAGTGATATGATTTTTACAGTCATTGCTGAGAATTTTGGCTTTATCGGCGGCAGTATCGTTTTAGCCCTGTATTTGATTTTAATTTATCGCATGTTGCGCGTTACTTTTGCTTCCAATAATTTATTTTATACTTACATTTCAACTGGCTTTATCATGATGATTCTCTTTCATATTTTTGAAAATATCGGAGCAGCCGTTGGGATTTTGCCTCTGACTGGTATTCCGCTGCCCTTTATTTCTCAGGGCGGCAGTTCCCTGATTTCAAACTTAATCGGTGTCGGTCTGGTGCTTTCGATGTCTTACCAAAATAGCCTTAATCAGGAAAGGGAAATGGAAAAACACTTTAAATCCCCTAAGAAAAAAACAGGAGCTAAAAAAGCTTCTAAGGCTTAGAACAGACTTGTCAGTGCTGTCAGAACTCTTATCATGAACTTTTGTTTTACAAGTATCGTTTTTGTGAAAACGATGCTTTTTATTGTCTAGCTGCTCAATGATTGTACAAACATTTAAACAAGCCAAGTTAATGTGTTTTGAGATAATAATTATCATAAAGCAAAACAGTGACAAGAGAAGTAAAATATTAGATAATAGAACTAAGAAGCTTAGGTTCATAAGCAAGTTAAATTTAAACTTATCTTGTTAAAAATTAAAAAGTTTTACAGAGGATTATTTATGAAACTTTTATACACCGACATTCAATACGATATGACAGAGATTTTGGCTGCTGAGGCTAGGCAGGCTGCTAAAGAGGGCAAGCGTGTTTTTTATATTGCTCCTAACTCTCTGTCTTTTGAAAAGGAGCGGGCGGTTTTGGAGGCTCTGCCTGAAGAGGCCTCTTTTGCCATTACCATTACGCGTTTTGCGCAGATGGCCCGTTATTTTGTTTTAAATGAGCCCCATCAAAGAGAAGTTATCGATGACAATGGTCTGGCTATGATTTTTTACCGGGCCTTGGCTAGTTTTTCTGAGCAGGATTTGCCTGTTTTTGGCCGTTTGAAACAGGACACCAACTTTATCAGTCAATTGGTCGATTTATATAAGGAGCTCAAGGCTTCCAATATGACGGTTTTAGAACTGACAGAGCTTAATTCTCCAGAAAAGCAGGAAGATCTGATTAAGATTTTTAACGAGGCTGAGGCGATTTTAAAGGCTGGAAATTTTGACACTCAGACTAAGACAGCCTTTTTTGCCCAACAGCTTAAATCAGGCCATCTGGACAGTGAACTTAAGGATTTGCTGATTATTGTGGATGGTTTTACCCGTTTTTCTGCCGAAGAAGAAAACCTCATCAGCCTCTTGCATGAAAAAGGGGTGCCCGTTGTTATCGGTACTTACATCAGTCAAAAGGCTTACCGTTCAGCATTTTCAAATGGGAATGTTTATCAGGCCAGCCTGGATTTTATGCGCGGTCTGGCTGCTAAATTTCAAACGAAACCAGAGTATGTAACCTCCAAGCAAAAGGGACTGCAGGCTTTTGCTAATCTTTCCAGTATTTTTGAGAGTCGTCATGATTTCTCTGCTGATAGCCGAATTCTAACAGAAGAAGATAAGGAACACATTGTTATTTGGGATGCCATCAATCAAAAAGAAGAAGTAGAGCATGTCGCCAGAGCCATACGCCGGAAACTTTATCAAGGCTACCGCTACAAGGATATTTTAGTTTTGCTGGGCGATACAGACGCTTACCGCCTGCAGGTGGGTAAAATTTTTGATAAGTATGAGATTCCTTATTATTTCGGCCGGGCTGAATCCATGAGTTCTCACCCTTTGGTGCATTTTGTCGATAGTCTGGAACGGGTAAAGCGCTATAATTTTCGTGCCGAAGATGTCATGAATCTGCTTAAGTCAGGCTTATACGGCCGATTACGGCAGGAAGAACTGGATAAATTAGAATACTATATCATGTATGCGGACATCAAGGGACAAAGCAAGTTTTTTAAGGATTTTACTCTGGATAAGCAGGGACAGTTTGATCTGAAACAGATAAACCGGTGGCGAACTGAGCTCATGGCTCCCTTGCAGCAGCTGGTTAAAGCGCAAAAGCAGCTGGGAAAAAGTCTTTTGAAAAAATTGACCGGCTTTTTAGAAGCAATTCACCTGCCGGAAAATTTTGCTCTGCTGACAGCAGAAAGCGGGGAAATCGAAGAGGAACAGCACCAGCAAGTCTGGAAGACATTTACAGCTATTTTAGAGCAGTTTCAGAGTATTTTCGGCCAGGAAAAGCTGACGCTGGATGAGTTTTTATCCTTGCTTCGTGCCAGCATGCTGGCTGCTGATTACCGTATGATTCCTGCCACAGTTGATGTTGTAACGGTTAAATCTTATGATTTGGTAGAGCCGCACACCAATAAAATTGTTTTTGCCATGGGCATGACACAGTCCAACTTTCCTAAAATTGTCCAAAACAAAAGCCTGATTTCGGATGAGGAGCGTTCACGAATCAATGAAGTAACACCGGATAATCGCCGCTTTGATATTGTCAGCAGTGAAAATCTCAAAAAAAATCATTTTGCAGCCCTGTCGCTCTTTAATGCTGCGACTGAGGAATTAACTCTCAGCCTGCCGCAAATTTTAAATGAAGCAGAAGATACTACGTCATCTTATTTACTGGAATTAGCAGAAATTGGCGTGCCGGTAGTGGAAAAGGGCCGGAGCCGCCAATTGGCTGACCCGGAAGACATTGGCAACTATAAAGCGCTCCTGTCGCGCGTGATTGAACTGGAACGTGCTGCCATTGACCAGGAAATGTCTAAGGAAGAGCAGACCTTCTGGTCGGTAGCTGTGCGCTACCTGCGCAAAAAACTTAATGAGCAGGGGATTGTAATCCCTGAGATTAATGACCGCATGCAGACCAAACCGCTGACTCCTTCGGTGATAAAAGCGCGCTTTCCGGCAGATGAGCCCTTAAATCTGTCATCGTCCGCCCTAACTGCTTTTTACAACAATCAGTATCTTTATTTCCTGCAGTACGTGCTTGGCTTGCAGGAACTGGAGACCATTCACCCCGATGACAGAAATCACGGAAGCTACCTGCACCGGATTTTTGAATTGGTGATGCAGGATACGGCAGCTTCTGATTTTGATGGCCGCTTAAATCAGGCAATAGCCAAGGCCAATCAGGAAAACAGCTTTAAAATGCTTTATGAAGAAGATGAGGAAAGCCGCTATTCTTTAGATGTTTTAGAAGATATTGCCAGAAGCACAGCCAGCATTTTGCGTGATGATGACCACATTCAAGTGGAAAGCGAAGAAGAAGCTTTTGAGCTCATGCTGGGAAATGCAGTGAAAATCCGCGGTTTTATTGACCGCATTGATCGTCTGTCCGACGGCAGTCTGGGGATTGTTGATTACAAATCAAGCAGAAATACCTTTGATATCCAGAAATTTTACAATGGCCTCAGTCCGCAGCTGCTGACCTATATGGAGGCAGTCAAAAATAAAGAAGCTGTGCCTAGCGGCCAGAAGATCTTTGGCGCCATGTATCTGCACATGCAAGAGCCAAAATTAGATTTAAGCAAGGTCAAATCCCTAGATAAGATTCCTGAGGCAGTCCATAAGGAGTTGACTTACAGAGGGCTTTTCTTAGATGAGGAAAAAGCTTATCTAGCTGATGGCAAATATCATTTGAACGACTCGGTCTACAGTCAGGAAGAAATTAATCTTTTGCTGGCTTATAACCGCAGGCTGTACCAAAAAGCCGCCCAGCAAATTCGAAGCGGCCATTTCCTGATTAATCCTTATACTGAGGACGGCAAATCGGTGCAGGGAGAGCAGCTTAAAGCGATCACAGGTTTTGAAGCTGACCGCCACATGCCTTATGCGCGCAAGCTCTATCAGCTGCCGCGCAAAGAAAAACGCCAGGGCTTCCTGCAGCTGATGCAGGGAAAAGAGGAGGAAAACAATGACCTTTAAAAACTTTTTAACTGCTCAAGAGATCGCCTCCCTGCAGCTTGAAGAGGCCGGATCTGACAAGCAGCAAAAACGCACTCCTGAACAAATTGAAGCGATCTACAGTTACGGCAATAATATTTTGGTCTCTGCCTCGGCAGGTTCTGGAAAGACTTTTGTCATGATTGAGCGTATTATGGATAAGCTCTTGCGCGGTGTCAAAATTGATCAGCTTTTTATCTCAACGTTCACTGTCAAGGCGGCAGGAGAGCTAAAAGAGCGCTTGGAAAAAAAGCTGATTGAACAGCTGCAAACAAAAGACGAACCCGAACTCAAACAGTTCTTGGCTGAACAGCTGGCCGGTGTTCAGACGGCTGATATTGGCACGATGGACGCCTTCACGCAAAAATTGGTCAACCAATACGGCTATACGCTGGGGATTTCGCCCAGCTTTCGGATTATGCAGGATAAGAGTGAGCAGGACATTCTAAAAAATGATGTTTTTGCAGATCTTTTTGCGGATTATATGCGCTCTGAGAACAGGCCGGTGTTTATCAAGCTGGTCAAGAATTTTGCCGGCAGCCGTAAGGATTCAGATCCTTTTAAGCAATTGGTTTATAAGATTTATGATTTCAGCCAGGCGACAGACAATCCTAAAAGCTGGCTGACAGACAGTTTTTTAAAGGGAGCTGAGACCTACACAGATTTTTCAGCCATTCCAGACCAGGAAGTTGCAGCATTTTTGGCAAGCATGGAGGATACGGCCAAGGCTTTGCGTGATGTAACCGATTTGGAAGACTACAAGCAGGTCACTGGCAAGGGTGCTCCGACAGCCAACTATAAAAAGCACCTCAATATGATTGACAAGCTGCAAGACTGGGCTTGGCATTTTGAAACGCTCTACGGGCGTGATGGTCTTGGAAAACTGGCCAATGACCTTGCCCAACTCCTTCCGTCCGGAGACAGTGTCACGGTTGCTAAGGTCAAATACCCTGTTTTCAAACCCCTGCAGAGCCGCTTGGCTGACTTGAAGCATTTAGAGACGATCTTTGCCTACCAAGCTGAAAGCCTGCCCTTGCTTAGGATTTTGCAGCAGTTTGTCATCGATTTTTCTGACCAATACCTGCAGGCAAAAATGCAGGAGAATGCTTTTGAGTTCTCGGACATTGCGCATTTTGCTATTGATATTTTAGAAAAAAATCCCTCTATCAGACAGCTCTATCAAGACAGGTACCATGAAGTCATGGTCGATGAGTATCAGGACAACAACCATACACAAGAACGCATGCTGGAACTTTTGTCTAATGGGCACAATCGCTTTATGGTAGGAGATATCAAGCAGTCTATTTACCGCTTCCGTCAGGCAGACCCGCAGATTTTTAATGCGAAATTTAAGGATTTTCAAGAACATCCTGAACATGGCAAGCTGATTTTGCTCAAGGAAAATTTCCGCAGCCAGTCAGAAGTTTTAGCAACAGCAAACAGTGTTTTTCGTCACCTGATGGATGAAACTGTCGGCGAGATTGTCTATGATGACAGCCACGAGCTGCTGGCAGGAAGCGACCGTCAAAAAGAAGTGCATCCCGAAAATGAAACTCAGGTATTACTGTATGATACAGATGAAAATGATGACTCTCTGCCTGATGATGACAGCGGGCAAATCAGCCCTGCTGAGGTTAAATTAGTGGCCAAAGAAATTATTCGTCTCCATAATGAAGAAAAGGTTCCTTTTGAAGAGATTACCCTGCTAGTAGCTTCAAGAACCCGCAATGACGGCATAATACAGACCTTTGAGCAATATGGGATTCCTTTGGTAACAGACGGCGGTGAGCAAAATTATCTCAAGTCAGTTGAGGTTATGGTTATGCTGGATACCTTACGTTCGATTGACAATCCGCTCAATGACTATGCCCTGACGGCGCTTTTGCGCTCGCCCATGTTTGCTTTTGACGAAGATGAGCTGACGCGCTTAGCGCTGCAAAAGACCATAAACAGCCAGAAGGAAAATCTCTATGAAAAACTGCAGAACGCTAAGAATAAGCTAGGACAGCATCCAGAGCTCATCACAAGAGATTTAGCTGCCAAGCTGAAGGACTTCTTATATGTTTTTAACAGCTGGCGCCGCTTTGCCAAACTGCACTCGCTCTATGATTTGATTTGGAAAATTTATAATGAAAGGTTTTACTATGATTATGTAGGACGTCTGCCGAGAGCAGAGCAGCGGCAGGCCAATCTCTATGCGCTGGCTCTGCGTGCCAATAATTTCGAGCGGACCGGATTTAAGGGACTGTCACGTTTCATTGGGATGATTGACCGTATTTTAGAAAGTCAGAATGATTTAGCTGATGTTGAGGTTGCTCTCCCTAAAAACGCTGTTACGCTCATGACTATCCATAAGAGTAAGGGCTTAGAGTTCAAGTATGTCTTTATTCTTAATATTGACAAGAAATTCAGCATTCAGGATATGACCTCACCGCTCATCTTATCGCGTCAAAATGGTGTAGGAATCAAGTATCTGGCTGATATGAAAGAGGAGCTGCAGGAAAAACTGCTGCCGGCTGTCAAAGTTAATATGGCAACTCTGCCCTATCAGCTCAACAAACGTGAATTGCGCTTAGCGACCTTATCAGAACAGATGCGGCTGCTTTATGTCGCTATGACACGAGCTGAAAAAAGACTGTATCTGGTCGGAAAGGGAAGCGCGGAAAAGCTGGCGGACAAGTACAGCGGAAAATCTGAAAACAATCATCTGCCGGCCGCGGAGCGCGAAAGCTATCTAACCTTTCAAGACTGGCTTTTGGCCATTCAGCAAGCCTACAGCAGTGAAAATCTGCATTTTAAAACTATTTTTGTGACCGATGACGACCTGACCGAAGAAAAAATAGGAAAGGTCAGACGAGAGCATCTCTATAATCCTGATGATCTCAAGGATAACCGTCAGTCAGAAGATATTGCGCGTGCTTTGGATATGCTGGAGGCTGTTGAGAAGCTTAACCAAAATTATCAGCCAGCCATCACTTTGCCGACTGTCCGCACACCCAGTCAGGTCAAGAAATTCTATGAACCTGTCATGGATACTGAGGGTGTTGAGATTATGGAAAAGGCTTTTGCGGCTAAGCCGAAATTTAAACTTCCTGATTTTTCTGGGAAAAAGGCTCCTGAACCTTCAGCTGTTGGCTCCAGTCTGCACGAATTGATGCAGCGCCTGCACCTGAGTGAAGAAGTCAGCATGGCTGACATTTTGCAGGCCTTAGAAGAACTGCCGGTAGAAGCTGAAGTTAAAAAAGCTATCCAGACGGACAAAATCCTAGCTTTCTTTCAGACGACAGATTTAGGAAAGCTGATTCAGAAAAATGTTGATAAAGTTCGCCGTGAAGCACCTTTTGCCATGCTGAAAAAAGATCCGGAAAGCGGAGAAAACTTCGTTGTCCGCGGTATTATTGACGGCTATATTCTTTTGGACGATCGCATCATTCTCTTTGACTATAAAACCGATAAATTTACCAACAGTCAGGAGATTAAGCAGCGCTACCAAGGTCAGATGGCACTGTATGCTCAGGCCTTGAGCAAATCCTATGCTATTTCGGCCGTTGAAAAATATTTGATCCTGCTGGGCGGCGAGCAGCTGGAAGTTGTATCAGTGTGATAAAGCGTTTGGGCAATGAGAGAGTCTTGCAAACCAGTTTTTGCTTTACACTTACTTTTTCATAAAAACAGTTCCTTATGGTTTTGTTGCCAATAAGGAACTGTTTTTTTTAACGGTAAAAGAGCAGCCATTACAAACTGCTGTCTCTTAGAGTGAGATGGGTTGCTAATCTTGTCATAGTTGGAACAGTATTAGGATTTAAAAGCTGACGGTTGAGAACATCAACAGCTATGCGCCCCATTTCCTGAGTATAGACAGTGATACTGCTGAGTGTAGGAAAGACTTGTCTGGTCAAGGAGGTGTCATTAAAAGAGATTATGCTGACGCGCTGAGGGACAGCAATGGCAGCCTCCTGCAGGGCACGCAGAGCACCTATAGCCAGAGTATCATTGGCAACAAAGAAGGCCTGTGGCAAATCATTGCCCAAATCATGGATAGCCTTGCTCATTAATTCATAGCCTGACTGGCTTGAGAATTCTCCGATGTAAACGTAGTGGCTTTTATAGATACCCTTTTCATGGGCATAGTTTTTAAAAGTGCGAAAGCGCTGGTCAATGAGGCTTTCTTTGCCATCGGCTGTCTTTTCCTCGCCAGCAATCATTCCAATCTTAGATAATCCTTTTTGCAAGAAATGATCTATAACTTTAATAACAGAATGATCAAAATCAGTCGTAACACATGGATGTCCTGCTGTCAGCGTATCGCTGTCCACAAATACCAGCTTATCGGTATAGCTTTCCAGCTTTGCAATTTGTTGGCTGCTGAATTTGCCAATGGCAATGATACCGACAACATTTTCGGATAGGGTTAAAATATCATTGTTAAAAAACCGCAAAATTTCATAGTCCAGCTCTTGAGCCCGCTTTTCAAGACCGATACGGATAGTGTAGTAGTAGAGGTCATTGAGTTCTTCGTGTTCACTGTACCACTGAACAACAGCAATTTTTTGTCGGGCTTTTGTAAAGTTACCGCTCTTTTGATGCTTGGTATAGCCGAGTTCATCAGCGATACTGAGAATGCGGTGTCTAGTTTCTTCGCTGACTGACAGTGTCTCATCACGGTTAAGTACCCGAGAAACTGCAGCGGGAGAAACTCTTGCTAATTTTGCAATATCTTTTAAAGTAGCCATAAAAATGAGTGGGAAGAACCTAAAAAATAGATGACATTGGAGAGCTAGAGCAGTATTTAGAAAACGTCTAAGCTTTTTTAGACTAGTCGTCTGATGAAGCACGCTGCGTCTGCCATTTTAAGTTTTTAGGTCTGTCTTTTTCTCCTTTCTTGAGATGTTAGTAAATTTAGTATAGCATAATTCTATTTTTTAGTAAATTTTTAGTAAATTTATTGACGAAGACCTATATTGGATTTACAATAGAAGTAACAAAAGATTTTGGAGGGTCATATGGACACAAAAGAACTTGAAGAGGCCTTTGCTGCAATATTTGGCAAAGAGGCTGATGTTACGGTCTTTTCACCCGGCCGCATCAACTTGATCGGTGAGCACACGGACTATAATGGTGGTCATGTTTTTCCGGCAGCCATTAGCTTGGGAACCTATGGTGCTGCTCGCAGACGTGATGATAAGAAATTACGTTTTTTCTCAGCTAATTTTAAAGACCTAGGGATTATCGAGCTTGATCTTGATAATCTTATCTTTGACAAGGCAGATGACTGGACCAATTATCCAAAAGGCGTTATCAAATTCTTGCAGGAAGCCGGCCATACGATCGATAAGGGATTTGAACTTTACGTTCGTGGCAATATTCCCAATGGTTCTGGGCTGTCTTCATCAGCTTCGCTGGAGCTTTTAGTCGGTGTTGTAGCAGAAGAACTCTTTAAGCTCAAATTGGATCGCTTAGATTTGGTAAAAATTGGTAAACAAACAGAAAATGACTTTATCGGTGTCAATTCAGGTATTATGGATCAATTTGCTATCGGTATGGGTGCTGATCAAGGTGCTATTTATCTTGACACCAATACTTTGGAATATGAGCTTGTTCCGCTTAATCTTAGCGACAATGTTATTGTCATTATGAACACCAACAAACGCCGTGAATTGGCTGATTCTAAGTACAATGAACGCCGTGCAGAATGTGAAAAAGCCCTTGAAGAATTGAATGCCTTGCTAAATATTAAAACCCTGGGTGAGCTTGATGAGGCGACCTTTGACGAATATGATTACCTCATCAAAGATGGTAATCGCATCAAGCGGGCACACCACGCCGTTTCTGAAAACCAACGGACTTTGAAAGCCAAGGCTGCTCTTGCAGTAGGTGATTTGGAAAAATTTGGTCGTTTGGTTAATGCCTCACATGTCTCACTGGAGCATGATTATGAAGTAACTGGTATTGAACTCGATACACTAGTCCACACTGCCTGGGAACAAGAAGGTGTTCTCGGAGCTCGTATGACAGGAGCAGGCTTTGGTGGTTGCGCTATTGCTATTGTGGCCAAAGATAAGGTTGAAGCTTTCAAGGAAAATGTGGGACATGTTTATACCGAGACTATCGGCTATGCGCCAGACTTTTACATTGCGGAAATCGCTGGTGGTTCACATGTCCTCTCAAGGAAATAAGATTATGACCGCATTACTAGATACTTTTGTTAGCAAAATCATCGAAAACAGTAGCTACACAGAATTAGATGACATTTATCTCAGAAACCGTATCCTTGCTCTTGTGGGGGAAGATAATGCTCAGCAGGAAACCAGTCAAACGGAACTCATCGCCCTCAAGGATGAACTGCTTGAGCTGGCAGTAGCAAATGGTAAGTTGGGCGAATTAGCAGAAGAAAAGGATTGCTTGGGTGCAGAATTGATGAATTTTATTACCCCAATACCAAGCCAAGTCAACAAGGAATTCTGGGATACTTATGCAAAATCTCCTCAAAAGGCTATTTCAGATTTCTATAATCTTAGCAAGCGTAATGATTACATCAAAGTGGCTGCCATTGCTAAAAATATTGCCTTTTCAACGCCTTCAGACTATGGAAATATTGATATCACCATCAATCTGTCAAAACCTGAAAAAGACCCCAAGGCTATTGCAGCAGCCAGGTCAGCTAAAAGTTCCAGCTACCCTAAATGCCAGCTCTGTCTGGAAAATGAGGGCTATCAAGGCCGTATCAATCACCCGGCGCGTGCTAACCACCGTATTATTCGCCTGAATTTGGGTGATGAGAAGTGGGGCTTCCAGTATTCACCTTATGCCTACTTCAATGAACACTGTATTTTCCTTAACACTGAGCATGTGCCCATGGTTATCAGTCAAGACACATTTAGACAGCTCCTTGATATTGTGGACATTTTCCCCGGTTATTTCGCAGGTTCCAATTCTGATTTGCCAATTGTTGGTGGTTCCATTTTGACACACAACCATTATCAGGGCGGTCGTCAGATTTTCCCTATGGAAATAGCAGAGCTGGACAGGGAATTTCATTTCAAAGGTTTCCCAGATGTGACAGCGGGCATTGTTAAGTGGCCCATGTCAGTCATCAGACTGCGTGGAGCAGCCAAGCCTCGCTTGGTTGAATTGGCTGAAATCATTCGTCTAGCTTGGCGCAGCTACTCTGATGTCAGTGTTGGTATTGTGGCCTTTACTGGTGACACGCCGCATCACACGGTTACACCGATTGCCCGCAGGCGAGATGGCCTTTTTGAACTTGATCTTGTTTTACGTGACAATCACACAAGCGAGAAGTACCCTGACGGGGTTTACCATCCCCACGCTGATGTGCAGCATATCAAGAAAGAAAATATCGGACTGATTGAGGTTATGGGCTTGGCTATTTTACCACCAAGATTAAAGGACGAATTAGAAGAAGTTGAAAAATACCTCCTAAACCAGTATAATGAAATGGCAGACTATCACAGGGACTGGGCAGATGCCATTAAGGCAAAATATCCAGATGTGAGTGCAGAAACTGTTTCAGAAATTGTTAGACAAGCTGTCGGTCAAACCTTTGTCCGTGTTTTGGAAGACGCAGGTGTCTACAAACGCGATGCCAAGGGGCAAGCAGCCTTTATGCGCTTTGTAGAAAGTGTTGGCATCGAGTAAAAAATGGGGTTACGAGTTTACCTCACTTGAACTCGGCTGCCTTTTTATTGACCTTAGTATAAAAAGAAAAGAAAAAGTTTAATTCTGATACCCTATTATCGGAATTGAACCCGCCTAACGCCTGTGCAAAAAGATAAACCTTCCTAGATGTAAATATCTAGGCCAGATTTCTTATTTTTGCTTTGTGTTTTGGTTCTTTCTAAAATTGGTTTGCACAAGAGGTAAAAATTTAAAGAAAGGATAGGGTTGACTGCGGGTTCATTGCATTTGAACTCAGTCGGAAAGCCGTGTCAAAAAGATGTCTTGGCTAGAAAATCAGGATTTTCTGCCAAGCCCTTATTTTGACTTTGCTTTCTATCGACCTTAGTATCGTGATGTTATGGCTATTTTAGTTTTGGGTGGGGCTGGTTATATTGGTTCTCACATGGTTGATCGCCTTATTGAAAAAGGTGAGGAAGAGGTCGTTGTCGTTGATAATTTGGTGACTGGGCACCGCGCAGCGGTACACCCAGATGCAAAATTCTATCAAGGCGATTTGGCGGATCAGGATTTTATGCGCAAGGTTTTTGCTGAAAATCCTGATGTGGATGCGGTGATTCACTTTGCAGCCTATTCTCTCGTTGCAGAGTCCATGGAAAAACCGCTCAAATATTTTGACAACAACACTGCTGGCATGATTAAGCTTTTGGAAGTCATGAATGAATTTGATGTTAAGTACATTGTCTTTTCATCAACAGCAGCGACCTATGGTATTCCTGATGAACTTCCTATCAAAGAAACTACACCGCAGCATCCTATCAATCCTTATGGTGAAAGTAAACTCATGATGGAGACCATTATGAAATGGTCCGACCAAGCCTACGGTATTAAATTTGTGCCGCTTCGTTATTTCAATGTAGCAGGTGCCAAACCAGACGGTTCTATCGGTGAAGACCACGCTCCTGAGACGCATTTGCTGCCAATCATCTTGCAGGTTGCCCAAGGTGTGCGTGAGAAAATCATGATTTTTGGTGATGACTACAAGACACCAGATGGTACTAATGTCCGCGACTATGTGCACCCATTTGATTTGGCGGATGCCCACCTACTGGCTGTTAACTACCTGCGTGAGGGTAATCCATCAACGGCCTTCAATCTCGGTTCATCAACAGGATTTTCAAATCTGCAAATCCTTGAAGCCGCTCGTAAGGTGACTGGCAAAGAAATTCCAGCCGAAAAAGCTGACCGCCGCCCTGGTGACCCAGATATACTGGTAGCCAGCTCAGAAAAAGCGCGTGAAATACTTGGATGGGAACCGCAGTTTGATGACATTGAAAAAATCATCGCCTCAGCTTGGGCTTGGCATTCAAGCCATCCGAGAGGTTATGATGATTAGGAAGAACAGCGGTTTTCAATAATAAAAAGAGTAAGACTGACCTTATGTTGACTCTTAAAAGCTAGATTTTTTCCAGCTTAAAGAGTGAGGCTCATTTGTCTTACTCTTTTTTTGTTGCAGATTTGCAATAGACACTGACATAAACCAAGCCTATTCTTAAGTTAGATAAAAACATCAGCTTAAGAAATAGGCTTGGTTTTCATATGGGACAAAACTAATTTTTGGCTTTGATTCGAAATTACATGTGTTCTTTACGGTATTGGCTGGGACTTGTTTGGAAATATTTCTTGAAGGCTTTGCTGAAAGCAAGCGGATCAGAAAAGCCGACAGAATGTGATATTTCGCTAATGTTTAGCTCAGGATTTTGCAGCAGTTTGGAACTTTTTTCCATTCTGATTTGAAGGATATAATCTTTTATTGAGCAGCCAGTCTCTTCCTTGAAAATCTTGTACAGGTAACTGCGGTTCAAATTCATTTTTTCGGCAATTTTAGCTACTCGCAAGGGCTTATCGTACTGACTGTGAATTATTTTCAAAACCTGGCGGATATAATGTTCGGTTTGCTGGCTGCTGTTAGGATTAGGAAATGCGGTAATGAGGTAGGCTAGCAGCTGATAAAAATCACTGATAAGCTGTAGTTCACCAGCGGTATTTAAGGGCTGAGTGTTCGAATCAATCAGCCGCAGCAGCTGTTTCAAAATGGGAGAATGAATAGAAGAGTGGCAGTAAAAATGATTGAAGAGACTTGTTTGACGCAGGATACTTTCTGTATGTGAACCGCTGAATCCTACCCAGAGGTAGGTCCAAGGATCGTCGTAATCAGCCTGATAAAAAGTGAGCTTATCTTTGGGAAGTAAAAAAATATCGCCGGTCTTTAGAAGAACGGTTTTTCCATCAACTGTAAAACGTCCGCAGCCGCTGATGATAAAGTGTAAGACATAATTATGACGAACACTGGGGCCGAAAGAGTACCCGCTATCACAAGCTTCAGCACCATAGTGATCCACATTGAGGTCAAAATGGCTGCTGCTAAATTCACTGTAGGCATTTAGAACATTCATACTTTTACTCACTTTCTATTAAACAACATTATACCATATAAAGGAAACAAAGAACTATTTTTTAAAGCGTTTTCAAGTATTATAATAATATCATGAAAGGGGAAAACGTTTAATGGGTATTAAAATTGAAGACAATCTTTTTTACATACAAACAAAAAATTCCTCAATGATTATTGAGAGAAGAAATGATGATTTGCTGCTGAAACATTTGGGTAAAAAAATTTCGCAGTATCATTTTTCCAATACACTGTCTGAAAAAGATCATGCTTTTTCCGGCAATCCTAGCCCTGATGTTAGAACCTACAGCTATGATACTCAGCGGCAGATAGTAGGGCTCCATGGATTTGGAGATTTTAGACGGCCTTCTTTTATTATTCAGCATGATAACAATGAGCTGACCCAGTTTAAATTTAAAAAAGCTAGAGTTATCGATGGGATAAGAGAGGCTAAAGGCTTGCCTAACCCTTATTCTAAAGCAGACTCTGAGACTTTGGAACTTACCCTAGAAGACAGCCTAGCACAGATTGAACTGAAGCTCTACTATACAGCCTATTCAGATAATGCTACCATTTCAGCTTTTGCCCGTCTGGTAAATCATTCTAAAGAAAGTATTGTTGTGCATCGTGCTCTTTCAGCTATGTTTGATTTTCCGGCTGACAGTTATGATCTTATCAGTCTTCAAGGAGCTTATGCACGTGAGAAAACCGTTCGTCGGCAACAGGTAGAACAAGGAACTTTTTGTCTTGCTTCCAACCGCGGTGCATCCGGGCATGCTCAGACACCAGCTCTTGTCCTCTGTCAGCATGAAACTAATGAATATTATGGCGAAGCTTTGGCTCTACAGCTGATGTACAGTGGCAATTTTCAGGCTTTTGTTCAAAAAAATCAATTGAATGAGGTGCGGCTGGGTATCGGGCTGAATGATGATAATTTTGCTTGGGAATTAAAATCTAATGACCATTTTGATACACCAGTTGCACTAATTACCTATAGTGATAAGGGGCTGACAGCTCTGACCCAGGAAAGCCAGCATTTTGTGACGCAGCATATTATTCCTTCTAATTTTGCACAGCAGGAGCGTCCAATTCTAATCAATAATTGGGAAGCAACCTATTTTGACTTTAAGAAGGACCAGCTGCTTGAATTGGCAGATGAAGCCAGCCAATTGGGTATGGAGCTGTTTGTCCTAGATGATGGTTGGTTTGGTCAGCGCTTTGATGATAATCGATCTCTGGGAGATTGGTCTGTCAATGAAGAAAAATTAGGCGGCAGTTTGTCACAGCTGATTAAAGCCATTCATGAGAAAGGTTTAAAATTTGGCCTTTGGGTGGAACCGGAAATGGTCTCAGAGGACAGTGACCTTTATAAGGCCCATCCGGATTGGATTATTCAGGCTGAAGGGCGAGGGCATACCTATTCGCGCAATCAGCTGGTACTTAACTATGCCAATCCTCAGGTAGTAGCTCATATGAAGCATGTCTTTGATGAGCTCTTGACTGACAATGCCATTGATTATATTAAATGGGACTACAATCGCAACATAACGAATATCGGTAATGGCTCAACCTATCTGGAAACCCAGATGCAGTCTCACGCCTATATGCTGGGGCTTTATGAACTTGTTAGTTTTTTGACCCAAAGACATCCTCATGTTTTATTTGAGAGCTGTTCGGGCGGCGGCGGCCGTAATGATTTGGGCATGATGCGCTACTTTCCGCAGGTATGGGCTAGTGACAATACGGACGCCATTGCTCGTTTGTCCATTCAATATGGTTCGTCTTATCTCCATCCAACGATTTCTGTTGGAGCGCACGTCTCTGCTGCTCCAAATCACCAGATGGGGCGGCTAACTCCGCTTGCAACACGCGGTCATGTTGCTATGATGGGAAATCTTGGCTATGAATTGGATCTAACAACCTTATCTGCAAATGAAAAAGGAGAGATTGCTCAGCAGGTTAAAACCTATAAGCAGATTCGGCCCATTGTCCAATTTGGCAAGCAATATCGGCTCTTAAATCCAAATGAACACTCTAATGAAGCAGCTGTCCAATTCAATCACGAAAAAGGGATAGTAGTCACTTACGTGCGGATTTTGTCAACCATTGAAAGCATTGAAACAACATTGAAACTAAAAGGTTTGGAGCCAGATGCTTTTTATGAACTTGTCGGTGAAGGCAAGATTTATTCGGGAGCAGAGCTCATGTATGCGGGTCTGACCATGACCTTGCCACAAGGAGATTATCTCAGCCAGCAACTTTACCTAATCAAAAAATAAAGGAGGTTATTTGATGAAATGGTATAAAAAAGTCACTTTACTTGCTGTGCTTGTAGTTACAAGCCTAGCCTTAGCAGCTTGTCAGAGCAGCAGTTCCAAAGGCAGCAAGGTAACGCTTGAGTACTTCAATCAAAAAAAGGAAATGTCGGGTGTCTTAAAAGAGATTGCCAAAGATTTTGAAAAAGAAAATCCTGATATTCACGTTAAAGTGGTTGATGTTCCAAGTCCTGGAGAAGTTTTAAAATCGCGCATGCTGTCGGGCGATATTCCTGATGTTATCAATATTTATCCGCAAAACGTCGACTTTCAGGAGTGGGCCAAGGCCGGTTATTTTGAAGACATGACAAACAAAGCCTATGTCAAAAACATCAAAAATAATTATGCCAGAAAGTATGCCATTAAAAAGAAAATTTACAATGTTCCTTTGTCAGCCAACGCTTACGGCTTTTTCTACAATAAAACAGCCTTTGATAAATTAGGGCTCAAAGTTCCCCAAACTTGGGATGAATTTGAAAAATTGGTTGATACGATTATTCAAAAGAAAGAAACGCCGTTTGCCATTGCTGGCTCTGAGAGCTGGACGCTTAACGGTTACAATCAGCTAGCCTTTGCCACTGTTGCAGGAAGCGGCAAAGCCGTTAATAATTATTTACGTTTTTCAAAACCTGGTTCCATCAAAACTAGCGATGCCATCTTAAAAGGAGATTTAAGACGTCTTAATCTGCTGCGTAAAAAGAAGGCCTTGCAAGCTAACTGGCAAGGAGCCAGTTACAATGATGCCTTGGTAAGTTTTGCAAAGGGTGATGCCCTGATAACGCCTAATGGTTCTTGGGCACTGCCTATTATTAAACAGCAGGAGCCAAACTTTAAGGTTGCCACCTTTGCCTTTCCAGGAAAGAAAAAAGGGGAAGAACTGACAGTAGGTGCCGGAGATCTAGCCTTATCGATTTCTTCTAAAACCAAGCATAAAACTGAAGCTAATAAATTTGTAGCTTATATGACAAGTGCCAAAGCGATGCAAAAATACTACAACGCTGACGGCTCGCCTGTCGCAGTTAAAGGGGTTAAAGAAAAGACAAATTCAGAATTAGCTGGGCTCAGCCGTTTGGCCTTCACAGACAAGCATATGGTCTGGCTGGCACAAGATTGGACCAGTGAAAATGATTTCTTTACCCTGACGACCAATTACCTTATGACAGGAAACAAAAAGGATTATGCAGATGATTTGAACGCTTTCTTTAATCCTATGAAAGCAGATGTAGATTAAGGGAGGAAAAGATGAAACTTAGAAAAGTTTTTAATAAATACTGGGGCTGGACATTCTTGATTATTCCTATGATTTTGCAGGCTGTTTTCTTCTATTTTCCCATGGCGCAGGGAGCTTTTTACAGCCTGACAGATTGGACAGGATTGACCTATAATTTTCACTTTGTCGGTTTGAACAACTATAAGATTTTGGCAACAGACGGCAAATTCTTATCAGCTATTGGCTTCACCCTTATTTTGACACTGTGCTTGATTATTGGTGAAATCGGCATCGGTCTCTGGGTAGCAAGGGCTCTTAACTCTAAAATTAAGGGCAGAACCTTTTTTAGAGCTTGGTTCTTTTTCCCAGCAGTTCTGTCGGGTCTGACGGTATCTTTGATTTTCAAACAAGTTTTTAACTACGGTCTGCCTGCTATTGGCAATGCGCTTAATATTGATTTTTTAAAGGTCAGTTTATTAGGAACCAGTGCAGGAGCAGTTTTCTCGGTTATCTTTGTCCTCTTGTGGCAGGGAGTTGCCATGCCTATTATCATCTTTCTTTCAGGTTTGCAAAGTATTCCCACAGAGATTATTGAAGCTGCTGAAATTGACGGAGCTTCCAGCAGACAGATTTTTTGGAGGGTTGAACTGCCTTATTTGCTTCCAAGTATCTCCATGGTATTTATCTTAGCATTAAAGGCCGGTCTAACAGCCTTTGATCAGATTTTTGCACTGACCAGCGGTGGTCCTAATGATGCGACAACTTCACTGGGACTTTTGGTTTACAATTATGCTTTTAAGAACAATCAATATGGCTATGCCAATGCCATTGCTCTGGTCTTGTTTGTGATTATTGGCCTTATCTCTGTTTTACAGATTAAGCTTTCCAGAAGATTCGAAATCTAGCAGGAGGTTTTCAGTTATGAAAAAAGAAGAAGCACTTAATAATTTTTGGAAATATGTTCTCCTTGCAGTCGGTGGTTTTCTTATTTTAATCCCTCTGCTGGTGACAGTCTTTAGTTCTTTTAAGATAACTAAAGACATTATGAATAATTTTTTCTCTTTCCCTAATCCTTTTACCTTGGATAACTATCGGCGGCTCTTGGCAGACGGAATAGGTGGGTATTTTTGGAATTCAGCGCTTATCACAGTCCTGTCAGTTGTTTTAGTAACGCTGCTTATTCCTGCAGCAGCCTATTCTATTGCCAGAAATATGACACGTCAAAAGGCTTATGCAATTATGTACAGTCTTTTGATATTAGGCATTTTCGTTCCCTTCCAAGTTATTATGATTCCTATCACTGTTATGATGAATCGACTGGGAATTGCTAATATGTGGGGGCTTATTCTGCTTTATCTTACCTATGCCATTCCACAAACCCTCTTTCTTTATGTTGGTTATATCAAGATGAGTGTTCCTGATAGTTTGGATGAAGCTGCAGAGATTGATGGTGCAGATAAGTTTACAACTTATTTTAAAATCATCTTTCCTATGCTAAAACCCATGCATGCAACAACCTTGATTATTAATGCTCTGTGGTTTTGGAATGACTTCATGCTGCCGCTCTTAATTTTGAATAAAGATTCAAAAATGTGGACCCTGCCACTCTTTCAGTACAACTACACCGGTCAGTATTTCAACGACTACGGTCCAAGTTTTGCTTCCTATGTCGTTGGTATCATTACCATTACCATTGTCTACCTCATTTTCCAGAAGAATATCATTTCTGGTATGAGCAATGGTGCTGTGAAATGAGGCCTAAAAAGTTGGCGATTCAAGCTGACTTATTTTTCAGCAGGTCTTACAGGATTTTCCAAGGCATTTCACGATGTCAATGATTTAAGTGCTGCTGATTTGAAACTTCTGGTTGTCGGAGATAGGGCCTTCTGTTGAGGTCTTTATAATCACGAGAAACACTGTCTAGGATCTTTTATGAAAAGGCTGATACCTTAAGTCTCAAAGAATAACAGTATCCAAAGAATTATCTATTGCCACTATTAGAGTTAACTGAAGATGAGGAGTTCACTATGTCTATAAAAAATCAAACCATGCTCATTACTTACTCGGACAGTCTGGGTAAGAATTTAAAAGAATTAAAAACCAATCTGGAACGCTACTTTGGTGCTGCCATCGGCGGTGTGCACTTGCTGCCTTTCTTTCCGTCAACTGGTGACCGAGGTTTTGCCCCCATTGCCTACGATGAGGTTGACCCTGCCTTTGGTGACTGGACTGATGTCAAGCGCCTAGGGGAAAAGTACTACCTTATGTTTGACTTCATGATCAATCATATATCGCGTCAGTCGAAGTACTATAAGGATTTTCAAGCTAAAAAAGACGCTTCTGCCTATGCAGAACTGTTCTTGCGCTGGGAACAATTCTGGCCGCAAGGCCGTCCGACTCAGGCTGATGTGGATCTGATTTATAAGCGTAAAGACCGTGCTCCGATGCAGGAAATTGTCTTTGCGGACGGCAGTAAAGAACACCTTTGGAATACCTTTGGCGAAGAACAGATTGACCTTGATGTCACCAAGCAAGTAACCATGGACTTTATCAAGGAGACCATTGAATACTTAGCTGCCAATGGCTGCGATTTGATTCGTTTGGATGCTTTTGCCTATGCTGTTAAGAAAGTAGATACCAATGATTTCTTTGTAGAACCTGAGATTTGGGACTTGCTTTCCAAAGTGCAGACCATGGCTCACTCGGCCGGAGCTGATATCCTACCGGAAATCCATGAGCATTATTCCATCCAGTTTAAGCTGGCCGAGCATGATTACTTTGTGTATGATTTTGCCCTGCCGATGGTGACGCTCTACTCTCTCTACAGCGGAAAGGCGCAGCGTCTGGCAGACTGGCTGAAAAAGAGCCCTATGAAACAATTTACTACCCTTGATACTCATGATGGTATTGGTGTCGTAGATGTCAAAGATATTTTAAGCGATGAGGAGGTCGCCTATACCTCAGACCAACTCTATAAAGTGGGTGCTAATGTCAACCGCAAGTACTCAACCGCCGAATATAATAATCTGGACATCTATCAGATTAATACGACTTATTACTCAGCTCTTGGTGATGATGACCGCAAGTACTTTGTCGCTCGTCTCATCCAAGCCTTTGCGCCGGGGATTCCGCAGGTCTACTATGTTGGCTTCTTAGCTGGCAGGAATGATTTAGACCTACTTGAAAAGACCAAGGAAGGGCGTAATATCAACCGCCACTATTATACGAGTGAGGAAATAGCCCAGGAAGTTAAACGCCCAGTTGTTAAAGCTCTGCTTAAGCTGTTTACCTACCGCAATCAGTCAAAAGCCTTTGACCTTGATGGAAGCATCGCTGTCAGCAATCCGGATGAAAATACCTTGATCATTACCCGCCGTAATGCGGCTGAAACGGTGGAAGCAAGAGCTGAGATTAATTTAAAAACACTTGCTTACCGTGTCACTGAAAATGGCCAAACCATCTATTTTGATTAAAAAGGAGTAAAGAGAAAAGCTTATGGTAGAATTACGTTTAAATCACATTTATAAACAATACCCTAATACCAGTCACTATGCGGTAGAAGACTTTGACTTAACCATCAAAGATAAAGAATTCATCGTCTTTGTCGGCCCGTCAGGCTGTGGGAAGTCCACTACTTTGCGCATGGTGGCAGGGCTGGAAGATATTAGCAAAGGAGAGTTGAGCATTGATGGTGAAGTGGTCAATGATAAGGCTCCTAAGGACCGCGACATTGCTATGGTCTTTCAAAATTATGCCCTCTATCCACACATGAGCGTTTATGATAATATGGCCTTTGGGCTCAAACTGCGTAAATATTCTAAAGAAGCCATTGATCAGCGAGTTAATGAAGCGGCCCAAATTCTTGGCTTGAGCGAATTTTTGAACCGTAAGCCAGCAGATCTCTCGGGTGGTCAACGTCAGCGGGTGGCTATGGGACGAGCCATTGTACGCGATGCCAAGGTCTTTTTGATGGATGAGCCGCTCAGTAACCTTGATGCTAAACTCCGGGTGTCCATGCGGGCTGAGATTGCTAAGCTTCATCGCCGTATTGGTTCCACAACCATTTATGTCACTCACGACCAAACTGAAGCCATGACTCTGGCCGATCGCATTGTCATCATGAGTTCAACCAAAAATCCTGACGGCTCCGGTACCATTGGCCGAGTGGAACAAATTGGGACACCGCAGGAGCTCTATAATCAGCCAGTCAATAAATTTGTGGCAGGGTTCATTGGTAGTCCAGCTATGAATTTCTTTAAAGTGACTGTCCGAAAGGATCGTTTAGAAGGAGATGGTTTGAATCTTGCCTTGCCTGAGGGGCAGCTGAAACAATTAAAAGCTAAGGGTTATTTGGATAAGGAAGTGATTTTTGGGATTCGTCCAGAAGATATTTCCAGCCGTCAGCTGGTGCATGAGACCTACCCAGAAGCAAGTGTAAGAGCAGAAGTGCTGGTTTCAGAATTGCTAGGTGCTGAGACCATACTTTATGTCAGACTGGGAAGCCACGAATTTACAGCGCGTGTTGATGCCAGAGATTTCCATCAGCCAGGGGATCAGGTTCAGCTGACCTTCAATGTAGCTAAAGGACACTTCTTTGATGTCGAGACAGAAGAAGCTATTCGATAGGCCTGATTGTGTAAAGAGGCTGAAAGGCCTAGTCGTGGATAAGTTTTTGCCAACCTTAAGCTGTCTGCGGCTGCTTGTGACGCCTGTTGGCGCTGTAATCGACTGCACCAAGTCAGATTTTCTTTAGATATAAAGCAATCGTTTGGGTTGTACTAAAGGCAGTTCCGCTTGATGAGAGAACTGTCAGTCCTTTGAAAAGGTCTGGAAGTTCTTGTTTAAACGAAAAAGCTTGTAATGCAAACGCTTGCATTATTCTAGAAAAGAGCTACAATAAATTTAACAGGACAAAGGAGGTTTTTATGCAGAAACATTGGTGGCACAAGGCAACAATTTATCAAATCTATCCTAAATCATTCATGGATGCTAATGGTGATGGCCTTGGCGATTTAAAGGGAATTACCAGTAAACTTGACTACCTGCAAAAACTGGGCATTACAGCTATTTGGCTGTCACCTGTTTATCAGAGTCCTATGGATGATAATGGTTATGATATTTCGGATTACCAAGCTATTGCTGATATTTTCGGCAGTATGGCAGATATGGATGAGCTGCTAAAGGAAGCAAATAGCAGAGGAATCAAAATCATTATGGACTTGGTTGTCAACCATACTTCAGATGAACATGCTTGGTTTATTGAGGCGCGCAGCAATCCTGAAAGTCCCGAGCGTGATTATTACATATGGCGAGATCAGCCAAATGATTTGCTTTCCATTTTTGGAGGGTCCGCCTGGGAATACGACCAAGCTTCCAATCAGTATTACCTGCATTTTTTCAGCAAGAAGCAGCCTGATTTGAACTGGGAAAATGCTGAACTGCGCCAGAAAATTTATGACATGATGAATTTCTGGATTGCTAAGGGCATCGGCGGTTTTCGTATGGATGTTATTGACATGATTGGTAAAATTCCCGATCAGAAAATTTCCAGCAACGGTCCCAAACTGCATGACTACATCAAGGAAATGAACCAAGCGACTTTTGGCCAGCATGATTTACTGACCGTTGGTGAGACTTGGGGAGCTACTCCTGAGATTGCCAAACGCTACTCTGAACCTGATGGTCAAGAGTTATCAATGGTCTTTCAATTCGAGCATGTCAGCCTTCAACACAAGCCTAACGCTCCTAAATGGGATTATGAAAAGGAACTGGATGTCCCTGAACTTAAAAATATTTTTGCCAAATGGCAGACTGAATTGGCCTTGGGACAAGGCTGGAATTCACTATTTTGGAATAATCATGATCTGCCACGAGTGTTGTCTATTTGGGGCAACACGGGTACTTATCGTCAAAAGTCAGCTAAGGCCTTGGCCATCCTTTTACATCTTATGAGGGGAACTCCTTATATTTACCAAGGCGAAGAAATTGGCATGGTCAATTATCCCTTCAAAGATTTAAGTGAAATCAACGACATCGAATCACTTAACTATGCTCAAGAAGCCTTGGAAAATGGCAAGACCAAAGAACAGATTATGGACAGTATTTGCATGATCGGCCGTGATAATGCCAGAACACCCATGCAATGGGACAGGACAAAACAGGCAGGTTTTTCAGTATCCGACCAAACGTGGCTGCCAGTCAATCCCAATTATAAAGACGTTAATGCAGCAGCAGCTCTAGCTGATCCAGATTCTATTTTTTACACTTATCAGAAACTGGTAGGGCTGCGCAAAGAATGCGATTGGCTGATTGATGCAGACTTTGAGCTTTTAGAAACGGCTGATAAGGTTTTTGCTTATAAGCGCAGTCTGCCAGATGAAAGCTACCTTATCGCGGTCAATCTTTCTGATGAAGAACAGGACTTTGAACTGACAGATAGCTATAAAGAAACAATTATCAGCAATACAGATGAAAACCAAGCTTTCGCAAATCATAAACTCCAGCCTTGGGATGCCTTTTGTGTCCGGCTAAACTGAGTTTTAAAATTTAAGATAAAACAAGAGATGACAGCCCTTTTTATTGGCTGTCATCTCTTGTTTTTTGTCACTGAATGCTACTTACCATCAGCTTTGAGAACCTTGGTGAACTGATTATAGAGAGCCTGTCTCTCATCTGAAATCTTAGAATCGGTCACTACATAATCAAAAGCACTGGTCTTATAAAAGACGAAGAAATCATAAGAATCAAATTTTTTATTGTCAACTAAGAGATATTTTTCCAGAGCTTTATTTAAAGCGAGTTCTTGAATGGTTCCTTCAGATTCGCTGTAAGTGGCTACCGAATCTTTATAGACTGCATTGGCACTGATGAAAGCCTTGGAAAAGGTCAGTGAAGCGATATTACTGCTGGCTAAGGAACCGACAAAAGCTCCAGTAACAGGACGGTATTCTCCGCCGATAAGTAAGAGGTCGATGCTTGAGCTTTCTTTTAAAATATCAAAAACTGGCAGACTATTGGTAATAATGCGCAAGTTACGCTGAAGAAGTTCCTGAGCAAAATATTCCAGTGTGGTTCCTGGACCGATAAAAATAGTTTCACCGTCTTGGACCCACTGAGCAGTAAAGGCAGCGATTTCTTTTTTCTCAGCAACTTGTTCGGATTGTTTTTCAATGTTTGATTTTTCAGGTTTGTCCAATAAGTTGATACTTTGAGCACCGCCGTGCACCCGAATTAATTGGTGTTCCTTTTCAAGCTCTGCCAGATCGCGGCGGACAGTCATATCAGAAACGCCCAATTCTTTTATAATGTCGTTTACTGTAATGATTGATTGATGTTTTAACTGTTCTACTATCCAATTTAATCTTTCTTTTTTTATCATATCTGACTCCTATACAGTAATCATTTGACCATATTATAGCATAAAAATTTAAAAATATCACATTTATAAACAAAAAAGAACAAAATGAAAATTTAAATATTTTATCAAAAAAATAAGAAATATTATATAGAAAACAAGAAGAAACAAATGTTTATTAGATTTTTTAAAGTAAACAAAAATATTCGTTTTCCTCTTGACAAAATGTTTGATTTGGTTTATTATTATCTTGTAACAAACAAAAACAAACAAAGGAGAAGAAAAATGGCAATTGTACTTGGTGCCGATAAGGCAGGAGAAAGACTTAAAGATGTTGTCAAGGATTATCTGCTGGCAAGAGGCTTTGACATTGTGGATGTCAGTGCAGAAGGACAAGATTTCGTTGACGTTACCTTAGCAACGGCAGCTGAAGTCACTAAAGCAGACGACAATGTAGGTATTGTTATTGATGCCTATGGAGCCGGTCCTTTCATGGCTGCTACCAAAATCAAAGGTATGATAGCTGCAGAAGTATCTGATGAACGCTCTGCCTACATGACCCGTGCTCATAACAATTCTCGCATTATTACGATGGGGGCAGAGATTGTCGGTGACGAATTGGCAAAGAATATTGCTAAAGGATTCGTTGAAGGCCACTATGATGGCGGTCGCCATCAAGTCCGCGTTGACATGCTGAATAAGATGTGCTAAGGCAAGGGAGGAAAAGAAAATGAAAATCGCTATCGGCTGTGACCATATTGTAACAGATGAAAAAATGGCTGTCTCAGAATTTTTAAAATCAAAAGGCTATGAAGTGCTTGATTTTGGGACTTACGACCATGTCCGCACCCACTACCCTATTTTTGGGAAAAAAGTTGGAGAAGCTGTTGTCAGCGGACAGGCAGATCTGGGTATTTGCATCTGCGGTACCGGTGTTGGTATCAATAATGCTGTTAACAAAGTACCGGGTGTTCGCTCAGCTTTAGTGCGTGATATGACTTCCGCTCTCTACGCTAAAGAAGAGCTCAATGCTAATGTCATCGGCTTTGGCGGCAAGATTACCGGCGGACTTTTGATGAATGATATCATTGAAGCTTTCATCAAGGCAGAATACAAAGAAACTGAAGAGAACAAAAAATTGATTGCTAAAATTGCTCACGTTGAAACTTCTAACGCTGATCAAGCAGATCCTGACTTCTTTAAAGAATTTCTTGACAAATGGGATCGCGGGGAATATCACGATTAAGAAAGGCTGACCTTATGATTCTTACCGTAACGATGAATCCTTCCATCGATGTTTCCTATCCGCTGGACAAGCTCAAGCTTGATACTGTCAACCGTGTCTCAGAAGTCACCAAGACACCAGGCGGCAAGGGACTGAATGTGACACGTGTCTTAGCAGAAGCAGGCAATGACGTTACTGCGACGGGTTTAATTGGCGGCAGACTCGGTGATTATTTGACCGAAAAGCTGACACAGACAGGCATCAAACATCAGTTTTTCCCTATTCATGGTGAAACACGCAACTGCATTGCAATTCTGCATGAAGGACTGCAAACTGAAATTTTAGAGGGCGGCCCTTTGATTGACCCTGATGAAGCTGAAGGCTTTCTGCATCATTTCAAACTAATCTTGAAATCCTTTGATGTCATAACGATTTCCGGCAGCCTGCCAGAAGGCCTTGAAAAGACCTACTATGCTAAATTAATCGGACTGGCTAATTTATACCGGAAAAAAGTGGTCCTTGACTGTTCAGGTGCAGCGCTCGAAGCTGTCCTTAAATCTCCAGAAAAACCAGCTGTCATCAAACCTAACAGTGAAGAATTATCACAGTTATTGGGCAGAGATATTTCAGAAGATATAGACAGCCTGAAGGAAGTTCTGCTGGAACCTTTGTTTGAAGGAATTGACTGGATTATTGTCTCTCTGGGAGCAGACGGTGCTTTTGCCAAGCATAAGGATAAATTCTACAAGGTGGATATTCCTAAAATCGATGTTGTCAATCCAGTTGGATCCGGCGACTCAACTGTAGCAGGAATTGCATCGGCATTGGCACACGGTGAGGACGATGCTGCCCTTTTAAAAAAAGCAAATGTTCTTGGCATGCTGAATGCCCAAGAAAAAATGACGGGTCATGTCAACATGGCTAACTACGATACTTTGTATCAACAAATTCAAGTAAAAGAGGTTTAAAAATGGTACTGACAGAACAAAAACGCAAATACATGGAAAAACTGAGCGATGAAAATGGAATTATTTCAGCACTTGCCTTTGACCAACGCGGCGCTTTAAAACGTTTGATGGCGCAGCATCAAACACAAGAGCCAACCGTTGCACAGATGGAAGAATTAAAGGTGTTGGTAGCACAGGAATTGACTCCTTACGCTTCTTCAATGCTGCTTGATCCAGAATATGGTCTGCCTGCAACAAAAGCTCTTGATAAGAACGCAGGTTTGCTTTTGGCTTATGAAAAAACAGGCTATGACACCACCAGTACCAAACGTTTGCCGGACTGCTTGGATGTTTGGTCAGCCAAACGCTTGAAAGAACAAGGAGCAGATGCTGTTAAATTCTTGCTTTATTATGATGTAGACAGTTCTGACGAGCTCAATCAGCAAAAACAAGCTTATATTGAACGTGTTGGTTCTGAATGTGTGGCAGAAGATATTCCTTTCTTCTTGGAAATTTTGGCTTATGATGAAAAGATTGCCGATGCAAAGAGTCCTGAGTATGCTAAAGTTAAACCTCATAAGGTTATCGAAGCGATGAAAGTTTTCTCAGATCCACGCTTTAACATTGATGTGCTTAAGGTTGAAGTTCCTGTTAACATGAACTATGTTGAAGGTTTTGGCGATGGCGAAGTTGTTTACAGCAAGGAAGAAGCAGCAGCATTCTTTAAACAACAGGATGAAGCAACTAACCTTCCTTATATTTACCTGAGCGCTGGTGTATCTGCTAAATTGTTCCAAGATACTCTTGTTTTTGCTCATGAATCAGGAGCAAACTTTAACGGTGTTCTTTGCGGCCGTGCTACTTGGGCAGGCAGTGTCAAAGATTACATTGAAGAAGGCCAAACAGCAGCGCGTGAATGGCTGCGGACAACAGGTTTCCAAAATATTGATGAACTCAATAAAGTGCTGCAAAAAACAGCAACATCATGGAAAACAAAAGTTTAATGTTTTTGAAAAGGAGGAACTATCATGAACAGAGAAGAAGCGACGCTTTTAGGATTTGAAATTGTGGCTTATGCTGGGGATGCGCGTTCAAAACTACTTGAAGCATTGAATGCTGCTCAGGCAGGAGATTATGCCAAAGCCGAAGAACTCGTCACAGCAGCCGAAGAATGCATCACTGATGCTCATAAAGCTCAAACCAGCCTTTTGACCAAAGAAGCGCAGGGCGATGCAATTGAACTGAGTGTTACCTTAATGCACGGTCAAGATCATTTGATGACAACCATACTGCTGAAAGATTTAATGAAGCACTTAATTGAATTATATAAGAGAGGGAACTAAAATATGAACGCATTGATTGCTCAGATTGAAAAAGGAAAACCCTTCTTTGAAAAAATCTCTCGCAATATCTATCTGAGAGCTATTCGGGACGGATTTATTGCCGGTATGCCGGTTATCCTGTTTTCAAGTATCTTTATCTTGATTGCTTATGTTCCCAATTCCTGGGGCTTTCATTGGAGCAAGGGAATTGAAAACCTCTTAATGACACCATATAACTACTCTATGGGGATTCTGGGTTTCTTTGTTGCAGGGACAACAGCCAAGGCTTTGACAGATTCTATGAATCGTCAGCTAGAAGATACCAATCAGATGAACTTCATCTCAACGATGCTGGCATCTATGGTTGGATTTCTTATCATGGCGGCAGAACCGGCAAAAGAAGGCGGCTTCCTGAGTGGCTTTATGGGAACTAAAGGTTTGCTGACAGCCTTTATTGCAGCCTTTATTACCGTTAACATTTACAAGGTCTGTGTTAAAAATAATGTTACCATTCACATGCCTGAGGAGGTACCACCTAATATTTCCCAAGTCTTTAAGGATTTGATTCCATTCACCTTGTCAGTTGTTGTTCTTTATGCTCTTCAGCTGCTTGTTCAGCGGTTCCTGGGTGTTAATGTTGCCGAATCAATCGGAACTCTCTTAGCACCTTTGTTCTCAGCTGCGGATGGTTATGTCGGAATTACCTTTATCTTTGGAGCTTTTGCCTTCTTCTGGTTTGTTGGTATTCATGGTCCTTCTATTGTTGAACCAGCTATTGCAGCCATCACTTATGCGAATGCAGAAGTCAACCTCAATCTCTTGCGCGCTGGTGAACATGCGGATAAAATCTTGACTTCAGGCACACAGATGTTTATCGTTACCATGGGTGGTACAGGTGCGACACTTGTTGTTCCTTTCATGTTCATGTGGTTGACTAAATCAAAACGTAACAAGGCTATCGGACAGGCTTCTGTCGTACCTACTTTCTTTGGGGTTAATGAACCGATCTTGTTTGGTGCGCCTCTTGTCCTCAACCCAGTTTTCTTTATTCCATTCATTTTAACACCGATTGTCAATGTCTGGCTGTTTAAATTCTTTGTGGATACTTTGGGAATGAACAGTTTCACTTCCAATCTGCCATGGGTAACCCCAGCACCGCTTGGTCTGCTTTTGGGAACAAACTTCCAAGTTCTGTCCTTTATTCTCGCAGTACTTCTGATTGTAGTTGATATAGCTATCTACTATCCATTTGTTAAGGTTTATGATGAGCAGATCTTGGCTGAGGAAGCTTCTGGAAAATCTGGCTCTGATGCTCTTAAGGAGAAAGTTGCTGCTAACTTTGATACCAAAAAAGCAGATGCTATTCTTGAAAATGCTGGCGCTGCAGACGGAAAAGCAGCTGACAGCAGTATCACTGAACAGACAAATGTTCTAGTTCTCTGTGCTGGCGGCGGTACCAGCGGTCTTTTGGCCAATGCTCTCAATAAAGCTGCAGCTGAATACAAAGCACCGGTCAAGGCTGCAGCCGGCAGTTACGGTGCCCACCGCGAAATTCTGCCGCAGTATCAATTAGTTATTTTGGCACCGCAGGTAGCTTCTAACTATGAAGATATGAAAGCCGAAACAGACAAGCTTGGTATTAAATTAGCTAAGACTGAAGGAGCTCAATACATTAAGCTGACTCGCGATGGTCAGGGAGCCTTGGCATTTGTTGAAGAGCAATTCAAAGATTGAGAGGTCATAAAATGACTAAAACATTACCTAAAGATTTTATCTTCGGTGGTGCAACAGCTGCCTATCAAGCAGAAGGTGTCACCAAAGGAGAGGGCAAGGGACCTGTTGCCTGGGATAAATATCTGGAAGATAATTATTGGTATACAGCAGAACCTGCCAGCGATTTTTATCATAAATACCCTGTTGATTTAAAATTAGCTGAAGAATTCGGCGTCAATGGTATCCGAATTTCCATTGCCTGGTCGCGGATTTTCCCAACTGGTTTTGGTCAGGTCAATCCTAAAGGTGTTGAATTCTATCACAATCTTTTTGCAGAGTGTCACAAGCGTCATGTTGAGCCCTTTGTGACCCTGCACCACTTTGATACTCCGGAAGCTCTGCATTCTAAAGGCGATTTTCTCAATCGCGAAAATATTGATCATTTTGTTGATTATGCTGAATTTTGTTTCAAAGAATTTCCAGAAGTTAACTACTGGACAACCTTCAATGAAATCGGCCCTATCGGCGATGGACAGTATTTGGTTGGGAAATTCCCGCCAGGTATTAAGTATGATTTAGCTAAAGTTTTCCAATCCCATCACAATATGATGGTCTCGCATGCCCGTGCGGTTAAACTTTTCAAAGACGGCGGCTATTCCGGTGAAATCGGTGTCGTACACGCCCTACCAACCAAGTATCCTTATGATCCTGCTAATCCTGCTGATGTTAGAGCCGCAGAATTAGAAGACATCATCCATAATAAGTTTATTCTTGATGCTACTTATCTGGGAGAATATTCGGATAGAACGATGGAAGGCGTCAATCATATCTTAGCTGTCAATGGTGGTGAGCTGGATCTTCGCGATGAAGACTTTGCAGCTCTTAAGGCTGCTAAAGATTTGAATGACTTCTTGGGCATCAACTACTACATGAGTGACTGGATGCGCGCCTTTGACGGGGAAACGGAAATTATCCATAACGGAAAAGGCGAAAAAGGAAGTTCTAAATACCAGATTAAGGGTGTTGGCCGCAGAGAAGCGCCAGTAGATGTACCAAAAACAGATTGGGATTGGATCATCTACCCTCAAGGTTTATACGACCAAATCATGCGTGTCAAAACCGATTATCCAAATTACAAGAAAATCTATATCACTGAAAATGGTCTGGGATATAAAGACGAATTTTTAGACAATACTGTTTATGACGACGGACGTATTGATTACGTTAAAAAGCATCTAGAAGTTATTTCAGATGCCATAGCTGATGGTGCCAATGTTAAAGGTTACTTCATTTGGTCACTTATGGATGTTTTCTCATGGTCAAACGGCTATGAAAAACGTTACGGTCTCTTCTATGTTGATTTTGATACTCAAGAACGCTACCCTAAAAAGAGTGCTTACTGGTATAAGAAATTGGCTGAGAGCCAAACAGTTGACTGACGCCTGTGTTTTAGTATCAGTTGATAACTATGACACATAGCCCTTGGCTTTAAGTCATCTTGTTTGGAAAAATTGCTGCCTTGACTGAAATTTAATTTAAAGTTGTTTCTTCAATACTTTCTTATCTATTTATACATATACCCTATATTACCCTATATTTAATAAATACTTCCAAATATCAAAAGCTTTGTTTAAATTTTAGGAAAAGGCAGCATAGAAACAAGAGTGACAGTCTTTGATTGCACTCTTGTTTTGTTTTAATGATTAATACTCTTCAAAAATCAAAACTATAGGCTCTTGTTTTCACTTTGTTGTACCCTAGTCTATTTTTGATTTTTATTGAGTATAAAATACGGATAAAAACGAGGATAATCAATGGTTATTGAATTAAAAAATGAAAAAGTAACAGTCCAGTTTAAGGAATTAGGTGGCGCTTTGTCTTCTATCAAAGATCAAGATGGTTTGGAATATCTCTGGCAGGGAAATCCTGAATATTGGAGTTCTCAGGCACCAGTTCTTTTTCCTATTTGCGGCAGTTTAAGAAATGATTGGGGAATCTATAATTCTAAAGAACATCCGCATTTTTACGGTCGTATTCCTAGACACGGGCTGGTGCGAAAGAAGAATTTCAGCTTTGAGCAGCTAGGCGAGGACAGTGTCGCTTTTACAATTGTCTCTGATAAGGAAATGCTGACGCAGTATCCTTATCACTTTGAATTAAAAATCATCTATACTTTAAAGGGGACAACCGTTCGTACAGAATATCAGGTCACCAATAAAGAAAAGGAAAGAACCATGCCTTATTTTATCGGTGGTCATCCCGGTTTTAACTGTCCTTTATTTGAAGGTGACCGCTATGAAGATTACTATCTTGAATTTGAAAAGGAAGAGAACTGCACGGTGCCCAAGTCCTTTCCTGAAACAGGTCTGCTTGATTTAGGAGACAGAAGTCCTTTCTTGGGAAAACAGAAATTTC
Source organism: Streptococcus orisasini (assembly GCF_001431045.1). Classification (GTDB taxonomy): domain Bacteria; phylum Bacillota; class Bacilli; order Lactobacillales; family Streptococcaceae; genus Streptococcus; species Streptococcus orisasini. The sequence continues at coordinate 60,051 of NZ_BCLE01000030.1, forward strand.
TTGATTTAGATTATTCCTTGTTTGAGCATGATGCCATTACTTTAGATAATTTACAGTCAAGAAGTGTCACCTTGCGTTCTAAAAATCATGATAAGGGCTTGCGTTTGGATTTTGCAGATTTTCCTTATCTGATTCTTTGGTCGACGGTCAATAAAAGTCCTTTTATAGCTTTGGAACCTTGGAGCGGATTATCAACGTCTTTAGATGAATCCGATTATTTCGAAGAAAAACGCAATGTGAGCTTGCTGAAGCCTGGAGAGGTTGACCGAAAATATTTTGACATTACTATTTTGTAAATCCTGAAAAGTGTTTAATACAGCTCTTAATTTAAAAATCCATTTGGAGATCCTAACTCCAAATGGATTTTTAAATACAGTAGACAGCCCGCGCCAGACATGCAAAGGCGATAGGCACAACTGATGTGCTATATCGACTCGATTGCTTTAACCTATCCCCAAAACTTGGCAGCAATTTCTTGACCTTGTTTGATTTTGGCCCATTGCTGAGGAATGGCCAATTCGTTGCCTGAATCGCAGGAAGCAAAGCCGCATTGATGAGACAGCAACAGACGCTCTTTAGGAAGAATAGTGCTGGCTTCTTCAAGCAAGGAAAGTACACGTTCTTCATCATCAAGATCAGTTGTCTTACTAGAAAGAAGTCCAAGGACAACTTCAGCATCTTTATCTTTAAGAGAAGCCAGTGCTTTTAAATCTCCAGCAGCTTCACTGTCCCACTCAAGAAAGAAACGATCGTAATGCTGATCATGCAGGAATTTTTTGGCAATAGCTTCATAGGTTCCGCCTGAAGCTGAGCGGCTTTCATAGTTACCGCGGCAGTTGTGAGTCCAGACTTTGAGACCCAACTTGTGACCGTAATCTGCTACTTCATTATTAATGGCAATGAATTCATCGGCAAGATCAGTCAGACTGGCATTTCCTTCTGCAAAAAATGAGGCAGGATTTGATTCGTCAAAAAGTTCCCACAGGCAGTCGTCAAACTGGATGATTTCCCCGCCAACTTCCTTGTACTCTGCTAAGAATTCTTTGTAAGCCTTGATGAGACCAGTCTTTAACTCATCATTGGTTTTGTAAATTTGATCTGGTCCGGCAAGTTTATCAAAGATAGCCAGTTCAGTATAGGCATGAGCAGGCCCCCAAATGGTCAATTTGGTTTGGGTATCGCCAGCTTCTTGCTTGAGCAACTTATAAATGTCTAAGAAATGGTGATTTTTACCAGACAGTGGTTCGGTGATACGAATACCAATGTCTTTGCGTGTTTCAAAATGACCTCCGTCATGGTCTTTAAAAGTGTATCCATGATCAGCTATATAGCGTTCGATACCTTTAAGACCCCAAACGAAGTCTAAGTGCCACATGGACTTAGAATATTCACCATCTGTCAGAATATCAATACCATTTGCCTTTTCATCAGCGATAATTTTTTTAATCTCTGCCGTCTCGGTTTCATGATAACCAGGGAAACTGTCATAAAATGGGTACTGAATATCATCACGATGTTCAATTTGATTTTTATAGTCCAGCAGGTTCGCAGGACGTAAGAGTGAACCAACAAGTTGGAATTTTGATTGTGTCATATAAAAGCCTCTTTTCAGATTTCTTGCTTTTTATTGTACAGGAGCTGAGCCTTTTTGAAAAATAGTTAATTTAGAGAAAAGGATATAGTTTTAAACTATACCTCCCCTTTTAGCCTAAACAATTAACTGTCATTGCTAGAAAAGCCATGGTTAAGGAAAATCAGATGGCGACGTATTATGTGATTTTCCTTGACTATAAAGCCTCACTAAAAATTGGCAAAGGCTCCAAGCAGCTCTAATTTAAATCTTCTACCATAACATTAGGCGTAAAACTTTGCAACTGCTGTAAAAGCATACTTAGGTCTCCGTCGATATAAGTTACCTCAAGTTGTATAGCTGCCTGAGTTTTTGTGTTAATGGTTAGATAAGTGTAAAAAGGTCTAGTGAGAAGGCCTACGCGATCCATGCGGGAAAAAGGGAAAGGTGATGACAGCTGAAGAGGATATTTGCTTCTGGTATAAGTAATGGACTCAATGTCATTCCAGCTGAATCGATAGTCTCGTGAAGAGTGGTGAATGGCGAGTCCTTGGTCATCTCCCTTAATTAGGTAATGAGAATTTTTGAGCTTAGCAATACTTATGATAAAAACAATCAAGCCAATAAGCAATAATAAAATTGGAAGCCCTAAGGAAGGGAAAAGTCCTATTGGCGATTTACTTTTAGTCACTGATGAAAAGAGAAAAACGGTAAATGCACCGAAAAAGAGTAAGGGCAGAGCAATAAAGGTGGAAATTAAAGCAAAAACAAGCCAAAAACGAGATGATGTCTTTTTGTTTTTATATTGAAATGGCATTGCATCTCCTTTTTATATCAAATAATTACTGTTATTTTACCACTAAAGATTGCTAATTTCCTTTGAAGTTAAAAAATGATACATCATTTTAAAGGGCTGACATTCTCAGATAAAACTTCTTAATGTAATTGAAAAGAGGTTTTCTCTTCCCTCTCCTTTTTGGTAAAATAGAAGAAAGGTGATGAGCTGAGGAATGAAACAAACCCAACTGATGTCACCAAACAGAGTAAGTTAGCAAGGCGCTGTTTTGATTTTTAAAAAATATTAGGAGATTTTCTATGCGCGACAACCATTTACACACCCATTTTTCCTACGATTCCGATGCCAGCTTTGAGGACTATCTCAAAGACTACAGCGGGGAGATTGTCACGACAGAGCACTATGACCTGTCCAACCCCTACACCAAGCAGGATGATGTGCCCGATTATGAGGCTTATTCTAAGGAAATAGCAGAGCTAAATCGCAAATATGACAATCGCATCAAGCGCGGCATTGAAATCGGCTACTATCAGCCCCGCGAAGCGGACATTCTCAGCTTCCTAGCTGACAAGGACTATGACTTGAAATTGCTTTCCGTCCATCACAACGGCGTCAATGACTATCTGGACGATGAAGTTGCCGACATGGACAAAGAAGCTGTTATCCAAGAGTATCTGGACAAGCTGGAATACGCCATCGGGCGCGTGGAAGCTGATGTGCTAGCGCATTTTGACTATGGTTTTCGCCTCTTTGATGTGACGGTTGATGAATTAAAGACCTATGAACCCCAGCTCATTCGCATTTTCCAAAAAATGATTGATCACAATCTCGCCTTTGAGCTCAACAGCAAATCCATGTACCTCTACGGCCACGAGCATCTCTACCGCTATGCCTTGGGTTTAGTTCAATCACTGGGCTGCCATAAATACTCCATCGGCTCCGACGGCCACAAACTCGAGCATTTTCGCCTCAAATTCGACCGCATCCAAGAAATATTGGAAGAGAATGGGATTGGGGAAGAGGAGATAATCTAGAAACAGCGGCAGTGGTATGGTGTTTAACTTGCAAACCTATTCCGGATTGTCAGTCAGTTTTATGTGGTTCGGGAGGCTAGCAAGTCTACAGTTTTGTGGTTTTTCCTGAAAGCAAAAAATATTTTAAGAGCTTATATTGTTAGCAATACCAGCGATACTTTACCCACTATGGAAACTGGATTTAGGAGAAACTTCTTAGTAGGATTATAAATTAAATGAGTATAATGGATCGAATACAATAAGTATGCATATTATCTTTATGAAAGGAGGTTTTAATGAGTCGAATTAATAAAATCGAGAATGCTATTAAAGAATTAGAAGGAGGACGATTTCAGAATTTTGGAGATGCCTACCTAAGAAGAAAATATCAATTTGAGAATTTAGTTTCTTTAGGTTCTCAAGAAGGAACAGATAAGGCAACTAGAGGGATTCCAGATTCTTACGCAGAAGAAAATGGTAAGTATATCTATATCATGTATGGTACTCATAAATCTGCAATGTCTAAATTAAAGGAAGATATTCAGTCAGTTAAGAATAAAATATTAGACGAAAATATTACTGAGAAGAGAGTTGGGAGAATTATTTGCTGCCACACTTCTTCAAATATAGAAATTAAGCAGAAAGAAGAATTAGAGAAACTAGCTAAGCCTTATCAACTGGAGTTAATAGGAATCAATGAAATAGCTAGTGATCTTACAAAATTAGATTTCCAATTCTTAGCGAAAGAATATTTATCAATTAGTGAGTCTACAGAGCAAGTTTGGAATATTGAAGACTTCATAAAAATCCATGATAGTAGCAAGACAAATGCACCTATTTCAAACCATTATATTGGCGATGTAAGCGAAGGTGTCGACTTATTAACATCAAGTAAAACTCATATTTTATTAATATCAGCTAAACCTGGAACAGGAAAAACAAGATTGGCAATTGAAATTTGCTCTTTGCTAGATAGAAATAGATATAATATTCTTTGTGTAAAGAGCAACAATCAGTCAATTTATCAAGATATTAAAGATAACTTAGTTTCACAAAAGGAAAATATTATTTTTATTGATGATGTTAATTTAACTCAGAATTATATTTCTACGCTCGATTTATTAAGGATAACTACCAATGTTAAGTTTATTCTTACTGTTCGTGACTATGCTAAAAATGAAGTCATCGCCAATATAAAAGAGTTTGGATATGATAATGTTGAACCAAGTGTTCTAAAAGAAGACAACTTTACAAAATTACTTAAACAATTCTCTAGTCATAATTTTACTCAGAAAGAAATAGAACATATTAATACTATTTCTAAAGGAAATCCACGGATTGCGGTTCTTGCAGCTCAATTATCTAGCTCACAGGATTTGGATAATTTTAATGACGAAATTGATATTTTAAAAGATTACTATGAAGAGATTTTAATTAAAAATAGTATCAATATTGAAGAGCAAAAAGTTCTTTTCATTTTGTCTTATCTTAAAAAAATTAGATTAGATAGCTTGGCAAACAATCAGGAATTTGCTAAATTACTGCAAATAATTGATATAACAGAAAAAGAATTTAGGAATGGAGTTAAAAAACTTCATGAACGAGAGTTATGTAATATCTATAAAGATAAAATTGTAAAAATATCAGATCAATTATTAGATGATTATATTGTTATCAAGTTTTTAATTAATAAAAAAGTATCAATCTTAGATATTTTACATGAACTCTATCCATTAAATAACCATAGGATTGTTCAGGTATTAAATCAGTTATCCAATTTTATCAGAAAAGAAAGTGATACAAAAATAGTTTCTAATGCAGTTAAACAATATTATAATGAAAGCAATTTCAAGAATGATGAAGCTAAAGAAAAGTTCCTAACACAATTTGGTGTCTTGCTTCCTTTAAAGGCTATTTCTTATATTAAAAATAGGATTGAAATTATTGAGGTAGGGGATTACACAAAAGATAGTTTTATTAAGGAAAAGAATAAAAAAGTCACTGTTGAAGATCCAATTTTATTGATAATCTATACGATTAGCCAAACGGAATATTATAATTACGCCCTTCAATTATTGTTAAAATATTTTGTTAAAAAGCCTGATATAATTTCTGAAGTTTATACCATTCTTGAAGGAAGTTATGGCTTAGTAACAGATAGAGATTATATCTATTATAATAAAGCGGAAGAAACGATAGATGAATTAGATAAACTTGACTTGGATCGACGCTACAATCAAGAATTAATTGTGACAGTTTTGAAGCAATATTTTAAGATTGATTTTAAACGGACAGTATCAAATGAAGAGCACCTTATATTTAAACATTATACAGTGTCAGATGATGATAATTTAAAACAATACCATAAAAATATCCTAGAACTTCTAGCAAAATTATATGATGTTGGAAATTCAGAAGTGAGATGTTATATTGAGAAAATATTATTTGATTATCAATTTACAATTTTAAATTACTCAGAAAGTCATTCTAATACCATTAAGGGAGACTTGAAAATTATTAAGAAAGTGTTCTTTAAAGATTTTTCAGAGTTGTCGATGGTGGAAGAAAAGATAGCTTACGCGTTACATCAAGCCGAAATTAAAAAGAATTTTTCTATCTTTTCAGATTATAAAATTTCTGAGAGACAGGAAATTTATAACAATCTAACAAATGATAATTATGTAAGGTTTTATGAAGATGATGACAAGATAAAGTTACAGAAAATAGCAAACAATTATTCGCGAGAGTGGAATAAAATTTTCATTTTTGCTAATCAATTCAAAAGTAACTTATTTATGGATGATACAAATATTGAATCTGTATTATTTAATATATTTCAGAAACTAGATAATAATGGCAAAATTAGCTTTCTTAATTCTATGTTCAAAGCAGACTATCATTTTGAAAATATTATGCCAGTTAGATTTTTAGAAAATGTAGAAATAAGCTCAATACAGACTATTATTGACTTTTCACCAGAATTAGAAAAATATAAATGGCAATTTGCTTATCTAATTCAGCTTGAAGAAATTGAAAAAGAAGATGTACAGTTACTAGAAAGTCTTTTAGAGAATGTCCCTTTACCTGAATATTTTAATATTTTAAATTTCGAAAAATTTATTTTAGTGGAGCCTAATCTAAAAGAAATATTGATTCAAAAAGCAGAAAGCATCAATTTTGTTATTCCCTATTTTGTGAAAAAAGAAGAAACAGCAAGATTAATTAATCTAATTGGAGAAAGTAATTTAAAATTGTTATATCTAAAAGAATTAGGGAACAATATTGATCATTTTTGCTACCTTTTTCGAAAACTGGGAGAAGATGATGCGGATTTTACAGTAGAAATTTTGAAAAAGATTGATGAACTGAAAATGGAACATAGCAATGAGGGTTATATCTTGCTACATAGCATTAAAAGTTTTAAAAATGCTGAAAAAATTTATCTAATTTTTTTGAACTACATAATATCAAAAGATCCTCTTTATTATTATAATAGCCTGTTGGAAAGTATCGTGAAAGAAGATAATAATATTTTATTTCGCGCCCTAAATTTATCTGATAATGAAGAATTGGCGATAAAGTTTGTGAATCTAGGTGTAGAAGTTATTGATGATAAAAATAAGAAATTAGAATTATTTAGAATTTTAAAAGATAAAGGCTATGGGAAAAGTACCTTTTTAAAAATTCATTTTTCTCCTTATTCAGATTCGTGGTCAGGTAGTTATGTTCCGGTACTAGAGCAGAAGCAAGATTTTTTGAAATGTACCAAAAAAATTTTTGACGATGATATGGACTATATTGAACTAGTAATGTATCTTGATAAAAGAGTAGATAGTTATACTGAACAGATTGAAGAAGAATTGGAGAAGGAATTTTAATAATCTATTAGTTGTCTCGCTATTTTCAAATCTAGGAATAGAGACACTGATAACATTATTGAAATTTTGGGAGAAAGGAAAATTTATGTCAACAACTATTGAAGTCAATAAACAAACTGTTAAACAACTTTTGGAAACGGGAAAAAAGAAAAAGTTTGTTATTCCTGAGTATCAGAGACCATATGCTTGGACAGCTGATCAAATTCAGACTTTATTTAATGACCTTGTGGAATATACAGAGACTACTGCAGGCAATAATAGTAGTGAAGAAAGTACTTACTTTTTAGGGACGATTGTTGCATATGAAAATAATAATGAGCAAGAAATTATTGATGGTCAGCAACGCATTACTTCACTATTCTTACTATTAAGGGCTATATACTCTAAGTTGGTTTCAATGAGTGAAACACCACAGTCTAAAAATTTCATCACACAAATTGAGTCAGCCTTGTGGCAGCAAGATGAGCTAACCGCAGAAGTTGATTTTGAGAAGATATTAATTATTTCTAGGGTGATGGGAGAAGAAGGTAATGAAATCTTTTCTAATATTTTAGTTACTGGTACAGTGAAAAAAGGGGCAAAAGATAATTATTCTCTCAACTACAGTTTATTTACAAAATTAATTGAAGAGTATGCTAGCAAAGAGCCAGAGTTGTTTTATTGGTTAATTCGGAATATATTAAATAGGGCAATTTTACTTCCTATTACTGCTGATACACAAGATACTGCCCTAACCATATTTTCAACTCTGAATGATCGAGGATTAGCATTATCTGACGCTGATATTTTTAAAGCTAAGATATATAACCATCTTGATGAAATAGATAAACAATCTTTTATTGAAAACTGGAAGCAGCTTGACGAAAACGCCACAAATGCAAACGAAAGTATACAAAAGCTATTCTATTATTATATGTTCTATTTAAGAGCAAAAGAGAATGATAAAAATACAACAACGCCTGGTATAAGGAAATATTATTCTCAAAATAAATTTGAAAGATTGTATGCGAAAGACTTGTTGATTGATCTGAATACATTATTAAATTTATGGATTGTTGTCAACAATAATACAATGATTGATGGTGAAGTCTGGTCAGAAAATAGTGATATTTTAAAGGTTTTAGATGCTCTGTCCTCATATCCAAATGAATTCTGGAAATATCCTGTCGTTATTTATTATTTGAGATATAAAGATTCTGTAGAGTTTGAAAATAACTTTCTAATTTTCCTCAAACGTTTATTTGCAGTTTTATCTGCCAGATATATAGTAACCCCAACTATCAATGCTGTGAAGCGTAGCATATTGAATTTAAATGCAGAAGTTTACCGCTCTGAAAATCCAAAATTTGATTTTAAACCTGTTGATGAAGAAGAATTAAAAGAACAGATAAAGCATTCTCATAGAAACACAGTTCGAATGATTTTGAAAGTTCTTGCCTATCAAAAACAAGAAAATCTACTTCCTCCAAAGTGGGAGATTGAACATATTCTGCCTCAAAAGTGGCAAAATAGTTATTTCCCAGATAACACAGAAAAGGAAGTTAGATTACTTGTTGAACATATTGGAAATAAGATTCCATTTGAAAAAAAGTTGAATATTATCGCAAGTAATGGCTATTTTCAAAAGAAACAAGATAGCTATAATAAGTCAAAAATTACAATTGTTCAAGAGTTATCACAAGAAAAATCTAAGTGGGAACTAGATGATATTAGAGAACGGGGATATACGAATTTCAGATGAATTACTGGATTTACTTAAATCTTGGGGCTTAAACAAAATTGATACAGAAAATGATAACAGCAATGAATCAAAATATAAAATTAAAATTCCTGTTGATAGAGAAAATGATTATAGTCAATTTTTGACTATATTTCATAAAGAAGATTCCGATGAGAGTAGAGATCAGTTTTTAAATCTGTAATATTGTGTGGTTATTGCATTGATTTAAATTAATCCCTTAAACGAAAGCGAGCAAACCAATGACTGAAAACCTAATCTTAGTCCGTCCCAGTCTTGACTGGGAAGAGGAATTACTGGCTTATAAGGAAGCTTTTAAAGATGAGCACATGCACGGCGGAGCTGGTCTTGATCGATTTGATAAGATGTCTGACTGGATGGTCTACTTAGAAAAATTGTCAAGGGATAAACCGGCGGCAGAAGGCTGGACAGCGACAGCTTTTCTCTGCATTCGCCCGTCCGATAAGCGGATGGTTGGCATTTGCAATGTCAGACACTATCTCAATAGTTTAGGCTTGCTTAATGTTTCAGGACACATTGGCTATTCCATTCGACCCGATGAACGTCAGAAAGGCTATGCTAAAGAGCAGCTACGTTTGGCGTTGTTAGAAGCTAAGAAATTAGGCATTGAAAAGGTTTTGCTGACCTGTGCAGACGGAAATATTGGCTCTGAACGCACGATTGTAGCCAATGGCGGTGTCTATGAAGACAGCCGTCTGGATGAGTCTACAGGGGATATGATGAAGCGTTATTGGATAGATGTGACCGAAGGAGTATGAGCCATGAAGCTAATCTTTTTGCACGGCTTGGGACAGGACAAGACGGTTTGGGATGATGTGACAGCAGCCCTGCCTCATCAGGACTGCTTGGCCTTAGAGTTATTTGAAGATGGAAAAATGCCTGAAAATTTTGCGATCTTGACAGAGCAGGTGGCTAACAGTCTCCAAGAGATAGAAGAAGATTTTATTTTAATTGGTTTATCCTTGGGCGGTGTACTGGCTCTGGCATTGAGTCAGTATCACTTTATGCATCTCAAAGGTCTTATCATCTCTGGCGCGCAGTACCGTTTGAAAGGAAATTTTCTTTATAAACTGCAGCTGCTAGTCTTTCAGCTCCTGCCCCAGTCGGTTTTTAAAAAACGGGGAGTAGCTAAAAGGCCTTTCCTTACCTTTTTAAAGTCCATGTCCAATCTTGATTTAAGCGAAAGGATCAAACATATCCAGCTACCAACCTTGATTCTCTGCGGGCAAAGGGACAAGCCTAATCTTTTGCCTGCAAAAGAAATGGCAGAGTTGATTCCCCATGCCAAACTTGCTGTCATAAAAAAAGGCGGACATCTCTTAAACACTGAAATGCCAACGATTTTTGCCACAGAAATTACTGATTTTTTAAAAGCATTGACAACAGAAAAAAAGTAATCTGCGTTTGCCCAGTACTACTACGTCATGAGCTTATTCTAAAACAGGAATACTGGACGAGTTTTTACACGTAATTTTCCTAGATTACACCGTTTTGTGAGCGACTGCCCAGCCTCTTGAAGCATTCTCTTTCCGAAATGGCCTTAGGAAAATAAGGCTGGCATTTAAAAACTCAAAAATAGAAATCCGCAAACACTCAAAAAAACCACGAAGCTTCTCACCAACTCTAAAGGCTTGGGAAGGTTCGTGGTTTTTGTTATTATAAATCGCTGTATTCCAAACCGAGCGAGTCTGCAACGGCCTTATTGGTGACTTTGCCGCGATAGATGTTCAGTCCTGTACGCAGGGCTGTGCTTTCAGCGACAGCTTTATCAGCACCTTTATTAGCAAGTTCAAGGGCATAAGGCAGGGTCGCATTTGTCAGAGCGAGAGTAGACGTGCGAGCGACAGCTCCCGGCATGTTGGCTACGGCATAGTGAACAACTCCGTCAACCAGATAGGTTGGATCGTCATGAGTTGTTACACGGTCGGCTGTTTCAATGATACCGCCCTGATCGACAGCGACATCAATGATGACAGAACCAGCTCTCATTTGTGCGACCATTTCTTTGGTGACAAGTTTTGGTGCGCGTGCTCCTGGAATTAAAACTGCTCCGATGAGGAGGTCTGCATCTTTAACACTTTCTGCAATATTGAGCGGATTGGACATCAGTGTCTGTACCTTACCGTCAAACTGAGCGTCCAGCTCAGCCAGACGTTTTGGATTGACATCAATAATAGTAACTTTGGCACCAAGCCCGACAGCCATCTGTGCAGCATTAACGCCAACATTGCCGCCGCCGATGATGACTGCATGGCCTTTTTTAACACCGGGAACGCCGCCGAGAAGAATACCCGAGCCGCCTTCGATTTTAGTGAGGAACTGGGCGCCGAGCTGAGTGGCCATGCGTCCTGCTACCTCACTCATAGGATTGAGCAGCGGAAGTGTACCCTTGTCAACAACAGTTTCGTAGCCGATTGCAATCACGTCCCCATCAATCAGAGCCTGCGTCAGCTCTGGTGCTGGTGCTAAGTGCAAGTAAGTAAAAAGCAAGAGTCCTGGGCGGAAAAACTGGTATTCACTTTCTAAAGGTTCTTTAACCTTGATGACCATATCAGCTGCCCAAGCTTCCTGGGCTGTAGATCTGATAAGAGCTCCCTGCTCTTGGTATTCTGTATCGCTAAAACCGGATCCAAGGCCCGCATCCTTTTCAACCCAGACTTCGTGACCAGCTTGTTTGAGTGTAAGCACACCAGCTGGCGTCAGCCCCACTCGGTTTTCATTGTTTTTAATTTCCTTAGGTACACCAATGATCATAATGTAACCCCTTTCATTTGATAGAAATATTTTCCCACATTGACAGGCAATAGTCAAGAAAAAATCAAAAGGCGGTTTGCTCAGGTACCAGCAAACAGTGAGAGATTGGAGCTATTAGTAATTTTTTGCATAGGCATTTAATCGTTTATTCCTTCAAATATAAAATAAATTCATATTTGAATATAAGCTGCTTAGCCCCTTTTTTGTGATAGTATGCATCATAAGAGCTTGAAGTGACAAATGTGACATTAGAGCAAATCACTGTATTCACTAAAGGGCTCAGACTGGCTAAAGGGATAGGATTATGACAGCGGAACAAAGTCCTATTATTCAAATCTATAACTTAACTGGGGGGAATCATCTATGTTAAAGTTCTTAAAGAGGAATAGACTGTTTGCACGATTAACAGGAATTAATTTAGTATCAAAAATTGGAGACAGGCTGTTTTATACAGCAATGCTGGCTGCAGCAACTTCATTACCGAACAGCAGCTTTGCTGTAATGATTGTGTCAGCCTCAGAGACCCTTCCTATTTTGATTAGTTTATTCCTAGGTGTGATTGCTGATAAACAGCAGAAAAAACTAGATCAATTAGTGACTAGTTCACTTGTTAGAGCAGCTTTGTATTGCTGCATTGGACTTATATTTAGGTATCCTCCCACTTTGCTATTAGTCATTTGTGCTTCGTGCTTAAACCTTTTATCGGATATTGGCGGGAATTACGCGACGGCTCTGTTTTCACCTTTTACCAAGATTTTAATAAAAGCAGACGACATGGAGAAAGCTCAAGGTCTTGTCAATTTAGGCACACAGCTGGTCTCTGTTTTTGCAGCCTTTATTGGAGCAGTCTTGCTGACGATTTGTACAGAGAGTGCTTTAGCCCTGATAAATGCTTTGGTTTTTTTAATGGTTGCTATGCTTTATTGCCTAATCAAACCGTCCCTGCAAGACGATGAGACCAAGATAAAGAAATTCGAACGGGGAAATACTATTTCAGTCGTCAAAGATAACTTGAAATCTTTTACAGCTGATCATCTTTTTCTGCTTAATTTAATTCAGCTGTCCATGCTCAATGGATTTTTCGGAGGACTGACACCTCTATTCGCCTTGTTTATTAAGAACAACAATGAATTAACTGCTTTAAGCGGCCCCGTAAAAATATCAGTCTTATCAGGCATTATTACGCTAGCTATGATTATTGGGAACAGCTTAACAGCTAAAGTGCTTAGAAAACGGTCCATTTTTTATATTAATCTTTGGTCTGATGCAGTCATTCTTTTTGTAGGGCTAGGTTTTATCTTTAATAATATTTGGCTGATTTTCTTTTCGAATGGCTGCCTTGCTCTGTTCTTAGGGATTGTTTCCCCAAGATTCTCAGCAGAAGTGGTCAACCGCTATCCCATAGACAGAATCGGCGGAATTATTACCAGTATCAATGCTATTTTAGTGTTAGCACCGCCTGTAACAAGCTTGCTGTTTCCCATGTTATCAGCCATCAGCCTATGGCTTGCCTACTTAGCTTTTATTGCTTATGCTCTGTTATTAATCATCATTAGTTTCGTCTTAGTGAGAGCAGCAAGGACAAAAGTTTGAACACCATTATAAAAACGAACACCTTTAGTCTTCTGTTAATCAGAAGGCAAGTGTGCTCGTTTTTTTGATTAGCGCAAAACAGCATTTAAGTTCGATGCTTATCTTTTCTTGAAATTTTTAATATGCTATTAGTCTGTTTAAATTATCTTGGAGAAAAGCGGCAACTTCCTCCTGCCCCAGCTCTTTAACATGCTGAATATACTGTTCTAAAGCTGCTGTGCTAACACTTTTTCCCTCTTGATAATTGAGAATTTTTCTCAAGAAAGTAAGAACAGTCTTTACGAACATATCTTGGTAATTGAGAATACTTTCTAAGTGTTTCATAAAATAATCGGCATCATATCTCTGCTCTCTCTCCAATAATACAAAGATGATGTTTAGAAAAACTAACTGTGTTCGGTATTTATTATTGGGGATTGATAAGTATAGAGAGTCTCTCTCAGTGAGAGCTTTTCCTAAAAATATGAGGTCATTATTGGATAATACTTGTAAGGTATTTCCAAAAATATAGAGTTCATATTCTGTCCAATCTTCAATACTGTAGAGATAGGCTGCGATGAATTCTTTATCCTGATCTGAAATGATAAATTCCGGTTTCAAATTGTGAATAGCACACTGAATAACCAGCTTATTAAGCTGATTATAGGTGTCGTAGGTCTCAGAGTTCCCTTCATCATTTTCTAAAAGTCGTTCTAAGCCTGCGACGTCTTTGTTTGAGTGGAGATCTGAAATGATTTTAGCCTGCTTAAAAAAACAACTATCTTCATATTGATGATAAGCATGCTCAAACTCAGAAAAACTCAGATGAATAGCAGATATGGCAAGGAGCAATTTATCTGCTGAAAGCATCGTTTGACCATTTTCAAATTTAGATAATTGAGACTGTGATAGATTGCTGTTAACCACATCTTTCATCTTTAGTCCCCTGGCCAGTCTAAGGTCTCTATACAGTTCACCTAGATTAACCGCATTTAATTTAGTCAAAGTCCATTCTCCTTCATTATCTTATGCTAAGAAAAAACGTCCCTGAGGACGGTTTTTCTTGTTTTATCGAGTAACGCGGCGGCGTGCAGCTTTCTTACGATTTTCTTCAATAAAGGCAGCTTTCTTTTCTTCTGGATCGATAATTGTTTTCTTAACGGCAAAGACAGCTCCGGCAACTGTTGCAGCAGTACCGATGACGCCTGTCGCAAGACCTCTAGCAAATGCATGTTTTTTAGCCATAAGTAAGACTCCTTTTATATGTTATAATAGTATTATTATCTTAAAAATTACCGTTTTTTTCAAGGAAAAAGTGCATGAAAGAAAAAATACTTGTGGTCTTAGGTCCGACAGCAGTCGGCAAAACAACTTTAGGCATAGAGCTGGCGCAAAAATATGGGGGAGAAATCATCAGCGGAGACAGTCAGCAGGTCTACCGCAAGCTGGATATCGGAACGGCCAAAGCGAGCGCAGCCGAACAGGCAGCAGTGCCTCACCATCTGCTGGATGTGCGCGATGTCAGTGAGGGCTACTCGGCTTTTGATTTTGTCCAGGAAGCGGCGAGTGCTGTTGAAGCAATCAGGCGGCGCGGCCACCTCCCGATCATTGTCGGCGGGACGGGACTGTATTTGCAGAGTCTTTTAGAAGGCTATCATTTGGGCGGTGAGGTCAATCAAGAGGAAGTTTTAAATTACCGCAAAGAATTGGAGGAACTGTCAGATCAGAATCTCTTTTCTTTGCTAGAGGCTCATAGCATTGAACTGCCGGAGTTAAACCGCCGCCGCGCCACTCGGGCACTGGAACTGCACAGATTCAGTCAGGGAGCCCGCAATCATGAGAAACCGTACGATTTTTTACTGATCGGTCTAAACGATGACCGCCAAAGGCTGTATGAGAGGATTAATCAGCGCGTTGACCAGATGCTGGCTCAAGGGCTGTTAGATGAAGCCAGATGGCTTTATGAGAACTATCCTCAGTCACAGGCTAGCCGCGGTATTGGCTACAAGGAACTTTTTCCTTATTTCGCGGGAGAGCTAAGTTTGGAAGCAGCGGTTGAACAAATCAAACAGAATACCCGGCGTTTTGCCAAGCGTCAGCTGACCTGGTTTAAAAATCGCATGGCTGTTGATTTTTATATGGTCAGTGCAGCAGATTATAAGACAAGGATTGATCAGGCAGTGCTTGATTTTTTGAAAGACGATTGAAAAGCTATGTGGTCTTAAATGGCTGATTAGTTATAGAAATCAATAATTCAGTTTCAGGGGCTGCCCCCTGTTTTTTCTTAGGTTAAATATCTTTTACATTATTTAAGAGCTGATAAAATTATTTAAGTCTGGAGAAATTGTCTGACTTTTCTACTTAGCTGTGATATAATAATTGTTAAATTTGGTGTCTCATTGTCATACAAAAAATTGAAAATTTATGAAAGCAGAGGGGAAGGACAAGAATGATTGAAACTAGTCAAAAACAAGAGCGTGTCATTCTTGTCGGTGCAGCTCTGCCAGACAGTGAAAACATTGAAATGTCCATGGACGAGCTGGCTAGTCTCGCGCAGACAGCGGGGGCCAAAGTCGTTCATTCTTATTGTCAAAAAAGAGACCGTTACGACAGTAAAAGCTTTATCGGCTCAGGCAAATTGCAAGAAATTAAGCAGCTAATTGAAGCTGAAGCTATTGATACGGTCATCGTCAATAATCGGCTGACGCCCCGCCAAAACACTTATTTGGAGGCAGAACTTGGGGTCAAGGTGATTGATCGGATGCAGCTGATTTTAGACATTTTTGCCATGCGGGCCAGAAGCCATGAAGGAAAGCTTCAGGTTCATCTGGCCCAACTCAAATATATGCTGCCGCGCCTTGTCGGACAAGGCGTTATGCTCAGCCGTCAGGCCGGTGGCATCGGCAGCCGCGGTCCTGGTGAAAGTCAGCTGGAGCTGAATCGCCGCAGTATTCGCAGGCAAATTTCAGACATTGAAAAGCAGATCAAAGCGGTGGCTAAAAATCGAGAAACTATCCGTGAAAAACGACTGGACTCGCAGACTTTTAAGATTGGTTTGATTGGTTACACAAATGCAGGAAAATCAACCATTATGAATGTTTTGACCGATAATAGACAGTACGAGGCGGATGAGCTTTTTGCGACACTTGATGCAACGACCAAACAGATTTATCTCTTTGATCGTTTTCAGGCAACCTTAACAGATACCGTTGGTTTTATTCAGGATTTACCGACTGAACTTGTGGCAGCCTTCAAGTCAACACTGGAAGAAAGTCGTCAGGTTGATTTGCTGCTGCATGTTGTTGATGCCAGCGATCCCAATCACGAAGAGCAAGAACAGGTTGTTTTGGATATCTTATCAGAGCTTGATATGATGGCAATTCCACGGCTAGTGGTTTATAATAAAATGGACAAGGCAAAAAATTTTACAGCCAGTCAGTATCCTTATGTCAGTCTTTCAGCCAAGTCTAAAGAAGCCGCTTTTATATTGCGTCAGGCCATTTTGAAGAAAATAAGGAGTATTTTTGTGCCCTTCAGTTTTAAGCTAAGCCCAGAAAATGCCTACAAACTCTATGATTTAAGTCAAATAGCCCTGCTTGAGTCTTATGATGCTGAACAAGACAGCAAGGAAATCAAGGGCTGTATTTCAGAAAAAAACAAGTGGAGGCTGGAAGCATTTTTATGTTGAACTATCTTGACTTAGCCCTTAAGTATGGTGGCTTTACTAGCTTGGACAAGGTTTATTTGAAAAATAAACTGGCTTCTTTGGCTGATGCCGACAAGCTGGCTTTTATTACACCGCCGCCGAGTGTCATCAATGCCTATTTTGCTGAAATTTATCAAAAGCAATCACCCAAGGCGGCAACAGATTATTATTTCGAAATAAGCCAAAAGCTGCAGCTTTTGACCGATAAACCTTCTTTTGACGAGCAAAAGCCTTTTGTCCGTCTCAATCTGTCTGGAAAATCTTATGGCTTTGTTTTTGAAAATGAAGAAGAAGTCGCTCAGGTTTTCAGTGAGCAGGACGAGCCGATTACTGACAGTCTTTTATTTGAATTGGCTCAGATTTTTCCACAGTATAAGGTTTTTGTAAATGCTCAGACCATAAAAATGAAACCTTTGACATTTGAAGAGGGTGAGAGTAAGCAGATTAAAGAAGATTCGGCGCTTCTTAGTGATATTCAGAGATTAAAAGACGGAACGATTAAAATCTCAAGTTTCAATCAGGAAGAAATCATGGAAGTGGCTAAGGCCTATCAAGGTCAGCGCTATTACAGTTACGTTCAGCGTCAGGCTGTGCTTTACATTATTAAAGATTAACCAGTATAGAAAAGTATAAATAGAAAGTATAGTAAGTATGGAAATTCAATTTTTAGGAACTGGTGCCGGTCAGCCGGCCAAAGCCAGAAATGTATCAAGTCTCGTTTTAAAACTTTTGGATGAAATCAATGAAATTTGGATGTTTGACTGCGGAGAAGGAACTCAGCGTCAAATTTTAGAAACAACGATTAAACCGCGTAAAATCAGAAAAATTTTTATCACCCATCTGCATGGCGACCACGTGTTTGGTTTGCCAGGTTTCTTATCAAGCCGTGCTTTTCAGGCTAATGAAGAGCAGACGGATGTTGATATTTACGGTCCTGTCGGTATTAAAAGCTTAGTTATGGCTAGTTTGCGGACTTCCGGCGCTCGACTGCCTTATCGGATTTATTTTCATGAATTTAATGAAAAACATGTGGGAAAGATTCTTGAAACGGACAAATTCACAGTTTATGCTGAAAAATTAGACCACACTATTTTTTGTGTGGGCTACCGCGTGGTGCAAAAGGATTTGGAAGGCACGCTTGATGCTGAAAAGCTAAAAGCAGCAGGAGTTCCTTTTGGTCCCCTTTTTGGCAAAATCAAAAACGGTCAGGACATTGTCTTGGAAGATGGAAGAAAAATTATTGCCAAAGATTATATTTCAGCTCCTAAAAAAGGGAAAGTTATTACTATTTTGGGAGATACCCGCAAAACGGATGCTAGTATCCGTCTGGGCTTGGGTGCAGATGTGCTGGTTCACGAGTCGACCTATGGCAAGGGCGATGAAAAATTAGCCAGACGTCACGGGCATTCAACTAATATGGAAGCAGCCAAGGTAGCTAAAGCAGCTTCGGCCAAGAAACTGCTGCTCAATCACATTAGCGCTCGCTTTTTGTCACGAGACATCAGCAAGATGCGCAGCGATGCTCAGGAAATTTTTGAAAATGTCCATGTTGTCAGGGACTTAGAAGAAGTAAAACTATGAAAGAACGTGTTATTGTTATTACCGGAGCGTCCGGAGGAATTGCTGAGGCGATAATTAAGCGTCTTCCGCAGGCTGACCAGCTTATTTTGCTCGGCCGGAACAAGGAAAAATTGGAAACCATGTATGCCCATCGCAGACCAGTGACCTGTTTTTCAGTTGACATCACAGATGATGAGGCTCTAAAGGCGATAGTTGATACTATTTATCAGCAATTTGGCCGCATTGATATTTTCATCAACAATGCTGGTTTTGGTGAATTTAAGGATTTTGATCAATTTTCAAACAGTGACATTCGGGAAATGTTTGATGTTAACACTTTGGCGACCATCAATTTTTCACGCCTTGTCGGCCAAAGAATGGCTGAAGCAGGTGCAGGCCATATTGTCAATATTGCCAGCATGGCAGGCCTGATTGCGACGAGCAAGTCAACGATTTACTCAGCCACAAAATTTGCCGTTATTGGTTTTTCCAATGCTCTGCGCTTGGAACTGGCAGACAAGGGCGTTTATGTGACGACTGTCAATCCCGGCCCGATTGCGACTAAATTTTTTGATCAGGCCGATCCTAGCGGTGCGTATTTGAAAAGTGTCGAAGAATTTACCCTGCAGCCGAGCGATGTTGCAAAGAAAATCATTGCGCTTTTAGGGAAAAACAAGCGAGAACTCAACCTGCCTTGGACGCTAAAAGTAGCACACAAGGCCTATACCCTTTTTCCAAGATTATCGGATTTTTTGGCCAGAAAGGTATTTAATTATAAATGATTACATCCAAATTTGATTGGAAAATAAAGCATGAAAAGCCAGATGATGGCTTTTTTGAACTGATTAAAAAAGAAAAACTTAGTCAAGTGGCTGCCCAAATTCTCTACGGGCGCGGCCTTAACGAAGCTAGTGCTCTCGAGCAGTTTTTACACCCTGATTTGTCACAGCTTCACGACCCCTATCTTTTAAACGATATGGAGAAAGCGGTGAAGCGGATTCGTCAGGCCATTGAAAACTATGAAACGATTTTAATTTACGGCGATTATGATGCTGACGGTATGACATCCAGTTCTATCGTCAAAGAGGCCTTAGAGATGATGGGAGCAGAATGTCTGGTCTATCTTCCTAATCGCTTTACGGATGGTTACGGTCCAAACAAGAGTGTCTATCAGTATTTCATTGAACAGCAGGCTGTGTCTCTAATTATTACGGTAGATAATGGGGTTGCTGGCAAAGAGGCGATTGCCTATGCGCAGGAAAAGGATGTTGATGTCATTGTGACAGATCACCACAGCATGCCCCAAGAGCTGCCGGATGCTTATGCTATTGTTCATCCTGAACATCCTGGAGCAGCCTATCCTTTTAAATATTTAGCTGGCTGCGGTGTTGCCTTTAAGCTGGCCTGGGCTCTTTTAGAGTCTGTTCCTGTGGAAATGCTGGATTTAGTAGCTATCGGGACAATTGCTGATATGGTTTCTCTGACAGATGAAAACCGCGTCATGGTCAAATATGGTCTGGAAATGCTTAAGCAGACAGAGCGTATTGGCCTACAGGAATTGCTGGATCTCTCAGGTGTTCAGGCAGACAGTATTAGCGAGGAGACCATTGGCTTTAAAGTGGCTCCGCAGCTCAATGCTCTAGGCCGCTTGGATGATCCCAATCCTGCTGTAGAGCTGCTGACGGGCTTTGATGAAGAGGAAGCTCGTACGATTGCGGCCATGATTAATGACAAAAATGAGGAACGCAAGGCCATCGTTCAGACGATTTTTGATGAAGCCATGGCCATGGTAGACACAGCAAAAACTGCTCAGATTTTGGCAAAAGAAGGCTGGCATGCTGGTGTTCTGGGCATTGTCGCAGGACGTATCATGGAAGAAATTAATCAGCCAGTGATTGTCCTCAATATTGAAAACGGTTTGGCCAAGGGCAGCGCCCGCAGTCTGGATACGGTCAATATTTTTGCTGCTTTGAATGAACACAGAGACTTGTTTACGGCCTTTGGCGGGCACAGCGGTGCGGCCGGCATGACTTTGAAAGCTGACAGGCTGGAACAACTAGAACAAGTCCTCGTGTCCTACATTGAAGAACACCATATTGATCTCTCTCAGAAGAACCCGCTGATTATTGATGCCGAGCTTCCTTTGTCACAGCTGAGCTTTGACACTGTTAAAGGTTTGGAAAAGCTGGCGCCTTTTGGTATGGACAATGATAAGCCTGTTTTTTTGATAAAGAATTTTAAGGTGAAGCAGGCCAGAACCATGGGGCAAAACGGTGCTCATCTCAAGCTTAGGCTCATTCAGGAAGGAACAGAATTTGATCTGATTGCTTTTAATCAGGGAGCTTTAGTTCAGGAATTTCAGCAGGCTCAGCATTTAGAATTGGCCGTGACCTTATCTGTCAATCAGTGGAACGGCAATACCAGTCTTCAGCTCATGCTGGTAGATGCAAGGGTTGAGGGTATTCAGCTAATAGACATTCGCTCGCGCAGCAGCGCACTGCCTCAAGCAGTGCCTATCTTGGATGATAAAACGGCTAGTAAGGCCGTGGTTCTGCTGGAAGTTCCTGAAAAGGAAGAGGATCTTTTAGCGCTTTTTGAAAATCGTGATTTTGAAGCGATTTATTTCAAAAATATCATCAAGCATCGTTATTATCTGACAGGTTATGGGACGCGCGAGCAGTTTGCCAAGCTCTACAAAACCATTTACCAGTATCCCGAATTTGATGTCCGTTATAAGCTAAAGGAGCTGAGTCGCTATCTCAATATTCCTGAAATTCTCCTCGTCAAGATGATTCAAATTTTTGACGAACTAGATTTTGTCACCATCACGGATGGTATTATGACCGTCAATAAAGAAGCCGATAAACGGGACATTGCTGAAAGCCGCATCTATCAGGACTTAAAGCGGCTTGTAAAATTTCAGGAGCTGATGGCTCTGGGCACACCGCAGGAGATTTATGATTACCTAACTTCGAAAAATCAAAAGTAAGTCGATTTTGTCGGTGGAATCCTAAAAACAAGAGAGCACAAAGCTAATTTGTGCGCAGTTGGTTAAAAAGCGCTGCGCTGCTAACTTAATAAGATAAAAAGATTAAACTCTCAGCAGCAAAGAACTGCTGAGAGTTTTAGGTAACAATCAGAAAATTAATTGTATGTATTCCAACAAGTCTTAGTAGTAATATTTTCTAAAATAACTAATTCATGCTATAATAAGGAGTAAAAGATTTTTTGGCAGATTGCCCTAGAAAGTAAGGAAATGGATTTAAAAGATTACATTGCAACTATTGAAGATTACCCGGAAAAAGGGATCCTTTTTCGCGATATCAGTCCCTTGATGGCTAATGGGAATGCTTATAGCTATGCTGTTCGTGAAATTGTTCAATACGCGACAGACAAAAAGATTGATATGATTGTCGGTCCAGAAGCGCGCGGCTTTATTGTTGGCTGCCCGGTGGCTTATGAGTTGGGAGTAGGTTTTGCTCCGGTCCGTAAGCCTGGCAAGCTTCCGCGCGAAGTGATTGAAGCTAATTATGAAAAAGAATATGGTATTGATACTCTGACTATGCATGCGGATGCTATCAAACCTGGCCAGCGCGTGCTGATTGTTGATGACCTTTTGGCAACTGGCGGAACCGTTAAGGCAACGATTGAAATGATTGAAAGGCTGGGAGGAATTGTTGCTGGCTGTGCCTTTCTGATTGAGCTGGATGAGCTGGGAGGCCGCAAGGCTATTGGCGATTATGATTATAAGGTACTCATTCATTATTAAGGCTGACTTATAGCTGTTTGCTATATCTAACTAGAGAAATTATATATTTGAAAACTATATCTCCCTGCTTTATAATATTAAGATAGATATTGTAGAAATGGGGATATTTTCATGCCAATTACTCTTGATAAAAAATTACCTGCGGTGGATATTCTAAAGTCTGAAAATATCTTCGTCATGGATGATAAACGAGCCATTCACCAGGATATTCGGCCCATGAGCATGTTGATTTTGAACTTGATGCCGACCAAGGTAGCAACAGAAACTCAGCTGTTGAGGCTCTTGGCCAATACTCCCTTGCAGATGAGCGTGGACTTTTTGTACATGGCCAGCCACCATTCTAAAAATACACAGGCTGAGCATATGAAGACCTTTTATAAAACTTTAAAGGATATCAGAGGGAAATTTTATGACGGCTTGATTATCACTGGTGCACCTGTGGAGACGATACCTTTTGAGCAAGTTGATTATTGGGAGGAACTTTGTCAGGTTTTTCAGTGGTCTAAAACTCATGTCTACTCAACCCTGCATCTTTGTTGGGGGGCTCAGGCAGGGCTTTACTATCGCTATGGTATTGACAAATCTGAAATGGTTGAGAAGCTTTCAGGTATTTATTGGCAGACGGTGGAAAAGCCGTTCAGTCCTTTGATGCGAGGCTTTGATGATCGTTTTCTTGCCCCTCATTCGCGCTATACTGAAGTTCTTTTAAAAGATGTTATCAATAAGACAAATCTTGAAGTGATTGCTAGTGGTAAGGAAGTAGGCTTGTCCATTTTGTCCAGCCGCGACATGCGGGAAGTCTATAGCTTTGGTCATCTAGAATATGATCGGGAAACCTTGGGCAATGAGTACAAACGCGATCTCAAAGCTGGTAAACAGCCTAACATTCCGAGCAATTATTATCGGGATGACGATCCTGAATCTTATCCGGAAATGCGCTGGAACCTTGCTGCGGCAACTTTCTTTAGTAATTGGCTGAATTACGCAGTTTATCAAGAAACGCCTTATCGCTTGGAGGAGTTAGAAAATGATGTTTCATTTTATGGCTATCTGTAAGGAGGTCCTATGAGCTTTTTGCAACATTATAAGTCAGGGAACTTGGTTTTGCCGAGTGCCTTGCTTTTTCATTACAAAGATATTTTCAGCAGCACAGAGGATTTTTTGGTCTGGCAGTTTTTCTATCTTCAAAACACGACAAAAATGGAAGAAATTGCCACTAGCCAAATCGCTGCAGCTGTTGGAAAGACCGTAGCTCAGGTTAACCGCTGTGTTTCAAATCTGATCAGTCAGGAACTTTTAGCCATGAAAACGATTGAGTTGGACGGTGAGAGTGAGGTCATTTTTGATGCAACTCTGGCTCTTAAGAAACTGGATGACCTGCTGGAAGAGTCCAAGCAAGACAAGAGCCTGTCAAATGCTGACAATGGAAACGTCTTAAAAGCTTTGGTCGAAGATTTTGAAAGAGAACTGGGCCGGCTGCTCAGCCCCTTTGAGCTGGAAGATTTGCAAAAGACTGTTGCAGATGATAAAACAGATCCTGACCTTGTTCGGGCAGCTCTGCGGGAAGCTGTTTTCAATGGTAAGACCAATTGGAATTACATTCAGGCTATTTTGAGAAATTGGCGTCGGGAAGGGATTACGACCCTGCGTCAAGTCGAAGAGAGACGACAGGAACGTGAAGAAGCCAACCCAGCTAATGTGACAGTTTCAGACGATTTTCTGTCGGCCATGAATTTATGGAGTGACTCGGATGCAAGATAAAAAGAAGGGTATAAACCTTTCTGAGCGTTTACAGGAAATTGCGAGCTTTGTACCTAAGGGTGCAAGGCTTCTTGATGTTGGGAGCGATCATGCCTATCTGCCGCTTTATCTGCTGGAAAATGGGCATATTGATTATGCCATAGCCGGTGAGGTGGCCAAAGGTCCTTACAGTTCAGCTGTAGAAAATGTGGGTCAAGCTAGTTTATCAGAACGCGTGGATGTCCGTCTGGCAGATGGCTTAGCAGCTTTTACGGCAGCAGATAAAATTGATGTGATTACGATTTGCGGCATGGGCGGACGGCTGATGGCAGAGATTTTAGAAGCAGGCAAGGCTAAGCTGTCTTTGGTAAAGCAGCTCATTCTGCAGCCTAATAATTGCGAAGATGAGCTGCGCCTTTGGCTGATGGCCAATGGTTTTGTTATTACTGCTGAAAAGATGGTAACCGATAAACAAAAATACTATGAAATAATAGTAGCTGAGCAGGGTCAGATGAATCTGTCAGCTGCAGATTTGCGCTTTGGTCCTTTCTTGCGTCAGGAACTGTCAGCTGTTTTTAAAGCAAGGTGGCAAAAAGAGCTGTCTAAATTAGAGCAGGCTTTGGTGAAAATTCCTGAGACAAATGAAGAGGCTCAGCTGGCTGTAAAGGCAAAAATAAGTCAGATTAAGGAGGTGCTGCATGAAAGCACGGCAAGTTATTAAACGTTATGAAGCTTACTGTCCGCAGGGGCTGTCTCTTGAAGGCGATATATCTGGTTTGCAAATTGGCACTCTGGACAAGGAAGTTAAGCGCATCATGCTGGCGCTTGATGTGCGTGAAAGTACGGTTGCAGAAGCTATTGAACAAGAGGCCGATTTGATTATTGTTAAGCATGCGCCGATTTTTCGGCCGCTAAAAGATTTAACAGCGACTGCGCAAAATCAGCTTTATATTGATTTGATTAAGCATGATATTGCTGTCTATGTCAGCCACACCAATATTGATATTGTCCCTGATGGTCTCAATGATTGGTTTTGCGATTTGTTGGATATTGATAACAGAGAAATTCTAAGTCCCAGTAAAGATGGCTATGGCATTGGACGTGTCGGGGATATTGCACCGCTTTCTTTTGAAGATTTGGCAATGAAAGTTAAACAGATTTTTCATTTGGACAGTATTCGCTTAGTATCTTACGGCAAGGAAAATCCCTTGATTTCCCGCGTTGCTATTTGCGGCGGCAGCGGTCAGGGCTTTTATCAGGAAGCTTTAGCTAAAGGGGCTCAGGTCTATATCACTGGAGATATCTATTACCATACTGCTCAGGAAATGCTGACCAACGGCCTTTTAGCCTTAGATCCGGGACATCACATAGAAGTCCTCTTCGCTGAGAGACTAGCCGCCAAATTTGAAGCATGGAAGGCTGAAGATAACTGGGATATTGAGATTTTGACCACCCAGGCCAATACGAATCCTTTTTATCATTTATAAAAAATTTGTTTGTAGAAGAAGCTTGTCTTAAGCGAAGCAATAGGAAATTTTAATAAACAATAAGGCTGTTCTTGCTTTTCTAAGCTCTGCTGCCTTAAGACCTGATATGACTTAGCTTATTTAGGAGCGAACTTTTAGCAAATTTTAAGAGCTGATTTGCACAAATGGCTGCTTACCCGGTTGATTTTCATGATCAAACCGGTGTTTTCTTGTCTGGGAAAATGAGGACAAGTTGGAAAAGTTCTGTATAGAGCAGAAAAACGAAAACTGTAGTCTCCTTGGATTGGACATTCCTGATAAGGTGTTTGTTATGTCTTTAGGGTGGTTAGTGACACCGCTAACAAAAAATGATAAAATGTAAGATGATTAAATATAAAGAGGAGACCTATAATGAAGGGTATTATTCTTGCAGGAGGCTCTGGAACACGCCTGTATCCACTGACTCGCGCTGCTTCAAAACAACTCATGCCGGTTTATGATAAACCAATGATTTATTATCCGCTTTCAACTTTAATGTTAGCAGGAATCAAAGACATTTTAATTATTTCGACACCTCAGGATTTACCGCGTTTTGAAGAGCTGCTTCAAGACGGCTCAGAATTTGGTATTAAACTTTCCTATGCTGAACAGCCAAGTCCAGATGGTCTTGCCCAAGCCTTTATTATTGGTGAAGAATTTATTGGTGATGACAATGTGGCCCTTATTTTAGGAGATAATATTTATTACGGTCCTGGCCTTAGCCGCATGCTGCAAAAGGCAGCCAGCAAGGAAAAGGGAGCAACTGTTTTTGGTTACCAAGTCAAAGATCCAGAACGTTTTGGGGTTGTTGAATTTGATGAGAATATGAATGCTGTTTCCATTGAAGAAAAACCAGAACATCCTAAGTCTCATTATGCTGTGACAGGTTTGTACTTCTATGACAATGATGTCATTGAGATTGCTAAAAATATCAAGCCAAGTGCGCGTGGAGAGCTGGAAATCACAGATGTTAACAAGGCTTATCTTGAGCGCGGTGATCTTTCTGTAGAGGTTATGGAACGTGGTTTTGCCTGGTTGGATACTGGAACTCATGAAAGCTTGCTGGAAGCGGCTCAGTATATCGAAACAGTGCAGCGCATGCAAAATCTGCAGGTGGCTAATCTTGAAGAAATTGCCTATCGTATGGGTTATATTACAGCTGATGATGTGCGCGAATTGGCACAGCCGCTCAAGAAAAATGAATACGGACAATATTTACTCCGTTTGATTGGAGAAGCCTAATGACTGAACAATTTTTTGAAAAAGAATTAGCCGCTCGTAAAGTTGAAGCAATCCCTGGTATGCTGGAATTTGATATCCCAGTTCACGGTGACAATCGCGGCTGGTTCAAGGAAAACTTCCAAAAGGAAAAGATGATTCCTCTTGGCTTTCCAGAAAGCTTCTTTGCAGAAGGTAAGCTGCAAAACAACGTTTCTTTTTCTCGCAAAAATGTTTTGCGCGGTCTTCACGCAGAACCTTGGGATAAGTATATTTCAGTCGCTGACGAGGGGAAAGTTCTGGGTTCATGGGTTGACCTTCGAGAAGGTGATAGCTTTGGCCATGTCTATCAAACGGTTATTGATGCTTCTAAAGGGATTTTTGTTCCCCGTGGTGTGGCCAATGGTTTTCAAGTTTTATCTGATAAGGTTGCTTACAGCTACCTCGTCAACGATTATTGGGCATTAGAACTCAAACCTAAGTATGCTTTTGTTAATTACGCTGATCCGGCCCTTGGCATCACATGGGAAAACTTGGAAGAAGCAGAAGTTTCAGAAGCAGACAAAAACCACCCACTGCTCAAAGACGTTAAACCATTGAAAGCAGAAGATTTGTAAGATGTATCACCTGTTTTTAGAGATTGCTAGGGAGTTGAATGCAATCGGCATTACACCCCTTCTAATGGGTTCTGTTGGCCTTGAAGTGCGGACTGAGTGTTCGTGGCAGGCAAGGGATTTGGATATCCATGTTCCTAGTGATCCTCGTGGCTGGGAAGCACCTGATGAAGAGAGAATTTATCGTTTTGATGAGCTCAATGTCATTATGGAAAAGCTGGGCTATCATCTAGTCGATCGCCATGAACATGAGTTTCAAAAGGATGGATGCTCTGTTGAGTTTGGTGGCCTTGATTCTCTGCCAAGTTTTGCAGGTGTTGCACTAGAAGACTTGGAGGAAGTAGAAGATGAAGGAGTTCATTACTATCTGCCTAGTCTTGAACAGTACCTCAAAATCTACCAAGCCTCATCCAAAGATTCTTATCGAGCAGACAACAACAATCGCAAAGATTTTGCCAAAATTGATTATTTGAAACAAATATTAGGAAAATAAAAATCAAGCTAAAATAAACAAGAAAGGAGTGTTCAGTTAGTTTGTCTAACTGAATACGGGGCTAAAAGCGTCGAAAAAAAAGGATAAATCTCCCAGTGTGCAGCGGCAGGCACACCGAGTCAATTTTTTTGTTTTTCTTTCGCTTTCTTAAGGCTCTTTATATCTTAATTTATGTCTGAATACAAAAACATTATTGTAACCGGCGGTGCTGGTTTCATCGGTTCTAATTTCGTACACTATGTTTATAACAACCACCCAGATGTCCATGTGACAGTCCTCGACAAACTCACTTATGCGGGCAATCGTGCTAACCTTGAAGAAATTCTTGGCGACCGTGTGGACTTGGTTGTGGGTGACATTGCTGATGCTGAATTGGTAGACAAATTGGCCGCTAAAGCAGATGCCATTGTTCACTATGCGGCTGAAAGCCACAATGACAATTCACTTAAAGACCCATCACCATTTATTTATACGAACTTTGTCGGAACCTACACTTTGTTGGAAGCTGCTCGTAAATACGACATTCGTTTCCACCATGTCTCAACAGACGAAGTTTATGGTGACCTTCCGCTTCGTGAAGATTTACCAGGTCATGGTGAAGGCGAAGGTGAGAAATTCACAGCTGAAACCAAGTACAACCCATCATCGCCCTATTCATCAACCAAGGCAGCGTCTGACTTGATTGTCAAGGCTTGGGTGCGTTCATTTGGTGTCAAAGCAACCATTTCCAACTGTTCAAACAACTATGGTCCTTATCAACACATTGAAAAATTCATTCCGCGTCAAATTACCAATATCTTGTCTGGTATCAAGCCAAAATTGTATGGTGAAGGTAAAAACGTGCGTGACTGGATTCACACCAATGACCATTCAACTGGTGTTTGGGCTATTCTCACTAAGGGGCGTATCGGTGAGACTTACCTCATCGGTGCTGATGGTGAAAAGAACAACAAGGAAGTGCTTGAGCTCATTCTTGAAAAGATGGGTCAGCCTAAAGATGCTTACGATCACGTAACAGACCGTGCGGGGCACGATTTACGCTATGCCATTGACTCTACCAAACTCCGTGAGGAGCTTGGCTGGGAACCGCAATTCACCAACTTTGAAGAAGGATTAGAAGATACCATCAAATGGTATACTGAACATAAAGATTGGTGGCAAGCTGAAAAAGAAGCAGTCGAAGCTAATTATGCTAAGACGCAGAAAGTTATCAAATAAAAACTGCTGGTACTTTTTACCGAGCAGAATAAATAATCCTTGTTAAATCTATCAAGCATAGATCTAACAAGGATTTTTATATTCGAGTTAAAGCAAAACGTACTAAATATCAGCAGGTTTTGTTCTTCTTTTACCGCCCAAAAGTCCTTGATTTATGAGCAAAGTTGTCAAAGGCTTGCCCTGCCTTTCATAAGGATCTATGAATGACTTATGCTTAAATCTAGCAAAATCAGTCTAATCAGTATAAAATTCAAGAACTTCTGGCTTGGTTCAGGTGGCTGTTCAATTGTTCGGGGGTGCTGCTGGTTTTTAAACCTAATTTTGACACATATCATCATTCTTTCTCATGCTTGAAAGCCACACAAACTACTTCAGGAACGTTGAAGTCATGGCTTATCTCTGTTAACTGTCCTGTTTGATTATCACGCTTAAAAATGGTAATGTTGTCAGAATCTTGGTGGCCGATAATGAGGTGGCGGTTATCTGGTGTGAGATTGAAGTCACGTGGCTGTCTGCCTGCTGTTGAGATGATTTGCAGACGTTCCAATAGACCCTTACTAGTGACCTTAAAGACTGCAATGGAGTCATGGCCGCGGTTGCTGGCGTAGACAAATTTGCCATCTGAACTGATGCGAATAGCAGCGCAGGCATTTTTATCAGTATAGACTTCTGGAAGAGTAGAGACTGTTTGGCAGTGTGTAAAGTGCCCATAACCACTGTAAGTTAAGACTTCTATGCTGGCATTAAGCTCACAAATGAGATAAGCTGTTTTTAAATGAGGATGGAAAACAATATGCCGTGCTCCAGCACCGGGTGCTGCCTGATAATTGCCAATTTCTCTTGTCTTACCGTTGGGGCTGACATCATAAGTTGTTACAGCATCTGTTCCCAAATCGCAGGTTACAAGGTAGTTATCAGGAGTTAGGCCTGCAAAATGGATGTGAGCACTGGCTTGGTTGGGGTGTATCCCGGAACCGCGGTGAACCACTTTGTTCAGTAGACTAAGTGCCCCGTTATCAGCAATGCTATAAATTAAAAGCTCTCCTTTATGGTAATTAGCACCGTAGACTAAACGGCGTTTTTCATCAACACTGAGATGGCACAAAGGTGCACCTGTCTCTAAAATACGATTGATGAGATGACCATCTTGAGTAAAGCTAGCAATCCCGCCTTTGTCATCCTGCTTTGAGACGCTGAAAAGATGATTTTGCTTATCAAAAGCCAGATAAGTCGGATTTTCTTCAGCTGCAAGCAATTTCAAATCTGATAGGACGCCTGTTTCGGTATCAAAAAGAGCGGTATAGATGCCCTTTGATGCTTGTTTGGTATAAGTGCCAAAATAAACTGTTTCCATCATTTGTATTTTCCCTTTTGTTTCTTGTCCAAATTATAGCATAATTTTTGTTATAATAATAAAGGAGAAAAGGAAGGATAGAAATATGACGAAGTTAGCAACGATTTGTTATATTGATAACGGACGTGAACTGCTGCTTTTGCATCGGAATAAAAAAGAAAATGATGTTCATGAAGGCAGATGGATCAGTGTCGGCGGTAAAATAGAAGCGGGAGAAAGTCCCGATGAATGTGCACGCCGGGAGATTTTTGAAGAAACTCATCTAAAGGTCAAGGAAATGGATTTCAAAGGGATTATTACTTTTCCTGATTTCACGCCGGGCCATGATTGGTATACTTACGTTTTTAAGGTAACTGATTTTGAAGGGGAGTTGATTTCTGATAGTGAAAGCCGTGAAGGAACACTTGCTTGGGTTCCTTATGACCAAGTCCTTCAAAAGCCAACTTGGGAAGGCGATTATGAAATTTTTAAATGGATTTTGGACGACGTTCCCTTTTTTTCAGCCAAATTTACCTACGTTGAGAAAAAGCTAGTGGATAAACAAGTAACTTTTTATGATAGATAAGTTTGAAAGAAAACCATAATTAAGAGATGATTAAGTTAAGATAAAAAGTGTCAGGAGAGTGCGGATGGATAATAATCAAAAAAAGTTTAACATGACCTGGTTTTTCCAATGGTTCTTAAATAACAAAGCAGTGACTGTTCTGCTTGTGATGCTTTTGATTTTTTTGAATATTTTCGTCTTTACGAAAATAAGTCCTATTTTAGAGCCTATTTTTTCCTTTGTAGCTGTTATTATGCTTCCTTTGGTCATTTCAGCTTTGCTTTATTACCTTTTAAAACCTATTGTTGATTTTATTGAAAAGTTGGGCACAAGCCGTGTCACATCTATCACAATTGTCTTTTTGGCGATAGCAGGGCTTTTGGTTTGGGGAATTGCTAATTTCTTTCCAATGCTCAACGATCAGCTGTCTTCTTTTATCAGGCATCTGCCAAGTTATGTTAAATCTGTTGACCGTCAGGTTTCGAATTTGCTGAAGGACGATTTTTTAGATAGTTTTCGCCCGCAAATCGAAGACGCTGTTACTAATTTCAGTCAGAAGGCTGTAGACTATGCGGAATCTTTTTCAAAAGGAGCTGTGACCTGGGCGGGAAATTTTGCTTCTGTACTTGCGCGTGTTACGGTTTCTATTTTGATTTCACCTTTTATTATTTTTTACCTTTTGCGTGACAGTGGTAAGATGAAAAAAACTTTTGTTTCCTATCTGCCGACTAAGATGCGCCAGCCAGCCTATCGTGTTCTCAGCGATGTTAGCCGCCAGCTAGCCAGTTATGTTCAGGGGCAGGTGACTGTAGCTATCATTGTAGGCTTCATGTTTTCCATCATGTTCAGCATTATTGGTCTGCGCTATGCAGTGACTTTTGGCATTATTGCTGGATTTTTGAACATGATTCCCTATTTGGGAAGTTTTTTGGCAACGATACCGGTTTTAATGTTAGCATTAGTTGAAGGTCCGGTTATGGTAATCAAGGTTATCATTGTTTTTATCCTTGAACAGACCATCGAAGGCCGCTTTGTTTCGCCGCTTGTTTTGGGCAGCAAACTTAGTATTCATCCCATTACCATTATGTTTATTTTGCTGACAGCAGGCTCTATGTTTGGTGTTTGGGGCGTTTTTTTAGGAATTCCTGTCTATGCCTCCCTAAAAGTTCTTGTCAAGGAAATCTTTGAGTGGTATAAACCTGTCAGCGGACTTTACGAAGAAGAAAATGAGGTCATTGAAGAAGATGTTAAACAGTGAAAAAATGATTGCAGCTATTCAAAATCAAGATTTAGCCCATGCTAAAAAATATTTGAAACGGGCGCTGAGAGAAGATGATCCTGAAACGCTCCTGTCTTTAGCCGAATATCTGCAGTCTATTGGCTTTTATCCGCAGGCCAAAGAGATTTACTTGCAGCTGCAGTCTGATTTTCCTGAGGTTAATATTAATTTAGCTCAGATTGCTAGTGAGGATGGGGAGATTGATGAGGCTTTCTTGTACTTGGATGTTATTAGTCCAGACAGTCCGCACTATCTGGAAGCCTTGCTTGTTAAGGCTGATTTATACGATGCTGAAGGCCTTACAGATGTTGCTAGAGAAAAGATGCTTGAAGCCAGCCGCATCAGTCAAGACCCCCTTGTGATTTTTGGTCTGGCAGAAATTGAAATGAGTTTAGAGCTTTTTCAGGATGCTATCAAGCACTACGCTCAGCTGGACAACCGTGAAATTCTGGAGGCAACTGGGGTTTCAACTTATGAGAGAATCGGCCGTGCTTATGCCGGATTGGGTAAATTTGAAGCAGCTATCGAGTTTTTTGAAAAAGCTATCGAAATTGAATTCGATGACCAAACGGTTTTTGAAACAGCTGTCCTTCTTTATGATCAAGAAGAATATCAGAGAGCCAATCTCTACTTTAAGCAGCTGGATACTATAAATCCTGATTTTGCCGGCTATGAATATATTTATGCTCGCTCTCTTCATGCTGAGCACAAAACAGATGAAGCTTTGCGCCTTTTGCAGCAGGGGCTATCTAAAAATGCCTTTGACAGCCGTCTCTTGCTCTTAGCTTCGCAACTGTCTTATGAAGAGCACGATAAAAAGGCAGCAGAGGATTATCTACTTAAGGCCTTGGATGTGGCCGAAGATGATGAAGAAATTCTAATGCGGCTCAGTAACCTGTATTTAGAAGAAGAACGCTTTGAAGATGTTGTTCATTTAGATAATCAAACGATTGACAATATTCTAACTAAGTGGAATATCGCCAAAGCTTATCAAGCCTTGGAAAAAGACGAAAAAGCGCTTGAGCTGTATGATGATTTGGCAGTAGATTTGGCAGATAATCCGGAATTTCTCAAGGATTATATTTATATTCTGAGAGAATTTGGCTACCATGACAAGATGGCTTCTTTGGCTGAAAAATATCTGCAGTTGGTTCCTGATGACAGTGACATAGCAGATCTTTTGACACAGCTTTAAGCAGGTAGAAAGAAGCAGTTGTTTTTGAAAGAGTTTTCATTGTCTCGCTCAAAAATTCACAAATATAAATTCACAAAGTCTCAAAAAATCTGTGGTATAATTGATTTGAAACTTGTGAAAGAAGGTCTTTAAATGACAGAAAATAATAGGAAAAATTATGGGGCTGACTTAATTGTCGACAGCCTCATTAATCATGATGTCGACTATGTGTTTGGTATTCCTGGAGCTAAGATTGACCGTGTTTTTGACACCTTGGAAGATAAAGGGCCAGAATTGATTGTAGCGCGTCATGAACAAAATGCCGCCTTTATGGCGCAAGGGATTGGCCGTATTACCGGTGAACCTGGCGTTGTGATTGCAACCAGCGGTCCTGGGATTTCTAATCTTGCTACTGGTCTTGTCACTGCAACGGCTGAGGGAGACCCTATTCTTGCTATTGGCGGTCAGGTCAAGCGCGGTGATCTTCTCAAGCGTGCCCATCAGTCCATGAATAATGTAGCCATGCTGGAGCCGATTACCAAGTATTCAGCAGAGATTCACGATCCTGAAACACTTTCTGAAAATATTGCCAATGCTTATCGTTTGGCTAAAGCAGGAAAACCAGGCGCTAGTTTTCTGTCTATTCCTCAGGATGTGACAGACAGTCCCGTCACTGTCAATGCAATCAAACCTTTGACGGACCCTAAACTGGGTTCAGCATCAGTTGCTGATATTAATTATTTAGCGCAGGCTATAAAAAATGCGGTTCTGCCTGTTTTGCTTTTGGGAAACGGAGCATCAGCAGCTCCTGTCACAGCTTCTATTCGCCGTTTGTTAGGCGCTGTCAAGCTGCCAGTGGTTGAGACCTTCCAGGGAGCCGGTATTGTTTCGAGAGATTTAGAAGAAGATACCTTCTTTGGCCGTGTTGGTCTGTTTCGCAACCAGCCTGGGGATATGCTGCTTAAACGTTCTGACTTAGTCATTGCTATTGGTTATGACCCCATTGAATATGAAGCCCGCAATTGGAATGCTGAAATTTCAGCCCGCATCATTGTTATTGATGTCGCTCCAGCTGAAATTGATACTTATTTCCAACCAGAACGTGAATTGATTGGTGACATAGCAGAAACGCTTGATTTGCTCTTGCCTGCTGTTAACGGCTATGCCCTTCCAGAAGGTTCTGTTGAATACCTTAAAGGTCTTCGTAATAATGTAGTGGAAGATGTCAAATTTGATAAAACACCAAAAGAAGGTCTGCTTCATCCGCTTGATGTGATTGAGGTTCTTCAAAAACAAACTACAGATGACATGACAGTGACGGTTGATGTCGGCAGTCATTATATTTGGATGGCTCGTTATTTCAAGAGCTATGAAGCCCGTCACCTGCTTTTTTCAAATGGTATGCAAACCTTAGGAGTTGCACTTCCTTGGGCCATTTCAGCCAGCCTCTTGCGGCCAAATACCAAAGTTATTTCCGTTTCTGGTGACGGAGGTTTCCTCTTTTCTGGACAGGAACTGGAAACAGCTGTCCGTCTGAAGCTGCCTATCATCCATATTATTTGGAATGACGGTAAGTACAATATGGTTGAGTTTCAAGAGGAAATGAAGTACGGTCGTTCATCAGGCGTTGATTTCGGTTCTGTTGACTTTGTTAAATATGCTGAAAGCTTCGGCGCTAAGGGCTATCGTGCCGACAGTAAGGAGCATTTTGATGCTGTCTTAAAAACAGCTATAGAAGAAGCCGAGGATGGTCCAGTTCTGATTGATCTTCCCATTGATTATAAAGATAATATTAAATTGGGTGAAACCATTTTACCAGATGAATTTTATTAAAAAGGAGTTAAAAAATGGAAGCCAACAAACTGTTTCAATACAATACCTTAGGGGCTCTTATGGCGGGACTTTACGGCGGTTCACTGACAGTAGGTGAGCTGTTGGAGTATGGTGATTTGGGACTTGGAACACTTGATTCTATTGATGGTGAGCTTATTGTCTTGGATGGCAAAGCCTATCAGGCCAAAGGATCTGGAGACAAGCCCAAGGTTGTTGAAGTACCTGATGATATGAAAGTGCCTTATGCCGCTGTTATTCATCATCAGGCTGAAGTCATCTTCAAACAGCGCTTTGAAATGACAGATAAAGAACTGCAGACGCGTATAGAATCTTATTATGATGGGGAAAATCTTTTCCGCTCTATTAAGATTCACGGTAATTTTGCAAAAATGCATGTGCGCATGATTCCGCGCTCAACGTCCGATAAAAAATTTGCAGAAGTAGCTACACATCAGCCTGAATATACAGCTGAAAATATTACAGGAACAATTGTCGGCATCTGGACTCCTGAAATCTTTCATGGAGTTAGTGTGGCAGGCTACCACCTTCATTTTATTTCTGATGACCATACTTTTGGCGGCCATGTAATGGATTATATAATTACAGAAGGCCAAGTTGAAGTAGGGGCTGTCGATCAGCTGGATCAGCGTTTCCCTGTTCAAGACCGGCAGTATCTCTTTGCAAAATTCAACGCCAAAGAGGTCCGCGGTGATATTGACAAGGCTGAATAAACTGCACTCTAGAAAGCTGACAATGTTTGGATAAGAGCTATCCGTTGCCAGCCGCAAGGGAGCTCTTCAAATTGCCTATACAAAAAAGTGAGATACAGATAGCATTCCTTAGGAATGGATCCATATCTCACTTTTTATATTCTTTAGATTGGTTGCCTTCACTTTGCCGCACTTACAGCCTGCAGCTCGTCGCCTAGTCTATTTTTGATTTTTAAATTTAAACTGGCTGTAAAGACCAAAAACAATAATCCAAATCGTTGCACCGACAGCTCCAATGTAGGTTGAGTCCTGCAAAAAGAGGGAAATAAAGACAAAGACCATAAAGAGCGTGGTGATAGGATTTGACAACTTATAGGCAGGCATGAGATAGCCATCTGGCATGAAATCTTTAGACTGCCTGTATTTGTAATGTGCAATCATCGTTAAAATATAAATAGCGATGTAAACACCTGATGATGAAGCTGTGATGAGGGCAAAAGCATCAGATACTCCTGGTAAAACAGCGATGAAGGCAGAGATAGCAATTACCACTGCTGACATAATAATGGCTCTGCTAGGAACGCCTGTCCGTGATAGACGGTTGGCCTTGAAATAATTTAAAACAGGATTTGGAACCTCATTAGCTAATTGGTAAAGGTGGCGTCCTGTAGAATAGAGTGTGGAGTTGAGGGCAGAGGCTGCTGAGGTTAGAACGACAAAGTTAATTAAAGCAGCAGCCCATTTAATTCCTGCAAGTTTAAAGACCATAACAAAGGGTGACGCATTGACCGGCAGAGCCCGCCAAGGAAAGATGGCCATAATGGCAAGCAGGGCACCAATGTAGAAGATGACAATCCGAACAGGAATTTCTTGAATAGCCTTAGGCAGAACTTTTCTGGGGTTTTGTGTTTCTGAGGTTGTAATCCCTACAAATTCAATGGCCTGATAGGCGAAGAAAACCATTTGAAAGGCCATGAAAAATCTTGTCCAGCCTTTAGGGAAAAATTCAAAATGATCTGTAATATTAGCGAGACTAGCATGTCCTTGACTTGTTTCAAAGTTAGTCAGCACCATGAAAATTCCGGTAGCAATCAAGGCTAGAATAGCAACAATTTTAATCATGGCAAACCAGAATTCTGTTTCTCCGAAAACCCGGACAGCAATTAAATTGACAGAAGACAGCAGTATTAAGAAGACAATTTGGATAATCCAGGCAGGCCACGTAGGAAACCAGTACTGGACATAGGTAGCAACGGCCGTAATTTCGGCCATTCCCAAAAAGATTAATGACAGCCAGTAAGACCAACCGGAAAAATAGCCCCAGCCCTTGCCGACATATTTAGTGATAAAGTTAATAAAAGTATGCTGGTCCGGATCGTAATAGAGCATTTCTCCGATAGCCCGCATCATTAAAAACATAAAGAAGCCTGTAATAAGGTAGACAACGATGATGGACGGCCCTGTCAGGCTGATGGATCTCCCGGCTCCTAAGAAGAGCCCAGTTCCGATTGTTCCGGCAATAGCGATAAGCTGAACATGGCGGTTTTGCAAACCGCGGACCATACCATTTTCCAGTTCTTCTGAATCCTGGTGGGTCTGTTTGGTATCTGATTGATCTGACATAATTTCATCCTTTTTTATAATATTTTATTATTATAGTATTATTTTACAAAAAGTACAAATAGAGCCCAAGCAAGTTATATTAAGCAGACAGTTGATAAGATTTGCTGCCATTTCAAGGGTAAATATTAAACTTATCTCTTTAAGCATACTTGTTGAACAGAAGTTCTAACTGTATTTGAATTTTCTAAACTTGCAAGATTGGGTTCTTTTTAGATTTTCATAGCCTTTATTTTATCCTCATCAGGAGTAACACGCAAGGTTTTCTGCCCTGTATAGGTAACAAAGCCTGGTTTAGCGCCGCTTGGTTTATTGAGCTTTTTGGCCTCAATCATATCAACCTGAACGAGGTTGGAAAGACGAGCTTTTGAAAAATAGGCAGCTAATTCGGCAGCGTCTGTTTTAACCTCATCACTAGGATTAAGATTGTCTTTGATCAGAACATGACTGCCTGGGATGTCCTTGGCATGAAACCAGAGTTCGCCTTTTTTGGCCATTTTGAAAGTTAAGTCATCATTTTGCAGATTGTTCTTGCCTACCATGATAATGGTTTGGCCATCAGAAGCCAAGTAGCGTTCAGGTTTCTTGCGTTTTTGAAGTTTTTCTCTGTGGCGGCGTTTGACAAAGCCAGTTTCGATTAATTCTTCGCGAATATCACCAATTTCAGCAAGGCTGGCTTGGCTGAGCGCGTTGTCAACACTTTCTAAGTATTGGATAGTAGCCTTGGTTTCCTCAATTAACCCTCCCAGATGCTTAACAGCTTCCTTTAATTTTTGATACTTCTTAAAATAGCGCTGGGCATTCTGGCTGGGTGTTAGAGCCTTGTCAAGTGCAATTGCTATTTTCTCACCTGTGTAGTAATTGTCAAGCACCACCTGATCTTGATTGTTAGGAACCTGATTTAGATAGGTTGTCAGCAACTCTCCTTTTTGGCGGTAGTTTTCTGCCTTGTCTGTATCCTGCAGTTCTTTTTCTTGCTTTTTAAGTTTTTTCTTATTTTTTTCCAGTTCATTTTGAATGCGATGGATCAAATCGCTGGCCTGCTGAGCAATGCGATCGCGTTCAGCCTTATCCTGATAAAAATAATCCAGTAAATCAGAAAGGCTGGCAAATGTTTCCTGAGAACTATCCCAATTTACTGCAGAAAAAGACTTTTCCGTCAAAGCAGGGCAGACTGGCAGGGCGAAAAATTGTTTAAATTGTTTTAGTTTGTCAGTCTCCAAGCGCCTGCTCAATTCCTCGGCAGTATCGCGCCCCAGCCCTTGAAAAAGTCTTTGTAGGTTGCGGGCTTCAAGATTCTCTGTTTGCAGAATTTCAAAGAGTTTTTCATCAGAAATCATAAAGGGATTTTGCCCCTTTGTTTTTGGCGGTGCCAGATAGCTGGCACCAGGCAGGATAGTGCGGTAGCTGTTTTGGGCAAATCCAATATGCTTAATGGACTCAATGATTTTTTTCTCATTTTTATCAAGCAGGATGATGTTGCTGTGCTTGCCCATGATTTCAATGACCAAGGTGACCTTGATTTGATCTCCAATGTCATTTTTGTTGGAAACGGTTATTTCTAAAATTCTATCATTTTCAAGCTGTTCAATACTTTCAATCACAGCTCCCTGCAGGTATTTTCGCATAATCATAGTAAAAGTATTAGGGCTCTGAGGATTTTGAAAATTGGTCTTGGTCACCTGAACGCGGTCGAAAACTGGATGGGCTGAGAGCAGCAGTTTGTAATTTTGGCGGTTGTTGCGGACTGATAAAACCAGCTCATGCTC
The DNA here is from genome assembly GCF_001431045.1 of Streptococcus orisasini. Classification (GTDB taxonomy): domain Bacteria; phylum Bacillota; class Bacilli; order Lactobacillales; family Streptococcaceae; genus Streptococcus; species Streptococcus orisasini. The sequence goes on from NZ_BCLE01000030.1 coordinate 99,499, forward strand.
AAAAGGCTGATTGACCTTTTGAATACGTCCCCACAGGAGCTGCTCTTTTAATTCCAAGGTTAAATGATGCAAAAAAAAGCCATCAAAGGACATGGTTTTTCCTCTTTTCTTTTAGTCTTTTCTATTATACCATATGAAACTTTCAATTCGCACTTTCAGAACAGCAAAACGTTTTCAGCTGTATTGAAAAAAGCTGAAAATTACAGTAAAATAAAAGCAGGAATGATTTGAGGAGGAAATATGAAAAATAAACGTTTAATGGGAGTGCTTCTAGCTCTGGCCGTTGTGGTCATCGGTGTTCTTGTTTACCAGTCACTTAGTAAACCAAATCAAAAGTCAGCCAAGTCAGACACTTTTAAAGTCGGCGTGCTTCAGTATGTCAGCCACAATGCTTTGGACGAAATTTATCGAGGCATTAAGGCTGGTTTGAAAGAAGAAGGTTACTCTGGCAAGCAGCTTAAGATTGATTTTATGAATGCTGAAGGAGATCAAAGCAAGGTTCAAACCATGAGCCAAACCTTAGTTAATCATAAGAATGATGTCTTAATCGGAATTGCTACACCGGCGGCTCAAGGACTGGCCAGTGCAGCAAAGGATACTCCTATTGTGATGGGAGCTGTAACAGATCCGGTTGGTGCTAAGTTGGTTAAAAATCTCAAAAAGCCAGATGGCAATGTTACCGGAGTATCTGACAGAACACCAATTCGTGCTCAGGTTGATTTAATAAAGACCTTGACACCAAAAGTCAAAACGGTCGGTGTCCTTTATTCAAGCAGTGAGGACAATTCTAAATCTCAGGTGGCTGAATTTAAGAAAACAGCTGAGAAAAAAGGCTATAGGGTTCTGGAGTATTCTGTTCCTTCAACCAATGAAATTGCTACAACCATGAATGTTATGTTGGGGAAGGCAGATGCTGTCTGGATTCCGCTGGACAATACCATTGCCAGTGCCTTTCCGACAGTCGTATCAGCTGCTAAGGCAGCCAAAAAGCCTATCTATCCAAGTGTCGATACCATGGTCAATGAAGGTGGGCTTGCTTCGGTTGTCGTTGATCAATATAAACTTGGTGTTGCCACTGGCAAGATGGCTGTAAAATTATTTGAAGGAAAAAAGGTCTCAGAACTACCTGTTGATATTTTTGACAAGGGAACCCCTGTTGTCAATGAAAAGGTAGCTAAAGAGTTGGGCGTCACTATTCCTGCTGATGTGCTTAAAAAGGCTAAAAGCAAGTAAGTCAAGCCTACTCAAAAACAGATTTTCTTGATCAAAGGAGGAGACAAAGTCAAGCAATCAAAATGACTTTTGTCCCCTTCCTTTTTTTGTGTTAAAATAAGAGATATTTATAAAAGAAGGATAGAAGATGTTACTTTCAACGATTTCACAAGGTTTTCTTTGGGCCATTTTAGGCTTGGGCATTTTTATGACCTTCCGGATCTTAGATTTTCCGGATATGACAACAGAAGGCTCCTTTCCTTTAGGCGGAGCAGTAGCGGTGACGCTGATTACACAGGGAACTAATCCTCTGCTGGCAACTGTAATAGCTGTTTTAGCAGGCTGTTTAGCAGGACTCGTAACTGGTCTCCTTTATACAAAAGGGAAGATTCCTACTCTTTTATCGGGAATTTTGGTCATGACGTCCTGCCATTCCATCATGCTGATGATTATGGGGCGTGCTAATTTAGGACTACTGAATTCTAAAAAACTGCAGGACTTTCTGCCCTTTTCTGCTACTGTAAACCTGCTTGTTCTGGGGCTTATCTTTGTCGTTCTGGTGGTTGGCAGTATGATTTTCTTTTTGAACACACGTCTGGGACAGGCCTATATCGCAACTGGTGATAACCATGATATGGCTCAAAGTTTTGGAATTAATACCGATAAGATGGAACTGATGGGCTTGGTTTTGTCCAACGGCCTGATTGCTCTGGCTGGCGCCCTTATCAGCCAGCAGGATGGCTATGCTGATGTTTCCAAAGGAATTGGCGTTATCGTCATTGGCTTAGCCAGCATCATTATCGGAGAAGTGCTTTTTTCAACAGGTCTGACTCTGGTAGAGCGGCTTATCGCAATTGTTGTCGGCTCTGTTCTTTACCAATTTTTAATTTTGGCAGTTATTTCTCTAGGCTTTAAAACCAACTATCTCAAACTCTTCAGTGCGGTGGTCTTGGCTGTCTGTCTTATGATTCCGGAATTGAAAAAGAAGTTCTTTAAAGGAGTGAAACTGTCCCGATGACTAAAAAAATTGTTGAATTAAAAAACGCCACGGTCAAAGTGAATAACGGCTTTGACGATTATAAGACCATCCTTGATACTGTCAGCCTTGATATTTATGAGCATGATTTTCTGACGATCCTCGGCGGAAACGGAGCGGGCAAGTCCACACTTTTTAATGTTCTCGCTGGGACGCTCAGCCTGACCAGCGGCAGCATTTCCATCATGGGAGAGGATATGACTGCCTATCCCGCTCAAAAACGGGCCAAGTACCTATCAAGGGTTTTTCAGGATCCTAAAATGGGAACGGCACCTCGAATGACGGTGGCGGAAAATCTTTTGATTGCTAAATACCGCGGAGAGCGGCGCAGCCTCATTTCTCGCAATATCAATGCACATAAACAAGAATTTCAGGCGGTTATTGATAAAATCGGCAACGGTCTGGAAAAGCATTTGGAAACGCCAGCTGGCCTTCTTTCAGGAGGACAGCGGCAGGCTCTGAGTTTGCTCATGGCGACTATCAAACGGCCAGACCTGCTCTTGCTTGACGAACATACAGCTGCCCTTGATCCAAAGACCAGTGTAGCCTTGATGGAGCTGACAGAAACATTTATCCGTCAGGATCATCTGACAGCTCTCATGATTACCCACCGCATGGAAGATGCTCTCAAATATGGCAATCGGTTGCTGGTCATGAAGGGCGGTCGCATTATTCAGGATTTATCTGCTGAAGAAAAGGCTCAAATGGACATCTCTGACTATTACGGCCTGTTTGAATAAATTGAAAAATAAATTGAAAAGTTGTATACTAATCGTGTATGCAATTTTTTTATTGCCCGCAGTAATTCGACCTGTTATTTCGTGCATGAACACGGGAGATAGGGACCGTTTGTATGAAAATAAAGACAGTGAAAAGATAGTGAATTGTATGACAAAAACTTATCTGAAAATACTGTGAAAACATAAGGAGAACTAATGACAGATATTAAAATTATGGCCCTGGGAGGAGTTCGGGAGAACGGTAAGAACTTCTATTTGGCAGAGGTCAATGATTCTATTTTTGTTCTGGATGCCGGATTAAAATATCCAGAAAATGAGCAGCTAGGTGTAGATGTTATTATACCTAATTTGGATTATCTTATTGAAAATAAAAAACGAGTGCAGGGAATCTTTTTAACTCATGGGCATGCTGATGCTATTGGTGCTCTGCCTTACCTCTTAGCCAATGTCAAGGCACCGGTTTTTGGATCTGAGCTGACTATTGAGTTAGCCAAATTGGTTGTCAAAAATAATGATGCCACCAAGAAATTTCATAACTTTCATGTAGTTGATGCCCAAACTGAGATTGAATTTAAGGATGCCTTGATTTCTTTCTTTAAAACAACGCACTCAATCCCCGAAAGCTTGGGAATTGTTGTCGGCACAAAGGAGGGCAATATTGTTTATACCGGTGATTTCAAGTTTGATCAGGCTGCCAGCAAGCTCTATCAGACAGATTTAGCCCGTATTGCTGAGATTGGACGTGAAGGTGTTTTGGCTCTGTTATCAGATTCTGCCAACGCTGACAGCAATGTTCAAATTGCCAGTGAAGCTGAAGTAGGCGTTGAGATGGAGCAGATTATCTCCGACTGGGAAGGCCGCATTATTGTTGCGGCAGTGGCTTCTAACCTTGTGCGTATCCAGCAGGTCTTTGATTCGGCTGCCAATAACGGCCGCCGTGTTGTTCTGACTGGTTTTGATGTTGAAAATATTGTCCGCACCGCTATCCGCCTTAAAAAGCTTTCAGTTGTGGATGAAAAGCTCATTGTGAAGCCAAAAGACATGCATAAGTTTGAAGATCATGAGTTGATTATTTTGGAAACAGGCCGGATGAGCGAACCTTTGAACGGTCTGAGAAAAATGGCTGTCGGCCGTCACCGCTATGTGGAAATTAAAGACGGAGACTTGGTTTACATTGTGACAACGCCGACGGTTTCGAAAGAAGCCGTTGTAGCACAGGTTGAAAATCTGATCTATAAGGCGGGCGGCACTGTTAGACTGATTACCCAGGATCTTCGAGTGTCAGGACATGCCAATGGCCGTGACCTTCAGCTGATGATCAACCTTCTTAAACCTAAATACCTTTTCCCAATTCAGGGAGAGTACCGAGAGCTGGCTGCTCATGCTGATTTAGCGCTTGAAATCGGCATGTTCCCAGAAAACATTTATATTATGAAACGTGGGGACATCATGGTTTATGGCAAGGACGGCTTTGTTCACGAAGGAGCCGTATCTGCAGGAGACGTTATGATTGACGGAAATGCGATTGGCGATGTGGGCAACATTGTCCTGCGCGATCGCAAGGTCTTATCAGAAGATGGTGTCTTTATTGTCGCCTTGACAGTCAATAAGAAGGAAAAAAAGATTATTTCCAGAGCTAGAATCAATACCCGCGGCTTCGTTTACGTTAAAAAAAGTCGCGACATTCTGCGTGAGAGTGCTGAAATTGTCAACAAGGCTGTTGAGAGTTACTTGAGCCAAGATAACTTTGACTGGGGTGAATTAAAATCCCTTGTCCGCGATGAAGTCGGTAAGTTTCTCTTTGATCAAACCAAACGCCGGCCTGCAATCCTACCGGTTGTTATGGAAGTTAGATAAGTTAAATAAAAATAAGGAAGAAATAAAATGGCAATTAAAAAACCAATTTTATCTCTTCCTTTTTTGTGCAGCAATAGGCTGTTATATTGATGTGTGCTTATCAGGAATCTGTAAAATAATAGTCATAGTGGCGACTGCAGTTAGGATTAAAGGGATGGTCACAGTTAGGACAGGCAGCTCTTCCTTTATAATCTTCGATGGTCAATTCTTTTTGGCAGGCTCCGCAAAAGACCACCTTATCCTTTTTTAAATGCTGTGGATAAGGCTCAAAAGGGTGGTCTTCATGACGATTATGGCACTTAAAACAAGGATAGTATTTTTGACAGGCAAAGCATTTTAAAGCCACAATATCTGTAGGGCCATGATAGTCAATACAGCGAGTCTCTTGGTCAATTAAATCCCCATAAATTGCAGTCATTTTTTGCCTCCTGTTTTTTCTTTTTAGTTTATCAAAAGAAAATAAATTATGCTATAATGAGGGAAATAAAATTGGGAGGAAATTGATTAATGGCTTTTTTTCAAATAGAATATCAATCGCAAAGTTTAGATATGGTGCGCCATGTTAATGTCATTTATCCAGACGCCTCAGAAATTAAAGAAGAATATGTCAATGACACAGACATTCCGGTACTCTATCTTTTACATGGCATGGGCGGAAATGAAAATTCCTGGCAAAAGCGTACAGCAATTGAGCGCCTGCTGCGCCGCACAAACTTGATTGTGGTTATGCCTTCAACAGATTTAGCATGGTATACCAATACCGCCTATGGTCTTAATTATTATGATATGATAGCTAAGGAACTGCCAGAAGTTATGCAGCGCTTTTTTCCTAATATGACCAAGAAGCGTGAAAAAACCTTTATTGCAGGTCTTTCTATGGGTGGCTATGGTGCTTACAAGATTGCTCTTTCCACTGATAAATTTTCACATGCAGCTTCATTTTCAGGAGCACTTGGCATCGGTATTGATGGAAAAAGCATCACAACCACTACAGAAGGCTCCCCGAGCTACTGGCAGGGCATCTTTGGTGACTTGGAGAAAGAAAAAGAGCTTGAGAAACACTTTTTAACGACGCTTGCAAAAAAATCAGATAAAAAAACAAAATTTTATGCCTGGTGCGGTTATGAAGATTTTCTCTTTCCGGCCAATGAAATAGCTGTTGAAAAGCTGAGAGCTCTGGGGCTTGATATTGATTACCGCAAGGATCATGGCAGGCATGAGTGGTATTATTGGGAAAAGCAGCTGGACTTTCTTTTAGAATGGCTTCCAATTGACTATCAAAAAGAAGAAAGACTGTCCTAATCATGTTTTAAAGTGTTCTTTAATCTTATTTAATAGTTATTGGACAATAGAGTCCTTGACAGAGAACTTATCAGAAGTTACAATAAGAAAGTACAAATTGAAAGTGAGGAAATTTATTGATGAAAAAGAAACTTGGCCTTATCTTAGGCTTGCTGGCTGCAACCGTATTGTTAGTCTTGACTACGCAACAGACAGTCAGTGCAAAGTCTTCTCGTACACAAGCTGTTTACTACCAATTATTTAAAGAGAATGCAGCAGATATTCGCTTGACTTATTATCACCTAAGAGGAAGCGATCGTGTTACCAAACAAGTGTCTGAAAGCCAATTGACCTATTCAGCACTTAAAGTAGCGGATGCAGCAGCAGCCAAGGAAAAAATTGCTGACGAAGCTCAAAAATATCAAGGAATCACAGGTGTTAAGGAAAGCATTGAGTATAAAGATACTTATTTGATTGAAAAGGTCAGTGTTGATTATACAAAAGCTAATCTTAATGAACTGGCTAAGAAACTGCCAGAAATCAAACTTGACACACCTTCAGGCCGAAAAGCAACTTATATCAGTCTGAAAAAGAGTGAACAATTGCTTAAAAAGCAAGGATACCAAAAGGTTAAAAAAGGTCAGTTTAAAAAACTGGCAGTAGAATAATGCCTATAAAAAATTAGCAGACAGCCAAGTCATAACTGTAAACCAGTCATGATCGGCTGTCTTCTTTTTTTGATAAGCTTGTGGCAAAAGCAGCTGGTAAATCCTTGCTTTTTATTTTTAGGCTTGCTATACTTAGTTCTAGGTCTTTTCTATTCAATAAAAATGAAGGGACAGTTCTCTATGAAAAGTGTATTTAAGATTTTATTTTTTATTCCTAGATTAATTTTCAGTCTCATCTGGAGTCTTTTTCGAACGGTCATTATCTTAGTGATTATTACTTTGCTCTTTTTCTATTTTACCAGCAGCAGTAAGGCTGATTTTGGAGCAGCAATTTCTGAGCAGATTCATAAAATATCGACGACTTTTTTTAGCAGTGATTTTAATCTGCGAGATACTATGTCTAAGCTGTCAACAGATAATTACGAACATGAACAAGGCAGCCGCTGGGATAAGAATAAGGCTACAATCTACATTGCTTCAAGCGATGAGACTTTTATTAAAGCTTATCGGACAGCAATTGCCAATTGGAATGCAACTGGCAGCTTTACTTTTAATATTGTTTCTAATAAAGCAGGGGCTAATATTATAGCAACAGATTATTCAGACGCTAAAACTCAAGCTGCAGGGCTGGCTGAATCTGAAACCAATGCTGCGACAAATCGTATTAGTCACGTTGATGTCAAACTCAATCGTTATTATCTTTTAAATGAAAATTATGGCTATAGCTTTGATAGGATTGTTCATACAGCAGAGCACGAACTAGGACATGCTATCGGTCTTAACCATGATGACAGTGAAACCTCGGTAATGGCTTCATCAGGTTCTTATTATGGTATTCAGGATACTGATGTTGCAGCTGTTAAAAAACTTTATGCTAAATAATATGAAGTAGTTTAAAAAAACAATATACTTATCATATTAATTTAATCTTATTGTTATCTAAGAAATAATTGTGGTTATTTAATTTAGTTATTTTTCTCATCTATTTATAATAAAATGGCAAACTGTTTTGACCTATCTAAAGTTGATTGTAACAAGGATTTTGAATAATTTACCGCTCTTCTTTGATAAGGGCGTTTTTTAATATAATCATAAAGTAAAGGAAAAAATTTTTAAAAAAATCAAAGGAATTTGTCTTGAAAATGTAATAAAATAGTGATATTATGACAAAGATGTATTATTTTGACATACATTAATTTAAATTTATCATAAAGAGGAAATATGAAAAAAATTAAAGTTATGCTTGTTTTCGGTACAAGACCGGAAGCTATAAAAATGGCTCCTTTAATTAGATCTTTAAAAGAGCAAGCCGCACGATTTGATGCAGTAACGGTTGTAACTGCTCAGCATCGGCAAATGCTTGATCAAGTATTGAAAACATTTCACATTGACCCTGATTATGATTTGAACATTATGAGTAAGCAGCAGACTTTGTCAACAATTACGACTAATGTGATTAACAAACTTGACCAAGTCCTCAAGACTGAAAAGCCTGATGTTATCTTAGTGCACGGCGATACTACGACAACTCTTGCTGCCAGTATTTCTGCTTTTTACAATCAAATCAAAATCGGTCATGTTGAGGCAGGCCTCAGGACTTGGAATAAGTATTCCCCTTTTCCTGAAGAAGTCAACCGTCAGGTAACTGATATTGTTGCAGATCTTTATTTTGCACCAACCAGCCAAAGCAGGGACAATCTTATAAAAGAAAATCATCCTGCTGAACAGATTTTTGTTACCGGCAATACAGCTATTGATGCCTTAACTTTGACTGTTAAGGAAGATTACCACCACAAGGTGCTTGATAATATTGATCCAAACCATCGGATTGTTTTGGTCACTATGCATCGTCGTGAAAATCAAGGCCAGCCAATGCGCAGAGTCTTTAAAACAATAAAAGCAGTCTTGGCTGATTACCCTGATGTTGAGATTGTTTATCCGGTTCATCTGAGTCCTTCGGTGCAGGAAGCTGCTAAGGAAATTTTAGCAGATGTTGAGCGTGTTCACCTAATTGAGCCGCTTGATGTTATTGATTTTCATAATTTAGCTAACAAGAGTTATTTCATTATGTCTGATTCTGGCGGTGTCCAAGAAGAAGCGCCTTCGCTGGGGAAACCTGTCTTGGTTCTTAGGGATACAACTGAGCGTCCTGAAGGTGTAGCTGCCGGAACCTTGAAATTAGTAGGAACTGAAGAAGAATCTGTCAGAACTGCTATGGCAGACTTGCTTGATAATAAAGAAGGTGTGTATGATAAGATGGCTCAGACCAAAAATCCTTACGGTGACGGTCAGGCTTCTGAACGTATCTTAGACGCTATTTCTTATTATTTCAATGATGGCGAGCGGCCAGAAGATTTTGGAAGGGAGTAATGAGCTTAAGATGAGACGATTGCTAAATTTTTCTACCATGCTTTTGCTTCTGGTGCTAGCTGCTGGTTCAAGTCTTTATGTGGCTTTTCAGTACAGTCCTATGATGGCAGGCATTTATGGTTTTCTTATATTTATAGTCTTACTGACTCCTTGGTTTTTAACCGATTTGCTGGTGACTTGGACAGAGCTTTTTTCACTCATTATCGGATCCTTTATTCTGATTGTTGGCATTTCTTATATTCCTTTGGAGGATCGCTTTATTCTGATTGTTGCTCTGCCGATTATTTTAATTATTGCCAATCAGCTGGAAGGCCTAATTTTAGAGAAAAAAGGTGCCATTGCTGTTCAGACTTCCAAGGCTAAGAGCTACTATGAATATTACGCTCGCAAGGCTCAGCATTCTGATGATGTTACGATTCAGACCATGCTGGTCAGCTGGGCTCACGCGGAACAGTTTAAACAAACGCAGCCGACAGAGTACTATGCCAGTATCAAGCGGATTAATCGTGCTATTTTTAGATCAAAGCAAGACAGTGACAGAGTATTCTATTTAAGAAACGGTTTATTTCTTATTGTTCAAACCAGCTCAGATCCTAACTGGCATTCTGAGCTTGAAGAGGAGATAGAAATCAACCTGAGTAATATACGCTTTAATCATGAGAACAGTACACATGAAATTCAATTCCAATATGGTTATCAGATGGTTGATCATGAAAATTGGGAGCGTTATGCTTATTATGAGGACATTATCAAGAGATTGGAACGACTCTTGGAAACTCATATTATTGTAGAATATTAAGTGAGTGGAGATATGAATTTAACGAATATATTTTTTAATATTGGACTTGGCATCAGTCTCTTTTTTGCAGCCTGCTTTGTCATTTTATTCATTAGCTATTTAGTTATTCTTGAACGAGTTAATAAAAACTTTAAGGCGGTAGATGATGATTAGTCAGATTTTAATGATTATTAGTTTAATCTCAATTTGGTCTTCCTTGGCGATGGCCTTGATTATTCTTATGTCGGCGGTTCATTTCTGGTTTAAACACAGTGATTTTGATGTAGATATCAGTCCCTTACCTGAATATCCGATGATAACAGTAGTTGTTCCGGCCCATAATGAAGATGTGGTTATTGCCCAAACAGCAAAAGCGATTCTAGATATGAACTATCCTCATGACAGGATAGAAGTTCTACTTTTTGCTGATAACTGCGAAGACAACACTTATCAGGAAATGCAAAAGGTGAAGGCTCTACCGCAATATGCTGATCGAGATTTAACCTTGATTGACCGTACTGGTACTGGTGGAAAGGCAGGAGTGTTAAATGATGCTCTGAAAATAGCCAAGGGAGATTACATCTGTGTTTATGATGCCGATGCTATGCCAGAGAAAAATGCTCTTTATTTCCTTGTGCAAAAAGTAATGGAAGATCCTGAACGTCATGTTGCAGCCTTTGGACGCAACAAGACACGTAATGCCAATCAAAACTTCCTGACTCGCTGTATCAATCAGGAAATCGTTGTAACGCAGCGGATCCAGCATGTTGGCATGTGGCACTTGGGTAAGATTGGCCGGATTCCCGGAACGAATTTTATCATTAATACAGAATTTGTTAAGAGCATCGGTGGCTGGCGAAATGGTGCGCTGACAGAGGATACGGATATTTCCTTTAAAATCATGCAGAGTGGTAAATTAATTGCTTTGGCTCACAATTCAGAAGCCTTCCAGCAAGAACCTGAAACGCTGAAATCTTATTACTTGCAAAGAAAGCGTTGGGCTAAGGGAAATTATGAAGTGGTTATTGCCAATTTCAAACATCTTTTTGGCCGTGGCAATTGGCGCGTTAAGTGGGAAGTTTTCTATTATACATGTACTTTCTTTTGGTTTAATGCAGCGATTGTTTTGTCAGATATTCTCTTCTTTTCTAATCTGATAGCCTTAATTATCGGCTTATTCAAACCAGGAGTGCAGCTTCCTTTCGCCTTTGATACCAACAATGTCTACATGGCTCAACTTTTGCTCTTTAACTGGTTCTTGATGATTTTGCTTTATCTCTTGCAGATTTCTATTTCACAAGCAACTCAGCACGGTCAGGCTACAGTTAGGCAGATTTGGATTGCGCTGTTGTCTTACTTTACTTATACGCAGCTCTTCATTATAGTATCTATCTCATCTATTAGTTCTGTTATTATGGATAAAATCTTACGCCGTGATGGAACGAAGTGGGTTAAAACAAAACGATTTGCAGGCTAAAGGAGAAAGACGTGAAGAAAAAGACATTAAAATATATTTGGTTTGTGCTCTTTCTTGTATTACTGACCGCAGGATTTTACATCATTCGTATTAAAAGTACAGATGATATGCGGCAAAATATCTACAAGCAATGGTCTAAATACTATGTTGTAACTCATGGTAAGAGTGCCTATGTCAAGACGGCGGCAAGTAAAAAAGGAACCACAGCTCTTTCTGAAGGACAAGGTTACGGATTGTACATTGCTATTGAGGCGGCTAAAAGGGGTGCTGACAGCAAGTCAGAATTCAACAAACTCTATCAATATTATCTAGATCACCGTACTGCGGGTACTCAGCTGATGTCTTGGAAACAAATTATTAAGGCAGATGGTTCTATTGAAGACATGCCTAACAGTGCTACTGACGGGGATCTCTATATTGCTTATGCTTTAATTAAAGCAGCAGAGCTCTGGCCTGACAAGGCTGAGGCTTACAAAAAACAGGCTAGACTTCTGCTAAACGATATTTTGGCTTATAATTATAATTCAGAAACCAAGTCCTTAACCGTTGGAAACTGGGCTACTGAAGGAACTGATTATTATGATCTGGTTAGAACGTCAGATGTTCTGCCAGAACAGTTTGATGTTTTCTATAATTTTAGTAAAAACAATACTTGGAAAGTTATCAAGTCTTCAATGTTGGATAGCTTAGAAAAAATGAGCAGACAGCATAAGGCTGGTCTTTTTCCAGACTTTATGTGGGTTCGTAAGTCTGGTCAGGTTAAGGCAATCAAGGCGAATTTAATTGCCAGCAAGTATGATGGTGATTACTATTACAATGCCTGTCGCATGCCTTATAACTTAGCCAGAAGTAAGGATAAGCAAAGTCAGAAGATGCTCAGAAAGATGATGAATTTCTTTATGAAGCAAAAAACTATTTATGCAGGCTATAAGCTAAACGGTAAGCATTTGGATGCTCATCAGTCTGCCAGCTTTGAGGCACCTATTTTTTATGCGGCTAAAAAGATAGACCATAATCATAAATATGAGCGCCTGCATCAGCAGGAAAAGAAAGTTTTTGTTAATGGTCTGTCCTCAACCAATTACTATGACTCTGCTTTGACAACTATGGCTGCTTTAGGAGACTGATAAACTTCTTTGCTAGGGGGGCTCCAAGAGTCTGTATTAGCCTTTACAGGCTTAAAAGAGCACTATTTAGAGTAATAAAAGAATAATAAAAAAGAGCGGTTTTGCTTGAACTCTAGCAGTTATGCTGGGTGCTTGGACCGTTCTTTTTTTCATATTTCGGCTAGCCTAGCTGAGGGAGATTTGATAGAATAGACATATGATTATTTTACAAGGAAACAAAATTGAGCGCTCTTTTGCTGGTGAAGTGCTCTTTGATAATATTACTATTCAGGTGGATGAGCGTGACCGCATTGCCCTTGTCGGCCGTAACGGTGCAGGAAAATCAACTCTTTTAAAAATACTGGTGGGAGAAGAAAGCGCCAGCTCAGGAAGCATTGACAAAAAACGCGACCTGTCCCTGTCTTATTTGGCGCAAGACAGTCGTTTTGAGTCTGACAACACTGTTTTTGAAGAAATGCTCCATGTTTTTGATGATCTGCGTCAAGACGAAGAACGCCTGCGTCAGCTGGAAATGAAAATGGGCGAGCTGACAGGTTCTGAATTGGATGATCTCATGCAGACTTATGATAAGCTGTCTGAAGATTTTAGAATAAGAGGCGGTTTTACTTATGAGAGTGATATCCGTGCGATTTTAAATGGTTTTCAATTTGATGAGTCTATGTGGCAAATGAAAATATCAGACTTGTCTGGCGGACAGAATACGCGTTTAGCCTTGGCCAAGATGCTTTTAGAGAAACCTGAACTCTTGGTGCTTGATGAGCCGACCAACCATTTGGATATTGAAACCATTGCCTGGCTGGAAAACTATCTGACGCATTATCAAGGAGCTTTGATTATTGTTAGTCACGACCGTTATTTTCTGGATAAGGTTGCAACTGTAACTCTTGATTTGACTAAGCATTCATTGGATCGGTATGTTGGCAATTATTCTAGTTTTGTCGAGCAAAAGGCTCAAAAACTCCTAGCTGAGGAAAAACTATTTGAGAAGCAGCAAAAGGAGATTGCTAAACTAGAAGATTTTGTTCAGCGCAATATTGTTCGCGCATCAACGACCAAACGTGCGCAGTCGCGGCGTAAGCAGCTGGAAAAAATGGAACGCTTGGAAAAACCCGATAACAATGCTAAAAAGGCTCAGATGACCTTTAAATCAAGCAAACCTTCCGGCAGAGAAGTCCTAAAAGTTACCGATGCAGCAATTGGTTACGATGGCGATATTTTGTCTAGTCCGATTAATATGGAGGTTAATAAGTATGACGCCATAGCCATTGTCGGTCCTAATGGAATTGGAAAGACAACCTTAATAAAATCCATTATTGGACTTATTCCCTTTATTAAAGGCGAACTCAAATACGGTGCCAATGTGGAAATGGGCTACTATGATCAGACTCAGTCCGATTTGACAGCCCGCAATACTGTTTTAGAAGAACTGTGGTCAGCTTTTTCGACTAGACCAGAAGTGGAAATTAGGAATCGTTTGGGTGCCTTTCTTTTTTCTGGTGATGATGTACAAAAAACAGTTGCCATGCTGTCAGGCGGAGAGAAGGCTCGTTTGCTGCTAGCAAAGCTGTCCATGGAGAATAATAACTTTTTAGTACTGGATGAACCGACCAACCATCTGGACATTGACAGCAAGGAAGTTCTTGAAAATGCCCTGATTGATTTTGACGGAACTTTGATTTTTGTCAGTCATGACCGCTATTTTATCAACCGTGTAGCAACAAAAGTCTTGGAGATTTCAGAGAAAGGCTCTAAACTGTATTTGGGTGATTATGATTATTATCTTGAGAAAAGGGCAGAACAAGAAGGGCTTAAAAGCAAGTCTGCTGTATTGGTGCCTGCTGATGTTTTAGCAAATGCAGCTCAGGATTATCACAGTCAAAAGGCCAGCCAAAAAGAATTGAGAAAACTGAACCGCCGGCTTGAAGAAGTTGAAGGAACTTTAGAGCAGCTTGAGCAGCAGCAAAATACGATAACAAAGCAAATGGCTGCAACCAACGATGCCAGTCAGCTTATGGATCTGCAAAAAGAAGTTGATCATTTGAGTGCTCAGCAGGAAGAACTTTTAGAAGAATGGACCCTTTTATCTGAGAAGGCAGAAGCTTATCAATAAATCTTTGCTTGTCTAACAGTGACTAAACAAAGATACTGTTTACAGAATTAAGCTATGGGCCTGTTAGTTTATCCCATTTAAAGCCTGACTGTACCTTGATTTAGCTGATAATAAAACAATTAAAGAGGGCAACAACTGAACTGACTCCCACAAAGTTAGACGAAACATCTAACGATTGGGGTACAGATCAGCTGTTGACCTCTGTTTTTTTATTTTTCAAATTCTGCCTTACTTTTGATGTCGCCGTATTCTTCAGCAACTTCAAGGCTGAGAATATCTTGGTAACTTGGCAGGCTAATATCTTGGCCATACTTATTTTTTAGAGCAGTAGTGACTAAGCGATAGGCAAGATTGGCATTGCGCGAAAGAATTGGACCGTGGAAATAAGAACCAAAAATGTTCTTATAATGGACTCCTTCGGTAGCATCTTCCTTATTATTGCCATTACCGTAAATGACGGTTCCTAAGGGCTTTTCATCTTCGGCTAAAAAGGTACGCCCTTGATGATTTTCAAAGCCATAGTATGTTTCATTGAATTCATCATTATGGATTTTAATATCGCCAATATAGCGATTATTGTTCTGATTGAGGGTGTAATGTCCCATCACGCCGATACCGTCAATCTTTTTTCCATCAGCCTGAATATAGTACTGTCCTAAAAGCTGAAAGCCGCCACAAATGGCCAGACCAACACCTCCTGACTCAATAAATCGGGCAATGCTGGCTTTTTTACCGGGCAGATCCTTAGCAACAATAGACTGTTCATAGTCCTGACCGCCGCCAAAAAACATTATATCATAAGCTTTTTCATCAAAAGCATCTCCCATAGATACAATATCAATGGTCATGTGGGCAGCCAAT
Source organism: Streptococcus orisasini (assembly GCF_001431045.1). Lineage (GTDB taxonomy): Bacteria > Bacillota > Bacilli > Lactobacillales > Streptococcaceae > Streptococcus > Streptococcus orisasini. Next base: position 115,016 of record NZ_BCLE01000030.1, read on the forward strand.
TTTTCGCCGACATATTTGAGCATCAAAATATTGCCATTGTCGCCGTAGGTGTTGAGCAGATTGCCATAGAGATGAGCAACTCTGAGCTGATATTGATAATCCGGTCTGTCAGGGGACTGCAAAGATGTATAAACCACTAGTTCATCTCCTTTCCGACAGCATGTCTGCTTGCTAACAGACTGCGAAATTCAAGCATAGCCGTATAGGTGGCTAGAATATAGGCGTGTTCTGTTTCTTGATTTTCGATCATGGTCAGAATATCTTCTAATTTTTCAGCCTGGTGAATTCTTTTTTCATCGTATCCTGTGACTCGCAGCCGTCTGGCAATTTCTGAATGGCGGATACCACCTGTGAAAATTTCAGGAATATCCATGTCCAAGATACTTTCAAAATTCGCATCCCAAATCCAACTGGTATCAATACCGTCAGCATAATTGGCATTGAGCAGCACAGACAAGGTGAAGGGATAAGGAGCCAATTTAATCATATCAAGTGCCTGACTGGCTCCGACAGGGTTTTTAATAAGAACCAAGGTACAGGATTTATTGCCGATTTTAAAGGTTTCCTGACGGCCAAAAACTGCCCGGCTTTTATCAAAGCCAGCCTTGATTTTTTCAGGTTCAACACCAAAAAATTCAGCAGTAGCAACGGCAGCCAGGGCATTGTAAATGTTATACAATCCGCCAACATTAATCTTGTAACTGTGGTTGTCAATGATAAATTCAGAAGCTGTATTGGTGATTTTGGTCAAATCAGTCAGTTTATAGTCTAGCTTAGGACGGCAAAAACCGCAATTTTCACAAATATAATCACCGAGGTTGGCATAGGTGTTGAGCTTGTATTTAAGAATATTTTGGCAATTGGGGCAGAGAATACCTTCAGTATTGTAGTGCGCAAGCTTAGCATCATGCCTTTCAGTATCAAAGCCGTAATAACGCATAGGATTGACTGTTTTGACAGAGTGAAAGAGCGGGCTGTCGCCATTAGCCAAAATAGTTGCCTGTGGAGCCTTGGCTGCGCCATCTAAAATCATTTGATAAGTTGTGTAGATTTCGCCGTAGCGGTCCATTTGGTCACGAAAGATATTAGTGAAAACAAAAAGACTAGGCTTTAGGTATTCTGTGATTCTAGGAAGGCTGGCTTCGTCAATTTCTAAAACAGCTATCTTTTTACCATTCTTGTTTTTCTTAGCAGTTAAAAAGGCAGCTGTAATCCCTGTGATCATATTTGCACCGCTGGGATTGGTCAGCACTTGTCCGAATGCTTCTTTCAAAATACCGACTGTCAAAGCAGTTGTCAGAGTTTTTCCATTAGTACCTGTGACAACGACGATTTCGTAATCTTTAGCCAGTGTATTTAAAATGTCTTTATCGCATTTAAGAGCAATTTTCCCGGGAAGAGTTGACCCGCGACCCAATTTGCTAAGAGCAAAATGGGCTGTCTTACCGGCTATAATGCTTAATTGTGTTTTAAGAGTCATAAGACCATTTTATCATAAAAAAAGCGTTTGAGATACAAGAAAAATCATCTGAAAAGTGATATAATGATAAAGCATGTATTTAGCCAGTTTTTACTAAAAAGAGAGAATTGTATGAGTAGTATATTTGAAGTTAATGCTAATTTTTGGGTTAGTCTGTTTGATAGCCCGCTGAAAATTTTGATTCATACTCTTGATATTGCCATTGTATCTTGGTTGATTTATAAATTTATCAAGGCTCTGGCTGGTACTAAGGTCATGGCCTTGGTTCAAGGGGTCGTTTTGTTTGTCCTTTTTAAGTTTGTGGCAGAATTTCTAGGATTTACCACGATTGCTTTCTTGATGAATCAGGTGATTACTTACGGGGTTATCGCGGGTGTTGTTATCTTTGCTCCTGAAATTCGTTCGGGTTTGGAGCGTTTCGGACGGACGCCCCAGTCTCTCATTCAAAGACAGCAGCTCAGCAACGAGGAAATGCTGGTCAATGCTTTTGTGAAAGCAGTAGCTTATATGAGTCCGCGTAAGATAGGAGCCTTGATAGCTGTTGAAGAGACACAGACCCTGCAGGAATATATCGCTACCGGGATTCCCTTGGATGCAGATATTTCTGGGGAGCTGCTGATTAATATCTTTATTCCCAATACACCTTTGCATGATGGAGCTGTTATTATTGAGGGCAATAAGATTGCAGCTTCCTGTGCTTACCTGCCTCTTTCAGAATCTAGTCACATTTCCAAAGAATTTGGTACGCGGCACCGGGCAGCTATTGGACTTTCTGAAAATTCGGATGCCTTTACCATTGTTGTTTCTGAGGAGACAGGAGCCATCTCCATTGCTTATAAGGGAGACTTTGTTCACGACTTATCTATGGAGGGCTTTGAGGTGCTTTTGAGGGATCACTTTATCAAAGAAGAACCCAAGAAAAAGAATTGGCTGAAACAATTCTTTGGAGGTCACCATCATGTTTAAACGAATTTTCGCCAAGCGTTTCTGGCTGGCTCTTGCTTCAATCTTCTTTGCACTTTTGCTGTTTTTAACGGCAAATTCTGTTAACTATAGTTCCAGAAATCAAACAAGTGGTCTCTTACAGACCTACAGTCATACCTTAGAAAATGTTCCCATAGATATCAAGTATGATAGCAATAAATATTTTATCAGCGGTTATTCTTATGACACAGAAGTTTACCTGACATCCACCAACCGTGTCAAATTGGATTCCGAGATTAACAATGATACTAGGCATTTTAAGGTAGTTGCTGACTTATCAAATGCTAGAGAAGGGACTAACAGGGTACCATTGGAAGTGAAAGACCTTCCCAGCGGTGTTAGTGCAGAGTCCTCGCCGACTACAATAACAGTCAATGTTGGTAAGAAAAAGACCAAGACCTTTAGAGTTGAAGGAAAGATTAGTGCCAATCAGATTGCAGATGGCTACAAGCTGGCAAAAGTCTCAACTGGAGTATCTGAAGTAGAAGTGACCAGTGATGAAGCAACTATCAATCAAATTGACCATGTAGCGGCAATTTTGCCGGAGGAACAAATTCTGTCTAAGGATTACAGCAGTATGGTGACTCTTCAGGCGGTTTCTGAGAGTGGCAAAATTTTGCCAAGTATCATCAATCCAACCAAGACAGATTTAGATGTTGATGTCGAAGAACTTTCCAAAACAGTTCCAATTATTGTTGAATTGACTGGCCAGCTAAACAGCAATCTATCGGATATTCGCTATGAGCTGCAGCCTAAAGAGGCTCTTGTTTATGGCAAGCAGGCGGATCTTGATCGGACTGCTTATGTGAGAGTTAAAGTCAATATTTCTGACATTACTAAAGATACGACCAAAACAGTCAACCTATCAGCTGGTAAATTAAGGGTCAGTCCTGATAAGGTTGCCGTTAAGTTGACAGTTAAGAAAAAATAATATTATAATGACATTAGAATTAAAGGGAGGAAGATGCCTAGCATCAAATTGTTATGGGAAAATATTTTGGTACCGACGGTGTACGCGGTGAAGCAAATGTTGAATTGACGCCAGAGTTGGCTTTCAAACTTGGCCGTTTTGGAGGCTATGTGCTCAGCCAGCATGAAAAAGAAAATCCAAAAGTCTTTGTGGCGCGTGATACACGTATTTCAGGACAAATGCTTGAGAGTGCTTTAGTTGCTGGACTTTTGTCAGCAGGTATTGAAGTCTATCAGCTGGGGGTTCTGGCAACACCAGGAGTTTCTTACTTGGTCCGTACGGAAAAAGCCAGTGCTGGTGTTATGATTTCGGCTAGCCACAATCCGGCCTTGGACAATGGTATTAAATTCTTTGGCAGTGATGGTTTTAAACTGGATGATGACCGCGAACTGGAAATCGAAGAGCTTTTAGATGCTGAAGATGACCTTCTTCCGCGGCCCAGTGCTGCAGGTCTAGGAAGGCTTATTGACTATCCTGAAGGTGTTCGTAAGTATGAGAAATTCCTCGTTTCTACTGGTCTGGATTTGGAAGGAATGAAGGTTGCTATTGATGCGGCTAACGGTGCAGCTTTCTCGTCTGCCCGCCAAGTATTCCTTGATTTGAATGCTGACATTACAGTCATTGGGGATGAACCTGATGGTCTTAATATCAATGATGGTGTAGGTTCAACTCATCCTGAACGCCTGCAGGAATTGGTTAGAAAATCTGATGCTGTAGTTGGTCTTGCCTTTGATGGCGACAGCGACCGCTTGATTGCTGTTGATGAAAATGGTGAGATTGTTGATGGCGATAAGATTATGTATATTATCGGTAAATACCTTTCGGAAAAAGGGAAACTGGCTAAGAATACTATCGTGACAACGGTGATGTCAAACATCGGTTTTCACAAGGCGCTCGATCGTGAAAATATCAACGAGGAAATTACTGCAGTCGGTGACCGCTATGTCGTTGAAGAAATGCGCCGTTCCGGTTATAATCTGGGCGGAGAGCAGTCTGGTCATGTGATTATTATGGACTATAATACTACGGGTGACGGCCAGTTAACAGCTATTCAGCTGACCAAGATCATGAAAGAAAGTGGAAAATCACTGTCCGAATTAGCCAGCGAAGTGACCATTTATCCTCAAAAACTGGTTAATATTCGTGTGGAAAATGATATGAAAGATAAGGCCATGGATGTGCCTTTGATTGCAGATGTGATTGAAAAGATGGAAACAGAAATGGCCGGTAACGGCCGCATTCTAGTCCGTCCGAGTGGAACAGAGCCGCTTTTGCGTATCATGGCAGAAGCACCTACTCTTGAAGAGGTTGACTATTACGTCGATACGATTGCCAAGGTCGTTGAAGCAGAAATCGGTATTTAAAACAAGGTTTAACACCATTTCTGCTACTGTTTGCTGCAATGATCATCATAAATAATAGGAGTCAGAAATCCCTCGATGTTCTGCTCCTTTTTGTTTACAGGCGATTTGCCACAGCTGCAAACAATGTCAGAAAAAATAATTTGTGTTATACTAAACGTAGATTTGAATGTAAGCGTTTAAAAATAAGAAGGGGTGATTTTATGGCAGATAGGATGACTCAATTGGTTGAAGAGTCTCTACTTGAGGCCAAGGAACTTGCTGTTTCTCATCGCAATTACCAAGTGGATATTCCTCACTTATGGTCAGCTTTAGTACAGCCTAAACAGTTTGCTTTTCAGTTTTATGAATCTGTAGGCATAAAAGGCAGTCAGCTGCTTAAAGTGATTGATCAGGAAGTTGCCAAAATCCCTGCTTTTTCAACTACCGAAAAAGGCAGTTATGCCCGCCTCTACAGCCAGCGCTTGAAAAAACTTTTGGATGATGCACAGGAAGAAATGATGGATTTAGGCGATCAAGTTTTGACGGCAGAACATCTCATTCTGGCGCTTTTTAATCAAGAACGCAATCCGATTACTGTTTTTCTGCTGAAACAGGGACTAACTAAGACTCTGCTTTATCAAAAGATGAATAAAATGCGTAAAGGAAAACCAGCAGTTTCTTCCAGTCAAGAGGCTGTTTATGATGCTTTAGAGAAATATGCAACTAATCTTAATCAGCGCATTCTGGATGGCCATGCCAATAAAATTATCGGCCGGCAGGATGAAATGAATGATATCATTCGAATCTTGTCGCGAAAAACTAAAAACAATGCTGTTTTAGTAGGTTATCCAGGTGTTGGTAAAACGGCTGTTATGGAAGGTTTTGTTCAGCGTCTGGTCAAAAATCAGGTGCCTAAAAATTTGCAAGGTAAGGTTATTTACAGTCTTGATATGGGAGCCTTGCTGGCAGGAACCAAATACCGAGGTGAGTTTGAGGAGCGCTTTAAGGCTCTCTTGAATGATATTATAGCTTCAAAGGGAAAAATTATTCTTTTTGTTGATGAAATCCACTCCATTGTCAGTGCCGGCAGGACTGAAGGGTCAGTTGATGCAGCCAGCATTTTAAAGCCACTTCTGGCTCGAGGTGATATTCAAATTTTGGGTTCGACAACCCATGCAGAATATCGAGAAAGCATTGAGTACGATAAGGCCTTGGAAAGACGTTTTCAAAGGATTTTGATTCATGAACCAGATGTAAATCAGGCTATGGAGATTTTAAAGGGTCTGCAGCCGATTTATGAAAATTTTCACGGGGTCAGGCTTACAGAAGATACACTCGAAGCAGCGGTGTCACTGTCCAAACGTTATATTTCCGATCGTTTTTTGCCGGATAAGGCCTTAGACTTGATTGATGAGGCCTGTGCAGTCAAACAAATTGCTGCTCGGTCCTATCCTAAACAGATCAAGGATTTGTCCATTCAGATTGTCTCTCAGAAAATTGACTTGCTGCGCTTGGCTGACGCTAAAGAAGCCGACCAGCTGACCGAGCGCTTAGCGAAATTGGAAGAGCAGAAAAATGCTCTGTTAGCACGGTGGCAAAACGAGCGTCAGCTTTTGGATGAGGAGCAGGAAATTCAGCAGCAGCTGACAGTTTTGGAGGAAGAGGCCAACCATGCTTTAGAGGATGAAAAGATTTCTAAATATGTCCAACTAAAAGATGAGAAAATGGCAGAGCAATACCAAGCTCTCAAGGTTTTAGAAGAGGAGCGGCTGTCTCAAACATCAATGATTGATGTTTTAGTCACCAGAGAGGATATTGCAGCTATTGTTGAGCGTTTGACCGGTATAAAGGTCCAAGGTGTCATGGAAAACGAACGTGATCGTTTGCTCCATTTGGAAGACTTGCTGCATGAGAAGATCATTGGGCAAAATCAGGCTGTTCAAAAGGTATCACAAGCCATTATTCGTTCTCGCGCCGGCATTCAAAATCCTAAACGGCCGATTGGTTCTTTCCTTTTCTTGGGTCCAACAGGTGTCGGCAAGACTGCCCTAGCTAAACGCTTGGCAGATGTGCTCTTTGGCAGTGAACTTGAGATGGTGCGTTTGGACATGTCTGAATATATGGAAAAGCATGCTGTTGCTCGTTTGGTGGGTCCGCCTCCAGGTTATGTGGGCTATGAAGAAGGTGGCCAGCTGACAGAAGCAGTCCGCCAGCGCCTGTACTCTATTGTGCTTCTTGATGAGATTGAAAAAGCCCATCCGGATGTTTTTAACACGCTTTTGCAGGTTCTCGATGAAGGCCGGCTGACGGATTCTAAGGGGCGGACTATTGACTTTAAAAATACCATTTTAATTATGACCAGCAACATCGGCTCATCCAAGATTTTGCAGAGTCTGCATGACCATGGCTGTCTGACCGATGAGGCTCGCCAAGAGGTGTTAGAGGAACTGAATCACAGTTTTAAGCCTGAATTTCTCAATCGGATCGATGAGACGGTTCTTTTTAATGCTCTTTCTGAAAGTGATGTGATAGGGGTGGTTAAGGTCATGGTGGCTGATTTGCAGAAACGTCTGCTGGTTCAAAACGTTCATCTTGAGCTGACTGAGCCTGTCTATGCATTTTTAGCACAGAAGGGGTTCGATATAGCTTTTGGTGCCCGTCCTATACAGAGGACTATTATGCAGGAATTGGAAAATCCGCTTGCTCTCTATATCATTCAGCATCAAACAGACTCTAAACAGACTCTTCTTGTTAAGGTTGCGCTTAGGGATAATAAGCTTGCTTTTACTTTCTCATAATTTTCTTATTTTTCACTAACTATTCAAATTTCAAAAAATAAACCATCACTTAAGTTATTGATAAAGCTGACTTAATTGATGGTTTTTATTTTTAAAAAATATAATAAAAAAATATTTCACAAACTTTTTTTGCTTGAAATTCTTATTGAAAAATACTACAATCAAATCGTAGAAAGCGTTTTTTATGATGAAATGCAATGCAATGCCCTTTAGTCTTGCGAGAAAGGAGCGTGATATTTTGGCAACATACGATGTTTTAATTATTGGAGCTGGACCTGGAGGCTACGTTGCAGCTGAAGAAGCCGCCAGGCTTGGCAAAAAAGTGGCTGTTGTTGAAAAGAAAGCTATTGGCGGAACCTGCCTGAATGTTGGCTGTATTCCTTCAAAAGCCTATCTTCAGCACAGTCACTGGCTTTTATCAATGCAAAAAGCCGCTGAATATGGAATCACAGCTAATCTTGACGGAATAGACTTCAAAAAATTAGTCAGCCGTAAAGATCAGGTCATTTCTGGCTTGCAAGGAGGAATTCACGCGGCTTTTAAAGCGCTGAAGATTGATTACTATGAAGGCGAGGCCATATTTGATAAGGCTAGAACCTTCATTGTCAATGGCGAAAAAATTTCAGGAAAAGATGTTATTTTGGCAACTGGAAGCCATCCGTTTATTCCACCGATAAATGGGATTGATACGGCAGCCTATCTGACAACGGATAGTTTTTTTGAACTCAAGACTCTGCCCCAAAAACTTGTAATTATCGGCGGCGGTGTCATTGCTATTGAATTGGCATTTGCCATGAAACCTTTGGGTGTGGACGTTACGGTTATCGAAGTTGCACCACAAATTCTTTTAACAGAAGACGAAGCTGCGCGTGCTGTTATTAGAAGTAAGCTAGAGGCATTGGGAGTGCGCATCTTTGAAGGCGCTTTGATAGAAAAAGTAACTGCTGACTCAGTTATCTTGAAAGGAGATGGCGCTCAGGAATTTGATCAATTATTGGTAGCAACAGGGCGCAAGCCAAATACGGAACTGGCTCAAGAAATGGGATTAACTTTAACAGAACGCGGTTTTGTCAAGGTTGATGATTACTACGAAACATCCCTTCCTAACGTCTATGCTATTGGTGATTTGACCGAAAGCTACATGCTGGCTCATGTTGCTAGTATGGAAGGCATCAAGGCTGTTAAGGCTATTTGCCGAAAAGCAGAAGATCCTGTTGATGCTTTGGGAGTTCCGCGTTCGCTCTACACCAGTCCGGAAGTGGCATCTTTTGGACTCAGTGAAGAGGAGGCTAAGGAAAAAGGCTACGATGTTGTGGTTGAACAGCTGCCGTTTTCTTATAATGGCCGAGCCCTTGCAGCAGCTGAGCCGGAAGGATTTGTAAAGATTATTTCAGAAAGGAGGTACCATCTGCTGTTAGGAGCTGTTATTGTTGGCGAGCACGCGACAGATTTATTGCAGCAGCTGATTTTGCTGAGACAGGCCGAAGGAACACTCGATCAAGTTGCTGATACCATTTTTGCTCACCCGACAATTTCAGAATTAATACAGGAAGTTGCTAAGCGAATTGTTCAGTAAAGACTTTAACATAGGAGGGAAGCAGAATGCCAAACTATAAAGATTTACCACAAGAATTGACAAGAACCAGAAGTCATACATCTGTTTCAGAATTAGTTGACTTGAAGGTTCACACAGCAACGGACATTGAAGTTGAGGAAATTTCAAAAGAACAAGCCAAAGGTATGTACAAAACCATGTGGAACATCCGAAATTTTGAAGAAAATGCTCGCCGTTTCTTTGCAGCAGGTCAAATTCCCGGATTTGTTCACCTGTATGCTGGTGAAGAAGCAGTTGCTACTGGTGTCTGTGCAAATCTGACGGACAAGGATTATATTACTAGTACTCACCGCGGTCACGGACACTGTGTGGCTAAGGGCGGCGACTTGAAAGGCATGATGGCTGAAATTTTCGGTAAGGCAACAGGCCTTGGTAAAGGCAAGGGTGGCTCCATGCACATTGCCGATATTGATAAGGGAATTTTGGGTGCTAATGGTATGGTTGGCGGCGGTTTCGGTCTAGCGACAGGTGCCGCTATGCGCAACAAGTATCTAAAAACTGACAGTGTAGCTGTCTGCTTTTTCGGCGATGGTGCCGCTAATGAGGGGCTTTTCCATGAATGCCTGAATATGGCTTCTATCTGGAAGCTGCCTGTTATTTTTGTTAATGAAAACAATCTCTTTGCCGAATCTACTCCTCAATGGTATTCATCCGCATCTGCAACAATTGCTGAAAGGGCACTGGCTTATGATATGCCGGGTATCCGGGTTAATGGTAAAGATCTCTTTGCTGTTTATCAAGTAACTAAAGAAGCAGTTGAGCGGGCTCGAAATGGTGAAGGACCAACTTTGATTGAAGCTGTTACCTACCGTAACTATGGTCACTTTGAAGGGGATGAACAAAAATATAAGGCTCCTGATGGCGAAGAAAAAGAATGGGCGGATGTTGATCCTTTGGAAGTCTTCCGTGATTATGCCCTCGAACATGATCTGATGACCGAAGAGGAATTGGATAACATTTTGGAAGAATCCAGAAAAGACGTGGAAGAAGCTATCCAATACGCTCAAGACAGTCCAATTCCTGAACCGGAATCCCTGCTTGAAGATGTATTTGCTGAGTAAATGAAGGAGGTTAGAAATGGCTAGAGAACTGTTATTTATGAAGGCAATTAATGAAGCGCTTGATATGGCAATGGCCAAAGATGACACAGTCGTTTTACTTGGTGAAGATATTGCAGGCGGTGTTAAGGTCAAACATTTGGAAGAACAAAATGAAGAAGCCTGGGGCGGCGTTATGGGAGTTACCAGTGGACTGATGCTTAAATACAGCCGTGACCGTGTCATTGACACCCCTCTCTCAGAACATGGCTACATGTCAGCAGCCGTCGGGATGGCTTTAACGGGGCTGCATCCCGTACCAGAATTAATGTTCAATGACTTTATCGGCTTTTGTTTCGATGCTTTGATTGGTCAAGGTTCAAAAATGCGCTATATGTTTGGCGGTAAGGCAAAAGTACCTATGACAGTGAGAACCATGCATGGTGCAGGAGCTTCAGCAGCTGCTCAGCACTCAGGCTCTTACTATGGAATCTTTGGTTCAATTCCAGGAATTAAGGTGGTTGTTCCAGCTACACCTTATGATGCCAAAGGTTTGCTGCTGTCTGCTCTTGAAGAAGAAAATATCGTCATCTTTTCAGAAGATAAAACACTTTACGGCTTTAAGGGCGAAGTGCCAGAAGAATACTATACGGTTCCAATCGGTAAGGCAGCTGTCCGCCGCGAAGGGGATGATTTAACCATTGTGACAATTGGCAAGATGCTTTATGTGGCTTATGAAGTAGCGGATCGTTTGGCTCAAGATGGAATTTCTGTTGAAGTTGTTGATTTAAGAACAGTTGCACCTTGGGATCAGGAAACAGTCATTGATTCTGTGAAAAAGACAGGTCGCTTGATTGTTGTGGATGAATCCAATCCGCATAACAACACCGCAACAGACATTGCTTCTGTTGTCAATGATAAAGCATTTGATTATTTAGACGGACCAATTAAATGCGTTTGTGCACCGAATGTACCAGTGCCGTTTGCTACTAATCTTGAACAATTATATATCCCTAATGCAGACCGTGTCATTAAAGAAGCAGCCGAATTAATTGATGACTTGAAGGCCTAGAAAGGGGGATGATAATATGGCAACAGAAATTGTGATGCCTAAATTAGGTTTAACTATGACAGAAGGGCTAATTAATCGCTGGCTTGTTAAAGAAGGCGACACCGTTGCTGCGGGCGATCCTGTATTGGAAATTAGCTCTGAAAAATTAACCAGTGATGTTGAGGCTCCGACAGCCGGCGTCATTTTGAAGATTGTCAAAGGCGAAGGAGATACCGTCCCTTGCAAGCAAGTCATTGCCTGGGTAGGCCAAGAAGGTGAAACTGTTCCTGATACAGAAAGCACAGAGCCTGAGCCAGTTCTTACAGTAGGAGAAAGCAGCAGCTCTCCAAACGAGACTGAAACTGTAAAAGCGGCTCCTGCAGCAGCTGTCAAGCATGAAAGTGGACGTATCTTTATCACCCCTCTGGCACGTAAAATTGCTGAAGAACGTGGTTTGGATATTTCCTATATTAAAGGAACAGGCGGAAATGGCCGCATTACACGGCGAGACGTTGAAGCCTTTGATCCGGCAAGTGTTCCAGCTGCTCAGCCTGCAGCTGTTCAAACAGCGGCTCCTGTATCTGCTGTATACGGAGCTGGTTTGACCGGTATGCGCAAGGTTATTGCTGAACGGATGATGAACAGTCTGCAAACCAGTGCCCAGTTAACTCTTCATCGTAAAGCCGATGTGACTTTTTTGATGGTCTTTAGAAAAGACATTCAGTCAAAAGTTAAAGAACCGCTAGAAAATGGCGAAATTGGAATTACAACACTTCTGACCAAGGCTGTTACTAAGGCTCTGCAAGACCATCCAGAAGTTAATGCTTGGTATGCCAACGGCCAGTATCAAGTGCAGTCAGAAATCCATATTGGTATAGCAACTGCTTTGAGCGATGGCTTAGTAGTGCCGGTTATCCGTAACGCAGACAAGCGAACCTTATCGGATTTGGGCCGGACTATTAAAGAACAGGCAGCACAGGCTAGAAAGGGAACTTTAGATGCTTCTCTTTATTCTGGTTCGACATTCAGTATCACTAGCCTGGGGGCTCAAGGTATCGAATACTTTACGCCAATTTTAAATACACCAGAAGTGGCTATCTTGGGTGTTGGTGCTATTCAAAAAGCTCTTACTTTGGATGAAGAAGGACAAGTAGTGGAAAAACAATATCTACCGCTTAGCCTGAGCATTGACCATCAAGTTTTGGACGGCGCACCTGCAGCTGAATTCTTAGGAACAATTGTTTCCTATTTAGAAGACGCTTATAGCTTGATGTTTTAGGTAGCATCTGGCTACAGAGCTTAAAAAAGAAGGGGGTTGGGAATTTTTGTCCCAACCTCCTTTGTGTTATGATGTTTAAGTTAGCTAGAAAGACTAGTTGCCTTGTTCCCAGTTTCCTTTATCATATGTTGCTGGCTATTTGAGAGATTTTATCCAGCAATTTTTGCCGTTTGTCAGTGGAAATCTTTTCGATACTGGTTAGCTGCGTTAGTTTCACTGGTGAAATGCCGCAAGTCTTCAGCACTTGCCGTTTTAAAACCTTCCCATAATCCTGAGCAAAAGGCGTTATAAAGGCTGGTGTATTATGCGTGGTAATAATCCAGGCGGATTTTCCCTGTAAATGCCCCTCCATACCGACTTTTTTGTAAGAGTAAGCGAAACCAGCAGCAAAGACGCGGTCGATAAATCCTTTAAGAATGGCTGGCATGCCGCTCCACCAAAGAGGAAAAATGAAAATCAGCTGATCCGCCCAAGTGATTAAGCGACGGTAATTCTCCATTTCAGGAACCTTGTCCAAATCTCGACGCTTATGATCCTTGTCAAACTGTAGGATGGGATCAAAATGTTCAGCATATAAATCCAAGGTCTGAAAATTGTGGGATTTAGAAAGACTGTTTTGAACTTGCTTTAGGATTGCAGCATTAAAACTAGCTGGATTTGGGTGTGCATAAATGATTAAAATATTCATGAGCGTTCTCCTTTGATATAGATATCGAGCATATGATTAATAGTTGTTTGGATGGACTTGTCATCCAGGTCAGTACCGATTGGACTCTTAGATAGAATAGCTAGGCCTGAAATAAAACTCCAAAAATGGAAGAGGGTTTCCATTTCGCTGTTTGAAAATCCTTCTTCTTTGCGAAGCTTGATGACAATGGTTTTAAAGGAATCAAAACCCGGCAAGTCAGAATAGGTCAAAATGGTTTCCTGAGTGACTTCCATATATTTAAAGGGAAATTTAATAAAGAGCGCCTCAAAAAAGTAAGGATAAGTCTGGGCGAAAGCAATGAAATTTTCTCCCATTTTAGCCAATTGGTTTCGGGCGGATGTTTTGGGGTCGAGACCTCGTTCTAATTCCTGACTGACAAAAATAGAAAGCCGTCTCAGAACTACTCTCAGGTAGTCTTCTTTACTTTTAAAGTGGCGGTAAGGAGTTCCGTGAGTAACGCCGCAAGCTTTGGCAACTGTCCGCAGGGAAAGGTTGTCAAGACCATGTTTTTTAATTTCAGCGACTCCGGTTTGTATCAATTTTTCTTTAAGTTCTGCTGTGTTTCGTTTCATAATACATACTAAATATCAAGTTAAAAACGATGAATCAGTTCCTAGATTTTGATGGTGCTGAGATTCTGTTTTTGCTTGATTTTTCTGTCTATATTTTAGTTTTTCAAAAAGTAGACATTGTCTACTTTTATGTAAAGTTTACACCGTCTACTTTCTTCTGTCAAGTTTTTACTGCAAAAATTTTAAGAATTTCTCTTGTTTTAATTCAGTATTTTAATTTCAGCGCCAAATTGAGCTAAAAGTGGTAAAATAGTAACATGTATTTAAAACCGAGTTCAGCCTATGTGCATATTCCTTTTTGCACACAGATTTGCTATTATTGTGACTTTTCAAAGGTATTTATTAAAAATCAGCCAGTTGATGCTTATCTAGAAGCTCTCAGTAAAGAATTCAATGATTATTACCAGATTAAAAATCTGCGCACACTCTATATCGGAGGCGGGACACCAACAGCTATTTCTGCTAAGCAGTTGGATTATTTGCTGAGCAATTTATCGAAAAATCTTGATCTCAATATGCTGGAAGAATTTACTATTGAGGCTAATCCTGGAGATTTAACGCCGGATAAAGTAGCAGTGCTAAAAGAATCAGCTGTTAATCGTGTTTCTCTGGGGGTACAAACCTTTAATGATAAGCATCTCAGGCAAATTGGCCGGGGACACAATGAAGCACAGATTTATGAAAGTATTGATAGCTTGAAAAAGGCGGGATTTGACAATATTTCTATTGATTTAATTTATGCCCTGCCCAATCAAACCATGGCTGATGTCAGGGAAAATGTTGCTAAAGCGCTGGCACTAGATATTCCCCATCTCAGTCTTTACAGCTTGATTTTAGAGCATCATACCGTCTTTATGAATAAGATGCGCCGCGGCAGACTCAATCTGCCAACAGAAGATCTGGAAGCCGAGATGTTTGAGTATATCATTTCTGAAATGGAAACTCATGGTTTCGAACACTATGAGATTTCTAATTTTAGCAAGCCTGGTTTTGAAAGCCGCCATAATCTCATGTACTGGGATAATGCTGAGTATTTTGGCTGCGGTGCTGGGGCTTCAGGTTATGTTGATGGTGTTCGCTATCGGAACCGCGGACCTATTCAGCATTATTTAAAAGCTATCAAAGAAGATGGACATGTTCGATTTCAGGAAGAAACACTAAGCCAATCAGAAAAGATGGAAGAAGAACTTTTTTTGGGCCTGCGCAAAAAATCAGGTGTTTCTCTTCAGCGATTTGAAGAAAAATTTGGTCAGACACTTGAAACCGTTTATGGTCCAATCCTTCGTGAATTAGAAGCAGACGGTTTAATTGTGTCGGAAAAAGATAGGATTAGGATGACCAAAAAAGGTCTCTTTTTGGGAGACACTGTCGCTGAAAAATTTATTTTGGAGTAAAAAGATCATGGGGAAAAAATATAAAACACGTTATCAAATACCATTTTATGAAAGTGATGTTAATCATAATGTTAAACTGCCGCATATTTTATCGGTTGCTCTGCAGATTGCAAGTGATCAGTCTTTTGGTTTGGGATTAGGTGATGAGCGGATCTTTGAAGATTACAATTTAGTTTGGGTTGTTTCAGAACATGAAGTCAACATCAATCGATTGCCGCATTTTAATGAAGTTGTTGAAATTGAAACCGAACCTATTTCTTACAACCGTTATTTTTGCTATCGAAAATTTAGAATTTTTGATGATAAAGGAGAGGAGATAGTAGACATTCTGTCCACCTTTGTTCTCATGGACTATGATACGCGCAAGGTTCATGATGTTCCTGAGGAGCTTATTGCGCCTTATGAATCAGAAAAAATTAGAAAAATTTTGCGGGGTCCTAAGTACAGACCGCTGGAAAATGTTGACAGTACTCTCTATCATGTCCGCTATTTTGACCTTGATATCAACGGCCATGTCAA
Source organism: Streptococcus orisasini (assembly GCF_001431045.1). GTDB lineage: Bacteria > Bacillota > Bacilli > Lactobacillales > Streptococcaceae > Streptococcus > Streptococcus orisasini. Next base: position 130,767 of record NZ_BCLE01000030.1, read on the forward strand.
TAACAGCCGTTATCTTGAGTGGATGTATGATGTTCTTGATTTTGAATTTCTGAAGAACCATGTTCCTAAAAAAATCAATCTCAAATATGTCAAAGAAGTCCAATATGGCAATGACATTGAATCACGTTTGAAGCAGGAAGGCCTAGTCACTAAGCATGAAATCACTTCAAACGGGCACATTAATGCACAGGCTATTACACAATGGGAGAAAATATAATAAATGACAGAGTCTAGTATGCAAGAGAAAAAATGGCTAGATTGGCTGATTCGCTTGCAGTCATTGGCACAAGCAGGTCTGGCCTATGGTAAGGATAAATATGATATTGAGCGATTTGAAGAGATTCGAGATCTCTCTGTGCAAATGATGACAGATCTTTCAGATTTACCAGGCCAAAAGGTTAAACATCTCTTTGCCGATGAAACAGGCTATCAAACACCAAAGATTGATACACGTGCCGCTATTTTTAAGGATGATAAAATCCTTCTTGTTCAAGAAGCAAATGGCGATTGGGCTTTGCCTGGAGGTTGGTGTGATGTTGATCAGTCTGTGAGAGAAAATACCATCAAAGAAGTCAAAGAAGAAGCCGGTTTAGATGTTGTATTGGACAAGGTTATAGCCATACAAGATAGGGATAAACACAATCAACCACCTTATGCTTATAAGATTTGCAAAATTTTTTCACTCTGTCATGCAACTGGCGGTACTTTTACCAACAATCTTGAGACCATTGCCAGCGACTATTTTGAACTAGATAAACTTCCTAGATTGGCTCAAACCAAAACCAATGAAGAACAGGTTCAGATGTGTTTTTTGGCTTATAAAAGTAATAATTGGAAAACCTTAGTAGATTAAAGGAGTTATAATTCGATGACATACAAGGGCTACCTTATTGACCTTGACGGAACCATTTATAAAGGAAAGGACAGGATTCCTGCCGGAGAAGAGTTTATTAAACAGCTGCAAAGAAGACAACTCCCATATATTTTGGTGACTAATAATACCACTCGAACACCAGAAATGGTACAGGAAATGCTGGCAACTTCTTTTAATATCAAAACGCCGTTGGAAACCATTTACACAGCGACCTTAGCCACCATTGATTACATGAATGATATGAATCGTGGGAAAACAGCCTACGTCATTGGTGAAACGGGCTTGAAGACGGCTGTCGCTGCGGCGGGTTATCATGAAGACACTGAGAATCCGGCCTATGTTGTCGTTGGTTTAGATACAGAACTGACTTATGAAAAGCTGACTCTGGCAACCCTGGCCATTCAAAAGGGTGCGGTCTTTATTGGCACCAACCCTGATCTCAATATTCCAACAGAAAGAGGACTTCTGCCGGGAGCAGGTTCTATCCTATCGCTTTTGGAAAAAGCAACACGGGTCAAGCCGATTATTATCGGCAAACCTGAGGCTGTTATCATGAACAAGGCTTTGGAACGCTTGGGGGTTAAACGACAGGAAGCTATTATGGTTGGTGACAACTATTTGACAGATATCACTGCAGGTATTAAAAATGATATTGCAACCCTTCTAGTAACAACTGGTTTTACCAAGCCAGAAGAAGTACCTGCTTTGCCAGTCCAGCCTGATTTTGTTTTATCTAGTCTTGCGGAGTGGAATTTTGATGAAAGCTAAACTACATTTTGCACTGACTGTGCTTTTCCTGCTGTCTTTTTCTATTCTAGCTACTATCTATTTAGTCTGGCTTTTTTATCCTTTAGAAATTTCTTGGCTGCATTTAGAAAAAATTGTTTTTATGAAAAGTAGACAGATCCAGCATAATTTCAATATCTTAATGGTTTATTTAACCAGTCCCTTTCATTGGCAGCTGACCATGCCTGACTTTCCTTCTTCCAAAGATGGTCTGCATCATTTTAAGCAGGTAAAAGTCCTATTTCACTTAGCACAAGTCTCTTGCCTTTTGACTTTGCCTAGCTTTCTTCTTTTTATGAAAAATGTCATTCAAAAGGGCTATGGTCTATTATATAAGCAAGCTCTAAAGATTGCAGCGCTTATTCCTATCCTTTTGACCATGATAGCTGCAGTAATTGGCTTTGACAGCTTTTTTACCCTTTTTCATCAAGTGCTTTTTGCAGGAGATGAAACCTGGCTTTTTAATCCTTACACCGATTCTGTCATTTATATTTTGCCTGAAACTTTCTTTTTACATTGTTTTATTCTATTTTTGCTGCTTTATGAATTATCGTTTTGTGCTCTGTTGTGGCAGATTAGGAAAAAGCAACATAAGAGAAGCAGTAGACAAGGAACAAGTGAGTCCAGTGCTTAGCATGTTTTTACGAAAAAGTGAATAATCTTTTCGAAGCCTTACGACGGAATAAACACAAAAGCGAAACAAAAAGATGAACATCTCAAGTTTCGCTTTTTTACATGCTCAAATAAATTTATGGGAACTAGAAGGCTTTTTGTGTATAATAAAACAATCATGACATAAAGGAGAAAAGAAATGAAAGTGCTGGGAATTGTTGATACGACTAGCCCTTTTTCCTACAATCAGTTGTTGCTGGACTTTATTCAAGACCGATTTGGATTGGCTTTTGATTTTGAAGTGATTGAAGTAGAAGAGCTTCCCTTTTTCAATCAAGATGAAAGCCAAGAAGACTATCCCATTTTACAAGAATTAGCAGAGAGCATTTCAGTCGCAGATGGCATTATTTTAGCCGTAGAAGAACATAATCATAGCCTGACAGCTAATCTCAAATCCATGTTAGAATGGTTCTCCTTTCAGCAGAGTCCTTTTGTTAACAAGCCTATCATGCTTGTCGGAACATCCACTGATGAGCAAATTCCGCAGAGGGCACAGGAGCATTTAAAGCAGATTTTAAACGCTCCCGGCTTAAGGGCTTGGGTTATGTCTGATAAATCCTTCTTTTTAAAGAACGCCTCCAAAATATTTGATCAAAACGGCCAGATCAAAGACGCTGAACTCATAACCCGCCTAGCCGGAAGTTTACAGCACTTTATTCGATTTATCACTTTGATGGATAGTTTAAAAGAAAAATAATTGTCTACTTTTAAGATTTACGAAAATATCCCAGCGAAAAAATACAGAAATATTTCTGTATTTTTTCGCTTATGTTATTAAAATGTTTCATAGATAGTGGTATAATAGAAACGCTTACAAAAACAAAGAGGAGATATTTATGACTAATGGCAAAATCTTAGGCTTAGACATTGGTATCGCATCAGTAGAAAGTGAATTATAAAATAAAAAAAGCACCCGAATCGGGTGCCACTTTTTCAAGTTGATTACGGACTGGATTAAAAAATCACTGCCTTATTTTAACTTGCTGTGTTGTTTCGAATGATTCCAACACCTTTATTTTACAATTTTTAATTTATTTTGGCAAGACATTTTTAAAAGGAGAAATTTATGACAAAACCTTACTCTATTGGACTTGATATTGGAACAAATTCTGTCGGCTGGGCTGTTATAACAGATGATTACAAGGTTCCTGCCAAGAAGATGAAAGTTTTGGGAAATACAGATAAAAACTATATCAAGAAAAATTTACTTGGAGTTTTATTATTTGATAGCGGCAATACTGCTGAGGACAGACGTCTGAAACGCACAGCTCGGCGCCGCTATACCCGCCGCAGAAATCGTCTTTTATATTTGCAAGATATTTTTTCGGAAGAGATGAGTAAAGTGGATGAGAGTTTCTTTCGTCGGTTAGAAGATTCTTTCTATGTTCCTGAAGATAAAAGAGATGCAAAACATCCAATTTTTGGAACACTTGACGAAGAGAAGGCTTATCACAAGCAGTTTCCGACTATTTATCATTTGAGAAAACATCTAGCGGATTCTTCAGAAAAAGCAGATTTACGTCTGGTTTATTTGGCTCTAGCTCATATCATAAAATATCGTGGACATTTTTTGATTGAAGGGGAATTTGATACACAGAATAATGATGTACAAGGATTATTTGATGAATTTTTAGTAGTCTATGATAATACTTTTGAAAATAGCTCGCTTCATGTGCAAGATGTTCAAGCTGAGGAAATCCTGACTGATAAAATTAGCAAATCTGCTAAGAAAGATAGGGTTTTAAAACTTTTTCCTAATGAAAAATCTAATGGCCGTTTTGCAGAATTTTTGAAGTTAATTGTTGGCAATCAAGCTGATTTTAAAAAGCATTTTGAATTAGAAGAAAAAGCACCGCTTCAATTTTCTAAAGATAGTTACGAAGAAGACTTAGAAGGGTTATTAACTCAAATTGGAGATGATTACGCAGAGCTCTTCTTATCAGCAAAGAAATTATATGACAGTATTCTTCTGTCAGGAATTTTAACAGCTACTGATGTCAGTACGAAAGCGCCACTGTCTGCTTCAATGATCAAACGATATAAGGAACATCAAACTGATTTAGCTGAGTTTAAGAAATTTATCCGTCAGAATTTACCAGATAAATATAACGAAGTTTTTTCTGATACTTCAAAAAACGGTTATGCAGGTTATATTGATGGAAAAACCAGTCAAGAAGATTTTTACAAATATTTGAAAAAATTATTGGCAAAGGTAGCTGGTAGTGCAGATTTCCTCGATAAAGTAGAGCGTGAGGATTTTCTGAGAAAACAACGCACCTTTGATAATGGTTCCATTCCGCATCAGATTCATCTTCAAGAGATGCATGCCATCATTCGCAAACAGGCTAAATTCTATCCGTTTCTAGCAGAAAATCAGGATAAGATTGAGAAAATATTGACTTTCCGTATTCCTTACTATGTCGGTCCCTTAGCGCGAGGAAATGGTGATTTTGCTTGGCTAAGCCGGAAATCAAATGAAAAAATTACACCTTGGAATTTTGATGATATTGTTGATAAGGAATCTTCTGCTGAAGCATTTATCAATCGCATGACCAATCATGATTTATATTTGCCAGATCAAAAAGTTCTTCCTAAGCACAGTTTATTATATGAGAAATTTACTGTTTACAATGAATTAACAAAGGTCAAATATAAGACAGAGCAAGGAAAAACATCGTTTTTTGATGCTAATATGAAACAAGAAATCTTTGATGGTGTATTTAAGGTTTATCAAAAAGTCACTAAAGATAAATTGATGAATTTCCTTGAAAAAGAATTTGATGAGTTCCGTATTGTTGATTTAACAGGTCTGGATAAAGAAAATAAAGCATTTAATGCCTCTTATGGAACTTATCATGACTTGCGTAAAATTTTAGGTAAGGATTTTCTCGATAATCCGAATAATGAAAAGATTTTAGAAGATATTGTACTGACCTTAACGCTATTTGAAGATAGAGAAATGATTCGGAAACGTCTAGAAAATTACAGTGATTTACTGACCAAAGAACAAGTAAAAAAACTGGAAAGACGTCATTATACTGGATGGGGACGTCTTTCAGCCAAGTTAATCCATGGTATTCGCAATAAAGAAAACAGAAAAACAATTCTTGATTATCTCATTGATGATGGCAATAGCAATCGTAATTTTATGCAGCTGATTAACGACGATGCTCTTTCTTTCAAAGAAGAAATTGCTAAGGCACAGGTTATCGGAGATGGAGATAATCTAAATCAAGCTGTTAGTGATATTGCTGGCAGCCCAGCGATTAAAAAGGGGATTTTACAAAGTATTAAAATTGTTGATGAATTGGTCAAAGTAATGGGGCACAACCCTGAAAATATTGTGGTTGAAATGGCGCGTGAAAATCAATTTACGAATTATGGTAGACGTAACTCACAACAGCGCTTAAAAGGCTTAACAGATTCTATTAAAGAATTAGGAAGTCAAATTCTTAAAGAACATCCAGTTGATAACTCACAGTTACAAAATGATAGATTGTTCCTGTATTATTTACAAAATGGTAGAGATATGTACACTGGGGAAGAATTGGATCTTGATTATCTGAGTCAATATGATATCGACCATATTATTCCGCAATCTTTTATTAAAGATGATTCTCTTGACAATAAAGTTTTAGTCTCATCAGCTAAAAACCGTGGGAAGTCTGATAATGTCCCAAGTGAAGAGGTTGTTAAAAAGATGAAAAGTTTCTGGAATAAACTGCTAAAAGCTAAACTCATCACACAACGTAAATTCGATAATTTAACCAAGGCAGAACGAGGTGGCTTAACTGATGATGATAAAGCTGGTTTTATTAAGCGTCAGTTGGTTGAGACGAGACAAATTACCAAACATGTAGCACGTATCCTTGATGAACGTTTCAATACAAAATTAGATGAAAATAATAAGAAAATTCGTCAAGTAAAAATTGTGACTTTGAAATCAAATCTTGTTTCTAATTTCCGTAAAGAATTTGAACTCTATAAAGTGCGTGAAATTAATGATTACCATCATGCGCATGATGCTTATTTAAATGCAATTGTAGGAAAAGCTTTACTAGGTGTTTATCCACAGTTAGAGCCTGAATTTGTCTATGGTGAATATCCTCATTTTCATGGACATAAAGAAAATAAAGCAACTGCTAAGAAATTTTTCTATTCAAATATTATGAATTTCTTTAAAAAAGATGATGTCCGTACCGATGAAAATGGTGAGATTATTTGGAAAAAAGATGAGCATATTTCTAATATCAAAAAAGTGCTTTCCTACCCGCAAGTTAATATTGTGAAAAAAGTAGAAGAGCAGACAGGAGGATTTTCAAAAGAATCTATTTTACAAAAAGGTAATTCTGATAAGCTTATTCCTCGAAAGACAAAGAAATTTTATTGGGATACAAAGAAATATGGTGGATTTGACAGCCCAATTGTTGCCTATTCCGTTTTAGTTATTGCTGATATTGAAAAAGGTAAATCCAAGAAGTTGAAAACAGTCAAGAACTTGGTTGGTATAACTATTATGGAAAAGGTAACTTTTGAAAAAAATCCAGTTGCTTTTCTTGAACGTAAAGGCTATCGAAATATTCAAGAAGAAAATATTATCAAGTTACCGAAATATAGTTTGTTTGAACTGGAAAATGGGCGGAGAAGGTTGCTAGCAAGTGCTAGAGAACTACAAAAAGGAAATGAAATCGTTTTGCCATATCACTTAGGAGTGTTACTTTATCATGCTAAAAATATCCATAAAATTGATGAGCTAGAACACTTAAATCATGTTGAAAAACATAGAGATGAATTTAAAGAATTGTTAGATATTGTATCAAACTTTTCTAAGAAGTATACTTTGGCAGAAGGAAATTTAGGAAAGGTAGAGGAATTATATGCACAAAATAGTAGTAAAGATATTAATGAGCTGGCAAGTTCATTTATCAACTTATTAACATTTACTGCTATCGGAGCACCAGCTGCTTTTAAATTTTTTGATAGCAATATTGATCGAAAACGTTATACATCAACTGCTGAAATTCTCAAGGCCACCCTCATTCACCAATCTATTACTGGTCTTTACGAAACGCGAATTAACCTTAGTAAATTAGGAGGCGACTGATGGCAGGATGGAGAACAGTAGTTGTCAATACGCATTCTAAGTTGTCTTATAAGAACAACCACTTGATTTTCAAAGATGCTTATCAGACAGAGATGATTCATCTGTCTGAAATTGACATCTTATTACTTGAGACAACGGATATTGTTTTATCAACTATGCTGGTAAAACGTTTAGTTGATGAGAATATTTTAATAATCTTTTGTGATGATAAACGTCTGCCAACAGCCATGCTCATGCCATACTATGCGCGTCACAACTCTAGTTTGCAGCTGAGTCATCAGATTTCTTGGACAGAAGAGGTGAAATGTGATGTTTGGACAACAATCATTGCTCAAAAGATTTTAAACCAATCTTGTTATTTGGGAGAATGCTCTTATTTTGAAAAATCTCAGTCTATCATGGACTTGTATCATGATCTAGAGCCGTTTGATCCTAGCAATCGGGAGGGGCATTCTGCGCGAATTTACTTTAATACCTTATTTGGAAATGATTTTTCTAGGGAACAAGATAATGATATCAATGCAGGTCTGGACTATGGTTATACCTTGCTTTTAAGTATGTTTGCGCGTGAAGTTGTGGTGTGCGGCTGCATGACACAATTTGGTCTTAAACATGCTAACCAATTTAATCAGTTTAACTTTGCCAGTGATATTATGGAGCCTTTTCGCCCGATTGTTGACCGCATTGTTTATGAAAATCGAAACAGTTCTTTTGTCAAAATAAAACGCGAATTGTTTAGCATGTTTTCAGATACCTATCTTTATAACAATAAGGAGATGTATTTGACAAATATTGTCAGCGATTATACTAAAAAGGTGATTAAGGCGCTGAATAATGATGGAAAAGGGGTTCCTGAGTTTAGGATATGAGTTACCGATATATGCGAATGATTTTAATGTTTGATATGCCGACAGATACTGCTGAGGAGCGCAAAGCTTATCGTAAATTTCGGAAGTTTTTACTGAGCGAAGGTTTCATCATGCATCAGTTTTCCGTTTACAGCAAGCTACTTTTAAATAACTCTGCTAATACAGCCATGATTAGCCGTCTGAAAGAGAATAATCCTAAAAAGGGCAGTATTACCTTACTGACTGTGACTGAAAAGCAGTTTGCTCGTATGATTTATCTCAACGGTGAGCGCGACACCAGCGTTGCCAATTCAGATTCACGTCTGGTATTTTTAGGGGAGGCATTTTCGGATGAAACTTAATTTTCCGATATTAGATGAACCAATTGAGCTTGAAAAATCAACGATTTTAGTCATAGAAGATGTGCAGGTTTTCGCTCAGTTGGTGAAAAATTTTTATCAATATGAAGAGGACAGTGAACTTAAATTATTTGATGATAAATTGAAGAGTTTAAAAGTATCTGAGCTGATGCTAGTGACAGATATTTTAGGCTATGATGTCAATGCACCATCGCTTTTGAAGTTAGTTCACGCTGATTTAGAAAGTCAGTTTAATGAGAAACCAGAAGTGAAGTCTATGCTTGATAAGCTTGCTAACACTATTACAGAGCTGATTGCTTATGAATGTTTAGAAAACGAATTGGATTTGGAATATGATGAGATTACTATTTTAGAATTGATAAAGGCTTTAGGTGTTAAAATTGAAACACAAAGCGATACCATCTTTGAAAAAATGTTTGAAATCCTTCAAATTTATAAGTATTTGAGTAAAAAGAAAATTCTGGTTTTTCTTAATTCCTTATCCTATTTTCAGAAAGAAGAAATAGCCCAAATTCTGGAATATATTCACTTATCTAATATGACTGTTCTGTTTCTTGAACCGCATCAAATTGATGGATTTTCTCAATATATTTTAGACAGGGATTATTTCTTAATCACAAAAAACGGCAACTAAATACGAATAATGATAAGACAGTTCCTAAATGAGGACTGTCTTTTACTATTAATTGACAAATACGTATAATGCGTATAAAATAAGAAATGAGGTTATCGGTTTGCCCTTAACTGGAAAAAAGTTGGCCAAACTGGCTGTAAAAAATGGATGGAAAGAAGTTAGAGTGAAAGGAAGCCATCATCATTTTAAGAAAGATGGCCTGCCTTATATTGTGACAATTCCGATTCATGGAAATCAATCGGTTAAAGCTGGCCTTGAAAAGAAAATTTTAAAGGATCTAGGGTTGCTATGATAGAGGAGGAATTCTTATGTTGAAAACATATCCAGCAATTTTTCATAAGGAAGAAGAAGGGTACTGGGTTGAATTTCCTGAATTTGGCGGAGGTACGCAAGGGAAAGACTTGGAAGAAGCCATGAAACATGCGCGTCAAATGTTAGAGAGTGTACTGGCATCTTATCTGGATGAGGGAATGCAACTGCCTGCTCCAAGCGATATTCGTAAACTATCTGCAGAGGATGGTTTTGTTAGCCTGATTCAGGCTGATCCCAGTCCCTACCTTAGAAATACTAAAGCTATCCGAAAGAATGTAACGGTTCCTGAATGGCTGGTGCGATTGGCAGATCGCAATCAAGTGAATTATTCCGAAGTGCTGACTAAGGCTTTAGAAAAGAAGCTACAATTGTGAATTAATTGAAAGTGCTAGAAAGATTGATTTCTAGCGCTTTTTGAGGTATAATATAGATAATTAAATGTTTAAAAAGGAATCATTTTGAAGCTGAAATCTGGCTGAGATGAATGGCGCGATTACGAAATTTCGAGACGAAAATTGGTCCACGAGGTTTTAGAGCTGTGTTGTTTCGAATGGTTCCAAAACATGAGATTTACAGATCCTGATAGTGGTAAAGTTTTAGAGCTGTGTTGTTTCGAATGGTTCCAAAACAAATGATAAACCATTCAATCGCTATCGCCGGTTTTAGAGCTGTGTTGTTTCGAATGGTTCCAAAACGAAGTAAATATCATCTAAAGCAGTAGGATTGTTTTAGAGCTGTGTTGTTTCGAATGGTTCCAAAACTTTAGCAGAAGTTCTAAGCGTTGGCTCCCTGTTTTAGAGCTGTGTTGTTTCGAATGGTTCCAAAACCAGCTCTTGCTGTGCTTGCTCCGGTTGCTAGTTTTAGAGCTGTGTTGTTTCGAATGGTTCCAAAACCAGTGCCTGTTGCAGCGAGCACAGATGAAAGTTTTAGAGCTGTGTTGTTTCGAATGGTTCCAAAACAGCTTGTTCTTTACCAGCTTGCAAGTCGAAGTTTTAGAGCTGTGTTGTTTCGAATGGTTCCAAAACTTAATACTATGTCTAGATTACAACGTGAAAGTTTTAGAGCTGTGTTGTTTCGAATGGTTCCAAAACATGGCAAGAGTTTATGCTTTCGCAATGTTTGTTTTAGAGCTGTGTTGTTTCGAATGGTTCCAAAACGCTTGACCAAGGCTTGCCGTTCTCGTCCAAGTTTTAGAGCTGTGTTGTTTCGAATGGTTCCAAAACCATCGGTGTTAATGAGATTGCAAGCAGAAAAGTTTTAGAGCTGTGTTGTTTCGAATGGTTCCAAAACTTTAAAATTATACAGAGGAAAAAAGCTGGAGTTTTAGAGCTGTGTTGTTTCGAATGGTTCCAAAACAGGATCTCCCGGATATATTCCGCCGCTTCCGTTTTAGAGCTGTGTTGTTTCGAATGGTTCCAAAACGACGGCGCTCAGCGGGGCGAGCAAGGCGCAGTTTTAGAGCTGTGTTGTTTCGAATGGTTCCAAAACTTTGGTGTATAGCACGTTTTCAAATGCTGTGTTTTAGAGCTGTGTTGTTTCGAATGGTTCCAAAACACTAATGCTTAATTCCCTTTACGGTAAATTGTTTTAGAGCTGTGTTGTTTCGAATGGTTCCAAAACCCTCGACATATAATTTGTGAATTGTGAATTGTTTTAGAGCTGTGTTGTTTCGAATGGTTCCAAAACTCTAAGCGTTAATAAATACAGTCATAAAGTGTTTTAGAGCTGTGTTGTTTCGAATGGTTCCAAAACCAGCCATTTGATCGTCCGATTGATATTATAGTTTTAGAGCTGTGTTGTTTCGAATGGTTCCAAAACTTCTAATCTAGATTTAATAAAACCGGGAATGTTTTAGAGCTGTGTTGTTTCGAATGATTCCAAAACCTTAGATGTATACACTAAGCTTATTGAATTGTTTTAGAGCTGTGTTGTTTCGAATGGTTGCTGCAGTTAAATTACGAACTAGTTTGAAATTGATTTATCTGTTTGTGTTTTTTAAGTTAAGTTTGTAGTGGGCGAAAGAGATAAAGGTGACGGGGAACTGAGGATCCTTTTTTTGTTAGTAAAAAAGCTGCAGTGAAATCGCTGCAGCTTGAGTTATTTTGAGTCTTGGTTTGCTTAAGTAATAACAGTGCCGATGATTTTAATATCATCATCTTCTTGCAGGATGATATCATCGTAGCGGGAGTTGAGCGAAATCAATCTGATTTCTTGCTCTTTTTTGTATAATTTTTTAAGGTAGGCTTTATTGTTCACGATGACAATGATAAACTGACCATGATAAATTTCGGGAGTTTTCTTGACAAAAATGACATCACCGTTATAAAACAAGGGTTCCATACTGTTGCCACTTACTTTAAGAGCAATATCATGCTTGGGAATAGGCGCCGGATATTGGATGGTCTCTTGCTTTTCATGATCAACCCAAATGCCAGTACCAGCCGATACTTCGCCGTAAAGTACAATTGTCTCGTAACGGTTCCCTAAGGCTTGATAGAGGTTCTTGGCCTTTTTAATGCTGTCTAAATAGACATTATCTTGATTTTTAATTTCATTAGCAATAAACTTATCAACAATTTTTTGATATTCAGCGCCGCCGACCTCTTCTGACATTTTTCTGTCCGCCAAGTGTTTTTTGGCAGTTAGTTTTGTGGCTTGCTTTTGTTCGGACAGCTGCTGTTGGCTGAAATCTAAGACTTTCAGCTGTCTTTTATGGTTTAGCTGCCGAGCAGTATAGGTAATTTTTTCAAGCACGGAAGAAGTAGATTTTTTTGAAAATCGAGGATCAATATCAGATTTTTTCAATCCAAAATAATCAGCAATCTTTTGGATGTTCCCAGCCTTTGGCAGCGTCCTTCCTTTGACATATTCGTTGAAACTACTTTTGGGAATATTAAGAATAGATGCTAATTGGGATTGTTTCATGCCGCTCTCTTCCAGCAGCCGTTGGATGTTGGAAGAAATCACTTTCAGGTCTTCCAAATCTTGTGGCGTTAATTTTCCGCGTCCCATGTTTCACCTTCTTTAGAAAAATACTATCTACATAATAATACCGCGTTCAATTGCAAAAGTAAATAAAAAAGGAGTAAATGCTTGACTTTCGTTTTAAAACGAACTATAATGTTTCTATTGAAAATAGTTTTCATGAGAGAACAGTTTTGGCAATGTAAAATCTTCACCTCACAATTCACAACTTCAAAATTTCAAAATCTTTGTTCCTGCCAAAACAACTGACTAGTTTCCCTTTTTCTAAGTCAGCTCTCTTTATGAAAGTCAAGAGTGTTTGCCAGGCACTGCTATTTTTGACCTTAGCCTCTACATGGAGTCTATGGGAATGTTAGTAAGATGAAAGGGGATGTAATTAGTGGAGAAGTTGACATTGCGAGCTCTCAGAGTGAACTATAGTTTAAGTCCTAAAGAGGTGGCTGATTGTCTAGGCATTCAACAAGAAACTCTGCTAAAGTATGAAGAAGATAGTTCTGATATCCCCATTCATCTGGCTAACGCTTTGGCTGATTATTATGATGTTAATCTAGATTCTGTTTTTTTAGGTCAAACGTCCGATTTAAAACAGAAATTCAAAGAAAGCAAGTTTAAGAACAATCTTTAAAATTCTAATTAGATTATTCGTGTTTTAAATTTAATTATTTTTTCATTTTAACAAGAAATCGCGGTTTAAAAATTTAGAAAAATTTAATTTATAAGTCAAAATTATTGAAAATATGTCTCATTTTGGTATAATGGGACATATATTTTTTTATTTATAAATTAAAATTAATATAAGGAAAAGTTTTTATGAAATCAAAAACCGCTAAGATTACTTTGTTAGGCGGCCTTACTTTGGCAGCATTTGGAACAACAAATGTATTAGCAGAAGAGGCAGCAGTCGATCAAACTCCTAGTACCGCTGCAAATGCAAATACTGCTCAAGCAGCACCTACAGCTTCTAATCAGCAAGTTCAGTCACCATCAGTAACGGTTACCAAAACTGAGACAGTTGGCGATACTACAGTGACAACATCACATGTTACTTCTAAAGAATTAGAAGAGGCTAAGGCAACGGCACATTATGTTGGCTTAAATGTTACTGAAACTTCTGCTAAGCAGCAGCCTTCTGTAGCGGCAGCAGATGCTGATAACAAAGCTCAGACTCAAACAATTAATCAGGCAGTTTCCGATTATAATAAAGCCAAGGAGCAGCATGCCAAGGATAAGGAGCAATATCAAGCTGATTTAGCAACATACAATACTAAAAAGGCTGAATATGATGCTAAAAAGAAAGCTTATGATGACTATCGTCAGCAAGTGGCTTCTGGTCGCAATGCGGGCAGGGTTGCAGTAGCACAAGGGCTTCTTTTTGAAAATGAATCTAATGCTACGGTAAGTATCCAAGGTGTTGACCGTTACATGAACAAGGATGCTCGGGCTGCTCATCAGACAGATGATATTTTACAGCAGTTTAACACAGACAAATATTCTGAGGATGATTTTTCTTCTGTTAATCCTTACGACCCTAAAGAAGATGTTTGGTTTAGAATGTCTGTCGGTGATACGGTAACAGTTACTTATGACAATATCCAAAATTCAAGATACAACGATAAAAAGATTCGTAAAGTTGTCACAACTTACACACTAAACCAATCAACTAGCAGTGAAAACACCGCCATTGTCGAGCTTTTTCATGATCCGACCAAGACGATTTTTATTGGTGCTCAGACTTCTAATCCTGGCAGAAATGACAAGATTAGTGTTACGATGCAGATCACTTTTTATGATGAAAATGACGAAGTCATTGATTTAAGTGATAATAGAGCCATTATGAGTCTGTCTTCGCTCAATCACTGGATAACTGAACACGGTGACCATGTCGAAAAAGTTGCCTTGGGAAATAATGACTTTATCCAAATTCCAGGTTCATCAGTAAACAAGTACGGCAATGAGATTTACTCTGCTAATGATAATCAGTATAAGAAAAATGGAGCAACTTTTGATGGTGACGGTGAGGACGGCTGGGATGCAGTCAATGCCGATGGCGCTCCTCGTGCTGCTACAGCCTATTATGGAGCTGGTGCCATGATTTATAAAGGTGAGCCTTTTACCTTTACTGCTGGCGGTAATGACCAGTACTTGCCAACTATTATTTGGTTTGCGACAAATTCGACCATTGCTGTTTCTGAAGATCCTGGTGAAGAACCTAAAAAACCGGAAGAACCGAAATTGGAAAGACCTTCAGTTGCTTGGCATAAAAACTTTATTGTGGAAGCACAGGGAATTCCTCCGGAAGTTCCAGAAGATCCAGAAGTGCCAATGCCACAGACACCAAAACCACCGACATCGCCAAGAGCGGATCGTCCAGCTAGTATGGTTTCGGTTAAATCAAGGGACTTTAGACTTGCCCGTAAAAATGAAACACGTGTCAGAGAACGCAGCTATCAGCCAATGCTTCCTCAAACAGGCGCTGACAGCCATAATTACTTAGCCGCTTTTGGTTTTGTTTCAGTAGCTTTTGCAACAGCTACTTTACTGGCAGCCAAAAAACGTGAAGAATAATGATATGATATAAAAACTGAGAAGACTTTCTTTCTCAGTTTTTTGTTTTGGTACTAAGCTTGAGTTTTCAAAAAAAGAAGGGGGTTAAGTATCAATCAGTTTTCCGGCTGTTCTTGTTTTCCTCCCAATAAATCTATGGTAAGGCCCCTTCTTTTTTGTTATAATAAAGCTACTGATTAATTTTGACAAGGATAAAAAATGGATATTAAAAATTTAAAAAAACGTCAGGAGAAAATTAGGAATTTCTCAATTATAGCTCATATTGATCATGGGAAATCCACTCTGGCGGATCGTATTTTAGAAAAAACGGAGACGGTTTCTAGCAGGGAAATGCAGGCTCAGCTGTTGGATAGTATGGACTTGGAGCGTGAGCGCGGTATTACCATTAAACTGAATGCTATTGAGCTTAATTACACGGCTAAAGACGGTGAGATTTACATTTTTCACCTGATTGACACACCGGGGCATGTGGACTTTACCTATGAGGTCTCCCGCTCTTTAGCTGCCTGTGAGGGAGCGATTTTGGTGGTAGACGCTGCCCAGGGAATTGAAGCTCAAACCTTGGCAAATGTTTACCTTGCTTTGGACAATGATCTGGAAATTTTACCAGTCATCAATAAAATTGATTTGCCAGCTGCGGATCCCGAGCGCGTGCGGGCTGAGATCGAAGATGTCATCGGTCTTGATGCTAGTGAAGCTGTTCTAGCATCTGCTAAGGCAGGAATTGGCATTGAAGATATTCTTGAACAGATTGTCGAAAAGGTTCCAGCTCCAGCCGGCGATGTCGAAGCTCCGCTTAAAGCGTTGATCTTTGATTCTGTTTATGATGCCTATCGCGGGGTTATCTTGCAGATCCGTGTCATGGATGGAATGGTTAAGCCAGGGGATAAAATCATGCTGATGAGCAATGGCAAGACCTTTGAGGTGACAGAAGTAGGTATCTTTACTCCTAAGGCGATTGGCCGTGATTTTCTGGCGACTGGAGATGTTGGTTATTTGGCAGCTTCTATCAAAACAGTAGCTGATACGCGTGTCGGTGATACTGTAACGCTGGCCAACCGTCCGGCTGCTGAGCCGCTCCATGGTTACAAGCAGATGAATCCCATGGTTTTTGCAGGAATTTACCCAATTGATTCCAGCAAATACAATGATTTACGTGAAGCTTTGGAAAAACTGCAGCTCAATGATGCCAGCCTGCAGTTTGAACCGGAAACTTCTCAGGCTTTGGGCTTTGGTTTCCGCTGTGGTTTCCTGGGGTTATTGCATATGGATGTAATTCAGGAGCGCTTGGAGCGTGAGTTTAACATTGATCTTATTATGACAGCGCCATCGGTTGTTTATCATGTCAATACGACTGACGGTGAAATGTTGGAAGTGTCCAATCCATCTGAATTTCCAGATCCGACTAAGGTTGATACGATTGAAGAACCTTACGTTAAAGCGCAGATTATGGTGCCGCAGGAATATGTCGGCAGCGTCATGGAATTGGCGCAGCGCAAGCGCGGTGATTTTGTGACCATGGACTATATTGACAATAACCGTGTCAATGTCATCTATCAGATACCGCTGGCTGAAATTGTTTTTGATTTCTTTGATAAATTAAAATCATCAACACGCGGCTATGCCAGCTTTGACTATGAAATTTCTGAATATCGGAAATCGCAGCTGGTTAAAATGGATATTCTGCTCAACGGGGACAAGGTTGATGCCCTCAGCTTTATTGTGCACAAGGAATTTGCCTATGAACGCGGCAAGCTGATTGTTGAGAAGCTCAAGAAAATTATTCCGCGCCAGCAATTCGAAGTGCCTGTTCAGGCAGCTATCGGTCAGAAAATTGTGGCTCGTTCAGACATCAAAGCCCTGCGCAAGAACGTTCTTGCTAAATGTTACGGCGGCGATGTTTCTCGGAAACGCAAACTTCTTGAAAAGCAAAAGGCTGGGAAAAAACGGATGAAGTCTATCGGTTCGGTTGAAGTACCGCAGGAAGCCTTCTTAAGCGTGCTTTCTATGGACGATGATGACAAGTAAGGCTAAGAAATCTTGCGAGTTAAGCTTAGTGTTTCTAATTTAAGAGATTCTTTGACAGAAGTAAGAGATAAGTTTAGAAGTTAAAGCTTTAAAACTGAATTTTCAAGCTGTCGGCTATCAAACTTACAATCAAATAGATTGAATCGTTGATTGTATTTTTAGCTAAGAGTGATAGCAGCCTGTTATGAGACTTGTCAGCAGAAGGTTAAAAGTTTGTTTGATAAAAGCAAGACAGTTAGAAAGGAAGGATTCATATGTCCATTAGATTGGCTCAAATAAAAGATATTCCAGCTATTGAAAAACTTTTGCGTCAGATATTTCAAGTTCATTCTCAAATGCGGCCGGATCTTTTTGGGGAAACTGATCAGGGAAGTAAGTATTCTGCAAAAGAGCTAGAAGAACTCCTGCAGGATGCTTCTAAGCCGATTTTTGTCTATGTTGATGATCAGGAACACATTTTAGCGCACATGTTTCTAGTGATAAAAGAAAAGGAAAGTTCTTCTATTTCAAAATCTGTGAAGACACTCTTTATTGATGATTTGTGTGTATCCGAAGAAGCTAGGGGGCAAAAGATTGGACAGGAGCTCTATGATTTTGCCTTGGAATATGCAAAAGAGCTTGGCTGCTATGATTTAACCCTTAATGTTTGGAATGATAACAAGCGGGCTCTGGCTTTTTATGAACGCCAGGGGATGAAGCCTCGTGAAACTAAAATGGAAAAAATTCTGTAAAAAATCATAAAAGACCTGTTTTTTTAAGGGAAAATTGTGTAAAATAAAGGGAAGAGTAAAATTTGAAATTGGAGGGCTGATTATGCCAAGACGTCGCGCTAGCCGCAGAAAATCCAGAAGAAAGACAGTATTTAGTATTTTATTATCAGGTCTGCTTCTTATTATTTTAGGTCTGGCTGTTTATTTTGTTTCTTCCTACCTTAAAAATTCAGACAAAGCAGCAGGCAGCAAGACACAAACACATGTTGTCAATCCTAAAAAAGATCCAGAAGAGAAAAAGGAGACTACAACGTCTTCACAAGCACCGGTATCTAGTTTTGATTTAGCAGCTATCGCAGCAGGAGACTACACTTCTGCAGCAGGTACTTGGACCAATGAACTTGGCGATAATCTGAAATTAAATGCAACAGGTCTTGAAAGTGCTGCTATTCGCAGTGTAACAGAATTTACATTGGCATCTGGTCAAGCAACAGGTGATGGTATTTATCAGGCGACCTTGACTTCAGCTGACGGAACGGTGGTTTACAATTTGCTGTTTGTCAAAGGCGGAACAACAATTCCTGCTGAACGCTTTACAGAAGGTCACAGCGATACATCAGATACTGCCCGTGATCGCCTTTATATCAGTTCAGAAACTTTATTTGGGGACGATAACTTCAGCAAGAGTGTCCTCTATAAATCTGATGAGCAAAATCAATAAAGAAAAAGCAGAACAGCCTTGTCTCTTGACATTTACTGTTCTGCTTTTTTTTACTGCTTGCTGATACTCTTTGGAAATCATATGTCCTTGACTTTGTCTGGCTCTATCCTAGTATTGTCTGTAGTTATTACCTAGTTTAATTTTGATTTAGGGCCAATAAAATACTTGATTAGGACCAAAATATAGCCGATAAGAAGATAGACAGCAGCAATGCCACAGGCATTTATCAGAACGGTTCTGGAGCCGTATTTGACGACATTAATAAAAAAGTAAGGGAAAGGATTGTCGGCAGCACCAGGAATGCTCCATTTTAGGATAAACCCGTTAAACAGTGCTAAAGCAAAGTAGATTAGAGGAAAGCAAGTCCAAAGCAAGGGATCAAACCAGCGATAAACTCTTGGTCTATCAATAATCAAAGTGTCAGCTATCATGCCCAAAGGTAGAACGTAGTGAACCAGAAAATTCCGAAGCGTATAGTAATCATAGGCTCTCACCTTAGGAGCTAGGATAAAATGGTAAACCATAAATGTCATGACGATAATCATAGTGACACCGCCTTTGAGGCGCAGCAGTTGAGAATTGTAGCTTTGATTTTTAATTTCTCTGATGATGAGATAAATCAGAAAGCTAAAGACCAAAACGTTTGAGAGGGTTGTGTAATACAATAGCATGCCCCAACCGGATTGTTTGATTTGAATACTAACACCAATGATACCAGCAAGGGCAATGAGAATTCTAAAAGTCAATGTTTTTGACATGACGAAACCTTTCTATAAGAATGCAAAACCTTTCTTATCATACCATATTTTCATTGACCTGTAAGCAAAAACTTTGTAGAATAAAAGTAAATAAAGACATCTTAAAGTAGGAGAACTGTGGCTAATTTTATTGATTATGTGAAAGCAAATGCTGGGCAGTCTTTTGAAGACCTGCCCTTAAATGAAGTAGATATAGCTTGCCTCAATGAGCTGGGCTATTTGCCCTTGGGAGAGTGGCTGCAGCAGCCACATTTAACGAGAGACAGCCTGTGCCTTAGAGATTTTCTGGATAAAGAAGCGCTGGTTCATTTTAAGAATGATTTTTTAGTGACTAAGGAGCGCTTAATACTGTTGGAAATCCTTCTTTCCAGTCAGCGCTTTGCAGACCTGTCTCTTAGTTATTATGCCAACGAAATCAGCCCAGAATTCGAACGGCAGTTTGCTGCTATGGTTCTCAGTCTGCCATCTCTTGAGCATACACAGGTCATTTTTCGCGGAACCGATGATAGTTTGATTGGTTGGCAGGAAGATTTTCGAATGACTTATATGCGTGAAATTCCTGCTCAGCGGATGGCCAGTCGCTATTTAGCGGACTTCCTTAAAGATTTTGATGGGCAGGTGGTCGTCTCTGGCCATTCTAAAGGCGGCAATCTGGCCGTTTATGCTAGCAGCCATCTGCTTAGTTCTCATCAGGAGAAGATTTCGGCAGTTTACATGTTTGATGCCCCTGGTCTTCACCCAAGTGTGCTGGCTTCTTTTGGTTATGGCAATATTCAGTCAAAAATTTTGGCCATCCGTCCTAAAGAGTCTATTGTTGGCGTCATGCTTACGACTGGAGTGGAGGCTAAAATTGTAGACAGTGTTTCCTTTGGTATCAATCAGCACAATGTCGCTAACTGGCAGCTTGATTTGTACCTAGGGCAGTTCATCGAGGTCAGCAAGGGAACAGACTTCAGTCTTGCCTTAGAGAAGACTTTTAAAACTTGGAATGAAGAGTTGTCCAGTCAGGAGCTGAAGATCTTTTTTGATACCTTTTTTAATCTTTTTATGGATAACGGTATTGACAGCCTCAATGATTTTTCAAGCCGAAATTGGGATATTCCGCAAAAATTAGGTCATGTTATGACGGATTATTTTCGAGACCTTGATGATGATAAACGCCGCCTTATGCGCAAGTCCCTGACCACCTTAGTCAGCCATTTTGCAGAACATTCTTTAGAGAATACGAAAGAAACCATCAGCAGCCAATTGCCGGATTTCCTAAAGCATTTCCAGTTGCCACTGAAGTAAAAGGAAATATGATAGAGATAAGCTGTCAAAGATAGCTTGCCTTTTAGCTCCTTTACACGTTTCAGAACATCAAATGAGTTTTACTACCCAATCTTTTTTGCCTTGGAGTTCACTCAAAGGTGTATAATAATTGGTGTTAATGTGTATCTAAGTGCAGCAGCACGGATGCTCGGCTATATTTCAGAGAATCAAGGAGAAGAAAATGAATATTAAAAGGGTCAGTGAACTGACAGGAGTGTCTGCGGATACCATTCGCTATTATGAACGGATTGGCTTGATTCCGCCCGTACCGCGCAACAAATCAGGTGTGCGGAATTTTACAGAACATGAGATTGGTATTTTGGAATTTGTCCGCTGTTTTCGCAAGGCAGGTATGAGCGTGGAGTCACTTATTGAGTACATTGCCTTGTTGGAAAAAGGAGAGGGTACTGAAGAGGCTCGTCTGGCCTTGCTTGTAGAGCAGCGTGAAGAAATGGATGCGCGGATTGATGAACTCAATCAGGCTCGCGAACGCCTGAATTACAAAATCGAAAACTATGAAAATCAAATTCAAAAACGAGAACATGAACTGTTCGATGAAAATAAGGAAGGCTAAAGGAAAAAAGATTGGGCTCTGTACAATTCAGAGCCCAATATTTTTATAAACTAAAGCACTCAGCTTAAGGGATCTTTTGGTTACTGGCGTGCTTACAACGATTTAAAAACAAAAAATCTGGAGCTATTTTTGTGCTAGTCTTTGGTAAAGATAGCCGCTCAGCAGAGCACATAGGATAATGCCCAGCAAGTGCATGCTGATTTCAGGAAGACTAGCAGGAATCATAACACTGTCAATATAAGCCTGTGTCTTACCTTCGGCAAGCAGCTGAGCAATGTAAGCTTTCGGTGTCAGCCACATGGTTAGAATCGGTGCTAGGTTGCCTAGGGAGAAAAGAGCATAGGAAATCAGATTGCGTTTATTATTGCTGTATTGACCAGACTTGGCAATGCCGTCAGCAGCAAGAGCACAGAGGATATTAGGGAGAGCTGCCCCAATAAAATGACCAGAGGCTAAAAAGAATAGTGACATCATGCCGCCAAGTGCTGTAATAGGACCAAAAGTTTTTGTCTTTTTAATTAAACCAAGATAGACCCAGCTGGCAAAGAGGGCAGCGAGAGCTGGTGTGTGAGTCATATTTGTCACTTTGAGAATGACTAAGTCAATAGCTGTGGCTAAGCCAACACAAAGGAAGTAAAAAAGCATAGCCAGAGCTATTGTCCGTATTAGTTTCTTGTCCACATTAATCTCCTCAAGTTAAGTTATAATATAATTTAATTTTATCTTATCATAAGGATTTGCATTTGGCTAGCTATGCTCCTTGTTTGTTACTCAAGTTATAGGCACTGCAGTCGAAACCTAATTGATAAACGTAAAAAACTGATATCTGTCAGGTAACAGATATCAGTTTTATTCATAAGATTTAAAGGGTTTATCCGCTTTTGGATAGCGGTCTGGAGTGATGCTGAGTCCCATCTTGTCTTTTTCATGATAGAGTTCCTTGAGCAGGGAAACAGTAACAAGAATGAGCACTAATGAGAAAGGTAGGGCTGCAATAATTAAAACGTTTTGAAGAGCGGTTAAGCCTCCAGAAAGTAAGAGAGTGATAGCGATACCAGTTACACTCAGTCCCCAGATAACTTTTTTACGGTTACTTGGGACTAGACTGCCGTCCTCAGATAGCATGGCTAAGACATAGGTGGCAGAGTCTGCCGAGGTAATAAAGAAACTGAAAACCAAAAAGATAGCAATGATAGAAAGTAAGGAACCCATGGGGTAATTTTCAAAGGTTTTAAATAGCACCTCTTCGGTAGCAAAGCCTGTCAAATCAATGCCTTTAGATTGAACATTGGTTGATAAAGTGCCAAAAGTCGAAAACCAAAGAAAGCTAAGGACTGTTGGTATTAGCAAGACAACTGATAAGAATTCACGGATAGTGCGTCCTTTTGAAATGCGAGCAATAAAAACGCCAACAAAAGGTGACCACGAAATCCACCAAGCCTAGTAAAAAATAGTCCAATTGTTGATCCAGTTGCGTTTCGAGACATCAAAGGCAGCTGCTCGAAAGCTCATTCTAAAGAAGTTTTGGAAATATAGTCCCAAACTATCAGTCAAAGTATTAAAAATTTTAATAGTTGGTCCAAGGAAGATAGCTAGAATCAAAAGGATAATAGCCAAAATTAAGTTGAGATTGGACAAAATTTTCACACCTTTACCAAGTCCTGATAAGGCAGAAGCAATAAATAGGGCAGTCGTAATTATGATAATAATGATTTGAACAGTACTATTGTTAGGAATACCAAAAACTTGAGACAAGCCCCCATTGATTTGAGCGGCACCGAAACCAAGAGTTGTTGCTACACCGATAACAGTTGCGATAATTGTGATGGTATCAATAATGGTTGCAATATGTCCATCAGCATACTTACCTAAAATTGGTTTAAAACTGACCGATAAGAGGTATTTCTCGTTTTTACGGAAACCAAAGTAGGCCAATGTCAAGGCGACAAAGGCGTAGACCCCCCA
This sequence comes from Streptococcus orisasini, assembly GCF_001431045.1. Taxonomy (GTDB): domain Bacteria; phylum Bacillota; class Bacilli; order Lactobacillales; family Streptococcaceae; genus Streptococcus; species Streptococcus orisasini. Next base: position 153,994 of record NZ_BCLE01000030.1, read on the forward strand.
GGCATGAAAACCCCAGTGGAAAAAGGTATAGCGAAATGCATCTGCTAAAGCTTTAGTTGACATTGCAGGCGCATTTGGTGTTGATTTAGCAAAATGACTTAAAGGCTCTGCAGCCACGTAAAAAACCAAACCAATTCCCATCCCAGCCGAAAACATCATGGCAATCCAAGAAGTTGTTGAATGTTCAGGTCTAGAATCCGGCGGTCCCAAACGAATTTGTCCGATTGGACTTGCAATCAAAAACAGACAGTAGGCTAAGAGTCCTGTCACTAACAGGAGATAGAGCCAACCAAAGTCAGATGAAATAGCCTGTCTAAAGGTGACGCTTAATCGTTGGAAATGTTTGGGAATGATTAAGCCTAGACCAACCAAAATTAACATGACAGCAATAGAAATAAAATACACTTTGGTGTTTTTTTTAGGATTACTCATAAAATACTCCTTAGGCATATTTTAACACATCAATAAAAATAGCGCAAAGTTAGTTTATTTTAAAGGATTATTGCATTGCAGCCCTATAGTCAATGTGAGACCTAGAATAAGAAAGCGGTTGGGTCGATTTGGGCAGGCTGCATGCAGGTTTATATGGAAAAGGAAGCAGCCAGAAATTGGCTGCGTCTCTTGATAATATTCATACGCTTGATGTTATCAGATGACTTTTCTCACTTGTTGTAATAACTGCAGCTAGTAGCACTCAAATAAAACTTGGTTCAAAAATTTTTGACAGATCTTTGTTTCGGTGTTTAGTGAAAGTGAACACGGTATCAAGTTTTTTGAACTTCCTAAATAATTTGTGACATGCTAAACTTGATTTATAAGAATAAGGAGGCGCTTTCATCATGAAAAAATTGACAGATACTGTAACCTTTCGTCATGGCGTAAGCATTAAAACTCGGACGGCTCAGTCCCCCATGCTGACTAACAGTGGTTTGGATGAGAAGGTGACACAGGATACTATTGATTATTATTCGGTACGTTCACAGTCGGCAGGTATGGTCATTGTTGAATACACCAGTGTCAGCCCCAATGGCGGCCCGTCACGTTCATGGGCAAAAGACCGTGAACAATTAGCCATTTACAATGATGATTTTAAACCGGGTTTTACTAAAATTGCTGAAGCTCTTAAAAAGGATGGTAACAAGGCAATTTTACAGCTGGTTCATTCCGGTCGTGAGGCTCAATACCGTCATGTTCTTGGTGGTCGTGTGGAAGTGCCGTCTGCCATGGATTTTCCTTGGATTGATTACCCTTTGTATGAACTGACCGAAGATGACGTCTGGCAAATTGTCAAAGATTTTGGTACTGCAACGAAACGTGCTATTGAGTGTGGCTTTGACGGTGTTGAAATTCATGGTGCTAACCACTATCTTCATCAAGAATTTTTCTCTGCTTTTTCCAATCTTCGGACAGACTTTTGGGGCGGAACATTAGAAAAACGCATGAATTTTGCTATTGAAGTAGCGCGTGAAGTGTTCAAAATTGTAGAAAAATATGCACCTAAAGATTTTATCGTTGGCTATCGTATCAGTCCGGAAGAAATCCATGGTGATAATGTCGGTTATACATGGCATGAGTCACAACAATTAGTCAAAAAGCTGACCGAAACCTTCGAATTTGATTACGTTCATCTCTCGACTAATGATTATAAGGCAACCCCTGCTGATTCAGATAAGAATTTTGCTCAATTGCTGGGTGAAGGGATTCAATCACCAACGTTAGAGCTGATTGCCGGCGGTATTCACACCGTTGAAAAAATGGAAGATGCTTTGAACTATGTGGATATTGTAGCGCTTGGCCGTGCAACGCTGATTGATCCGCAAATTGCTTATAAATTACAAAGTGGTCAGGCAGATAAGATTTTCTTGGAATTCAATGAAGAATCGGTCAAAAGTTCTCATTTGACCCCAGGTCTGATTGATTTGTTGGCAAATGCCGAATACTTTGCTATGCCGGGTATTGATTATTTAAAAACTCTGACAACAATAACTCTTGATGATGTTGTCACTCACGATGGTACACACTAATACTGTTTTTTCAAGTTTAATTTTTTAGCTTGAATGCAAGGCAACAAAAAGAGAAGGCAGCTGACTGTATTCTCTTTTTTTAATATTATTTTTATTTATTTCAGCTGCTCTACTAAAGAAGGGCTGTTTTGGTGTTCAGCGTGTTAGATTGTAGATCAACTTAAGCTTGAAAAGATTGAATCTCGGCTGTGATGTCTGCTATTAAGTCCTGAGCCTTGCTTGATAGCATATGGTTGGGATTAGTCAGCCAGCCAAGTTTAAAATTATCATCAATAAGATGACCAATGTCAATACTGACAAACTCCGAAAAGTCAGTATTACTGGAGAGGTCGCTTTGCAAGGTTCTGCCGAAACAAACAGTATTGAGCTTACTGATGGCCTCTTTCATAGCCCAAGAATCGTCAACTCGCAGGACAAGCTGCAAGGGGCCGCCTTGAAATTGAAGTCGGTCAAATAGCCTATCGTGAAAGCGATCATTAAAAAGGCTGAACTTTTGCGATTTCAAATCTTCCAGTCTGATGGGGCGTTTTAAGCGACTTAGAGGATTATCAAGGGAGCAGATGAGCTTTAGCTTAGTGTCGCAGACAGGCGTAAAAATCAGATGCTGCAGCAAATCATCGTCACTTTGTTTGATGGCAATAAAACCAGCATCAATTTCTTGACTGTGGAGCCGTCGGATAATGGAGTCCAGCTCATGACAACTGATGTCCAGCTGAACGTGATTGTACTTTGTGTAAAAATCCTTGATAAAAGGTGTCATAAAGGGTTTTAACAAGGTATTCATATAGTGGATAGCCACTTTTTGATAATCATGAGAGGCGATTTGTTTGGCCCTACTTTCAAGATTATTTTTATGCCGCAGAATATCTGAAATAGAAGCTAGGAGCTGCCTGCCTTTTTTAGTCAGATAGGTTCCTTTAGCCGAGCGTTCAAAAAGTTTTACACCTAGTTCGTTTTCAAGCTGGGTGATGGCTAAACTCAAACCAGATTTGCTAATATGAAGTGCATCCGCAGCTTTTTGCATTGAATGATGCTGTGCTAAAATTTCTGCATAGAGCAGTTGTTCAAAGGTCATGGCAAACTCCTCAAAAATAGTGGTGCTGGCAGGTAAATTCTTTGTTGATGATGTCAATACAGCAGCAGAATAATCAAGAACTATCTTTGCAGTCAGCAAGGATGGTTTTTAGCTTGACTGAAGGCTGGCTGAAAAAGTATCCAGCAAGACCCGGCCTAAAATATAGAGTGGCAGGCGGGAATGTACCTCGAAATCCGGAAAGTAGGACAGCTCTGTTTTAAAGCCGTATAGTTGTAAGCAGGTCAGCTTAGCCAAACTTCCGGATTTATTGGCAGTAATTAATAAATTGGGAATATTCTTTTTCTGGCAGTTTTTTGCTGCTGTAACAAGGGCTGCTGTTTCACCGTTTAATGAAATGAAAAGAACAAAGTCATCAGGAGATAATTGTTTGCTGACAGGGACAATGATGTTTGGGTCGGTATGCATTTCGCAGTATTTATGCAGCAATTGAAATTTCACCAGCATTTCATTGCCCAGCATTTCTGAGAAACCTCTGGCAAAAATAATGATTCTTTTAGCCTCAGTCAGCTGAGGAATGGCTTCTTCCAAGGCATCTACATCAAGCATGTTCAGGGTTCTGACAACTTCCTGATAATTTTTGACGATTGAATGCTTGGTATCCATGGCCATTTTTTTACTGTCAAGGATATTGAGCTGATCTTTTTTCTGAGTAGCAATAGAATGTTTGAAATCTGAAAATCCGCTGTAGCCTTTTTTCTGAAGGGTTCTTGTAATTGTGGCATTTGAAACATTAACGGCCTCACTGAGTTCAGAAATGCTATAGTTTGCAATGGCAGCAGTATTTTTAGTGATATAAGACCAGAGATATTCCTCAGTATCGGTCAGCTTTGTCGCTCTGTTCATGGTAAACTCCTGAAAATCGTTTCACAGTTCATTTTATTTTTGAAAACACTTTCAATAATAAAATAGTAAGATAGTAAATGTAAAAAGATTATATCAAAAAAACGAAAGGAGGGAAATAATGTCAAGGGTTTATACATGTACGATGAACCTAGCTATCGATTTGTTTATTGAAACCGAACATATGCTGGCATCAAAAGTGAACCGTACCCTCTCCGATGATGTCCAGGCCAATGGAAAAGGGGTTAATGTCTCCTTTATTATGAAGCAGCTGGGAATCTCGACAACAGCTATTGGCTTTGCGGGCGGCTTTACTGGCAGGTTCATAGCTGATACTTTGGTGTCCAAAGATATCGGGGCGCAATTTGTTGAGATTGAGGGCCTCACTCGAATCAATGTTTTTACAAAGGTAAATGCGGATCACAAAGAATTCAAGCTGGTGAATCGAGGTCCGCTGGTTAGTGAGGCGGCTCAGGAAAAGCTCTTAGGACAGATAAGAAACTTTGCTGAAGGTGATTACTTGGTGGTTTCAGGAAGCCTGCCTCGAGGAGTGCAGCCTGAAATTTTGACAGAAATCTCTAAAATTGGTCAGGAGAAGGGTTTGCAGCTGATTTTTGATGTCAGTCATCCGACTGTTTTAGAAAGTCTGCCCTATAGGCCTTATCTGCTGAAGCCCAATGAAGAGGAACTAGCTGATTGGTTTGGGAAAGAATCGCTCAGCCCTACTGAGATTGTTGAGTGCGCTAAAGAGTTGGTGAACAAAGGCGCTCAAAATATTCTGGTCTCATTGGGCGGAGCCGGTGCGGTGGCTGTGAATTCAGCTTTAGAGGTGTTTGAGTGCAACGCTCCGCAAGGTGAAGTAGTTAATACGGCCTGTGCAGGCGATACCTTGCTGGCAACTTTTTTAACGGGATTAATTCGGCAGGAGGCGATTACTGCTGTACTGCCAAGAAGTGTTGCAGCTGGTTCATCAACAGCTTTTAGAAGCGGTTTGACCGATTTCAGTGATGTTGATCTATTGCAAAAACAAATTAAATGTCATCAGATATAGGAGTAAAAAAATGGCACAATATAAAATTATTGCGGCAACAGGCTGCCCTACAGGAATTGCTCATACATTTATGGCACAGGAAGCATTGGAAAAGGCAGCAGCTGACAGAGGTGTCAGCATCAAGGTAGAGACTCATGGACAAATTGGTGTGGAGAATGCCCTGTCACAGGAAGAAATTGCAGCGGCAGATGCGGTTATCATTGCAGCAGATAAAGATGTTCAGGCAGAACGCTTTGCTGGCAAGCGCCTGATTGAGGTGTCAGTGGCCGATGGTATAAAAAAAGCAGATCAGCTAATTGACGATGCTCTTGCTGGTAAAGGCTATATCAAAGAAGGCAGACAGCAAAATGAGCAGTCTGAAAATCAAGAAGCTTCTGGACAGGAAAGTATCGGCCGTCAGATATACAAACACTTAATGAATGGCGTTTCACATATGCTGCCCTTTGTTGTAGCTGGCGGTGTGTTGGTAGCAGTTTCCTTTCTCTTTGGTATTTATTCATTTGACAAGAACAGTGACCAATATAACTGGTTCGCCGCTCTTTTAAAAAATGATATCGGCGGCGTTGCAATGGGAATGATGACGCCGATCTTGGCTGCTTTCATTGCTGAATCTATTGCTAAACGTCCAGGCTTTGTAGCAGGTCTCGTAGCCGGTTTGATGGCAGCTAATGGTGGTTCGGGCTTTTTAGGCGGAATACTTGGCGGATTTGCTGCAGGTTACATCGTTTTAGCCTTGATCAAGGTGTTTAGCGGTCTGCCAAAATCATTGGATGGTCTAAAAGCCATTTTCCTCTATCCAGTATTCGGTGTCTTTCTGACAGGACTGGTCATGGCCCTCATTAATTCCCCTATGGTGTGGGTGAATACAAGCTTGATGAAGTGGCTGGCAGACTTTGAAAACGCCAATCCGCTAGTTTTGGGCGTTATCATTGGTTGTATGAGTGCTTTTGATATGGGTGGACCTGTCAATAAAGCGGCTTATGTTACAGGGACAGCTCTTCTGGCACAAGGCAATACATCCTTTATGGCTGGTGTTTCGGCAGCCTGTATCGTACCTCCGCTGACAACATTTGTTGCAACCACTCTTTTCAAAGATTCCTACAGTGCCGAAGATCGCAATGCTGGATTAGCAAACCTTATTCTCGGTTCTACCCATATTACTGAAGGAGCTATTCCTTTTGCAGCCAAAGACCCGTTGCGCAATATTCCAACCCTTATGTTAGGTTCCTCTATAGGAGCTGTGTTGACTTACATGTGGAAGGTTAAAGTGCCTGCTCCCCATGGTGGATTTTTGGTTCTGCCAGTTGTGACACATGCCTTTCTTTGGGTCTTGGCTATCGCTATCGGTGCTGTGGTTTCAGGCATTCTTATGGGCTTGATTCAAAAATCAAAAGCTAAGAAAGCTTAAAAGAGGAGAATCATATGATTGATGAATCGTTAATTAAAATCGCTTTGACTTTGGAAAGTCAAGAAGACGTTTTTCATTATCTGTCAGAGCTGGTTGTTAAAGAAGGCTATGCTAAAAAAGCTTCAGAAGTTTTAAAAGCTTTGAAAGACAGAGAAGCAGAAGGCTCAACAGGAATGATGGATGGATTTGCTATTCCTCATGCAAAATCAAACACTATCACTAAGCCCGGTGTAGCTATCGTAAAACTAGCGGCAGGAATTAATTGGGAGTCAATGGACGGCAAACCAACCAAATATATTGTTGCCTTATTTATTCCAGAAACTGAGGCTGGTACAACGCACTTGAAATTGCTGTCTCAGCTGGCTCGCTTATTGATGAAGGACGACTTTAAGAAAGCTTTTGAAGCTGCACAAACACCTTCAGAACTAAAAGCCTTGCTGGAAGATAAATTGAGCAGTTAGTTTATGGACATATTTTTTATGAAGGATAAGGATGAAGAAAGATGTTAACATTAACCCCTAAAAAAAGAGCCTGTCTGGAAAAGGTCAGCCAAAATGGCATTATCTCTGCCCTGGCATTTGACCAACGCGGGGCTCTTCGTAAAATGATGGCAAACTATCAAGACAGCACCCCCACGAGACAACAAATGGAGCGCCTCAAGTCCTTAGTATCTGAAGAATTAACAAAGTATGCCTCATCCATTCTTCTAGATCCAGAATATGGGCTTCCTGCTGTCGATGTAAGAGATAAGCATTCGGGACTCTTACTGGCCTATGAAAAAACAGGTTACGACGCAACAACAACCAGCCGACTGCCAGACTGTCTACCAGAGTGGTCGGTCAAGCGTTTGAAAGAGCAGGGAGCTGATGCGCTTAAATTCTTGCTTTATTACGATGTGGATGGCGATGAAGCGGTCAACTTGCAAAAACAAGTCTATATCGAACGCATAGGCTCTGAGTGTCAAGCAGAAGATATCCCCTTTTTCCTTGAAATTCTGACCTATGATGAAAATATTGCAGATAACAGTAGCCTAGCCTTTGCACAAGTAAAGGCTCACAAGGTAAATGGCGCGATGGCAGTCTTTTCTAATCCTCGTTTTGGAGTGGATGTCCTCAAAGTTGAAGTGCCAGTAAATATGCATTTTGTTGAAGGTTATGCTGCTGATAAAGTCCTTTTCACAAAAGAAGAAGCGCTCAAAGCTTTTCAGGAACAAGATGCCTCAACCGATCTGCCTTATATCTACCTAAGTGCCGGTGTCAGTGCTCAGCTGTTTCAAGAAACCTTGCTCTTGGCTCACGAAGCTGGTACTAACTTCAACGGTGTTCTCTGCGGCCGAGCGACTTGGGCAGGCTGCGTGCAGGTTTATATTAAAAAAGGTGAAGCAGCAGCTAGAAACTGGCTGCAAACAGAAGGATTCAGCAATATTGATGAACTCAACAAGGTGCTTAAGCAAATAGCATCTTCGTGGGAAGCTAAAGTTCGGTGAGTTTCGCTTAATTGCTGATTGTTAATAGTAAAGAAGAGAGACTTAGACCATGACGAAGGACTAGGTCTCTCTTTTTTGATAGCTGCAAAGCTAAGAAAGCTCTATATCAGCGCGGACAGTCTGGGTCTCAAAGTTCAGATAGTTAGCAGTTGTGACAGTTCCCAGAGTGCCTTTCATATCTGTTTTTTCTAATTCTCGCAAATGTACTGGGAAATAGCATAACATTTAGCAATAGAAACCAGTGCTGCAACACCGCATCCACGAGCATTTAGCTGTGAAACATATTTATAAAACTTCTGTTTTCATTGTACAAAAAAATTGAGGCAAATGTCGTGAATGGCTACTTTTTGAAAAATCAATAACCGTTCACGACATATTTGATACCTTTTAAGACAATCGCCACACAAACAGATCAAAATAAGTTATACTATGAGTGTTTTTTGGCCAAGGAACAAAATCAAAAATGAAAAAGGGGTTTTGTTATGAATACACAAGCATTTGAACAATTTAAAGCAATAGATAATCAAGCACTCGCTGTTGTTGAAGGTGGGAAGGTGTCGGGTAGAGAAGCAATTGCTGCAATTGGAATATGTGCCGCTGCTTCAGCGGCAGTTGGAGGACTGGCAGGTGCGACTCTTGTTACTCCATATTGCGTAGGTACTTGGGGATTGCTTAGAAAATAAGAAAGAAATGGTATTATTGTTCCTGCCCATCTAGCAGTTTGTGGAGTGGTTGGTGCAGGTCTGAATATGGTATTTCCTCGCTAATTATGTGCACATAGAGTTACTAAACTTTGCTAATTTGTAGTTACTAGAAGTATAATAATGCATATGAAAAAATTAAGTTCTACTACTTTACGATTTATCAGACTGGGAGCTAGCCTCATGGGGCTTTTAAGTGCCCATCTTTGTATTTATACTGTAGATAACAATAATATTATATGGCTCTGGCTGCCGCTAGGTATTTTATCTGGATTATCTTTCGTGATAACTTACTTTGCCTATAAAGAGATAAAAAAGCGTCCTATAGCAGAACAAAGCTTTACGCAGTATCAAACTCAGATTGGTATACTCACGGCTGCATTTTTGACTCTTTTTCTTCTTTTATACGTTGCAGTTACAACTGGTGATGAGGCTCAACGAACAGCCTTAATTATTGTTCTAATCATTTTAATTATTACTATCATTTGGAATTTGATAAGATTTATCAAATTACATAAAAGACACTAGATTACTCGTTTAATTTTACTTATACAGGTGATAGAGGATTAGATCGTGATAGCGATTGTTCTTAATTCCTTAGTTTAACATTTGAGAAGAAAAACTTAAAAGCTATGGTAGGTAAATCAGTTAATCAACGGTGTTTTTAAACGATTGTTTACTGTGCTGGTGGGGCTACAACTATCAGAATATAAAGTAAGGTACAGCAGTAAATTTATGTGGCAGGTATTTTAGTAATTTTGTCTTAAAAGTTAGACAGAAAATCTAATGATTGAGGTGCTTTTTCTATGGTATAATTCTAATAACTAATTCTTTTAGAAAGTAATCATATGCCCAAGACAAGTATTGACCTTGAAAAATATCATGACCTAGCTCTTCAAAAGCAGAAAGAACACCGACTCTTTTTAGCAGCATTAAAGAAAAAAGCGCCGAAAAACCTGGATAAGATTGTTCAGGAAGTGCACAGCCAAGTGTTTGAGGAAATAGACTGCACGGCCTGTGCCAACTGCTGCAGAACTTTAGGACCGCTGTTTACAGAAGCTGATATCACCAGAATTGCCAAGCATTTTCGCATGAGATTGCCGGTTTTTGAAGACCTTTACCTGCGTGTGGATGAAGACGGCGATAAGGTTTTTAAGGCCATGCCTTGTCCCTTTTTAGGAGAGGACAATCTCTGCTCCATCTATGATGTGCGCCCCAAGGTCTGCCGCGAATTTCCGCATACAGATCGCAAAAAGATTTATCAGATTAATCATCTGACTCTCAAAAATACCCTCTTTTGCCCAGCAGCTTATCTTTTTGTGGAAAAGCTTAAAGAGAGGATAGGATAGAAAAAACTTGTCATAAAACCTTGTGACAAGTTTTTATGTTTGTCTTGAATTACTTGAGCTAACAAACACAAACAGAATATTATCTTTTTAGTTTTCCTGTATCAGGATGGATAATCCAAGTCTCTTCTTTAAATTGTCAGCCATCATTATCGAAAATAAACGTATCAAAATACACCTAATCAATTAGAGTGTTTAAGATCAAGGACTGTTTTTTATTGTCTGATTAATATTATTCAGTGTTAAAAAATAATTTCCAAAATGATTAAGTGGTTTAGATAATTGGATGATAAAACCATGATATAATAAAATCAATAATCTTTTATGTGAAAGGCTGGGCAAATGCGGTTATGCATATTGAGAAGATAAAGTATTATATTGATTTATACGATTGTAGGAGTTTTACAGAAACCGCTAGAAAAAATTATATTTCCCAAGCTTCTATCAGCCAGTACATAACAGCTCTAGAAAAAGAATTTGGGGCGCAATTTTTTGATAGAACTATAACTCCAATACAACCAACTCGTGCTGGAAAATTATTTTATGCTAATGCTAAATTGTTATTGAAACAGTATGAAGAAACAAAGGAGCGGGTAAAGCATCTATCTGACAATGTGATTCCTAAGTTAGTTCTAGCTTATACATCGTTAAATGATTTAAAACTATTATTGCCATTTGTTAGCTATCTCAAAAAGCTAAACATCATTATTGATATTGAACTTGAAAAAGTAAAGTGTAAGGATATTGAGTCCTATGTGACCAAGGGATTGTGTGATTTAGGGCTTTCATTTGCAGATGAATTATCAGCTTCTTCTTTGAACAGGTTTATTTTAAAATCAGGAAAATATAGGGCCTTAGTGGCAGAAGGTCATTCATTGTTTGATAGTAAGAGCATAATGGTTGAGGAACTCTACAAATATTATCCATTGCTTATGTTAAGTGAAGAGAGCATGGGAGAGAGTTTTTTAACTATGAAAGAAAGATCCCTAAAAGATGGTTATTTCCCAAATATCGCAAGAACAGTTGATGACTTTGAGGAAGGTTTTTTCTATATTTTATCAGAGCAGCTAGTTGGTTTTGGAACAGAAGATTATAACCTTGATAGGCTTAGTGGTGTCATTCGCAGCATTCCTATTGAAGGAAGTAATCATAGCTATGATATCGTCTTGGCTTATCAAAAAGAAAACAACAATGAAACGCTGTTAAATTTTTTATCTCTTCTTAAAGAATACTTGGCATTATAAAAAATAATGGGCTATAAGAAAAGGCAATTGGCATTTTGACACCGTTTACATTATAATAGGAGTATCAAAAAGAAAGTGAGAATTATCACATGGTGAAATTTCTATTAACAGGTGTAGATGGCAATCTTGGTGGTCTGGCTGCAGATTACTTACTTAAGCTAACTGAAAAAGAAAATCTTATTTTTGGTGGCTATAGCAAAGAAGCATTAGTTAAGTATGCTGAGCAAGGTGTTGAAACTCGTCAAATGAACTTTAATCACACAGAAGGACTGGCAGAGAAATTTGCTGGAGCAGATGTGGTAGCCTTAATTTCAATGCCATTTGTTGGTGAAAAACGCCAAGCCGCACACAGAAATGTTATTGATGCTGCTAAAGAAGCTGGCGTAAAGAAAATTATTTATACTTCTTTGGTAAATGCTGCTGACCCAACTAACCCAAGCAAAGAAAAAATTGATCACGCTTATACTGAGAAGTATATTGAAGAATCGGGACTTGATTATATTTTCTTACGTAATTCTCAATATGCTGAAGCGATGATTACAAACTACTTTACCTTTGTTCATATGAATGCTCCGCTTTCAAACAGCCAAGGGGATGGGAAAATGGCCTACATTTCACGTAAAGATTGTGCAAAAGCTGTAGCTCATGCTTTACTTGCTGACGACCTTCACCATTCCATTCAAAATATCAATGGTCCAGAATTGATGACAATGGCTGAATTCGTTCAAATTGGGAATGAGGTAACGGGAAATATTATCACTTATAAGCCAATAACTGATGAAGAAAACTATGCTATCTTTGATGCTATGGGTGTTCCTCGTACAACAGATGGAGAATTCCAAAAAGACTCTGAAGCACCTTATTCATCTGAAGGAATGGTTACTTTTGCCCAAGCTATTCGTGAAGGTAAGATGGCGCTTTGTACTGATGACTTTGAAAAATTAACTGGAGATAAGGCCTTGACTGTTCGTTATATGTTTGAACATGCAGCTGATTTCCAAGTTGGTGAACGTCATTCCCAAGATAATTAGGAGGAAAAAATGTCTAAAATTGTAGTGAATGGTGTAGATGGCAATTTTGGCTCACAAGTAGCCAAGTATGTTCAGACTCTTCTTCCAAAAGAATCCTTGCTTTTTACTGCTCCGAGGAAAGAGTCTCTCAAAACTTATCAAAAATTGGGAATAGCTACGGCAGTTGCAGATTTTAATTCCCAAGATAATCTTGTACAAGTCTTTGAAAATGCCGATAAAGTTCTCTTGATTTCAATGCCTTTTGTTGGTGAAAAACGTAGAAAAGCCCATCAAAATGTTGTTGAAGCATGCATCAAGGCTAATGTGAAACAAATTATTTATACTTCCGTTCTTTCAGCAAGTCATCCACTCAATCCAAGCATTGAGAATATTGATCATAGTTTTACCGAAGCAATTATCCAAAATTCCCCACTTGATTATATTTTCTTACGGAATTCTTTATTTGCAGAAGCATTTATCAGTGATTACTTGAGAGCGGTCGAAGCTAAAGAAACAACTATCTCAAAAAATATGGGTGATGGCCGCGTATGGTTTATCTCACGTAAGGATGCTGCCTTTGCTGCAAGCTGTGCTCTCTCTAATGATTTGTTGCATCGTGAGGTCTTAAATATCAATGGTATTGAACCCGTTTCTTATCAGAAGTTTCTTGATATTGCTAATGTCGCAACAGGCAATAATATCAGTTATACAAAATTAACTGACGAAGAATTGTATGCTTACTTTGATTCTATCGGCGTTCCACGAGATACAAACGGTGACTTCAGCAAGAGTCCAATTCAGGCAACATCAGAAGGCATGGTAAGCTTTGGTACCACTGTTACACAGGGCTTTCTTGATGTTCCAGTTAGCGATTTTGTTAAATTAGCTGGACGGAAACCCATTTCAGTAACTGAAATGTTTGAAAATCCTGAAGATTATTTGCTGGGTGAACGACATACAATGGAATAACCCTGTATCACATTTAAAAATAATTAGCAGATTAATAAAAATTCTAATCGCTCAAAAGCATACTTGAGCATTTATATCTCCTGCAAAAGAAGTATAGCAATTAGAATACAGGAGTGAGAATATCTGACTGCTGATGAGAAAGTCATAGCTTTGGTTAAGCCTAGTATATGGAGCGCATTCCACAGTTGGTGCGCAGGCATGCGACTAAGGCAACCAGCAACCCGTAAGTTGATTGCGCGTGAGTTTGCTAAAGCTTATGCAGAAACGCAAAAAGAGGGCGTTTTGAGCCCTGAGGTTGAGGAAGCTACTTTTGAACAGTCTTGCCGGCAAACGGTGAATTTCATAAAAACGAGCTTAACACGGCTCGTTTTTTATAGTACGAGGGGCATGGCGTAGATCTGAGATGAAAGTCCTCTGTAGACACCCGCTGTCAATAAGTCAAGCATATCATAGATATAAGTGAAAGAAGCTGATTTGCCACTAATAAAGAGGCTACCGACGCTGTCTAACAATAGAGTGGGTTCAATAATAGTCATGCAGCAGTTGAGACGCAGGATGCCATCATCAGTCAAATAAACAAAGATAAGATTAAAAAATCTTTCAAAAATAGGATTTTTAGTAGATTTATTTATTATTTTTTGTTAAAATCTCTTAAAAATGCTGATTTTTTGAAGATGGGAGATATAAAATGAATTATAAACCTCTAAAAATTGTCAAATTCATGAATTCTGGAAATAATGAGAAAGAATATTTCAAAAGATTTGATAGTTTTGGAGTTATTAAGGCTAAACTTTTCCCGCATTTATCAAAAAGAGGGGAATTCAAAACTAGTCAATACGAGCTCTTTTGTGTTCCTATTCAGGAAATTCAAATCTTGACCCAAGAGATTTTCGCTAATTCAAATCGTATCAAAGAGTTAGATGACCTTCTTCCCGGAGTTGCTAAAAAGCAGTTCTATAAGGAGCAGCTTTATAAAGCTATCATCAGTACAGATGAAATTGAAGGGATCAAAACAACCAGAAAAGAGCTTTCTCTAGCTCATCGGTCCTTAGCTCAGAAGACCAAGGAAAAGGTTAGGCTGCAATCTACTGTACGCATGTATAATGATATTCAACAGAATGACTTCCTCAAAATTGATAGTCTCCAGTCTATCAGAACCATTTATGACCAGTTAACAGAAGGTGAGATTGACAGCGAAGATATACTGGATGGTGAACTTTTCAGGGATAATCTGGTCTCAATCATTGATGCCGCCAATAATAAGATTGAACATGTTCCGCCTATTTCTGAAAAGCAAATCTTTGCCATGCTGCAATCATGGGTTGGCTTTATCAATGACAAGGCAGTTCCCGTACTCATCAAAGCCTTTCTCGCTCATTATTTCTTTGAAAATGTTCACCCATTTTATGATGGTAATGGCAGGACAGGCAGGTATATCCTAGCAAGGTATCTAGCTCGCAAACTTGATATCTACTCAGGATTTGTTATTTCTCAAAGGATTAATCAGGAAAAGAAGAAATATTACGAAGCCTTTAGCATCACTGGGGATGCAGACAATAAAGCAGAAGGAACTTTTTTTGTCCTCTCTTTAATGGAAATTCTCAAAAATGGCCAGCATGATATCATAAATATGCTAGAAGAAAAGAAAGCTATTTTAGATAATTACGATAATGAATTAAATCAAGCGGACTACACCGAGCTTCAAAAGAGAATTCTCTTCATTTTGCTCCAATCAAAAGTTTTTATCGACGATCCAAACGAAGGCATTTCAGATAATGACATCATCGAGCTCCTCTCTCATGACTTCGCAAAATCAGCCATCAAAAGAACAATCGATCACTTAGAAAAAATCGGCATTATAAAACTAACCGCACAAAGACCTAAAAAGCACCTGCTCTTGTAAATCTATACAAGTCAACAGTTTTTCAAGCATGTAGGATTTAAAAATCGGAAGTAGTAGAACTACCAGCATTTCAATGAAAGTAGTCTTACTGCATAAAACTTAACTATTGAAAAATAGGCATTGTGAGATAATCATAAACTAGTCAAAGCAGCCCTAAAATCAGAGGCTGCTTTTCAAATGTTTGAGCAAAGAAAAGACTCTCAAACTTTTCTGAGAGCTTAAAGAGCAGCAACATTAAAAAAGACAACCTCAGGCACATAGGAATGCTCGGTACATAGCACCTACCCCATTCTGGGACCCAGCGTTAATCCTTCGAAAGTTATCTTTAAGTATACACTAACATACTTTATATTAAATCAAAAGGATTTTATAAATTAATTCAAAAAATTTTGGAGAAATCAAGTCGTGTACTTGGTTTTTTTGTTTATAAAATTATTCCTAAAAGCTTGATTTGATGGGAAAGATAACTTTAGTTACGTAGTGAAAAGTGGTAGAATAGAGGCAGATACTACACTAAAAGAGAGATCAAATGACCGAAAAGCATACTCAAAAATTTAAAAAGTTAACTCCAATAAATGATGCTGATATCGACCAATCACATATTGATGCAGTTGATTTTGCCATTGAAGATCCAGATGTGTTAAATGTCGCTATATCTGGCAATTATGGTTCTGGGAAAAGTAGTTTCATTGAGACTTATAAAGAAAGGCATAATAAGAAAAACAAGACCTTTCTGCATATCTCATTGGCTCACTTTAATTCTGAAGATGGAATTGAAGATAAACAGCAAATTAAACAGAGTACAGATAAGACGGAGAAAGATAATGTTTTAGAAGGAAAAATAGTCAATCAATTACTTCATCAGATTGAAGCTGATAAAATTCCTTTGACCATTTTTAAATCAAAACAACACCCTAAGGAGAGACAAATTTGGGGTTGGTTTACTTTACTGACTATTTTGCTATTTTCAGTACTAACTATATTGACTTTCCCTAGTTTATCTTGGAGCAGTTGGGTTAAGAAGGTATTAGGTGTCATTTTTGTCCTGAGTCTATCAGTATTGATTTATCAACTAATAAGACTTCAATTTTATCGCAAACTATTCAAATCGATATCTTTCAAAGGTGCTTCTATTTCAGGAGAGATTGAGATATTAGGTAAGTCTGATACTTCATACTTCGATAAATATTTAGATGATGTCCTTTATTTATTTGATAATTGTCAGAAGGATATTATTGTCTTTGAGGATATTGATCGGTTTGAAACAAACCTCATTTTTTCAAAATTAAAAGAAATAAATACCTTGGTTAATAATAAACGAAAAGCACGTGGTGAAAATAATAAACTTCTCTTTATGTACCTTGTCAAAGATGAAATGTTTATTTCTAAAGAAAGAACAAAATTTTTTGATTTCATCATTCCGATTATTCCAGCAGTGACATCCTCAAATTCAAGAGAAAGATTTAGTGAAATTTTGTCTGATTTAGAGTGTGGAGATGATCTTAAAGGTAGTTTTTTACAGAAAATTTCAATCTACATTGATGACTTGCGCCTAGCTAGCAATATCTGCAATGAATATGTTTTGTATAAAAATAATCTAACAGGAGAAAACAGTGAAAATAAACTAAAATTATCAAATGAAAAGCTATTTGCAATGATAGTTTATAAAAATATTTTTCCCAAAGATTTCTCTGAATTGCAAGTGGATTCAGGATTTATTTATAGGCTCTTTCAAGAAAAAGATAACCTGAAAAGAGAACAATTACATGACATAGATGAACAAATTTCAGAAATTAATCAGAAGATCATAGATGCAGAAAATGAAGTGTTGAATAATGAGTTAGAGTTGTATTCATCCATTCTAAAAGTTCCTAACAATCGTGCTGTTTTAAAAGTTAATAATAAATTTGAATACGAGTTTGAAAATCGACTTGATTTTATCGCTGAATTGCTAAGGGAGGATGCTGAAATAGTGTCCTATGAAAGTTATTATCATGCTAGTAATGGATATAATCAAAGAAAGGAGATGAAGAAAACAATTTTTGAGATTCCAGACTCTGAACAGGATAATTTCAATTCTCGACTAGAAAACATTAAAAATAAGGGTTCAATCGAATTATTAAAGAACGAGATGAGTGCTCTTCAAAAGAAAAAACAAGAAGCTCAACGCCAAAAATTAGCAAATTTAATTACACGTGAAAAGATAGACAATATTTCAGATGAAGAAAACTTTCATTATATTAAAGGTAACCCTCAATTTTCTATGATTACATTTTTAATCAGAAATGATTATATTGATGAAAGCTACCCTGACTATATTAATAATTTCTATGCAAATATCTTAAATAGAGAAGATAAAGAGTTTATCATGGCTGTTCAGGGGGAAGGAGCCCTCCCTTGGGATTATCATCTAACAAATATTGCGGAAATTTATAATAATAGATTGGTTACAGAGGATTTTAATCGTGATGAAGTTTTGAATTATGATTTATTTGAATACGTTATCTCAGAAGATAATAAGGAAAAATTAAGAACTTACTTTGTTGAGAATAGACTAAAATTCCTTATATCCTTTTTCAGCAGATCATCCTTAAGTTTACAAAAAGCTGTCGCCAGAGATTTATTAAACTATAACCCTGACTTAGTTGGACTATTATTATCGTCTGAGGATTTTCTACATGCTGGTGGTTTTGCTATGATTCAGCGGATACTGTTTGATAATTTCTTATTATTAAGCCAAAAGTTATCAGCAGAACAAAAAGAACAGTTATCGCAATTTACTTCTGACTCTTGGCATTTTATTTGGTATGAATTTACACAAACTGGAGAAGATGATGACTATAAAGATTTAATATTTAATTTAAAAGATTTGAACGCAAAAATAAAAGAATTTAATTTTAGTTCAGAGTATGGAGATTTTAGTGACGAAATTTATAGTAATAACCTTTATCATTTGAATGTTGACAATATCACAAAATTATTATTATACCTTGATTCTTCCTTAAATGAAAATGATATTAAGCACCAAAATTTTACTATTATCAATTCTGATGATAAATTTAGTCATTTGCTGAATTATGTCAAAGAAAATATGGAAGAGTACGTTAAAATTATTGTTGATCGGTCTGATAAAGTGATCACGGATAATGTGGAATATATTTATGATATTCTTAATAATGAAGATATTTCAGATGAGACTAAAACTAGGTATTTATCCTATGTTAATGATAATATTTTGGAATTATCCTTAATTGATAATATGTCATTCAAGGATAAAGCGATGGAATTCAATAAAGCGATTTTTGAGACTGAAACTGTATTAGATTACTTTGAAGAGTATAATACATGGAATAATCTCTTAATAAATTTTGTTAATTCGAAACCTGTCTTTAATGTAGATAAAAAAATATGGGAAGAAAGAGAAAAAGATCTCCAAAAGATATTCTTTGAAGAAACGGTAAAATGTAATACTTTAGAAAATCGACACTATAAATCTATTTTGTCTTCTCTTGGATGGATTTCTAATGCTTTACCAGAAGAAATCGAAGAAGATAAAATTGATATTTTGATAGAAATTGGGGTTCTTTCAGAAGAATTTGACACAACTATTCTTTCAAATTTAAGAGATAATTATCCTGCAAGCGTTATTAAATATATTCTAAAATATCTAGACGGCTATCTTGAAAACATTAACGATTACTATGATGAAGATGAAATCTTAGAAGTTTTGGAGCAAGGCATCCCTCTTGAAAAGGCTCAACTACTAGTGGATAATTTTAATGGTACTATTAGCGTTCAAGATAAGAATTACAGTTCAGAACTGATAGCATATATTTTAAAAGATAAATTTGATGATGAAGATTTGCCAATGCTTTTAAAAGAATATCAAATATTTGATAAGATTGTTCAAGATGTTATTGTACAAAAAGGAACAGCGAATATAGATACTATTTTAGATAATGTTTACCCTGTAGAAAAGAATTTGCTTTTATCTCTAATAAAAGACGATGATATTAGTCTGGATGATAGACGTTTACTGTATAGCAGGAATATTCCACATGATAATATAGAAAAAGTATTAGAAAACTTGCGTCTCCTTAGTTTATTTGACGAATACTATCAAATTGTTCAAGAAACTAAGAAACATAAGAATCCTAAGATTTCTGTTACTGAGTACAATAAAAATATTCTTAGTTTTTTACAAGAGAAAGAATGCTTTAATTCATTTGAAGAAGATTCACATGATTCCAGTTATTATAGAATTTATAGTTTTAGGACATATAATAAAAAGGTATAAATCAATGAATATCAATTTTTCTGATTTAATAACAACAATTATCGGTGCTTTGATTGGGGGCTTGTTTTCCTATCTGATTGTAAGAGTTCAATTAAAATATAGGGAGAGAGACAAAGAAGATGAACAAGCTAGCAATGTAGCAACATGGTTAACTGATATATCCGATAGACAGTCTAGTAATGATAACTATATCAAATATGATCTGGTCATTAATAACAACTCTAACTTACCAATCTACAATGTTCTGATAATATCATTAAGTAACAAGGTGAATCTCCATTTTCAGGATATTAAATTTTGGGATTACGAGCTCATTAATTATTACCCAATTTTAACACCTGGCATTAAAAAAGACCTCATTAATACAAAAGGAAGTGGAATAGGGGTCGAACGGCCCGCTGTTTCCATATTATTTACAGATGTTTATGGAAAGTATCGTTATCGTAATCAACTGGGTCAATTAACTCAATTAAGCACTAAAGAATATGATGGATTGATTGTGAGATTAGGCTATAGACCGCCTTTATAAAAAACGATATCAATTTAAAAATAAGGAAAGGAACTATAACAAATTAAAACATGCCAAAACTCAGACTAAAAGACTTTGATGATGAGAAGTTAGGAGATATTACAATTTCATATTCTGGAGATATTTCAGCTCCTGTCAGACATCATGGCAGATATGGTTAAGACCAGCCAATGCATCACGCAGAACCGAGTTGGAAGGCCGTCTAAAGAACTTGCGAGGCGCAACTTCAAAAGACCAGACTGAGCTGGACAAATTTTTGAAAGATTTGGAACTATAGAAGCACTGCTCAAGGGTAGTGCTTTTTATAATATAGATTGGATGCATAGAAAGAAGCGGGTCAATTGGCTTTACCAAGCTATTTGATTGAGAAAATTGTTAGATAAAATTAACTTTTGCAATGTTGTTTTAGCAAAACTCTTGT
>NZ_BCLE01000031.1 GCF_001431045.1 Streptococcus orisasini
AAAATGAGGCACCTTATCGTCCAAAGTCAACCCCAGAAACCAACGATAGGCAGTATTCACCTCAATCTCTTTGATGGTCTGACGCATGGAGCGAATGCCATAGAAACATTGAATGAGAGGGATTTTGATGAGCATCACAGGGTCTAAACTCGGACGCCCATTATCACAAGAGTAAGTCTCCTCAACTAAGTCATAGATGAAGTCAAAATCAATCACAGCCTCAATTTTACGCAGAAAGTGATCCCCAGGAACAAGCTGATCAAGTGTATAAAACCCGTACTGATAACGATTATAATCTGGCTTTTCTTTGTGAAACATGGCCTTACCTCACAAACTGTTTTCTTTTAGTATACTCCTAAACAGAGCAAAAAGCTCTTAGAAATTCAATTTTAAGAGCTTTGTCTTCAGTCTGAACGGCTAAATCCTTTTTAGTCGTTTTTAATTATCTACTTCATTTTTTTCATCATAAACATGCAAGGTCTCATTACTCTCCTCAAATTCTTTGGCATGCTTGGCTTCGCTAGCTGGTATTTTCTGTCTTTTCTTTCTTACTGCATAAACTAAAACAAGGGCAAAACATATGCATACTACTTTTAGCATAATACTATCAATGCCGCTATCATTTACAGAAATTTGGGAAAGGGCATTGATTAAGGCATGGGTCATGGCACAAATCCACAGGCTCTTGGAATAGACAAATAAAGCTGATAGGATAAAAGAATTTGTCAATAATCCCAACAAAAATGAGGGCAGGTCGACACTTGTAAGGCTTCCATCGATATAGAAAAAGAGAATATGCCAGACTCCCCAGCAAATAAAGGTAATGATGGTTGCCAGAGCATAGGAAAATTTTTTCTCTAGATCAGGCTGAAAGGAATAGCGCCAACCTATTTCCTCTATTCCACCAAATACAAGTGCTTTCAGAAAAAATAGAAATGGTAGCCAGATACTTCCTATCCTAAAGCCATTACCTATGATAACCGCACCAAAGTCTATTACCAGAAAAGCTATAACGAATAGATAAACTTGCATGGGTTGCCTGACATCAAAGAACTCCTTTAGAATTTCAAGAGGGCTTTTTCCATGACAGTTTTTTTGGTAAATGACACCCCACAAGGCTGACGAAATCCCAGCTAAAACAATAAGAAGCATTCCCAAAAATGAATGGTAGCCTAATTCAAATCCAGCTTTTTTGAACAAGCCAGCAATAGCAGCAAAGAAAATAATCTGAAGCAAAGTAGGCAACAAATAGATACTATAAAGTTTTTTATGATTCATGACACTATCTCCATATTAGCATAGGAAATATAGATTTTTCAACTAATTGTACAGTCAAAATGATAGACAGACTATCCATTCAAGCTCTGCCATGTCAGGTTTTTTTGACCAACTTTTTCATAACAGCTGCTTTTCTTAAGCTTTGCATCAGGAGTTTCCAAACGGGAAATTCCTTTTACTATATGTATCTAGATTGGAACTTTAATTTCTATAGAAGATACCATATAATTAAAGGCAAGGAGGGCCTTATGAACATTGGTCAAAATATCTATTTAAACCGGACTAGGATCAATTTTACACAGGAACAGCTGAGTGAATACTTACATTTAACAAAGGCAACCATTTCTAAGTGGGAAAACAATCAAGCTACCCCTGATATTCACTATCTTGTCTTAATGGCTAATTTATTTAATATCAGTGTCGATGATTTAATTGGCCATAAGAAGATCCTCTCATCGCAGGAACGAAGTCAGCTGTTTAATGATTTGAAAAATAACAAAAAGCAATTCACAGCTGATCAAAGCCTGGCCAATATTGAAAAGCTGTCTAAGCAGTATCTAAATGATCACAAGACCCTGCTCATGCTCGTTCAGTTTATGGTCAACTCTTTTTTAGATAATAAAAGCTTAAAAGACCGGACTGCACAGCTGGCTTTGGCTCTGTTGAACAGGATTATCAGTAACGCTTCGGCAGAAACTGAAATTCAGTCAGCAATCATGTTAAAAGTGATTATCCTCTTCCAAAATGAAAAATACGATGCCATTATAGAAATCTATCATAACAGACCTTATAAACTTGGCGAAGAGCTAATGCTGGCCAACAGTTATGCCTTAAAAGGTGATAGTGAAAAAGCTAAGGAAGTCCTGCAGGTAGAGCTTTATCAGCAAATTTTATTAATGGTTGAGTCTCTGTCAACTTTAATTAGTTATGAGACTAAGGAAAACAGCCATGAAATCATTAGGCGAATGACTGGTCTCATAGATCTTTTTAAACTGAAAGAGCTGCATCCTAACTCTATCATCAAATGCTATTATACTCTAGCCCTTTATTATATTGATTCGGAGGAAGAAAAAGCAATAGCCTTTTTAGGTAAGCTACTACAATGCTGCAAAAATCTGCTCAAGCAATTTCAACTGCATGGAGATTCCTTCTTTTATGCGATAGATGACTGGCTGGAATCGCTGCCAATGGGAACCCTGCCGCCTACCAATAAAAAACTGCTGATTGATCAAATGGAAGAGATTTTTAATACACCGGTCTTTTCTAAATTAAACAGCCATCCACAATTCCAATCTTTTATCAAGGACATCCAAGAACTTAAAAAAGGAGCTGTAGCATGAACCTTACAATTCCTAGTGCCTATCTGCCCTTCCTCGTTCCTCTTTTTGCACTGCAGCTGATTTTAATCATCATAGCATTTGTAAAACTAAAAAGAATTAAACAGACCAATTACCTCAATAAAGCAGCTTGGATTGTGATCATCTTATGTGCCAATATTCTGGGACCAATCCTATTTATTACGATTGAAGGAAAGAAACAATGAAGGCTATAACATTTGAGAAAGTCAGCAAATCTTTTAAAGATAAACACATTCTAAATCAGGTGTCTTTAGAACTGGATGACAATAAAATCTATGGGTTTGTCGGCCCAAACGGTTCAGGAAAAACAACTACCCTCAAAATGATGCTTGGACTGACCAAGATTGATAGCGGTAATATCCAGATTTTTAATGAAAAAGTTACCTTTGGCAGCACCCCTACCAATAAACTCATCGGCTATCTGCCTGATGTGCCTGAATTTTACGACTATATGACTGCTGCAGAATACCTTAAATTATGCTCAGGATTTTCTCAGGGTAGACAGCCTCAGCGGGTGGAGGGTCTGCTGGAAGAGGTTGGTTTAAAAAATAACAAGCAGCTGATTGCCACTTATTCCCGGGGTATGAAACAGCGCTTAGGCTTGGCTCAGGCTCTTATTCACAATCCTAAAATACTCATCTGCGATGAACCGACAAGCGCCCTTGATCCAAAAGGCCGACAGGATATTTTAGAACTCATTTCAAACCTAAGAGGAAAAAAGACGGTTATCTTTTCAACACATATACTGTCCGATGTTGAAAAAATCTGCGACGATGTGCTGGTGCTGAGCAAACATACGATTCAAAATCTCAGCCAATTAAAAGCTCGCAGCGCAAAAAAGGAGAAAGTCCTTTATACTGTTATGCTGAAAGTCAAAAAAGAAGACCGCCCAATTTTGGACAAGCACTTCCAGCTGGAAGAGGATGAAAACAAGATAAAAATTTATCTCCCTGCTAAAAAGAGCGTTCCTAGCAATGATATTTTAAAGGATTTCTATCAAAAACTGATGGAACTAGGAGTCTTCCCTACCTTTATAGAGGCAGCAGATGAATCCTTAGAACAGCTGTATTTAGAGGTTATATCATGAACTATTTATCAGTCATGCTCAAAAAAGAATGGTTGGAAAATATAAGAACTCACAAAAGCGCAGCAATGCTTATCTGCGGTATCTGTTTTGGAATTTTGGGACCCTTTACTGCTCTTATGATGCCGGATCTTATGGCCGATCTGCTGCCCAAAAACTTAAGGCCAATCATTCCCGAGCCAACTTACATAGACTCCTATACCCAATACTTTAAGAATATCAACCAATTAGGCCTTGTTATTCTCGTTTTCTTGTTTAGCGGGACACTTACTCAGGAATTAGCAAAAGGCACCTTGATTAATTTAATCACCAAGGGACTGTCTAAAACATCAGTTATTGTAGCTAAGTTTGGTGTCCTGTCTTTCATTTGGAGCCTTACCTATCTTGCAGGATCTGCTGTCCACTATGGCTATACCTTGTATTATTTTAATAACAAAGGGCTGCACAAAATAACAGCCTATCTGGGAAGTTGGCTGTTTGGCCTTCTCTTGATTAGTCTGATTCTCTTCTTTTCTTCACTGCTCAAGAAAAACAGTGCTGTCCTACTGGGAATTTTCACTGTAATCGTGGCTTTTTTCTTAATCAACTTCATAAAGCCTATCAAAGATTTCAGTCCTCTACTGCTTATCCAAAAACAGTCTGACCTTTTGCTGGGACATTTTTCCTTACACCATTACCAACTGCTGCTCTTGCTGGTAATAGCTTTGATTCTGATAAACTTGGCAGCGGCAAATCTTATCTTCAAAAGAAGCGAAATGTAACATCAAAGCGGGACGACCCTTTAAAGGCACAGTCCCGCTTTTCTTATTCCATAAAAATCCTTTACCAGATACCTAAAAAATGCTGCATGGCAAGACTGACTAAGGTAATGACTGCCCAGCAGGAAGCCCCCAGAGCAATCGCCTGTCCGCCTGTTTTAATCAGTTTGACAATATTTGTATTAAGGCCTATCGCACTCATGGCCATGACAATGCAGAATTTAGAAAGTGTTTTAAGCGATTCAAAGACAAGAGGATTAAAGCCCAGCTCCGTCAAAAGAGTTGTCAAAACAGAAGCCAAAATAAAATAAAGGATGAACATGGGAAAGACCTTCTTAATGGCCACAGTATGCTCTTGAGTTTGTCCGCTTTTTTTAGCCTTGTAAACTTGGTAAAAAGACAGCCCCAAAGTGATGGGAATAATGGCCAAGGTTCGCGTTAGCTTAACAATTGTTGCGCCGTCCAGCGTATTGGAATGGTGCAGACCGTCCCAAGCTGCTGCCGTTGCTGTCACAGATGAAGTATCATTGACTGCTGTCCCTGCAAAAAGCGCAAAGCCGTGATTTGACAAGCCCAGTACATCTCCTAAGGTTGGAAAAATAAGAGCCGCCAAAATGTTAAAAAGAAAAATAACGGAAATCGACTTCGCGATTTCTTCATCATCAGCCTTAATAACAGGTGCTGTCGCAGCAATAGCAGAGCCGCCGCAAATAGAAGAGCCAACCCCTACCAAGGTCGCTGTCCGCACATCCAGCTTAAACCATTTTTGCAAAAGAAAGGCCAGTAGCAAAGATGAGCTTATGGTTGCCAGAATAATGGGCAACGATGTCCTACCGACTGTCAGTACCTGCGATAAATTTAAACCGAAGCCCAGCAAAACAACCGCAAACTGCAAAATGTATTTAGAGGTAAAAGCAATTCCTGCTTCTGTTTTTTCTCGCCTGTGATAAAAGACAGCCAGCAGCATGCCCAGAAAAATAGCAAATACAGGCGCCCCAACGATTGGAAAGAACTGCCCCAACCACCAAGCAGGCAGAGCAATGACAAGGCAAAGAGCCATTCCCGGTAGTTTAAGCATGAAACGATTCGTCATAAAATCTCCTTATCAGTGTTTAATTGCTTTCATTATAGCGATTTCTAATCATGATGTAAAATTATGATTTATTATGCTATAATAGCAAAAAGGAATGATAAAAATGTTAGATTACCGTGTTAAAACCTTTATCACTGTCTGCCAAACCTTAAATTTCACCAAAGCTGCACACGAATTGCATATCACACAGCCAGCAGTAAGCAAACACATCAAAGCTTTAGAAGCGGAATACGGTTGCACTTTGTTTGTTTTTAAAGGCAAACAGTGCCAGATGACCGCTGAAGCCGAAAAGCTTTTTTTGATGCTCACTTCCATGGCTCATGACATTAAACATTTTAAAAAGTCTGTTCATGAAACACCGACACAGCTTTATTTCGGTGCTACAATGACCATCGGTGAGTATGTTTTGCCCCAACCGCTGTCACAGCTGATGAAGGCCCAGCCTCGGCTGGAACTAAAAATGACCATTGGTAATACACAAAAACTGCTGAGGGCTCTTGATAAAGGAGACATAGACTTTGCCCTTATTGAAGGCTTCTTTTCTCAAGAACGCTATGACAGTTCTGTTTACAGGCATGAACCCTTTATCGCAGCAGCCTCACCTTCCTATCCTTTAACAGCCAAAAAGCCAAAACTGACCGATTTGCTGCAGGAATCTCTGATTGTCAGGGAAGAAGGCTCTGGCACGCGCGAAGTTTTAGATACCGTGTTAAAAGCGAGAAATCTGGCCATAAGCGATTTTCAGAAGGTCAGCGAAATCAGCAACCTCAATACCATCAAGCAGCTGGTCATGCGCAGGCGCGGCATTTCTTTTTTCTACCGCAGTGTCGTTGATAAAGAATTAAAAAACGGACACTTGATCGAAATACCGCTGGAAGATTTCCCAGTCTACCATGATTTTACATTTGTTTGGAACAAAAACAGCTTTTTCCAAGAACAGTACAAAGAGATTTTAAGCTTTATTAAAGCTCATTTTTAACTATTTTTTCAAATGATAAGGAGATTTCATGAAAAAGAGCAACCGACTTGTTCTCATCCTACTTTTCTGATCCTTAAATTTTATGCTGAGTGCCTGTCAATCTAGGGCGGATATTGATCCTGCTAAGCTAAGAGCGGAAATTGCCAAAAAACAGGCTGCTGCTAAAAAATCTGAGCAAACTAGGGAAACAACCACTTCTTCTGCAGCAAAAGCCCATCCTTTCGAAAAATCTCAAGACATTGAGAATTTTGATAAAACAGTCAAAGGTCTGCCTGAAGATGCAAATCATGCCAAAAACGATAAAATCTACGCAACTGGAAATGCCAAAGTTTATTATTATTCTAACAGTGATGGTTTTAAAGCTCAAATTCCTGATTTTAAAGGTTACAGCCAAGATAAGGTTAAAGCTGTATTGGGAAAACCTGAATCCGTTTTAAGCAACCAAAACCAAATTGTCAAGGACTTTAAAAAGAAAGAGTTAAACAATTTAAGAACCTTATTTAAAGAAGGCAGCATCACAGAGGAACAGACCAAAGCCTTTTACGCAGCAGTTGTTGATCTGGCTCAGGCTGCTAAATTTGGTGGAACTAACTACACTAGATTCACTTATGACAGTGGTAAGGTCCAGCTCATCTTTGATAAGAGCGGAATGCTTTATTATATAACTCCTAATCCCAATTATCTTTATTTTAAATAACTTGATAAGCACTTGCCAAAATATCATGAACATTAAAAAGCATATCACACTGATGGCCGCTAGGCTTAATCGGGCGATATGCTTTTTCTTATCTTTTACATTCTTCAAAAATCAAAACCATACCTTGTTGGCTTCATTTTGGCGCAACCTAGTGCAGCCTGCAGTTCGTCGCCTAGTTTTGATTTTTAGGGAGTATTAAAATTTATTGACTAAGAATTTCTCAATCAAAATCAGTATCATCAAACTCCTCTTCTGCTGCTCGTTTCTTTTGACGACGGCTAATTTGTAGAACCTTAATCGCTAAAATAAGAGAAAACAGTGTCACAAGGCCACCAGAGATAATCCCTTTGGGAACATAGTAGAGGTCGATGCGGTGCTTACCAGCAGGTAGTTTAAAGGCTAGAAAGGCCTTCCAAACCTCTTGGCTTTTAACACCTTTGCCATCGACTTTTACACGCCAGCCGGGATTGTAAGGAATGGAGGTAAAGAGATAATCCTTGCCTTGAACCTGCCTAACTTCTCCTGAAAGTGACCTTGAAGTGACCTTGCTCGGGGTCCACTTAGCCAGTTTCCCTTGTTTAACAAAGTTTTGAAAAGCATCATCGTTAAAACGATACAGTTGTAAACCAGCAATATCAAGCGCATTATTATCTGTCAGCTGAATTTCAAAGGTTTGTTCCTGACCATTGCTGTCAGCAGCTAAGCTCCACAGCTGAGGATGGCGGTAGCGGTCAAAGACTGTGTAAGGCTGACCATTTAAAGCAAATTTAGTATGAAGCAGGTTTGCTGAATTTATCTTTGCAGAATAGAGGTAATAAGAAGCATTGTCTTTAGGTACCCATTTAAAGCGAATAATTCCAGGACGATCAGAAGATTGGCGTCTGTAAATCTGCTGACCATTTTCGCCATTGATTAAAGTGACATTGTCAAGAGACATTTCAGTCTGATAAGGTTCTAAAAGATTCTCTAAATTATCTGAAAGCCCATGATAAATTTTATTTTGGTTGGCAGCAGCATCCCCGTCTAATTTAGCTTTCAACATGGCTGCATCGCCTGAAAAACCAAGTCCAAATACGGTTTTATTTTCCAATAATTTTGCGGTTTTAAGGCTTTGAACAGGCTGGTAATACTTATTCAAATCTTTTCTTGCTGAATAGCTCCAAGTCCCATTATCCACATAATACCGCAAATTAAACAAGGCATCTGTCAGCGGTGTACCGCCCGCATACATCGAAATAGCTGTTGAAGAAGGCAGCCCCAGCTTTCCTAAAAATTCTAAATTCTTGTATTCAACGCTGGATGTAAAATGATTGATACCGTAATAATTATAGGTCAGCGAATCATTCCAGGTGTTAGCGCTGCTTTTTTCCATGCGTTCCAAGCCCGATTTGGGCAGTTTTAGCTTGTGATAGAAAGCTTCCTGCTTACTTTCTGCCGCCAAAACCGAACTTGGACTGTGCCAAAGATTTCTCTCAATGGTAAACTTGGCATTGATACCCATATCAGTCAGACTCAAAAGCAGCAGCAGACACAGCTGCCAATTCTTAACAGAACGCCAGCTAAAGAGCAAGACAATTAAGACTGCAAGCACAAGCATAGCAAGCTGTTGCCAAATAGTGATTAGAGTATAGGATTTCTCCTGCACCGCAAAATAAACATAGACATTGGCTAAAAGCACTAAAACTAGAGTCAAAGAAAGCTGCAAACGGCTCCAGGAATTGACCTTTTGAAAAGCTTGGTAGGTGATAAGCAAGAAAACAAAGCTCAGCAGCCAGGCATTGCGGTAATAAAAGCCAACTGGCATCTGTCCCATATGCCAAACCCTAATGACAGCCGCATTAGAAAAAGCAACAATCAAAAGTGCCAGCAGCACAAAACTGCTGATTTTCTTTCGCAGGTCAATAGCCTTTGTCCAAAAGAAATTAAACAAGCCGATAAAACCGAGCACTCCAATATAAAAATTGGGCAGGGTATTAAAATCTCCCCATTCTTCCCCACTGGCAGCTCCAGGAATAAACTTAATCAAAAGCTTAATCGGATTGTAGAGGAAGGTAAAGACCCAAGGATACTGCTCTCCTCCTGCTACCTTTGTATCCAGCAAACCATAAAAGACCGGCAGCAGCCAGATAGCACTTAATCCCACTCCCAACAAAGAATAGAACAAAAGTCGAAAGAGCTGTTTAACCTTAAAAAGAAAGGCTGCTTTTTTAGCTGACAGGTAGTAAAAAGCATAGAATACGACAAAGAGCGCAGCCATGTAAGCCGTATAAAACTGCACCAGAAACATGGCAGCCAAAACCAAAGAATATTTGAGACTGACCTTGCCATCTAAAATCTTTTCTAGGCCAATGATTAACAGTGGCAGCAAAATAAGGTTGTCCAGAAAGTTAGGATTGACCTGATGCACAATAAAAAAGCCACTCAAACCATAAACCGCAGAGATGCAAACAGCCAGCAGCCGCTTGTCATAAGCTTCATAGCGTTTGTGAAGGAAATAATAGAAACTAAGACCGGCAAAGCCCTGACGCAGCAAGGTCACCAAAAAGACAGACCAATTAAGAAACTTGGCCGGACTCAAACCAATTGCCAAACTAAAAGGGCTGAGACTGTTAAAACCCCAAACAGGCGGCATCACCCCTCCGATTCCTTTATGCCAAGACCAGAAAAGCGCACCTACATCAAGCTGTTTAAAAGCATGCCCCAAGGCACGGTAAAGTGGGATATACTGCAAAGTATAATCACCACTCATGATTGTCTTTTGACCAAAAGGATACAATCCCATCACAGCAAAGACAATCACCATGACTGCAATAGGCAGACTAAAAGCCGCTAAAAAGCTCAGCGTATCTTTAAGAAGGGACTTCTTCGCCGCTTCTTTGTTATCATCATGCCGGCTGAGCTCTTTTTGCTGGCTGGTTCTGCGCTGCGAGCGGCTCAAGGTTTCTGAAGGCTCTTTTGAAGTTTTTTGAAGAGTCTCGACTACCTGTTCATTTTCTTCTCTTGCTACCATCATCTCTCCAATTTCATTTTTCACTAATTTGTTCTCATTGTATCATAATTCAAGATTATTGTTAACGCTTCTTTTAAGGTTCATCAGGCTTAAAAAAGAAGAGCATGGGTTTTTGTCCCACGCCTTCTAATTAATGACATCTAAACAGCAAGAATGGCAGACTCTAGGCTCTTATTCTGCAAAACCATGAGGATGCTGAGTTTGCCAGCGCCAAGCATCTTGACACATCCGCTTGAGGTCATATTCTGCCCGCCAACCAAGTTCTTTTTGAACTTTAGTGACATCAGCATAAGAAACCGCAATATCGCCTGGACGTCTGTCAACAATCTCATAAGGAATAGGAGTTCCGATAACCTGCTCCATTTCCTGAATAAGCTCTAAAACAGAAGAGCCCTTTCCAGTTCCCAAATTATAGACAGAAAGGCCTGACTGATCTTTTAGTTTCTGGATAGCTGCAACATGACCGCGTGCCAAATCAACAACATGAATGTAATCGCGGACACCAGTGCCGTCTTTTGTATCATAGTTACCACCAAAAACATAAACTTTAGTCAGTTTGCCCAGTGCAACTTGCGTCACGTAAGGCATAAGGTTATTAGGTTTGCCTTTGGGATCTTCTCCTAAATTCCCAGAGTGATGAGCCCCAACAGGATTGAAATAACGCAGCATAACAATATTCCAGTCATCATCTGAAGAGAACAAATCGGTCAGGATATCCTCAACAATCAACTTTGTCCGTCCGTAAGGAGTCATGACAGAACGCGGTGAGTCTTCAGATACTGGTACAGGTGCTTCGTTGCCATAAACACTGGCAGAAGACGAAAAAATCAGATTTTTGCAGCCAAAAGCCTTCATCACCTGCAAAAGCGTCACTGTTCCTGAAACATTATTATCATAATATTCCAGAGGTAGGCTGCTTGATTCATTGACGACCTTGAGCCCTGCAAAATGAATCACGGCATCAATTTTTTCTGCTTCAAAAATAGCCTTAAGACTTTTACTGTCCCTGATATCAGCTTGATAAAAACGGAGAGATTTACCCGTAATGTCCTCAATAACCTTTAGGCTTTTAGGATTTGAATGAAGCAGATTATCAACAACAACCAGATCATAACCTTGATTGAGCAGCTCAACGCAGGTATGGGAGCCAATGAACCCGGCTCCGCCGGTTACCAAAATCTTTTTAATCAACATACTTTTTCCTAACCAAACAGCTTATTTTTTAAATAAATTATCAATTTTTCTGTCATCATACCATTTTAAAAAGGCAATAAGAACAAGTGAGAACACAGAAACAGCAATTCCTGTCAGCAGACCCTGAGGCAGGAAAGTCATTTCAATTCGGTGTTTTCCGCCCGTAATCGGGAAGGATAACAGGCTTCCCCAAGCTTCACTAGTCTGCACTTTTTTACCATCTACCTTCACTGTCCAGCCTGGATTGTAAGGAATGCTTGTCATCATAACATTACTTTTATCTGTAACGTTGACATGTCCCTTAACCACGGTATTTGTCCACTTAGTTACCGTCATATTTTGTTTCAAACGTTCCTTGATAACCCTTTTGATAGCCTTTTGATCGGCCCGGACAAGAGCCATGTTGGTCAAATCAAGCTGGTCATCCTGTGAGGTTTGCAGCTGCAGAACCATTTCCTTGCCTGGCGTTCTATCTGTCAGGTTCCAAAGCTGAACTTGGTCATAACTTTGTGAATAATGATACCACTGATTGTTAAGCAAGATGGAAATATTCCCCATGGACTTGCGCAGACTGTAAGGTGCTTGGAAATAGTAGGTAAAGTCAGTCTGAGGGGTAAAGATAATCCGAATAGTTCCTGGCTGCTTTTTATCAATCCGTTTGAAAATCCGATGGCCATTTTCATTGACTTCCTGCATATTGAGCAACTCAATTTTAGGAATACCAACATATTCAAAATATTTCTGGTTGACACCAGACATTGATGACAAAATAATATTTTGATTGGACACAGGATTATTAAGACCAAACTTAATATTTCGCGTTAGTGTGTTGGTTGCAAAGGCCGCAGAAAAGACATTTGGATTTTCATAAATAACAAACCGCTTGTTTTCATAAATAGGATGATAATAAGCCCTAAGATCCGTCCGATTGGCATTTCGGTTAAAGAAGTTCCAGTTGGGATGCTGCTCCATATCAGCCGCTGTATATTCCTTACGGTCAATATAATAGCGGACACCGTAAAGGGCATCTGTCAAAGCTGTTCCATTGGCATAAAAAGTCGCCGCATTTCCACCAACATCTCCCATGGAATTGAAAAGATTGATGGTTGACTTTTCCATATTAGAGCTAAAAGTACTTAGACCAGGATAAGAGGCAAGAAAAGGATCGTTTTTTGAATAGAGGAAACTAGAACCTACCCGGTAAAAGCCTGCCTTGTTTTTCTTTTTGACAATATCGGCCAATTCTTTCATGTTCTTAGTCACATCCGTAAACTTATAAGCATCGGCATAAGCTAAGGTAACCTGTGAAAGATAAGAATTGTAACCCAATTCAAGCGCAGTGATAAGAGCCAAAACAGGCCAGACAAATCTGCCTTTGGGACGCAGGGCAAAATAGACTAGAGCCAAAAGCCAGGTTAATAAAGTCAAGCAAACTTGGGTCAGCAAAAAGCCCTTGGTCAACAAATAAAAGAAGACTGGAATCGCAAAGATACAGGCTGCAATAGCACACCACCGAGCCTCTTTATAATGGTTGAGGCTTCTCCAGAAAAAGACAGCTAAGCTTCCAAAAACAAGCAGCATCAGCAGTCCTGTCAATATACTGTGGCTGCTGACAAAATCTGTAATAGTCTTGGGCTGATTTTTGGCAATGTAAGTATAATTATGATTGATAACATAATAGGCCGAAGCAAAACTTAGAACAACACCGGCTGTCAAGCCTTTCCAGCCCAGATAGTTTTTCTCACGGATAGCCTGGTAAGCAAGGAGCACCATAAAGAAGGAAATAATCCATGAAAACCGATAGAAGAATCCAGCTGGATTTTGCCCCATGTGCCAGATTTTGCTGGCAAATTCATTAACCATGGAAACAAAGAAAATCAGGCTGATAAGGGCAGCTGCAACCTTGCGAAACTTATGAGCTTTAGCCTGTACAAAATAGAGAAAGAAACCAATTAAAGCTAAAGCACCCACATAAAGATTGGGCAGGTTGGGACCAGCTGACCAAGAAGACTCATTGTCAAAACCGCCAATCATCATCTTCGATAAAATATCAAAGGGATTGATCTGCAAGGAAAAACTAAAGGTCAGAGGACTGTCATAGGCCCCTTTACTGCGCAAAAGATTTAAAAAGATTGGATAAAGCAAAAAGAAGACTGCCGCTATCCCTAAAATAGATGTGTAGACAACACGCCAAACAGGTATAAAGAAGGCTCCTAATTTCACCCTCCAATCGCCTCTTTCAGCCAAACGAGGTGCTGCATAATAGCAGGTATAAAGGGCAATAAAGAGACAAATCATGTAGCCCATATAAAAATGCAGCAGCATGGTCAGCGCCAAAAGAAAGATGTATTTGAAAGGCTTTTCGCCATCAATCATTTCTTCCAAGTATATGATTAGCAAAGGCAGCATGATCATGGCATCGTAAAAGATGGGATTCATCTGATAAGAAACAATCATGCCTGACAAGGCATAAGCTGTTGCCATAATCGGAACCAGCCAGGAATTATAAGACATAGCCTTATAACGCTTTATCAAAAGATAGGCAAAGCTCAATCCCATAGCCCCGTAACGCAGCCAAATGGTCAGAAAAACAGCCCACTTGAACTGGGTCAATGGCAGCAAAATGTACAAAAGATTAAAGGGACTGATGAGATTAAAGCCCCAAATTCCAATCATGGCACCGCCGATAGACTTGGAGAAGGAATAAAAAAGTCCCGACCAGTCCCCTGTCAAAACAGTAGTCTTTAAGAAACCATACAAGCCGATATACTGCTGTCCAAAGTCAACAGCCATCAAAGTATTTCTGCCAAAGGGGAAAACTCCCATGAAACACCAGACCACAAGCATAATCAGCATGGGAAGAAGTGCGCTGGCAAGGAGCATTTGGGCTTTTTTATTTTCTTTGAAAGGAAGCTTTTGCTTTTTTTCCTTATGTTTTGCGTGACTCATCCAACTAAATCCTCTCTCGCTTTTTCAATATTTGTCTCATCCACAATATAATGCGGACGTCGTTTAACCTCATAGTAAATCTTGCCAATATACTCACCTAAAATACCTATCGAAATCAGCTGCACACCGCTAAAAAGGATGATGGCAGCCAAAGTGGTGAAATAACCGCTGACCAAAATTTCTGGTTTCACAAAATAGGCAATAAACATGGCAAAAAGATAGGCTAAAGCAAAGCCGATACAAAGCAGGCCAAACTGAATACAGATACGCAAAGGCTTATCATTAAAAGAAATAATTCCTTGAAAAGCATAATTCATAGAGCGTCTGAAACCAAACTTACTCTCGCCAGCTTCACGGATATGGTTTTTGTAAGGAATAACCTTCTCTTTAAAGCCAATCCAAGAAAAAATACCTTTTGAAAAACGATTATATTCCGGCAGAGATAAAATCGTATCTACAGCCTTACGACTAAAAAGCTTAAACTCTGAAATACCATCTGTTAACTGTACATCCATCAAGCGATTGGAAAAACGATAAAAGAGTCTAGCAAAAAAGGTACTTTGTCTTGATTCTCCCTGACGGTCCCGCTGACCGCTGACCACATCATAGCCTTCTTTAAAAGCAGCCACAAAATCAGGAATAAGGGCAGGCGGGTGCTGTAAATCACCATCCATCAGCATAACTGCATCACCAGTTGCATACCGCAAACCTGACAAAATAGCTCCTTCACGGCCGAAATTCCGACTGAAACTGATAAATCTAACCCGATAATCTTTAGCAGCAATCTGCTTCATCAGCATCAATGTTTTATCCTTGCTGCCATCATTAACATAAACCAATTCATAGTCATCAATAGTTTGCGGCAGCATGGCCTGCAATTGTTTAGAAATTTCACTATGCGTTTTTTCAATCATTTTTTCTTCATTGTAAAAAGCAACGACGATTGATAATTTCATACAAATCCTTCCTAGTCAATTATCACCATTTTTCGCATAAAAACAGCATAATATCAATTGTATTCTACCATAATTCAGAAAACTTTTCGATAGTTTCCCAAATTTGTTTTCAATCCTTAATTTTAGTAAAAAACCCTGTTTTTTCGCTATTGTAACAAGCTTCAAAAATGTCAGCTAAGCAGCATTTATCCAAGCTGTTCTCTTCTAAATTTTAAATTCAGATAGCCGCTGCAGCTGACAGCAAAGCACTTTCTTCCAAGAGCACAAAGAGACAAAGACTTTTCGTCCCTGTCTCTTTCATCTTGTTTTCAATTACTATCAGTTACGAGATTTACGGTAGTAAAGCAAACCAGTCACTGAAACAGCTGCAAGACCGAGAAGTGACAATGTAAAGCCACTTTCTTCGCCTGTGCTTGGAAGTCCCTTAACACCAGCTTTTTGTTTACCTGATGGCTTCTTAGGTTTATTTGAAGATTTACCTGCTAGAGCTGAGGTTGTCGTAGTAGATGGGTCCTTGGCCTTAGTTGTAGTGGTTTTTTCTTCAGCCTTAGTTGTTTCTGAAGATGCTTCCGTTGTGGTTGCTGGATCCTCTGTTGTTGGGGCCTCTGTGGTGGTTGGCACTTCCGTCGTTGTTGGGGCTTCTGTTGTTGTTGG
>NZ_BCLE01000032.1 GCF_001431045.1 Streptococcus orisasini
CTTCCGTTGTCGTTGGAGCCTCTGTTGTCGTTGGAGCCTCTGTTGTCGTTGGAGCCTCTGTCGTTGTTGGAGCTTCCGTTGTTGTTGGAGCTTCTGTTGTCGTCGGAGCTTCTGTTGTCGTTGGGGCTTCCGTTGTTGTTGGAGCTTCTGTCGTTGTTGGAGCTTCTGTCGTTGTTGGAGCTTCCGTTGTCGTTGGAGCCTCTGTTGTTGTTGGAGCTTCTGTCGTTGTTGGAGCTTCCGTTGTCGTTGGAGCCTCTGTTGTTGTTGGAGCTTCTGTCGTTGTTGGAGCCTCTGTTGTTGTTGGAGCTTCCGTTGTTGTTGGAGCTTCCGTTGTTGTTGGAGCTTCTGTCGTTGTTGGAGCTTCTGTCGTTGTTGGAGCTTCCGTTGTCGTTGGAGCCTCTGTTGTTGTTGGAGCTTCCGTTGTCGTTGGAGCCTCTGTTGTTGTTGGAGCCTCTGTCGTTGTTGGAGCCTCTGTTGTCGTTGGAGCCTCTGTTGTCGTTGGCTTTTCTGTCGTTGTCGTATTTCCGTCAGCACCGCCATCAGCATTAACATTAGCTACAGAAGAGTTAAATTCTTTACCATTAACAGCTTCTTTATTATTTTCCTTATACCAAGCTTTACTGTGATTTTCAAAAGTCTTTTGCTTAGGGTTATCAACTTTAGTCAAGTACATAATGCTAAAGCTTCTTACTTGAGCATATCCATAAGGAATAAAAACTGAAATTTTATTAGTAGCTGAGTTTGCTGAAATTGCTACACCTGGGTAATCATTAGCAAGGTCATTAATAGCATAGTCTCCACGATACGTATGAACATTGCCATCATAATCAGTTACAGTAATTTCAAAGCTTTTTTCATCCAGAGTTTGACCAGATTGAATTTCATCTTCAACTCTGACATCAGTGTCTACATAAGTTCTTTCATTGTTGATGTTCAAGAACCAGCGCACATGATCAGTATCATGGGTCTGCATGTCGCCCGTCTTGTAGTAAAAAGTACCTTTATTTCCTGAAGCAGCTTTCACGACACTGACTTCAGCAGACTTGCTCCCGCTGGTAATTCTAAAGCTGCCGGTATTTTCTTCAGAAGTATTAGCAAAATTGCGACCTTCGATTTCAAATTCACCCCAGCCAGTGATATTTTGCAGACCAGTAATGCCATCGTTAAAAGTAACGACTGCTCTGTCTTGCGTAACTACCAAGTCACCAACATAGGTACCACGAATTTCCAGGCGAACGTTTTTAGAATAACCCGATCCTTTGACTGTTCCTGTATTCTGCCAGTTAACAGTTATAGTATCCCCAGATTTAATTTTTTGAGCATGTTCATCAAAATTAAAGCGAACCGTTGTTTTACCGCCGTCTTTAATCTTCTCAGGTGATACCGTCAGTGATGACACATTACTGCTAACATCATCTGCCTGAACCTTAGTCAAAGCTATAAAAAGCATTGAGAAAAGGATAGCAAAGGTTCCTAGGAATTTTAATATTCCTGCTAAACGCTTTCTATTCATTTTTTGAGTCCTTTCTGAAATAAACAAAATATTACAAAAACATTATAGATATATTTCATGCTTTTGTCAACGGTAATAATTAAATTAGAATAAAATAATAAAAAGGGAAATCTAATACTAAATTCCCCTTTTTATCTATTTAGCATCAATGATGCTGTTTTCGGAAATAGAAGGCTCCTGTTATAGAAACCATAACCAGTCCCAAAAGCCCTAAAGCAAAGCCACTTTCTTCGCCTGTGCTTGGAAGACCTTGTACCCTACCTTTTTGTTTGCCAGATACTTTATGAGGTTTTCGGGTTGGTCTGCCTGAAACTGTTGTTGTGATAGATGGATCCTTAGCTTTGGTTGCAGTAGTTTTCTCTTCAGCTTTTGTGGTTGCTGGATCTTCTGTTGTAGTTGGGGCTTCCGTTGTACTTGGATCCCCTGTAGTAGTCGGTGCCTCTGTGGTAGTTGGTGCTACCGTCGTTGTCGGCGCTTCTGAAGTGCCTGGAGCCACAGTTGTAGTCGGTGCCTCCGTTGTTGGAGCTACCGTCGTTGTTGGCGCCTCTGTTGTTGCTTCCGTTGTGGTCGGTGCTTCTGAGGTGCTTGGAGTTACAGTTGTGGTTGGATTACCTGGTGCTTCTGAAGTACCGGTAACCTCGGTTGTTGTTGGCGCCTCTGTTGTTGCTTCCGTTGTAGTTGGAGCCGCTGAAGTGCTTGTAACTTCTGTTGTTGTCGGTGCCTCCGTTGTTGGAGCTTCCGTTGTGGTTGCTTCTGTCGTTGTTGTCGGAGTCTCAGTTGTCGTTGGATCGTCAGGCTTTATTTTATTTGTAATCTTAAAGCCATCATACATGTCACCTTCAATTTGAGGCTCTTCATATCCTTCTATCGGTGTTTCAACTACCAGATATTCCCAGTCGAAAGCACCATCTTTATCAGAACCATATGTTGGTAAATTTTTAAAAGTATAAGTCCAATTTCCTTGAGCATCTGGAGTTACTATAACATCTTGATAACCAGGTACCGGTTTATAATCGTTAGGGATTAACTGTGCAACTGGAAGAGCCTTCTCTGGATCCAATGCCACTGGTTGGACTTTCTCTCTCGCTTTTCTTCGATATAAGCCGATAAAAATATGGTCAGGACGTATCTTCTTACGATTATTATGGTCTTCCCAGATTTTCTCAACATTAATACTTGTTACAGCTGTATCGTCAAAGCTGTTTTCAAAAATAATTTCGTTTTCCGTCTTATCAACAGTTGCTTTTAGTTCTCCTGAACTATCTTCTGTAACAGTAACTGTCACATCATACTCAACATTATCATACGTAATGCCTGCTTCTGATCCCAGTTCTTGTTTAATGGTATAGCGATAGTCCCCAGTCTTATTAAAGCTCAGCTCGTCAAATACAACAGAACCATCTGCCTTATTTTTAGCCTTTAAGACTGTTTCACCCGTTTCTTTATTAATCAGGTTAAGGGTGAACTCATTATCAACCAAATTACGACCAGTTAGATTCGTCTTAGCCTTAATAGCTACCTTAACTGATTCAGGCTCAGCTGCATTT
Source organism: Streptococcus orisasini (assembly GCF_001431045.1). GTDB lineage: Bacteria > Bacillota > Bacilli > Lactobacillales > Streptococcaceae > Streptococcus > Streptococcus orisasini. The sequence continues at coordinate 3,061 of NZ_BCLE01000032.1, forward strand.
ATATTACGAGTCATTAAAAAACTTGTTAACGCCAAAAATAATAACAAAATTGACGCTAATAATTTGCTTGTTTTTGTCACGAACGTAACTCCTATTTCATGTTTTTTATGTTATGTCACTAAAAAGTAATATAACCGAAATTTATTATACCTTCCTTCTACCCACTATGTCAATATATTTTTACGCTGATTATTAGCTTATCATTAATTTTTCAAAAAAAATCATCAAAAAAATAGAATTTGCACTTTTTTGCCCCTATCTCTATCGTTTTACAAAAGGTATTATGTTTATATTTTGATTAATAAATGGTCTGCTATTCTTGTGTTTTCTTTCACTTATTTGATGAATTCATACATTCATATTATAATGAAAGCATATCAAAGCTACTGGGAGAAAGAATTAGTCATGTCTCAAAATTTACTTACTGCCTTTGTGCTTACTGCCATTGCTGGTTTATCTACTGGTATTGGCAGTCTCATTGCCTTTGTTGCCAAGCACACCAATAAAACCTTCTTGTCTGTCAGTCTCGGCTTTTCTGCAGGTGTCATGATTTATGTTTCTATGATCGAAATTTTTCCAACCGCTCAGGATATTTTGATTAAGTCACTGGATAAAAGAACAGGCTCTTGGATGACTGTCCTAGCTTTTTTTGGCGGCATGTTTTTGATTGCCATTATTGACAAGTTGATTCCGTCCGAGGAAAATCCTCATGAAATAAAAACAGTTGAAGAAGAAGAGCAAAAGCCTAGGAAACTCATGCGCATGGGACTTATGACAGCCATTGCTATCGCTATTCACAACTTTCCAGAAGGCTTGGCCACCTTCATTTCCGGGCTGCAGGATGCCAGCGTTGCCATTCCTATCGTGGTAGCCATTGCCATTCACAACATCCCCGAAGGAATCGCGGTTTCTGTACCGATTTACCAAGCGACTGGTTCCAAGAAAAAAGCCTTTACCTACTCTTTCTTGTCAGGCTTAGCTGAACCCTTGGGAGCTATTATCGGCTGGTTCCTTCTCATGCCCATTATGAATAATATCGTCTATGGTGCTATTTTTTCAGGAGTGGCAGGGATTATGGTCTTTATTTCTCTAGATGAACTGCTGCCCGCAGCCGAAGAATACGGCAAGCACCACTTGGCCATTTATGGCCTAATCTCCGGTATGATTGTCATGGCTATAAGCCTCCTACTCTTCATCTGAAATAAGTACAGGCAGCTAACTTAAATGAGGAACTCTATGAAATTTTTAATCCCAACTGCTAAAGAAATGAAACAAGACAGTACCCCTTCTTTGCAGGAAATCCCATCTCAAACACAGCCCATTCTTGAGCAGCTGGCTTCATTTTCTGCTGAGGAACTGGCTCATCTCTACAAAATCAAGCCCAAGGCTGCTGAACTCGAATACGAGCGCCTGCAGGCCATTCAAAAGGGACAGGCACAAGCCTATCCCGCTCTTCATTTATTTAACGGTCTCATGTACCGCCACATTAAACGCCAGTCCTTGTCTACCAACGAATCCGCTTTTCTAGAAAAAAATGTCTTTATAGCCTCAGCGCTGTACGGTATCATTCCTGCCTTTGAAGAAATTGCTCCTCACCGGCTTGATTTTAACACCAAGCTCAGTATTGCAGGACAGTCTCTCAAAAGCTACTGGCGCAAGGATTTTGATCGCTTCGCCTTAGAAAATGACCCCCTTATCTCGCTCTTATCCAGTGAATTTATGGACGTCTTTTCTCCTAAAGTCCGCAGCCAGCTGACAATCGTTAAGTTTTTAGAAACCAAAGACGGCCGCTTAAAATCTCACTCCACCATTTCAAAAAAGGCCAGAGGAGCCTTCCTGACGCAGGCCATCCAAAAGCAATGCCAAACCATTGAAGACCTGCAGACTCTTTCCTTTGAGGGCTTTCACTATCAGGCAAACCTTTCAAGCGCTAAAGAATTGGTTTTTGTCAAAGAACAAGATGATTGAGATTTTCAATTCAGATCACAAAACGAGGCAGGATATTTGCCTCGTTTCAGACTGTAGACAAATCTCCATTTGCCTACCTTGATCAGCAAAAAAGTCTGCAGACTACCATATAAATTTCCATGAACGCAAACGAGTTAGATAAAGGATACTTCCGCCGTGATGAAAGTGTCGGAAATGGTGAATTTAAGCCAATTCTGACACTCGGAAACTTTGAGACCGTGGCTCAAAGTTTAGGCATGGAATTCCCTAGGAAGTCGCTGCCATCCGACATCACCCAAGGAAGTATCAAAGAAAAAGGACTTTTTCTTCAAGCTAAAACGAAGCAGAATCCCTGCTTCGTTTTTAATGTTATATCTCATTAAAGATAGACAGCTTTACTGAGTTGGCTTGACAGAGACCAAACTTTTTAGATTTAAATCAAGTCACTTCTGTCAACTTGTTCATAGCTTTGTTTACCGTCATTTAGCTTATCCCAAATCACGACCTCGCCTGCAGCCAGTGACTTAGGAACATCAATGATACGTTGATTTGAAGAGCCGCGAAACTGCAGCATTAGGTTTTTCTTTGATTTATCAAAACGCCCATCCACCAGAATATCTATCAGCCCAAGCATCTCCAGCTTATCCGGTGTTTCCAGCATCATTTCTTCCCAAGTATAGCCTGTCCAGGACCAGATGTCCTTTTCAGGCAGTTCCTTACGAATGCGTTTGAGCAAGGGAATGAGAATGCCCGTATTTAAAAAGGGTTCCCCACCTAAAAGCGTCAAACCCTGTACATAGGGCTGTGCCAAATCTTCCATAATCTGCTCCTCCAGCTCCTGTGTATAGGGGATACCAGCATTAAAAGACCAGGTTGCCACATTATAGCAGCCTTCACAATGGAACATGCAGCCGGCAACATATAGCGAGTTGCGTACCCCTTCACCATCAACAAAGTTAAAGGCCTTGTAATCAATAATACGCCCCTGACTCAGCTCCTCGCTCTTCCATTCTCCGGGTTTAGGTGTATTCCAGGTCATATTTCCTCCAAATCTATCCAATAGCGCTCCACATGTTCTCTTACGTCTTCTAAAAGTCCGCCATTTGCCAAGATAACTGCCCGGCTGGCAGGATTGTCATCATGACAAGTAACCAGAACTTTTTGAAGATTTTTTCTTTTAGCTTCCAATAAACCCAGACGCAGCATTTCCTTGGCATGACCTCTACCACGCGCAGACGGCCGAATGGAATAGCCGATATGTCCACCTTGGTTCAGTAAAAAATCATTGAGGCGCAAGCGAATGTTCAGAAAACCCAAAGCTCGTCCTTCATTGTCAAAAGAAGCCAACTGAATAGCAGGAACAAAGCCATCAGGAATGTCAATTCCCATTTCATAGGCTAAGTTGGTCTGCAGCCAATCATCATAGTCAAAATCTTCCTTCCAAAAGCCGCCATCATGGGCGGAATGACTGTCAGTAAATTCTTTCATCATCTCAAGAACGGCCTTTTTGTCTCTAGGACTTGGTCTTCTTAGCTCCATTGGCATTTCTCTCTTTTTCTAAAAATTTTTCACGCAAAGCCTGAACACGGTCTTTTTTACGCTTCGCATCCATGCCCTGCGAATGTTTTTCATGAAAGCGCCGAACCTGCGCTTTCCCTTTATCGTCTAATTGATATTTTCCCATTTTTCCTCTTCTTTTTAATCACTTGCAAAATTCTAATCTTGGAGCAATTCTTTATGCAGCTAAATCTAGAGCCCTCTTAAGGCAGCTACTCTTTGGCAATCAAAATCATGCACTATTGACTTCGCCCCACCCTACTTTAAGCACTGTCTTCTAGTCTGATTTTAATTTTCTTGAAATATAAGTCATAACTAGTAGAGTAAAAAAGGGACGGGAAACAGCAGTTCCCAATCCCCTTCATCATTCATCAAAGAACACTGCTACAAACAGAAAAGTAACAGTTCACCCAACATTACTGGGCAAGCTCCTACTTTCTCAGCCTCAAAAAACACATTAGACAAGCACTCCAAGCGACAGGACAACTTATCTAGTTTTTAAATCCTGGATTTTTAATCGTTGAGCCGTTCATATGTTTAACTCGAGCTGAAATTTCCTTGTGGCGGCCTTTTACCATCGGACGAGCCTGCGGATTGCCAAGATAACCACAAGTTCTTTTTACCACATCAGCAGTCCTAGGATCTGTATTGCCACAGTTTGGACACATAAAACCACGTTCTGTCGGTGTAAAATCACCTTCAAAATCACACTCATAGCAGTGGTCAATCGGCGTATTTGTTCCTAGATAACCGACACGGTCATAGGCATAATCCCAAACAGCCTCAAGAGCCTTAGGATTTTGCTGCAGAACAGGGTATTCGCAGTAGTGAATAAAGCCACCTGTAGCACCTGCTTCTGGGTAATCTTTTTCAAAATCTAATTTTTCAAATGGTGTCGGATTCTTACGAACATCATAGTGGAAAGAGTTTGTGTAGTATTCTTTATCCGTGATATCTTTGATAATGCCAAATTTCTCTGTATCCAAACGGCAGAAGCGGTCTGTCAGACTTTCAGACGGTGTCGAATAGACAGAAAAATGATAATCGTATTCATTAGACCATTCACCGCAAAGATTCTTCATTTGACGGATAATATCAATGGTGAAGTCCTTAGCTGCTGGATTAGATTCCCATTCGCCGCCGTAAAAGACAGTCGCAACTTCATAAAGACCAATATAACCGAGCGAAACCGTTGCCCGACGATCCTTGAACAGTTCATCTACAGAATCTTCCTTACCCAGACGTTTGCCAAAGGCACCGTATTGATACAAAATAGGGGCATTAGCAGGTGTTGCTTCTTTAACCCGGCCGATACGGTAGACAAGCGCATCTTTAGCAATAGCCATTTTTTCACTGAAAATATCCCAGAACTTATCAATATTTCCGTTGGACTCCAAGGCAATACGAGGCAGATTAACCGTTACCACACCAAGGTTCATACGGCCAGAATTGACTTCAACACCATTTTCGTCCTTCCATCCTTGAAGGAAGGAGCGGCAGCCCATAGGCACCTTGAAAGAACCTGTCAACTCGATAATTTTTTCATAAGACAGCATATCAGGGTACATCCGCTTAGTCGCACACTCAAGGGCCAACTTTTTGATGTCGTAGTTAGGTGTTCCTGGCTCCAAATTAAGGCCGCGCTTAACAGTGAAGATCAATTTAGGGAAAATAGCTGTGCGGTGTTCGCTTCCCAGACCCTTAATCCGAATGTTTAAGATAGCTTTTTGAATTTCACGTTCAAACCAATCCGTACCCAAACCAAAGCCAAGTGATGTAAATGGTGTTTGTCCATTTGAAGTGAAAAGAGTATTGATTTCATACTCTAAACTTTGCATAGCATCATAGATATCTTTTTTGGTCTTTTCACGCGCATATTCTTCACGCTTATCCTCAGCCACCCACTTTTGAGCATCTTTTAAATGCTTTTGGTAATTGAGTTCCGCATAAGGTGCCAGAGTTTCATCAATGCGGTCAGCCGAGCAGCCGCCGTACTGACTTGAAGCGACATTTGCAATAATTTGTGAAATTTGAGCTGTAGCCGTTTGGATAGACTTAGGACTCTCAACCTCAGCATTGCCGATTTTGAAACCAGACTCCAGCATTCCCTTGAAATCAATCAAACAGCAGTTGGTCATCGGTGTGTAAGGATTGTAATCCAAATCATGAAAATGGATGTCCCCTTTAAGGTGAGCATTGGCAACATGCTCTGGCAACATCTTCAGACCAATAGACTTACCGACAATACCAGCTGTCAAATCACGCTGAGTATTAAAAACATCGCTGTCTTTGTTGGCATTTTCATTGACAACCGTTTGATCTTTATTAATCAGCTTATCAATCGTAAAGTTGATATCAGTTGCTTGAGAGCGCTCAAAATCACGTTTTGCACGATAATTAATATACTCCTGAGCAATCGTATATTCACCAGCCTGCAAAAGCTCATGCTCCACAATATTTTGAATTTCATAAATCTTAATATTTTCACTAAAACGCTCATAAATTTCAGCGACCACCCGATCCGCAATATCGGACAGCTTAGCTTCAATAAAGGGCGTCATCGGTGTCACCTGATTACTTGCCCTGACAATAGCTTGATAAATTTTATCTTTATCAAAAGCAACCTGACGACCGTCACGTTTAATAACAATCATAGCAGGTTTAGCAAAAATATTTTCTTTTTCGAGTGCAATCATATGTCTCTCTCCTTACAGAAGCTATTATAACATAAGAAAGAAAAAAATCAATATATTGTGGTAAAAAAATTAATTAGACACAATATATTGATTTTTAGCCTATTTTCGCTTGTAAACAGTGAAGTCAGGACTCATTTTCAGAGAAGCTGCTTTATAATTTTTTTTCAAATTATTTTTCAAAACAAGAGGCATCCGCTCTGCGTTTTCATTCACCAAAACATAGGAAGCTTCATTTTGCAGCAGCTCATCTTCTAAGGCCTTCTCATTAGATTTCTTAACGGTATTTATCATCGGCAGAGGAAATTGCGAACTGGAAAGGCGGTCAGCATCCAGATAAATTTTTGCACTGGAATCCCAAACATAAATTCTAGAGCCCTTCTCTGTATTTTCTCTAATATATTCAGCCACCTGAGCTCGTTCCTGATTTAAGCTGTAAGAGGAAATATAATGGACAATCGGCTGAGCCAAACCATAAACGAATAAAAGACAGGGTAGATAAAAATGTCCCAGTAAAAACAGATCAAAAACCCTGCGCGATAGTCGTCTGTGCTGTTTTCGACGGCGTGATCTACGTCTTAAGGATTCCTTATACTTATCATCAAGATAGAGTCCTGTCAGTACCAATCCAAACGGTAAAAGCAGCAAGAATTGGTAAGTAGCATAACTTTGTGACAGCAAAATGAAAATCAAACTGAAAACAAAGCTCAAAAAGACAATAGATTTAACCAAATCATCCCGATCCGTCTCACGCTTAATATGATCGAAAAAGGTCAAAGCTCCCATTAACAAGCCCGAAGCAAAAAGCACAAAGAGCTGGAACAAAATGGTCAAGAGAATATTACCTTTGCCAAGAGCAAAATAAGTAAAATAATAAGTTCCGGCCTGAGAAATATAAGACGACAGAATCTGCATGTTTAAAACAAAATAACCAAAGGTATAAAATACCAACAAGCCACCAAAAAGCAGGCAAAGAAATTGATAAAACCCATGAGCATACCGTCGATTCTTAATATTATAAACACAGATAACCGCCAGCGAGACAAGCCAGAAAAACAAGGTTCTAGGCTCAATCAAATAAGCCAAGGCTCCAGTCAGACCATAGACAATAAAGCCCTCATCCCTTGTCAGTCCTGCAAAATACTTAGTTAAAAACCACAGAGACAGCAAGACAAAAGGCATAGCCAACTGGATGGGGTAAAGACCACCAAAACCAAGGGCAAAATTAGCCAAATAAAAGAGCAGTATAGTATTGATAGCTACTTCTTCTTTGTCAGTCATATGATAGACAATCTTGTAAAGGAAAATCCCAGAAAAGTAAAAAGCTACAAACTGAACAAAAGTTAGCCAGAAACTGCTTCCTAATAAATAACTCAAGGAAATAAGCCCATAATAAACAAAGCCGCCTGTCGAAAAGATATCACTATAGGGCAGATGATTTTGCACCATCATAAAGCCCGTATAGAGATTCTGGGACTGCACAGCGTTGCCAAAATCAGTAAAAACAGGCATAGCCACACTGAAAAAACTGATAAAAGCACTAAATATAATAATATAAAGACGGTGCAGAGAGTCAACTTCTGCTGCACCTTTGCTGTCCTTAAAATCTCTATAAGTATTTTGGTCTGTTAAGCTTTCACGGCTGTATCTATCTTGTCGTCTGTTCAAACTAATTCTCCTTGAATTTTCCTATTAAAAGTATAACAAAATCTACTTATTAGTCAATTTATCTAAGATAAAAGAATAGGTTAAAATTTCTCTGAAACGGTGATAAGGCCTCTTTTTATAGGCTTTCAAAAATAATTCTTCTTCCTGAGTAAGCTCTTTCTTTTTATCCATTTTATTGATAATACACCTCTTTTAACTATTCGTAAAAGAGCAAAAAGAAAAAGCCTGATTGTCTCAGACATTTCTAGATTAGTGGTCGTCTTCATCCAAGAAACTGTTGAAAACTTCTTCAATCATATCCCATTCAGCATCAGCGTCTTCTGGAATAGGCTGCAAATCACCTTCTGTGCCATCTTCATTTTCAGTAAATGAATAGGCTTGAATTTCAATCTGACCATCAGCGTCTTCCTCAGCTCCTGCTGGTACCAAAAGGACATAATTTTTGCCGAATTCTTCTTTTCCGTCAATCGTTAACAAAATTTCAAATAGGGTTTCATTTCCTTGTTCGTCAACAAGCGTAATAAGATCATGCTCTTGTTCATGATGATGTGACATAGTCGCCTCCTCCTTTTTATTGATAAACTAGCTTCAACTTCTGTGAAGTGAGTAGCTAAATTATCTCTTACAACTCAAAAAAATTAATCTTTAAACCATTCGATCTAAATAATTTTGCAAAATCAGCTGAGCCGCCAGCTTATCAATGACCTTTTTGCGTTTGCCGCGGCTGATATCAGCCTGCTCAACCAGCATCCGTTCTGCCTGAACAGTCGTCAAGCGCTCATCCTGATAATCAACAGGCAGTTTAAAAAACTCCTTGATTTTCTCACCGTAGGCTCGGCTGGCTTCAACACGCGGACCGCTTGTATTGTTCATGTTTTTTGGCAAGCCTACAACAAATTTTTCAACCTTATATTCCTTGACCAAATCAGCCAAGCGATCAAGACCAAATTTTTGGTTGGCTTCATCAATAGAAATTATTTCAAGCCCTTGTGCTGTAAAACCAAGAGGATCGCTAATAGCAACACCGACTGTTTTTGAACCGACATCCAGCCCCATTATTCTCATTCTAGATCAATCCCATTTCCTTGCAAATAGTAACGTACTAATTCTTCAACAATTTCATCACGTTCATACTTGCGGATTTGATTGCGGGCATCATTATAACGAGGCACGTAAGCAGGATCTCCGCTTAAAACATAACCTACAATCTGATTAATTGGATTATATCCCTTCTCTTCTAACGACCGATAAACATGCGTCAGCGTTTCACTGATTTCCTTCTTATTTCCATCGTCAAGGTTAAAACGAACTGTTTCATCTGTAAATCCCACAATAACACCTTCTTTCTCATAGGGAATATCATGTTACATTATATCTTATTTTCAGTATTTTCACAAGGAGAAGAGCCACTTATCTCAAATTAAGTACCATTTATCCCAAAAATCTGGTTCCTTTTTACAAAATTCTATATACTTAAAATAAAGGAAAGGAGATAAGTGATGAAATTAAAAATTATTAAGGACCCCAACTTTAAAGAACCCTTACTCCAGATTTACACACATCATATTGATAAGCAAACACAGGAGATAATTGATTTTATTAAGCAAAAGCCTAATGTCATTTACGGTTACAAAAATAAGAAATTACAATTTATCCCTCTAGAAAATGTGGTTCGTATTTTCACTGAAAACAAGCAAGTCTTAATTCAAACACCGACAGATACCTATTTGGCTAAACAAAGGCTCTACTTTTTCGAGCAAGAATTGGGGACACATTTTATTCGTATTTCTCAAGGAGAAATTATTAACATCAAGTACATCAAACAATTGAATTTAACCATCCGAGGCAGCATCGAAGTAACTTTAAAAAATGGAATAACTAGCTTCGTGGCTAGACGAAGCCTGAAACACTTCAAAGAAAAATTAAATCTCTAATGGAGGCCTACCATGAAAATACTCAAACAGATTATTAGTTACAGTTTTATTGGCATAGGAATTGGCTCCGTAATGAATTATGTCATAGCCATCTTCTTTTTCCCAAACAGCAATCCACTTGGTGTTCCAAGTTTTGTTCACCATTTTTCATCCGCTTCACAAGCAACAGCCGTTCAACTTTTCATTTTTGCCCTTTTAGGAATTTTACAGGGATTTGCCAGCGACCTCTTTAGAAACGAAAAACTCAGTCTGCTCACTACAAGCTTGATTCATTATTTATTCATTGTCTTACCGCTTGTTTTAGCTGGATTTTACTTACATTGGTTCCATATGACTTGGATATATTTAGCTTTCTTTCTCTTCGCAGTCTCTATTATTTACATCCTCATTTACTTATTCTGCTATTTCGCACATAAAAAAGAAATTCAAAAAATCAACAATCGATTACATCAAGTTTAACAAATATAATTTTTTAGCATTTAATACTCAAAAATAGACTAAGCTAGACGACGAGCCGCAGGCTGTATTAAGCTACAACAAAATAAAGGCAACAACCTATAAAGAGTATAACTATTTTAAAAGACGCTTGAAATTCTAACAGTTATTTCAAGCGTCTTCTTTATCTTATTTTGGATCTTTGCTGGCTCTTTTTAAGAACTGCAATATAGAATTGGTTCAAACCAAGGTCTTTATATATTGAACTGGATAATCTTTTTATTGAGACATTGCATTCTTCACAAAATGTTAAAGACTAATTTCTTTTCCTATAAGCAAAAAGGAAAAGCAACACGACCACAACTCCTAAGAGTATCCCTGAAAAAGGCATGGTCGGTTCAAAAACAAGAGTTAGCAGGCGATAAGGCGCTATCAAAGCTTCTTTTATCGCTGCTCCCTGTTTAATATCTAAAACAACAAATGCACCATAAGTCAGTGTAAAAAAGATAACCATATAGCGAACAAAACTCAGCACAACTAAAGCCCATCCCTTTAGCTTAGTTCTAGCCAGCAATAACAATAACCCTAATAAATAAGCAATGGGAAAAATAAACAGCCACTGAGATTGGTAAAGGTAAAGAATAACCAGCGAAACAATAAACGCCAACCCTATACCAATTTTATAATACAGCCAAAACGGAGCCAAGTCTTTTTGGTTTTTGTTACTTCTTCTCATATCTTCTTCTCCTTAACTCCAGTATAGCATATTTTAAAGGAAAAAAAGTAAGAATCGTGAAAAAATCAGCACATCTAGTTCATAGCCTTGTTTATCTTCAAAGTCCCCTTATTTCACGACCTTATCTTTACTTTTAGCTGCAGGCAAATTTAAAAATCTGCATAATATCAATTATTAGCTATCTTACATCTATCTGTCTGCACACTGCGCCAAAGCAGATTTTTCTGGGCATTCAAAAAGAGACTGAATTGAGCTGCTCCTTAAGCTAGATTTTTCCCAACTTAAGAAACCCTTACAGTCTCTTCCAATCTCTTTTTCTCTATAAAGCTGCACGTAAACGAGCTTCAGTATTTTCAACATTACGGATTGCTCGCGGTAAGAAAGCGCGAATATCATCTTCTTTGTAACCTACCTGAAGTCGTTTATCATCAATCAAAATCGGACTTTTCAGAATCCGAGGATTTTCTTGAATCAAGTCAATGACCTCGCTGACACTCAAGTCATCAATATTACAATTGAGGGCTTTTGCATAACGATTTTTTGAGGAGACAATACTTTCAATCCCATTTTCTGTTTTTGAAAGAATATTTAAAATTTCTTCTTTAGTCAAAGTATCTTTTGCTAAGTTTTGTTCTTTATAAGGGAGTTTATGAGCATTAAGCCATGTTTTTGCTTTCTTACAACTTGTACAGCTTGAAATTGTATAAATTTTAATCATGTGTCAATCTCTCTTTCCTTACAGGATAGTACTATCTTAGCATAGTTCATTAAATAAAGAGTCGGTCTTTGGACCTATTTTTATTTAATCTTCAAGTTCAATAGCATTATCAAGTTCCAAAACGAGATCTTGATTCGCTTGTTCTGAGCTGTCTTCAGAGACTTCTTTTTGCTGTGCTTCGCTGTCTTCGATCAGACCATATTGAACACGCACTTTATGATCAATTTCATCAAAGATTTGAGGATTATCAGCTAAGAACTTCTTGGCATTTTCTGAACCCTGACCAATCTTTTCACCATTATAAGAATACCAAGCACCAGCTTTTTGAATAATGCCCAAATCACTGGCAATCTTGACTAATTCACCAGTTCGAGAAATTCCTTCTCCGTACATAATTTCTACAAAAGCTTCCTTAAATGGCGGTGCAACCTTGTTTTTCACGACCTTAATCTTGGTTTCCTTACCAATGTTACTGTCTTTTTGATCCCCAGTTCCTTTAATTTGAGTATTGCCGCGGACATCCAGACGTACAGAAGAATAAAATTTTAAAGCTCGTCCACCCGGAGTCGTTTCAGGATTACCAAACATAACCCCAACTTTTTCGCGCAGTTGGTTGATAAAAATTGCGATAGTTTTTGTTTTATTGATAGACGCAGACAGCTTACGCATAGCCTGACTCATCATCCGTGCCTGAAGCCCCACATGGCTGTCACCGATATCACCGTCAATCTCTGCACGTGGAACAAGAGCTGCAACTGAGTCAACAACTACCAGATCAACAGCTCCAGAGTCAATCAGTTGACCAGCAATTTCCAAACCTTGCTCTCCTGAATCCGGCTGTGACAGTAAAAGTTCATCAATGTTAACACCTAGAGCCGCTGCATAGGATGGATCCAAAGCATGCTCTGCATCAATGAAAGCAGCAATCCCGCCATCTTTTTGAGCTTGGGCTACAGCATGAAGAGCAACAGTTGTCTTACCTGATGACTCTGGACCGTAAATCTCAATAATACGGCCTTTAGGATAGCCTCCAACACCCAAAGCAATGTCGAGGGCTAAACTACCTGAACTCATAACCTGCACTTTTTGCTCAGCACGTTCGCCAAGGCGCATAATAGCACCTTTGCCAAAATCTTTTTCAATATTTTTTAAAGCAGTATCGAGCGCTTTTTTTCGCTCATCTCCAAATTTTTTAGTAATTTCTTCTGTCTTTTTTGTTTTTTTTGCCAATCTTTTTCTCCTATTTTCTTACATATTTCGAAATTGCTATTATTTCATTATACTAAATTTTCATTAGATAATAAAGCTTGACGCACTAAATAAAAAGCGTGCAAGACAGCAATATGACGCACATCTGAACGGCTGCGTCCTCCAATCAGGACTTTGTATGACAAAGTTTTTTGAGGACTTGACAGACCAATAAAAACTGTACCTGCTGGCTGATTTTCCAATTCATCAGGTCCAGCTACTCCAGTCAGAGAAATGGCCAAGTCTGCACCGGTCAAAAGCCGTGACTGTTCTGCCATTTTTTTAGCCGTAAAATCACTGACAACACCGTGCTGTTTGAGTTCCTCAAGCGGAATATTTAGCATTTTTGCTTTTTCCTCAATACTGTACGTCACAAAACCACCTTCAAAAATATTGGATGCCCCAGAAAAATCTGCCAGTTTTGCCTGAAAAAGTCCTGCAGTCAGACTTTCAGCTGCGGTAATCGTTTTTCCTTTTTCTTTAAGCAGATTAAAGGTTACTTGCGCCAATGAATTATCCTCACCATAGCCGTAAAGATAGTCAGACAGATGATCAATAGCTAAAATTTCTTTTTCTATTTGATCCAATTTAGCATCTGCCTCTTTTTGACTGCTGGCCTTCGTAGACAAACGAATGGTTACTTCACCTGTTTTGGCATAAGGAGCAATGGTAGGATCTGTTTGCTTGTCAATCAAATCATGCAGCAAAGTAACGAGACGGCTCTCACCAATCCCAAAAAAGCGCAGCACACGCGAATAAAGCTGTTTAGGCACCTTATCAGAGGTCTCGGATAAATAAGGGAGCAGTTCCTGATTAACCATGGGTTTTAATTCGCTTGGAGGCCCCGGCAGTACAACATAGGTCACATCCTGCACCTCTAAAATACCGCCAACGGCTAGCCCTGTTGCATTAGGGAGCGGTCTACTACCTTCAACAATCTGAGCCTGACGTTCATTATTGGGAGTGCGGGCTGAAACCGGACGAGAAGCAAAAAAATCGTCTAAACGAGCCTGAGCAGCTTCATCAAAAACCAAGCCTCTTCCTAAAAACTTCGCTAAGGTCTGCTTGGTCAAATCGTCTTCTGTAGGTCCTAAACCACCGCAAAGTACCACTAAGTTACTGCGTTTTTTAGCAATTTCCAAAACAGATAGTAGCCGTTCCTCATTATCCCCTACTGCCGTTTGAAAATAAACATCGATACCTAACTGTGCAAATTTTTCTGACAGAAACTGCGCGTTAGTATTAACAATCTGTCCCAATAAAATTTCTGTACCTACAGCAATAATTTCAGCTTTCATATTATAACCTGCTTATCTATTCTATTCGTAATTTTCGTTTTATTTTATCACAAAATAATTCTAAATTTTTGATCTTTATACCTAATCTTATGTACCTGCCTCAGGCACTGTCAAGTAAAAAACTAAGCTTTTGTTTTAATAGGATTGAAATCACAGTTTATTTCGTGATCATTAATCAGTCCAGCTGCCTGCAGATAAGAATAGATACAGACAGGTCCGACAAACTTAAAGCCTCTCTTCTTTAAATCTTTCGAAATTTTTTCAGACAAATCTGTCTTGCTCGGCACATCCTGATAGTGTACTACATTGTTATTAATGCTTTTACCGTTAACAAAAGCCCAAAGATAGCTGTCAAAACTAGAATATTCTTTTTGAAGTTTTAAAAAGGCCTGGGCATTAGCTCGGGTAGCATAAATTTTGAGTTTGTTGCGAATAATCCCAGGATTCTCCAGCAGCCGATCTAAATCCTGATCTGACATACGGACTACTTTTTGGGCATCATAGTTATGAAAAGCTTTCTTGAAAGCAGCGCGCTTATTGAGAACGGTCTCCCAGGACAGCCCTGCCTGATAGGTCTCTAAGCACAGCAGTTCAAACAGCTTTTGATCATCGTGAAGCGGCTGTCCCCATTCTTGATCATGATAGGCAATATACAAAGGGTTGTTTTCTTTAACCCAACCACAGCGTTGCATAATATCTCCTTTTTAGTGTAGACAATTATTTAATGAGCATTTTTAAGGCTGCCTTAATGTAATTTTCAGCAGTATCCTGAGTTCCCTCAAAGAAGGCACGAATTTTTTTCAGTTCCTTAGCTTTATATCCCAGTGCTAAAAGAGCTTCCATGGCCTCTTCCAAATCCTGATTTCCCTGTGTTGTAGACTTATTCTTGGCAACTGTCGGCTGCTGAGTATCAGCAAACTTGCCAGCCAAATCTAAAACCATTTGCTGGGCTGTTTTTTTCCCGATTTTTGGAAATTTCATTAAATAGGTAACATCGCTATTATCAATAGCGGCTACCAAACCGTCATTGTCATCAGCTGCAATAATGGCAAGTGCAGAAGTCGGGCCAATCCCTGAGACTGAAATGAGATTAAGGAAAACAGACTTTTCGTCTTCTGTATGAAAGCCGTAAAGAAGTTGAGCATCTTCACGCACCACCTGGTGCAGATAAATTTTCAATTCTTGATTCATCTGCTCTGAAAAACTATAAGGGTTGGCAACATTGATGATATAGCCCAGACCACCCGCTTCAACAACAATATATTTTGCGGTGATTTTCGTTAATTTTCCTTTGATGTAGTCAAACATGTTTTTCTTACCTCTCTTTAATCCCTATCAGTATAGCATAATTTATGACTTTTCGAAAAACTGTCGACTAAAAATATATGCGAGTTTAAGGAAGAATGATAAGTTTCAAATTTGCCGAGATATCAATGTGCCAGACTTCTTTTTCATGGTTAGATTATTAGTATTTTCCCAGTTCTCGTAGGCTGGTATGGTTTTCCTGAATTCGGCGGAACATCTTTTCCATGTCAGACTTGGTAAAATTGACTAAAACCGGCCGACCGTGCGGGCAGTTGTAAGGATTTTTACACTGGGACAACTGATTCAAAAGATTCCTAGCAGAATAGTCGTCTAAGGTATGGTTGGCCTTGATACTACGCTTGCAGGACATCATAATAGCCAGCTCTGCCCGGTATTTTTTTATAGATACTTCATTTGTCAAAAGCAGCATATCGCACATTTCATAAACAGCTGATTCAATTTCTTTTTCCTGCAGCCAGATAGGGTGCTCTCTTAGAATGAAGGTGTTTTCTCCATAGACTTCCAGGTAGATACCGACTTCGTTGAGAATCGGCATTTTTTCCTGCAGGGTCATAAAATCATTAGCCGGAAACTCAAACAAATAAGGTACCAAGAGCTGCTGTAAACTACTGTCAACCTCTCCGATTTTTTCACGGTAATACTCATATTTTACACGTTCCTGTGCAGCATGCTGATCAATAATATAAAGGCCGCCTTCCCCTTGAGCAAAAAGATAGGTGCCGTGCATCTGGCCAAAATAATCCAGCTCGGGGAAAGATGAAGCTTCTTCATTTTCCAAATCTTTAACAAGTTTGCTGAGCTGTTGCTTCTGACTTTTATCCTTTAAGACAATATCAGGGTGGTCTTTGTCATCCTGACTATAGGCTCTGCGCTCGGCATATTTAACGGTACTGGTTGCTGGGCTGTCAACAGGCTCCTTTACAGAGTTGTCAACCTGTGTAAACTTGGCTGACTCTTCTGCAACAGTTGTTCCTTCTGTTTCTTTAAGGAAAAAATCATTTCTGTCCTTATCATAATAAATACTGGACTGCTTCAAAGGCAAAGAAGTTTGTTCTGCCTTTTGATTGTGACGGGTGCTGGCTTTAGCCAGATTTTCCAAAGCATCAGGAATTAAGTCTTGTTCCCGGAGGCTGTCAGCAATAGCTGAGCTAATAAGCTGCATCAGCTCCCTTTCCTTAGAGATGCGCACTTCCTGCTTAGTAGGATGGACATTGACATCCGCCAAGTAAGGATCGATCTGAATATCAATAACCGCAATCGGAAAACGCCCTACCATCAGCTTAGAACCGTAACCGTCTAAAATTGCCCGATTCAGCAGAAAATTCTTAATATAGCGTCCATTGATGAGAATGGTGATGTAGTTGCGGTTGGCTCGTGTCAGCTCTGGCAGGCTGATATAGCCGGATACCTCAAAATCAAGGTCAGCATTGGAAATTTCAATCATCTTTTTAGCCGTATTCAGGCCGTAAATGCCTGCAATAGCTTGGCGTAAATCACCGCTGCCTGAAGTTTTCGTCAACTCACGGTCGTCATTAATTAAAGTAAAAGCAATTTCAGGGTGGGCCAGACTAAGACGGTTAATCACATCAATAATATGGGCTAGCTCAGCCTGCAGACTTTTCATGTACTTAAGCCGAGCTGGAGTATTGAAAAACAGATCTTCGACCGTTATTTTTGTACCGACTGGTGTACTGACGGCTTCTTCTTTTTCAACCTTACCCCCGTTAGCAAGAAGAAAGGTCCCGTGGTTTTCTGTCTCACTGGCAGTTTTTATGCTTAAACGGCTGACTGAGGCAATGGAAGGAAGAGCCTCCCCACGAAAACCAAGCGTCCGAATTCTAAAAAGATCAGCCTGACTCTTAATTTTGCTGGTCGCATGACGGTGCAGGCTCATAGCTACATCATCTTCCTCAATTCCGTGACCGTTATCTGTCACCTGAATCTTTTTAAGTCCTGATTCCTCAATTTCTACTGTAATCTGGCTGCTGCCCGCATCAATAGCATTTTCAACTAACTCTTTAACAACACTGGCTGGTCTTTCGATGACTTCACCAGCAGCAATTTGATTGGCTAATATTTCTGGCAATTCAATAATTTTTGACATAAGTTACCTCACTAGAATG
This sequence comes from Streptococcus orisasini, assembly GCF_001431045.1. Classification (GTDB taxonomy): domain Bacteria; phylum Bacillota; class Bacilli; order Lactobacillales; family Streptococcaceae; genus Streptococcus; species Streptococcus orisasini. Next base: position 20,744 of record NZ_BCLE01000032.1, read on the forward strand.
TGTTTATTATAACATAAAACAAAGGAGCAATCCCATTTGAGATAGCTCCCTTGCTATAGCATATCTTTTAAATCAAAGAGAGCATTCATAGCTTCTCTTGGGGTCAGGCTGGCAACATCCAGCTGCTTTAATCTTTCCAACAAATCTTTATAGTCGTCATTAATATTAAAGAGCGATAGCTGTTCTTGGGCAGGCTGCTCAGGGGTTTTGTCATTTTTCAGATTAACCGAAACGGCAGCACTAGTCTTTTCCAAATCTGCCAAGATATGATCGGCACGGTTCAATAAACTTCCAGGCAGACCGGCAATTTTTGCCACATGAATTCCATAAGATTTATCTGCCGGACCATCTGTGATTTTGTGCAAGAAGGTCACTTCGCCGTTTTTTTCTAGAGTTGCAACATGGACATTGACAAGGTTTGTCAATGTAGTTGACAGGTCTGTCAACTCATGATAGTGAGTAGCAAACATGGTTTTAGCTCTAATTTTATCATGAATATACTCAATAATCGCCTGTGCCAGAGCCATCCCATCATAGGTAGCTGTTCCGCGTCCCAGTTCATCAAAAAGAATCAGAGAGTTTTCGTTAGCATCCTTGATGGCATGATTGGCCTCCATCATTTCGACCATAAAGGTGGACTGTCCAGAAATCAAATCGTCTGCTGCACCAATGCGGGTGAAAATAGCATCAAAAACAGGCAGATTAGCCGATTCTGCTGCAACAAAGGAACCCATTTGTGCCATAATTACAGTCAGGGCAAGCTGACGCATGTAGGTTGACTTACCGCTCATGTTGGGACCCGTAATCAGCTGGATATTGGTATTTTGATCCAACTGAATCGTATTAGGAATGTATTCCTGAGAACCCATAACTTTTTCAATCACCGCATGACGACCCTTTTCAATGCTGATGACCTTGTCATCATTAAAAACCGGCCGGACATAGTGGTTGTTTTCAGCGACCACTGCCAAGCTTTGCAGAACATCAACAGTTGCCAAGTGTTTAGCTAGTCTTTGCAGACGCTTAATATAGGTTTCAATCTGTGCTCTGATCCGCATGAAAATATCATATTCTAAATTAGCAGATTCCTCTCGCGCTTCCAGCATCTCACCTTCAATTTTAGCCAACTCTGCTGTACCAAAGCGCTCAGAATTTTTCAGGGTGGCCTTTCTGAAGAAATGCTCAGGTACCAAAGCTAGATTGGAATTTGTGACATGGAAATAGTAGCCGTCTTTTTTATTGTAATCAATTTTTAAATTAGAAATTCCGCTGGCTTTTCGCTCTTTAGCTTCAATATCAGCAATCCACCCTGTTCCCTCACGCATGACTTTACGGTATTTATCCAATGTCTCATCAAAACCTTCACGGATAATGTTACCTTCGGTAATTACCATTGAAGCATTAGGATCAATGGCTGAGCGAATCAGTTCTTCTAACTCTGGAAGAGGATCAATTTGACTAACTAAATCCTCCAAAGCAGGGCTGGCAAAACTTTCTAAAACAGCTTTAATGACTGGAACCTGAGTCAGTGTTTGCTCCAGCTGCAAAAGGTCTTTAGGATTGGCTTTGCCAAAAGAAACCCGGCTGGCCAAGCGTTCAATGTCGTAAACTCCTTTTAAACTGTCGCTCAAATCACTGCGCTCAAAAAACTGATTCAAAAAAGCCTGAATAATATCCTGACGCTTATTGATAAGCTCACGATTTACCAAGGGACGATCAATCCAAGCCCGTAAAAGCCGAGTCCCCATAGCTGTCTTTGTCTCATCTAAAAGCCAGTAAAGACTACCATGCTTTTTCCCGCTGCGAGCATTTTCCAACAAGTCCAAGCTGGATTTGGTGGTGTAGGTCATCTGCAGATAATCTTTAATTTCATAGTGCACAAGCTTTTGCAAATGACTGAGTTCTCGTTTTTGGGTTGTGTGCACATACTGCAAAAGCTTACCAGCCGCAGAAAGCTCTAAGTCAGTCAGCTGGCTGTCCAGCAGATGAAGGTCCTCATAAACTGTTTTTTCAACAGACAGCAAAAGATTCATCTGCTTACGGAAAAGCTGCTCTTTTTCCTCATCAAGTTCAAAGCCAAGTACAAGCTCACGCGCCTTGAGATTAAGCACCTCGCTCCTAACCGCTGTTAAATCGGCTAAAGTCGTCGCATAAAACTCTCCAGTTGACAAATCCATATAAGAAAAGCCAAATTGGCTGCCATCTGTATCTAGGGCAGCCAAGAAATTGTTAGAACTGTCAGGTTTGCTAGAATCAACAAGTGTTCCTGGGGTAATCACCTGAACAACTTCGCGCTTAACTACGCCAACAGCTGTCTTTGGATCCTCCATCTGCTCGGCAATAGCAACCTTATAACCCAAATCAACCAAGACATCAATATATTGCTGAGCTGAGTGGTAAGGCACTCCCGCCATAGGAATAGGGTTGTCTGCATTCTTATTGCGGCTGGTCAGGCTGATTTCCAAAATCCTAGCAGCCTTGATGGCATCATCATAAAACAGTTCGTAAAAATCTCCCATGCGGAAAAGCAAAAAAGCATCTGGATAATCTTCTTTGATATCCAAATACTGTTTCATTCCCGGAGAGAGTTTTTCCTTAGTCATTTCCTAACTCCTCATTTATCCTGTCTTCCAGCGTTTTTGTGACATATTGTAAAAGATCGCTGGCATCCTGCATTTTAAGTCGATAATCCTCAACAATTGGAAGACCGTCTAAATCTTTTCCTAATTTCTCTGCCTGTTTATCTGCCTCTTTTTGAGCTTTTGTCTTTTCAATCCTTTGAAAAAGCACAGCATCCTGCTGATAGGCTTTCATTTTATAGGCTAAACGACTGAGCTCTGGCAGACTTTTCATCTTTTTTTCAGCAGCCTGATAGGCTTTGACACTGTCGTGTTCTCGCAGCAGAGCAGTCAAATGCTCAAGAGCCTCTTCAAATGAACTCATAGACCTGAAAGAATATCATTTTCCAGCCGGCTGGCAGTTTCTTCGTCTTTACAGATGACCAAAAGAGTATCTGCACCGGCAATTGTTCCTAGAATTTCAGGATTTTTGCCTTCATCAATCAAATTGGCCAAAACACCAGCCTCACCCAAATTTGTATGCAAAACCAGCATAAAACCAGCACGATCTGCTGTTAAAACATAGCTCAAAATAAGGGAATCAAAATAAGATGACTTCCCTTCTGAAAGGCTGTAGCGAAGCCGGCCTGACTCATCTCGAAATTTTAATAGGCCTATTTCGCGCAAATCTCGTGAAAGAGTTGCCTGCGTGACTGAAATCCCTTCTTTTTGCAAATGGGCTTTTATCTCTTCCTGAGTGCCGATATGGTTCGTTTGAATGATACGTTTTATCTGCTGCTGACGATCTTTTTTATTCATTAACTTCCTCAATTATCCAATTATCTTTAAAATTATATCAAAAATTGGAGTTTTTTTCATCCTTTCATTGTTTAAAAAAGTTAGTTGGAAAGATTGCAGATTTTTTGCAATTTTCAGCAAAAGCCTAGTAATTTATGTTAAAATAAAATGATTACTTTTGAGGAGACAGAAATGGATAACAAACAATTAGTTGCAAATGAACTTGCTAAAGTTATTAACGATTTAGATATTGATGGTATTTTTAATCTGCTGGAAAAGCCTAAAAAATCTAACATGGGGGATCTGGCCTTTCCTGCATTCAGCTTAGCTAAGACAATGCGCAAAGCACCGCAAATAATTGCCAGTGAGTTAGCTGAGCAGATTGATGTCAGCCATTTTGAAAAGGTTGAAGCTGTAGGCCCTTATATCAACTTCTTTCTTAACAAAGCAGAAATTTCAGCCAAAGTCCTAAAAGAAGTGATCGAAAAAGGAAGCAGTTATGCGCAAAAATCTATTGGTCAAGGCCGCTCCATTGCCATAGACCTCTCCAGTCCTAATATTGCAAAGCCTTTTTCTATCGGTCACTTACGTTCAACTGTCATCGGAGACGCCCTGTCCAATATTTTTCAAAAATTGGGATATAAAACCATTAAAATCAATCATTTAGGTGACTGGGGCAAGCAATTCGGCATGCTGATTGCAGCCTATAAAAAATGGGGAAACGAGGCAGCAGTTAAAGCCCATCCTATTGATGAACTCTTAAAACTCTACGTTCGCATCAATGCTGAAGCCGAAAAACATCCAGAAATTGATGAAGAGGCCCGCGAGTGGTTCCGTAAATTAGAAAACGGTGATAAAGAAGCGCATGAGCTCTGGCAATGGTTCCGCGATGAAAGCCTCGTCGAATTCAACCGCCTTTACAAGGAGCTGGATGTTCAGTTTGACAGCTACAACGGAGAAGCCTTTTACAATGATAAGATGGATGAAGTCGTTGAGCTGCTGACCGAAAAAGGGCTCTTAGAAGAGTCTGACGGGGCTCAGGTTGTCAATCTTGAAAAATACGGCATTGAACACCCTGCCCTAATCAAAAAATCCGATGGGGCTACACTTTATATTACCCGCGATTTAGCAGCTGCTCTTTACCGCAAGCGCGAGTACGACTTTGCTAAAGCTATCTACGTTGTCGGACAGGAACAGGCAGCCCACTTCAAACAATTAAAGGCTGTACTTGAAGAAATGGGCTATGCTTGGGGGAAAAATATTGAGCATGTCTCTTTTGGTTTAGTGACTAAAAATGGTCAAAAGTTATCAACCCGCAAGGGCAATGTTATCCTGCTGGAACCAACTATCAAAGAAGCCGTCAAACGCTCCTTGGCGCAAATTGATGCCAAGAATCCCGATTTGGCAAACAAGGAAGAAGTTGCTCATGCTGTCGGTGTCGGAGCCATTAAATTTTACGATCTGAAAACAGACCGCAACAACGGCTATGATTTCGATCTTGAAGCCATGGTTTCCTTTGAAGGAGAAACTGGGCCTTATGTCCAGTATGCCCATGCCCGCATTCAGTCCATTCTTAGAAAGGCTGACTTCCAGCCTGATGGGAAGGCCGTTTACAGTTTAGATGATGCCGAAAGCTGGGAGATTATTAAACTCATCCAAGCATTCCCGGATATCATTAGCAAAGCAGCGGACAATTTTGAACCGTCTGTTATTGCTAAATTTGCTATCAATCTTGCACAGAGCTTTAATAAATTCTATGCACATACACGTATTCTTGATGACAGTCCAGAGCGCAGCAGCCGCCTAGCACTCAGCTATGCAACAGCTGTTGTTCTCAAAGAAGCCCTGCGTCTGCTTGGGGTAGAGGCACCAGATGAAATGTAATTTCATAAAAAAAGGATTTAGATATTCGTCATAATATTTAGAAATTAAAAAAGAAAAAACATGAATTCAATTGCTGTTTGAAGCTTTGAATTCATGTTTTTTTATGACTTATAAGCAGATTTCCGCTCCCGCCTGCTAATGACGAAGTCAGGACTGATAATCTCTTCAACATTTAAAATTGAAATAAAGGCGTCCGGATCTAGTTCTTCCATCACTTCTTTTAAAGCCCTAACATCTGAAGGGTTAAGAGCAACATAAAGCACATTTTTTTCCTTGCCGGAATAGGCTCCCTGTCCTTTCAAATAAGTAACCCCACGGTTAAGTTCTTTGAGAATCACTTCAGCTACTTCCTTATGTTTATCTGTAATAATCAAAACACCACGAACAGAATAACCGCCATTTTGAACCAAGATAACAACCTGACTGAACATGAAACTAGCAATCAGCGCGTACATCATCTGAGGAATGGATACATAGGTCAAAGACAGCAGCATAACAAAGATATCAAATCCCAGCAGAGCCTGACCAAGCGGAATACCATACTTATCTTCAATAATGCGAGCAATAATGTCTGAACCGCCAGTCGTTCCTCCGTAACGAAAAACAATACCACTGCCAATGCCTGAACAAATACCGGCTACCAGCGCCACTACCAGATAATCATGCTGCAAATCAATATAAAGGGGAATTCTCTGAAAGACATAGACAAACAAATACATCAGTGTCGTTCCGTAAATAGTGTAAAACATGGACTTGCGTCCAAAAATATAAACACCAAGAAGCAGCAGCGGCAAATTCATCAGATAGCCCGTATAGGTCGGATCAATTCCCAAAAGAGCATGAAAGACCAGTGTTAATCCAGCGATTCCACCTTCGGCGATATGATTTGCCAAATTGAAATTGACAAAGCCAAAAGCATAGATTGCTGTTCCTAAGGCAATAAAAATAAAATTCCTCAGATGTAACGTATAATCTATTTTCATTGGAGCTCCTTAAATCACAAAATAAAATCTAATCATCTTCCACAAAACGGCCGATAATATTGACATTATCCGCAACAGAGACAAAAGCTTCCTTATCCGTCTTTTTCATGATGTCCTTAAAATCATTGAATTCCGCGCGCGTGATAATCGTGATAAGAACAGCCTTGTGTTCATGATTGTAGGTGCCTTCAGCATCATTGATAATAGTCACACCGCGGTTAAGCCTCTTATGAATCATGCGAATGACACGGCTGGGTTTGCCAGTGATAATCATGGCCTGCATCTTCTTTTGCTTAACGAAAACAGCATCCGTCATTCTGCTGGATACAAAGATGGTAACCATCGAATACAGGGCATACTGCCAGCCAAAAGTCATGCCCGCAACTGCCATAATCAAAACATTGACCACCAGAGAGACTGTCCCGACCTTACGTCCCGTTTTTTTACGGACTAGAAGACTGACAATGTCCGTTCCGCCGCTTGAGACATTGTTGCGAAGCGCAAAGCCAATGCCAACCCCCATAACCAGACCACCAAAAATAGCATTCATCATGGGATCAGGTGTCAGTGTCATCTGAGGAATGAACTGAATGAAGAGTGAACTCAAGGTGACTGTAATAAAGGTAAAAACGGTAAACTTATGACCGATAGTATACCAAGCCATGACTAACAGCGGTATATTAACAGTGTAAAAGGTCACTGATACAGGAACAGTGATGTTCGTGTATTCAGCTGACAAGGCCGACACAATCTGCGCCAAACCAGTAGCACCGCTGGCATAAACCTTCCCCGGCTGAAAGAAGAAATTCACCGCAATAGAAGACAGCAAGGCATAAATAATAGAACCCGAAATCCGCTCACCATACTTTTCCCGCGAAATAGACGAGAGCACATGGATGAGCTGATAACGCTTGGCTAGGCGTTTGAGGCGGTGTTTAAAAATGATCACAAATTTATTTTTAGTCATTGTTTTTAGAAGGTTCTAATACATTTAAAGAAAGTTCATCGAGCTGCTGATCAGACACGGGACTTGGAGCCTGGGTCATTGGATCAGAAGCCTTGTTGTTCTTTGGAAAGGCAATGACTTCACGAATATTGTCCTTACCAGCCAGCAGCATAACAAAGCGATCAAGCCCAAGCGCTAAGCCGCCGTGAGGAGGAAAACCATAATCCATGGCTTCCAGTAAAAAGCCAAATTGCTCCTGAGCACTGTCCTTTGTAAAGCCGAGGGCTTGGAACATGCGCTCCTGCAGCTCTCTTTGATTAATACGCAGGCTTCCGCCACCAAGTTCATAGCCGTTAAGCACAATATCATAGGCGACAGCCCGAACCTTGCTTAGATCTCCCTCAAGTTCTTGAGCCGTATCTGCTTGCGGCAGTGTGAAAGGATGGTGAGCACTGGTATAGCGGTTTTCCTCTTCTGACCATTCAAACATAGGCCAGTCAACTACCCAGAGAAAATTAAACTTAGACGAATCAATGAGACCCAGCTCTTTACCCAAGTGATTGCGCAGCGCTCCCAAAGCATTATTTGCCACATCCAAACTGTCTGCTACAAAGAGGACTAAATCATTTTCTTCCAGTTGTAAACCTTCTGTCAACCTATCAGCAAGCGGCAGAAGGAATTTCGCGATAGGACCTGTCAAGTCCCCATTGCTGTATTTAACCCAAGCTAGGCCCTTAGCACCAAACTGCTTGACAAAGTCTGTCAACTTATCAATAGCCTTGCGGGAATACTGATCAGCAGCATTTTTAGCCACAATAGCCTTGACAGCGGGAGCTTCTGCAAAAACTTTAAAATCAATTCCCTTGACAAGAACTGTCAAATCTTGTAAAAGCATGTCAAAACGAGTATCAGGCTTATCCGAACCATATTTATTCATGGCATCATCATATGTCATTCGTGGGAAAGGAAGGCTGACATCAAGATCTTTCGTATCTTTCATGACTTGGGCAATCATGTCTTCTGTAATATCTTGAATGTCCTGATCTGTCAAAAAAGAAGTCTCCAAGTCCACCTGTGTGAATTCTGGCTGGCGATCACCCCGCAAGTCTTCATCACGGAAGCATTTAACAATCTGATAATAGCGGTCAAAACCAGCATTCATTAACAATTGCTTAGTAATCTGCGGGCTTTGAGGAAGGGCATAAAAGTGTCCACGGCTGATACGACTCGGCACCAGATAATCACGCGCCCCTTCCGGCGTAGACTTAGATAGCATAGGTGTTTCAACATCTATAAACTCCTGCTCATCCAGATAATTGCGGATTGAGTGGGTGACTTTGGCACGCAATTTAAAGTTTTCTAACATCTCAGGACGCCGCAGATCAAGATAGCGGTAACGCAGACGCGTTTCATCTGCAACTTCCACACCATCCTTGATTTCAAAGGGAGTTGTTTTCGCAGTGTTGAGAACTGTCAGCTGGCTCACTTTCAGCTCCACAGCTCCAGTTGGAAGTTTATCATTGACTTGTTCGCGTGCAGATACCTGTCCCGTCACTTCAATAACAAATTCATTACGAAGACTTTCAGCAGTTGCCATGACATCCGCAGATACTTCTGCTGGATTGATAACCAGCTGCATAATGCCTTCACGGTCACGCAGATCGATAAAAATAAGGCTTCCCAAATCACGTCGGCGACCAACCCATCCTTTCAAAGTCAGTTCACTTCCGATGTGTTCACTGCGAACACGGCCAGCATACATAGAACGCTTCATAAATTAAGATACCTGAATCGTTAAAATAGCTTAAGAGACTACTTCAAGCGGCAGCTGCCGCGGCAAAAAACAAGTGAAAACTAGATCGCTCGCCCGACATTTTCCCTTCGCCAAGCAACTCTAATCATTCTCCAGCTTTCCTGCCCGAATTCATTTCCTTTCAACCATATATCATTTATTCATTCCCATCTATTATAGCAAAAAGCACACAAAAACCCCACCCATATAGGAGGAGTTTTTCATTATTTTTAAGAATGGCTGAGCTTCTCTTTAAACAGACTTTTTTGACTGTCGGCACCTACTGACAGGTTTCCAGCAGCGAGTCTGTTTTGGGACAAGGCTCTTTGCTTTAGTTCAATTGGTCAAAAATGGCTGCAAAGTCCGTTTTTATCGCATCAAAGCTGACCGTCAGCTCTTCGCGCGTCCTATTATTTTTAATAGTCACCTGACCGGTTTCAACTTCACTTTCACCGAGCGTAATAACTGTTTTCGCCTTAAAAGCATCCGCTGACTTAAACTGAGCCTTAATCTTACGGCCAAGATAATCACGCTCCGCAGCAAAACCTTGCTCACGAAGTGCTTGGACAAGCTCCAAGGCTTTAGCATTAACACTGCTTCCAAGAACAGCTACATACACATCTAAGCTGTCATCAAGCGGTAGCTTAATGCCTTGTTTTTCGAGAACCAAAAGCAAACGTTCCAAGCCAAGTCCAAAGCCAAAACCAGCTGTTGCAGGACCGCCAAAATATTCAACCAAGCCATCATAGCGGCCGCCCGCACAGATGGTCAGCTCAGATCTATCAACGGTCGTAATAAATTCAAAAATCGTATGGTTATAGTAATCCAGTCCGCGCACCATGTTGGTATCAATAACATACGGAATCCCCAGCGCTTCAAGCATCTCCCGCACTGCCGCGAAGTGCTCCTGCGATTCCTCATCCAGGTAATCCAGAATGGAAGGAGCATTTTCAACAGCGACTTTATCTTCTTTTTCCTTAGAATCCAGCACGCGCAGCGGATTTTCTTCCAAACGGCGCTGTGAATCCTTAGAAAGATTGTCTTTCATCGGGGTCAGATAATCAATCAAGGCCTGCCGGTAGGCCTTGCGGCTCTCGCTATTACCCAGACTGTTAAGGTGCAAAACAACATCCTTAATCCCCAGCTCAGCAAACAGCTGATAAGCCATGGCAATGGTTTCCACATCAGTGGCCGGATTACTAGAACCAAAACACTCTACACCAATCTGGTGAAATTCCCGCAGACGCCCAGCCTGAGGCCGTTCATAGCGGAACATAGAGCCAATATAAAATACTTTGACTGGTTTTTGAACTTCTGGTGCAAACAACTTATTTTCCACATAAGAACGCACAACCGGAGCAGTGCCTTCCGGACGAAGGGTGATGTGACGATCCCCCTTATCGTGGAAATCATACATTTCTTTGGTGACGATGTCAGTCGTATCACCGACAGAGCGGCTGATGACTTCATAGTGCTCAAACATCGGTGTCCTAATCTCACCATAGTGATACTTCTTAAAGGTTTCACGCGCAAAATTCTCCACATACTGCCATTTAGCAGTTTCTTTAGGTAAAATATCCTGCGTTCCCTTAGGTTTTTGAAGTTTCATATTTTATGATACAAAAGGCAGCAAGCCTCAGCCAAAATAGAAAAGCGACAGAAAATCCTGATTTCCCAGACACCTTATCTTTTTTGCCCAGCGCTCAGTCTGTGTTTAATTCCAACACAAAGGCTTTTCGCCTCTTGTCCTTCCTTTCTATACAGATAAAATTCTTATCTATTTTACCATTTTTTAAGCTATTTTTGGAAGATAGCAGAGCTTTTTTCTAAAAAATCTGTCAAGTAACTTTACTTTACAAAAATCTTTTGATATACTGTTAAAGTTGACGCAAGTCATATTAACCCAAAAAATGAATACGGGCTAAAGAGCCCTTTATATCTTACGGAGGAAAGAAAAAATGGCAGTACCTGCACGTCGCACGTCAAAAGCGAAAAAGAACAAACGCCGCACACATTACAATTTGACAGCTCCAACTGTGAAATTTGATGAAACTACTGGAGATTACTCACGTTCTCACCGTGTATCCCTCAAAGGATACTACAAAGGACGTAAAATCGCCAAAGCTAAGGCTGCGGAATAATTAGAAGGGAGATACCATGCGCGTAAATATTACACTTGAACACAAAGAATCTGGTGAACGCTTGTACCTTACTTCAAAAAACAAACGCAACACTCCAGACCGTCTGCAACTGAAAAAATATTCACCAAAATTGCGTAAACACGTCGTGTTTACTGAAGTTAAGTAGACATTCAATACACGTCAGTTGAGACGAAAACCTTGATTTTATGCGATTTTTGAAATTCTAAATTTCAGTAGATTGCAGTAAAAATCAACCGAATGACTACATTTTTGACTACATTTTTTGTGAAATAAATTTAGAAGTTCGGATATTCAAAAGCGCCCTGAATAAAAATCTAGGGCGCTTTTCATTTCAAAAAATCTTAATGTTAAAATATATTATACCTCAATTTGATTTTCCAAGTATAAATTTGTATAATGCCAATGAGGTTTAAAATGTATAATATCAACAACATAATTAAAGAAAACACAGAATTAATAACGTTGCTAGAAATTATTAATTCCTTAAAGCTTAAAGACTGTTGGCTTTGTGCAGGAACTATACGAAATTACATTTGGGATTACTTAAGTAATAAAAATAGTTTTACAAGTATTAATCTTTCAGATATAGATGTAATCTTTTTTGACGAAAATATATCATATGAACAAACTATTGCAATTGAGGATAAAATAAAGAAACAATATCCTCAATATAATTGGGAAATAAAAAATCAATACTATATGAACATCCATAGTCCAAATACTGAAAAATATACTAGCTCAAAAGATGCCGTTTCAAAATTTCCAGAAAAATGTACAGCGATAGCTGCTAGACTAGATAATAATCAGGATTTAGAGTTATTCACTCCTTATGGAATAGAAGATTTAATTAACTTTAAAATCTCACCGACACCACATTACTCTTCTGACAAAAAGCGACAAATAGTTTATAACGAAAGAATAAAAAAGAAAAATTGGATAAACGTCTGGCCAAACCTTTCTATAGAGCTATTATAATATAATTAAAACGGCTTCTTAGTATTCCTTTAGTCAAGTGAAGGATTGGGTTCTGTCTTGCACAGGACTCAGTCCTTTTAATTTTCTCTTGACCTAGAGTTAACTCTAGAAATTATAATGAAGCTATCTTAAAAAGGAGGAACTTAATAATGACAGCCAAACTTAATCAATACGTTTGCATCACCGGCGCTAGTTCCGGCATAGGACGAGCGTCCGCCAAAGCTTTCGCTCATCTCGGATTCCATCTCATTTTGGCAGCCAGACGAAAAGAATCACTGGAGGAGCTGAAGCAAGAAATTCTGCACACTTATCCCGACCTGGATATTGTTGTCAAAAGCGTTGACCTAGGTATCTCAGATAACGTCTATCAATTATACGAAGACTTAAGGAATTATCACATCTCTGTTTGGATTAATAATGCGGGCTTTGGCAACTATGATAGTGTTGCCGACCAAGACCTCACGAAAATTTCTGCTATGATTCATCTAAATATTGAAGCCTTAACAATCTTATCAACTTTATATGTTAGAGATTATCAGGATATTGAAGGCAGTCAGCTGATCAATATATCATCTCGCGGCGGCTATATGCTGGTCAATAACGCCGTGAGCTATTGTGCTGCAAAATTTTATGTCAGTGCCTTCACCGAAGGACTGGCCCTAGAGATGAAAAACCAGCACCGTAAACTGCGGGCAAAGGTGCTTGCTCCGGCAGCAACCAAGACCGAATTTGGCAGGGTAGCGACTGACTCTAGTCAATACGATTACGACCGAGAGTTTAAACAATACCATACTGCTCAAGAGATGGCTGATTTCCTCATTCAACTCTACAAGAGTGATGAGGTGGTTGGCTTAGTTGATGTAACAGATTTCAGCTTCCACCTGAGCCCGCCGCTGTTTAAGCATTAAAATGAATTATTTTTAAAGGGAGTGGGAAAGAACCCAAAAATTGAAAATTTTGGTTCTCACCACTCCCTAGTTTCAAGGTGGTGACCTGAAACGGTCTCTCCCCAGACCGTTTCACTCCCACCCCCGCACAGTTGGCTAGGTTTTCCGCTTTAGCCTTGTGGCAAAAGGAAAACCAGCCAGCAGTGGTTCATTGGTGCTAAAGCACCTAATGAACTGTGCAGGGGTAAGACTAAGTTGGCGTAGCCAACAAGTCTTACTCCCAACCACTGCACCAAGAGTTTATTCCAAAACAGGAATACTGGACGAGTTTTTGCCCTGCCTCTTCTTTGTATTATACCGCCGGTTCAATCGGCAGGTTCATGCCCTTCCAGCCTTCAAAGGCTCCTGCAAGCTCATAGGCTTTGAAACCAGCCTTATAAAGAGTCAGTAAGGCCTGTTTGCCCAGAATTGTGCCGCCGTTCCAATCATAGACCACATAGGTTTTACTTTTATCAAGATCGGCCAAGTGTTTGTGCAGATCTTTGGCTGGTATAGCCCTTGCTCCCTTGATTTGCTCTTTCTTCATTTGCGCCGGAGCATTGCGGATATCAAGAACGACATAGTCGTTCTTTCCGCTCTTCATAGCTTCTAAGACTGTAAAGTGGTTAATATAAAGTTCTAAGTACATTTCTAAAAATTCAATCTTATCCATCTTATTTTTCTCCCATTTCATTTGCGATGCTGTCAAGCACTTCTTTTTGCCAATCAGCCAGATTAGCAATGACACCTTGCTCTATTTGGTGCATTTCTTGCCACATTTTAGCCACTAACGTTTTACCTTCATTTGTTAAGACGATTAGGTTTTGCCGTCTATCCTTAGGATTTTGTTGGCGTTTCACAAATCCTTTTGATTCCAGCATATCAATCAGCTGCCCAACCGTGGTCCTATCAATGGACATCAGTTCCCCGATTTTTATTTGCGTAATAGAATCATTGTTACTAAGCGTGACCAAAACACCGTACCCCCTCGAATCGATACCATACATCGAGAGAGATTTGGAAAACTGTTTATCCATCTTCTGAGCGACTTTACTAAGGGTATAGCCCCATGATTGTTCTAATTTCAAATCATCACCTCTTTCGATTATCAGTTATACTGATTATATATTTTATGCAATGGTTTGTCAACTATTAGAAAGAACATTTTAACAGCTTTACCTTTTAAAATTTTCCTTGCTTGCTCAGATAAATCTTTGACAAAAATACTGATAAATTGTACTCTTAAGATAGTTATACATCAAGTTTTTTTGATATGAGGTGATTGCAATCGGTCAGTATACACGTGATGCTCAAATTTTCAAGGCACTTGCGGATGAGAAGCGCCTGCAGGTATTGGATTATTTACAGCAGGGAGAAACCTGTGCCTGTGTCTTGATTGAAGCTTTAGATATTCCCCAGTCGGCACTTTCTTACCATATGAAAATTTTATGTCAGTCTGGTCTTGTCACCAGCAGGCAGGAGGGAAAATGGAAACATTACAGCATCAGCAGTCTGGGCGCTAGCTATGTCATAGAGCGCCTCGGGCAATTAACCGCTGCTGACAGCAGTCATGCTAAAACCTGCCATTGCCAGCGAAAGTCATCGTAAGCATGACTTTTATTTAAACCTAATATATCAAATTTTTTTGATCTATTATCTGTAAAACGTGAACGGAGGCCCAATGATGTGGTCATTTATCCAAGATCAGATCCTCGGTATGAAATGGCTGAACAGCCTTGTTGGCAAAATCCTGTCATCACTCGGCCTTGACTTAGAGTCAAGACTGGGAGGGAGTTTACAATTTTTTATTTATGATGTCATCAAGATCACCATTCTTTTATGTGTCCTGATTTTTATTATTTCCTATATTCAAAGCTACTTTCCGCCAGAGCGCAGCCGAAAGATTTTAAGCCGCTTTGACGGTCTGACAGCAAATATTATCTCTGCCCTGCTGGGAACGGTAACCCCCTTTTGCTCCTGCTCCTCCATTCCTCTTTTCATGGGATTTTCAAGTGCCGGTCTGCCGGTCGGTGTGACCTTTTCCTTTTTAATTTCATCACCGATGGTTGATTTGGGGAGCTTAATTTTGCTGATGAGTATTTTTGGCGGTAAAATCGCTGTTATCTATGTTATTTTGGGCTTAGTAATTGCTGTTGTTGGCGGATCTATTATTGAAAAACTGGGGATGGAAAAATACGTTGAGGATTTCGTCAAAAATGCTCAGGCTATTCATTTAGAGGCAGAAAGCTTAGCATGGTCTGACAGGCTGTCTTTTGCTAAAGAACAGGTTGCCGACACCTTTAAGAAAGTCTTTCCTTATATTCTGGCTGGTGTTGGCATTGGGGCTCTTATCCACAATTGGATACCGGAACATTGGGTCACTCAGGTGCTCGGCAGCCACAATCCTTTAAGCGTTATCCTTGCAACACTGATTGGTATTCCCATGTACGCGGATATTTTCGGCTCTATTCCGATTGCTGAAGCCCTGCTGAGTAAAGGTGCTCAGCTGGGAACGGTATTATCTTTTATGATGGCTGTCACCACTTTAAGTCTGCCATCGCTCATCATGTTAAAAAAGGCTGTCAAGCCTCAGCTCTTAGCCGTTTTTATCCTGATTTGCACTGTCGGTATCATTTTAGTAGGGTATGCTTTTAATATCCTGCAGGCATTTATATTTTAGGAGGTATTAGGATGTCACTATTTGGAAAAAAAGAAAGTCAAAGTCTTAACAAGACTGCCCCTGCAGGAAGCGATTCTGTTGTTTTTAAGGTGCTGGGGTCCGGCTGTAAGAAATGCCAAACTTTAGAAGCTAATGTCAAGCAAGCTTGTGAGGAAACTGCGCTCAAAGCTGTTGTCGAACATGTCAAAGATTTCAGCCAAATTGCTAGCTATGGGGTTATGTCTACACCGGCTCTTGTTCTAAACGAAGAAGTCGTTTCTGCTGGTAAGGTCTTGTCTGCCGAGGACGTGAAGGCCATTATTCGGGAGAAATTATCATGATTTCAAAGCCCAAGGTTGCCTTTGTCTGCGTGCACAATTCCTGCAGAAGCCAGATGACCGAAACCCTGTTCCATTATTCAGATATTTTTGAGGCCTATTCAGCAGGGATACAGACAAAATTAAAACAGCTTAGGTAAAATTTATCTAGAGCTGTTTTTTGTTGTTAATGTCCCCTTCTAACTGGCTAATACGAGGCTTTATTTAATCCCTAGAAATCTGCTAATAAACCGCAAGAGCAGCACAAACCAAGTCAAGAAAACAGGCAAGGCGCATGCTTTTTCGACACTTATTTCTCTCCTGCTTTCTCTAGCAGACTAACTAAATCATAAGTCTCCTCGATGAATTGTTCACGGCTATAATTTTTTTGTGATAAAAACCACTCAATCATGGCAATAAGTCCAGCAATTCGGATGTGGATGGTAAAATCTTTTGAGTTGCCAATTTCCTCAGAAAAGACGCTATCGTTCTCTGTTAAAAATACTTTGAGTACTTTGCGTATCGAACGAATGGCAAAGGGATAATTCGTTTCATTGAATAAGCGTTTGAAAAAGATGGTATTTTCCTGAAGATAATCATAAAGCTTACCCAAACTAACAAGAAATACATCTTGCTGGCTAAGGGATTGTATCAAGTCAATATCACTGACAATTGGCAGCAGACTTAGCAGATAAGCATCTAAAAGGGCATACTTATCCTCAAAATGTAAATAAAAGGTTGAACGATTGATGTCAGCTAGGTTGCTAATATCATTGATGGTTATTTCGGTAAAATCTTTTTCTAAAAGTAAGTTTGCAAATGCTTCATATATAGACTTTTGTGTTCGTTTGAAGCGACGATCTTGTTTATTCATTGGTGACTTTCTAGACAATATTAAATATGTGTTGATTATACAACAAATAGGGATTTTTGCCCATTGTTTCCTCGTTTTCATCTGATAAACTGAAAGCATTAAGAAACTGGAGGAAAAACGATGAAACGTATTATCTTTATGGGAGTTCCCGCATTTGGTCACACCAATCCGACCTTATTTGTGGTCCAAAAATTAGTTGAAAACGGACATCAGGTTCGCTACTATACCGTCTCAAATTTCAAAGAAAGCTTAGAAAAACTTGGTGCTGAGGTGATTTGCTACGATGAGAAAATGGCTTATATGACGGTTGAACATGTCAATCAGCCCACTCACAATCAAAAAAATCATTTTTCCGCCCTTTTAGCCATCGTTTCAGAAGCTATTGAAGATATCCGAAATACCTATCTTGAAGAGATTAGAGTTTGGCAGCCTGATGTTATTGTCGGTGACTCCCTTGCCCTGTGGGCCTCGGTTATTGCTGATAACCTAGATGTTCCATACGTTTCCTACAATACGCATTTCGCTTTTAACGAATATACACCGACCATGTTAAGCGATTCTTCTTTCAAAGACAACTTTAAAATGCTTTTACACTTGCCTGAAATGATGGCAAATTACCATAAAATAAAAAGGCTTGGCTATCCAAGCAAGCACGTCACTGATCTCGCTTTAACCAGAACCGACTGTCCTGTTATTGTAACAACATCACAAAATTTTCAGCCTGCTGGTGCTAGCTTTTGCGAAACGATTCACTTTGTCGGACCGGTTATTCGAGAAAGCACCGCAGTTTGGAAGAAGTCTAATCGCCCGCTTGTTTATATTTCATTGGGGACTGTTAATAACCAAGCGAGCGACTTCTATCGTCACTGTTTTACAGCTTTAGGGAATAAGGAGTTCGACGTCCTCTTATCTGTTGGGGCCAAAACAGATATAAACTCATTAGGACAGATTCCTCAAAATTTCCAAGTCGCTCATTCGTTTGATCAAATAGCTGTGCTAAAGTCAGCTGATGTTTTCCTCACTCATTGCGGCTTAAACAGTACTAGCGAGGCACTCTATTACGAGGTTCCCCTCCTTGTTTTTCCGCAAACAATTGAACAAAATATGGTTGCTGAACAGGTTCTTGCAGCTGGTGCCGGTTTCAAACTTGAAAGCTACGCCCCTACGGCCATAGCTCAAGGCATTGAGGAAGTCCTTTATCATGCTAATTATAAGAAACAAGCCAGCAAAGTAGCACAAGATTTTAGAGCTAGCGGTGGTGTTGAAGCCGCTATGCAAATTATTCTAAATCCCAAACAATAATGGAGTGAATAGCCTATGAGCAAGACAGACAGAACAATCAAAAATTCAGGTCAAGAAATTGTCTGCGCTAGCATCAAAAACCTACGTGATTTAGGTGGTTACAGAACCGTTGATGGAAAAACGGTCAAACACCATCTCCTTTTCAGAGGACCTGTCTTAGCAAATCTCTCTCAAGAGGCTCAAGCAAGAATAGATAGCTTACAGCTCAAACAAATTTTAGATTTAAGGTCAGAGCAGGAAGCCATGCAAATGCCCGATTATATTCCGAAAGAATGTTCTTATGTGAGACACTGTGCCAGTGTCATCAACGGAGTTGAAATCGACCTATCTCCAGAAGCATTAAAAAACAATATTTTCAAAAACCCTTGGAATTTTATCCGCTTGCTAAAAAACTCTTTCAATCAAACCAGTTATAATGACATGGTCTTTTCAAATCCAGCCTTCTATGAGCTCTTTCAATTACTAGAAAATCAACAAGTACCGCTTTACTTTCATTGTACAGCCGGAAAAGACAGAACTGGTCTGGCAGCACTTCTCATCTTATTGGCATTAGGCGTAACCAAAGAACAGGCTTTAGATGATTTCGAATTGACAAATCATTACTATGCGAAGAAGATTAAAGCAGCACAAGAAAAACATCAATTACTGTGTTGTTTTTCCAAAAAAGCAAGGCTACTTATCCAGTCAAGTGAAGGGGTAACTAGACTAGCTGCAGAACATGCTCTGCAAGCTATTTTAGACAAATACGCTTCCTTTGAAAACTACTTTTATCAAGAATTTGGTCTAGATGAAACAAGGTTGGAACAACTTAGACAAAATTATACCGCTTAACGTATTTTAAAATCATACAGCGCCTCTAAGAATAGGCAAAAAGTCCATCTTTTGAGGTGCTGTATGATTTATCCCAAAAGACTTCCTACTCCATCTAACTAGGTCATATAAAACTTTATTTAATCCCTAGAAATCTGCTAATAAACCGCAAAAACAACATAAACCAAATCAAGAGTGCAGGAATAATGATAAAGATAGTCTCAAATGGCAGTAACCAAGGATAGGCCATGACAAGCTGCGATAGTGCGACAAGTATCCCCGTAACTAAAATGAGCTTGGATTTTTTAGACAGCGAGAAACTGATGGTCACAATAAGCACAGACAGCGCTAGGGAAGCCATGTGAACTGCTGCCACCATAGATGAGATGACCAGTTTAGCAATGGTATCATCTAAAACCATATGATAGACTGGGTAAACAAGCCTTCCTGAAAATAGAGAAGTTAAAACTAAAGCCATAGCAAGGATAATGATCAAACTGCTGCCAATACTTTTAACCAGTAGGCATTTGACATAGGCCAATAAGAGATGACTAGAGATGAGCAGAAAAACCGCAGAGAAGATGGCTGCTTCAGAAATAACCGCAAAGGCTGTGCCATGTTTTTCTACCCATAATACGAGTTCAGAAGAGGTTGATAAATCTTGCGTTATGGACATCAGAAAGTAATAAATGACTGAAATGAATAAAGCAAAGCCCCAAAGCGAGCAAAATAGCAAGTATTTTTCTATTTTTCCCTTGTTTTTCATTTCGCCTTTCCCTCCATGATATGCTCTATCAAAACAAGTTCATTTCACAAAGCACTCACTATTTCAAACCATTAAACTTTTCTGTTTTCAGCTGCTTTATGTCAATCCCCTTATCCGCAAGAAACTTTTTCATAGCCTCAACATCATCAGGCTGACCAGCTAAGAGATAGGTGGCTTTGTTGCCGTACTTATCTACTGCTTTCTTCAAGCTTTCTTTACTTTGGGAAAGGCTGGCGCTGCTGTCGTAGGTCAGCTTGCTGTCTTGTTGATCCAGCCGATACAATTCTTTATCAAAGACCGTCACTCCCTTATCCAAATGGTTGAGGATAAGGTCACGTTTACCGACCCACTCTTTAACGATTGGCCTCATCGCTGCAATACCAACATCAGAGGCAAAGCAGACAAACGGTGAATCATCATTTTGAATCTTTAAGGTGGACTCCAGCCAACTCACCTCAACCTTGCTGCCAACTGGCAAACTGGTCAAGGTTTTCTTAAAAGTACTGCTGCTATTATGCGTCAGAATGAGAATCTCATTGTCATCAGGATTGGAAGCAATAGTCAGCCAGCGACTCTTTTGAGCGCTTTCTTTGACTTCAGGTAAAGTAATCTTAGCGTAAGAACCAGCTTTCCAAGTCATATTCTTGGGTTTCGTCAGATGAATGAAATAAAGATCGCTGCTGGGATTTTCAATGGATTTGACAGTCAGAGTTTGACTGCGGCCCAAGTAGCTAATCACTCCCCAAGTTATCAGACAGCCAAGAAGTCCCACTGCAAGAATTGATAGAATAATCGTTAACATTTCAGAAGGTCCTTTCTTCATTTATTTTCTCCTTATTATTGCCAAAATTTAAGCGATAGCCAAGCCGCCAAAGCAAGGACAGGAACAAAACCAATTACCTTAATGATTAAGTCCGTATCCGGCAGGCTGTAAATATAAAGCATGGTAGCTGCTGCCGCCAGCCAAATCCCTAAAACTTTGCAAATTGCAGGCAAGTCCGCAATCATGCAAAGCCCGATAGCTACGAGCAGCAAACCGCCTGTCACAAAAGACATAAAGTCAGGGCTTGAAAAATTGATTGGCTGTAAAGTCGCTCCCCAAATCACCACCAAAAGCCCAATCACAGCCAAGGCTGCTCCAAAAATACCTAGTCCATTCATTTCTTTGCCTCCATTTTTAGTCATGATTTTTTCTCCTTTTATTTTAAATTTGAGTAACCTCTAAAACCTGTTTGCTTAGGACTTTTCGACTGAATGAACAAAAATATTTATTCATTCAGTCGCTTTTAAAAAAATAAAGAATTCCTATTCTTTATTTAAAAAGTCCTTTGACAAAATAAGTAGCCAAAATTTCAATGGTCTGACTGACATTAGAAAAATCCTTTTCAGTGATATGAGTGTCCATATAGTAGAAAAGCTGATAAACCTGCAGCACCTCTTGGATTTTCTCTTGAGAATAGCCTTCTGCCAGCATGCGATTAGTAAAGGTTTCCACTAAAAACTGATGAAAGGGATTATCAGACTTGCCTTTTTCTGAAGCATAATAGCTGTGCAGCTCATCAGAGATGGCGGGATTATACCATTCTGTCAGAATCTTATTGGATGAAATAAGGCTGCGCGACTGCCCAAAAATCTGACCAATGAGTTCAACCGCGTCTCCTTCCCAATCAATCTCATCCATCATAGCTTGGCGCACGCGGTTATTCTCATCAATATAAACATCCAGAAAAATAGCTTCCTTGCTGTCATAGTAATTATAGAAAGTCCCAGCTGCCACTCCGGCTTTTTTAGTAATTTCAGAAATGCCTGTAGCCTTGTAGCCTTTTTTCGAAAAGATCTCACAGGCAGCTGTCTTTAAGGCTTGTTTTTTGTTTGTCAACATCAACACCATCCTTCTTAGCAATATGAATGAATTTTAACTTCTATTCATTCATATTTTACAATCTTTTTTTCTGCCTGTCAAGCCAAGGATCAAAGTTAAACGCCTTATCGCTTTAAAGAGCAGAAAAGAAAGCGGAACAGATTTCCATTGCAGTTAACAATGGCGTTTTAGTCTTTATCCATATGATGTTTTTCTTTCCATTCTTTGATATAGTTGAGCCGCTGTTTGATTCTGGCTTCATGGCCTTCTTCGGTCGGCTTGTAATAAGTATGATCAGCTATGCTTTCAGGACGCGTCGGCATGGCTGTCAGCTTATCTTTATAAAAATGCGCCAGCTGATAGCCTTCGCCGTAACCGACTTCTTTCATGAGCTTGGTTGTCGCATTGCGCAGCTGCAAGGGCACCGGTTCATCAATGGTTTGTTTGATGTCCTTTTGCACAGCCGTTCTGGCCTTATAAACCGCATTTGACTTGGGCGCCAGAGACAGATAAATCACACACTGGGTCAGATGCACATCACACTCGGGCAGGCCGATATAGCGGCAGGCTTGAAAAACATTAATCGCCAGATTGAGGGCACTGTTGTCCGCCAGCCCGATATCCTCACTGGCAAAGCGAATCAGACGGCGGGCAATATAAATAGGATCCTCACCGCCATCAATCATCCGCCCCAACCAGTAAATGGCCGAATCCACATCGCTGTTGCGCATGGATTTATGAAGGGCAGAGATAATATTATAATGCTCTTCGCCAGCCTTATCATAGTAAGCCGTTTTCTTATCCAGCAGCTCTTCCAAAAGGTCACCGGAGATGGTGGCTGTTTTATCTTTTATATCGCTGTTAATGACCAGCATTTCCAGCGTATTGAGAGCTGTCCTGGCATCCCCGTTAGAATAAATGGCAATTTGTTTCAGAAGCTCATCGCTGATACTAATCTCTAAATCCGGAAAAGCCTGAGGGGATTTGAGGACCCGTTTGAGCAGTTCTTCAATATCTTCTTCGGTCAGCTGTTTGAGGACAAAGACTCGGGTACGTGACAGCAAGGCTGAATTGACTTCAAAAGAAGGATTTTCAGTTGTCGCCCCAATCAGAATGATACTACCCTTTTCGACATAAGGCAAAAAAGCATCCTGCTGAGCCTTGTTAAAACGGTGAATTTCATCAATAAAAACAATGGTACGCTCTCCCAGCTGACGGTTTTCTTCCGCTTCGTTCATAATTTTACGGATTTCTTTGATCCCATTTAACACCGCGCTGAAGGTAATAAACTTGGATTTGGTCTTTTTGGCAATAATTTCAGCGAGTGTCGTCTTTCCCACTCCGGGCGGCCCCCAAAAAATCATAGACGACACCTGATCCTTATCAATCATTTCCCGCAGAAACTTTCCTTCCCCCACCAAGTGCTTTTGACCAACAAAATCATCCAGATTAGTCGGCCTCACACGACTGGCTAAAGGTGCTGTCATATCCATATCTTGGTCAAATAAAGATGTTTGCGCCATGGCTGTCCCTCCGATCTCAATACAATAAAATCTTAACGAATCATTTTTATTTCAACATCTGCTGTTGACCTCTAATGAACTCTAAGTGTTATCCTTATTATAACTTAAAAGGAGGTATTTGATAGACAAAAAATTTATATTTGTATACAAGTACAAGCTCAAGCATTGGTTTTGAGGCTGCCAAAACTTTGGCAGAACTCAGCTACAATCTTATTTTCCAGCAAAGTAGCACTTACAGACAGCAATATCAGCCGCAGCTTAATCTATCATAAAAGGCAAGAGAAGACCGCTTTTAACACTTTAGCAAAAGTGGATTATTTTCTTGTAAACTCCTTTGAAAAGCAATGAAATTTTTTCTGAAAATAATTTGATTCATAAAAATATTTCTTTTTTTTACATAAATTTGATAAACTACTAGTAAACGGAGATTTTTCTTTATTTACTATTACTCACTCTTATAAAAAGCAGCTAAAGGAGGTTCACATGGAAAATAACCCTGTTATTGAATTTAAAGAGGTTAATAAAATTTATGGTGACAGTGTTGCTGTTGAGCATATTAACTTAAAAATTATGCAAGGGGAGTTTGTCTGTTTAATCGGAACCAGTGGTTCTGGAAAAACAACCATCTTGCGCATGATTAACCGAATGTTAAAGCCAAGCAGCGGTGAGATTTTGATTAATGGTCAAGAAATTTCACACTTTAACCCTGTCCAGCTGAGACGAAAAACCGGCTATGTTATCCAAAATATCGGACTCATGCCTCATATGACCATCTATGAAAATATTACTTTGGTGCCCAGGCTCTTAAAATGGTCGGAAGAAAAGAAAAAAGCTAAGGCCAAAGAGCTTTTAAAACTGGTTGAATTGCCTGAGGATTTTTTAGACCGCTACCCTTACGAGCTCTCTGGTGGACAGCAGCAGCGTATCGGCGTTATCAGAGCCTTGGCTGCTGATCAGGAAATTATTTTAATGGATGAGCCCTTTGGAGCCCTTGATCCTATCACTCGGGAAGGTCTTCAGGACCTTGTTAAATCACTGCAGGAAAAAACAGGAAAAACAATTGTTCTGGTGACTCACGACATGGACGAAGCCTTAAAACTGGCTACTAAGATTGTCGTCATGGATAACGGACATATGATACAGCAGGACAGTCCTACCGAATTGCTGCGGCATCCGGCAACGCCTTTTGTGCAAAAGATGATTGGGGAGGATCGCTTAATTCAGGCACGCGCTGATGTGACGCCTGTCAAGACAATCATGCTGAAAAATCCTGTCTCGATTACACCGGATCAATCCCTGCATGAAGCCATTTCTTTGATGAGACAAAGGCGCGTCGACTCTCTTTTAGTCACAGACAAAGATAATAAGTTGCTTGGTATCGTTGATATTGAAACTCTTAATAACAATTACAAAAAGGATTTGTCTGTCGGCGATATCCTAAACAAAGTTAACTTTTACTTGGAAGAAGAACAGCTCCTGCGGGACACAGCTCACCGGATTTTGAAACGCGGTCTTAAATATGTACCGGTCGTTGACAAAGAGCACCATTTAAAGGGAATTGTAACGCGGGCATCATTGGTTGATATGCTCTATGATATTATCTGGGGCAGCCAAGATACGGAGGACACGCTATGAGTGACTTTTTAGCACAATATGGCAGTGAATTGATCGTTAAAACCTGGGAGCAGATTTATATTTCAGCCATGGCACTTCTTTTGGGTATTATTGTAGCTGTCCCTATTGGAGTTGCACTAACTCGTTTTCCTAAATTGGCTAAATTTTTCATCGGGCTGGCCAGTATTTTGCAAACTGTTCCCAGTCTGGCTCTTTTAGCGATGATGATTCCTTTATTTGGTATCGGAAGAACTCCGGCAATCATTGCCCTCTTCATTTATTCTTTGCTGCCAATCATGAGAAATACCTATATCGGAATGAATAATGTTGATCCCATTTTAAAGGACAGTGCAAAGGGTATGGGCATGACTCCGATTCAGTCTATTTTCCAAGTTGAACTGCCTCTGGCAGTTCCGGTTATCATGACTGGTATTAGGCTGTCCGCTATTTATGTCATTGCCTGGGCTACTTTGGCTTCTTATATCGGAGCTGGAGGCCTTGGAGATCTTATTTTTAGTGGTTTGAGCCTCTTTCAGCCTTCTTTAATTATTGGAGGAACTATTCCTGTTATTCTCCTTTCTTTAATTGTTGATTATCTGCTTGGACGCTTGGAAAATTATTTGACACCGCGACAAAAGAGGAATGTATAACATGAAAAAACTAATCTATTTTTTAACAGTCCTTACAATAATTCCAATCATTGTTTTAGCCAGCTGCAGCAAGGGCAATAATACGAAAAATAAGGATGATGCTAATATCAAAATTGCCGCACTGAGTACGACAGAATCTAGCATCATGGCTAATATGATTAGCGAATTGATTAATCATGAGCTAGGCTATAAAACAACCTTGGTCTCCAATCTTGGCTCTACCAATGTGGTTCATCAGGCATTGATTCGAAAAGATGCGGATATTGCAGCAACCCGCTATACAGGAACAGACCTGACAGGAACACTGAATCTGCCGGCCGAAAAGGATAATGTTAAGGCCAGCAAAATTATCAAAAAAGAGTTCACCAAGCGCTTTGACCAGACTTGGTTCCCAAGTTATGGTTTTGCTGACACCTATGCCTTTATGGTAACGACCAAATTCGCTAAAGCAAACAAGCTTACAACCGTGGAGGATTTAAAAAAGGTCGCCACAACTGCTAAGGCAGGTGTGGACAGTACCTGGATGAGGCGCGAAGGAGATGGCTACAAGGAATTCAGCCGTGCCTATGGTTTTTCCTTCAATAGCATCTATCCGATGCAGATAGGCCTTGTTTATGACGCTGTTGAGAATGATAAGATGCAGGTGGTTCTGGGATATTCCACAGACGGCCGCATTCAAAGCTATGACCTTACTATCCTTAAAGATAATAAGCACTTTTTCCCACCTTATGATGCATCCATGGTTGTCAACAATCGTATTTTAAGACAGTATCCTGAGTTAAAGCCACTCTTGCACCGCTTAGACGGCAAAATTGACCTTGAAACAATGCAAGAACTTAACTATCAAGTGGACGACCAATTGCTAGAGCCTTCTGTTGTTGCCCATAATTTTTTGAAAAAACATCATTACTTCCGTGAAGGAGGGGATAATTCATGAGTCATATGAGTCTCACACAGCAGCTGATTTACTATTTTCAGCACAACAGTAGCTACATTTTGACACAATTTCTGCAGCATTTCCTCATCTCCATATACGGCGTGCTGCTTGCTGCTCTTATAGGAATTCCGGTAGGCATACTGATTGCTAAGAAGGGACACCTAAAAGGATTCATCATGGGTATCGCCAATGTCATACAAACCATTCCTTCTTTGGCCATGATTTCCATCATTATGCTAGCTTTAGGTTTGGGAACTAAAACTGTTATTGCTACCGTATTTTTGTATTCTTTGCTGCCTATTATCGGCAATACCTATGCTGGTATTAGAAACGTTAATGCTGACCTTGTTGACGCTGCCAAGGGCATGGGAATGACCAGCAAACAGCAATTGCTGATGGTCGAGCTACCCTTGTCTTTAGCTGTTATCATGGCCGGTATTCGCAATGCCTTGGTGCTTGCCATTGGGATTACAGCTATTGGTGCCTTTGTCGGCGGCAGCGGTCTGGGAGATATTATCATTCGCGGTACCAATGCAACCAATGGCGGTGCTATCATTCTTGCAGGTTCTCTGCCAACTGCCTTCATGGCCGTTGTTTCCGATTTAATTCTAGGAGCTATTCAGCGCTACTTGGAACCCAAAGGCATGTCATCCAACCGTTAATACTCTTCAAAAATCAAAAAACTGTCTCAACAGACAGCTCTTATCTCAACCAAGTCTCTTCATCTGCTAAGAGGCTTTTTTTAGAAATCTTAGAAACATGTCGATTACCCGCTACGTAAAAACAAAGCGGTTTTTCCCGCCAGCTATCGCTGCAGGTCACACCGATACGGGGTCTGACTGCGATGTGAAGAGGTTGACGGTCTTGTAACAGCTGAAGTTTGGAAGTTGGTAAAAAATCGCCGTTGAACCTTTTATCAATCCCCGCAAATTTTGTCAATTTTCCAGGTCCATTGGCCAAGAGTTCTCCGCTTGGAATCTCCAAAGCCCGAATAAGAACGGCCTCTGCAACATCTTGTCCCTTGGTAACCAAGTTAAGCATCTGATGACCATAGATCTGATAAACATACCAATGGCCAGCAGATAGATACATGGCTTCATTTTTAGGCGTCCGCCGGCCATTAGCACTGTGGCAAGCACTGTCTTTGCTGCCCAAATAGGCTTCTGTTTCCACGATTCTGCCCAAGGGCCGACCGTCCAAACACAGCTGCATTCCCAGCAAAGCCTTGGCAGTCGCAACAGTATCTGTCTCCATCATATGTTTAAATTCTCTTGATAACATAGTTTTATTATAACATGAACTTTCGCTTTCTTAAGAGAGGTAATTAAAGGAGGAAAAACAATTTTAATTCTTGAAATCGGTTTCAAAAATGCTATAATAAATTTGATTAAATAAAAAACGGAGGACAACCTATGGCTTATAAGACAACTTATCCTTATACAAACGAAGTTTTAAAAGAATTTGCAAATAACAGTGATGCAGATTTGGAAAAGGCACTGGCAACAGCACATGCACTCTATAAAAAATGGCGTGCTGAAGGGGGCTTAGAAGAACGCAAAGCCCAGCTGCATAAAGTAGCTGACCTTCTTCGCCGCGATGTCGATAAATACGCCGAAGTCATGACCAAGGATATGGGAAAACTCTTTACGGAAGCTAAAGGCGAAGTTGAACTTTGCGCAGAAATTGCTGACTACTTTGCTGATAAAGCCGAAGAGTTTTTAGAACCAAAATCATTTGAACCTATCCACGGTGATGCTTACTATATCAAACAGGCTGTCGGTGTGCTCTTTATGGTAGAACCATGGAATTTCCCATTCTATCAAATCATGCGCGTTTTTGCTCCTAACTTCATGATTGGCAATCCAACTGTTTTAAAACATGCTTCTATCTGTCCTGGTTCTGCTCAAGCCTTTGAAGATTTGGTTAATGAAGCAGGGGCTCCTGAAGGTTCCTTCAAGAATCTCTTCCTTACCTATGATCAAGTTAATAAGGCCATTGCAGATCCGCGAATTCAAGGTGTTGCTTTAACCGGTTCTGAACGCGGCGGTGCTTCTATCGCCGCTGAAGCAGGGGCAAATCTGAAAAAATCTGCTCTTGAACTCGGTGGTAATGATGCCTTCCTCATTTTGGAAGATGCCGATTTTGATCTCTTAAATGACACTATTTTCTTTGCCCGTCTTTACAATGCAGGCCAAGTATGTACATCATCTAAACGTTTCATTGTAGTCGGTGAAGAAAATTACAAGAAATTCGTAGACATGGTTGTCGAAACCTTCAAGACAGCTAAGTGGGGCGACCCAATGGATCCTGAAACAACACTTGCACCATTGTCATCAGCTGAAGCCAAAGAAGAAGTTCTGGGTCAAATCAAATTGGCTGTGGACAGCGGAGCACACGCAGTTTACGGCAATGAACCGATTGACCATCCAGGCAACTTCGTTATGCCTACTGTGCTGACAGATATTACCAAGGACAACCCAATTTACAACCAAGAAATCTTTGGTCCTGTTGCTTCTATTTACAAAGTTGATACCGAAGAAGAAGCTATTGAACTAGCCAACGATTCCAGCTACGGACTTGGCGGCACTGTCTTCTCTAAAGACCTTGACCATGCTAAAGAAGTTGCTGCTAAAATTGAAACTGGTATGTCCTTTATCAATTCTGGTTGGACTTCTCATCCAGAAGTTCCATTCGGCGGTATCAAGAATTCTGGTTACGGCCGTGAACTCAGCAATCTTGGTTTTGATGCCTTCGTCAATGAACACCTTGTGTTCACGCCTCATTCATAAATTTTGCCAACTTTTTCCCATCTCCTGGATGCTGTTGCATCTAGGAGATGTTTTGTGACCTTTTTTCCAGAAAAAATAAACTTTTTTTGCACTACTTTCAGAAAATAGGCGTATAATCATCTTATAAAGTAAAAGGCTTACATTTTAGATGGGAAGTGTTTTTCGTGATTAGAAAACGTAGTCAGCAAAACATTAACAGACAGCCTAACTTATACCAATATGATGTAGAGACTGTCTTTGAACGAGCAAAGGCCAGTCCTCAGGGACTCTCTTTTGATGAAGTTGCCAAAAGGCAGGCAGAATACGGCCCCAACCAGTTGGAAAAGGTCAAGGGAGAACCTTTAATTATCAAATTTGCTAAGAACTTTTTGTCCTTGATGGCAATTCTGCTCTGGATTGGCGGTGCGGTCGCCTTCTTCTTTGCAGGAACACCTGAACTTGGGATCGCCATCTGGCTAGTCAATATTATTAACGGCTGTTTTTCTTTCTTCCAAGAATACAAGGCCGGCAAGGCAACAGAAGCACTCGAACATATGCTGCCCTCCTATGCCCGTGTGACTCGGCAAAATCAAGAAGAAAGGATTCTTGCCCAAGAGCTGGTGCCTGGCGATTTGATGATGATTGAAGAGGGCGATAGTATTTCTGCTGACGCCCGCATCATCTCTGCTACTGACGATTTTCAGGTTAATCAGTCTGCTCTCACAGGTGAGTCCAATCCTGTCAATAAAAATAATCGTGCAATTTCTGAAAAAGAACCTGATCTCCTTAGTCTGGACAATCTTGTTTTTGCTGGCACATCTGTTAGCAAAGGTAATGCCAAGGTTCTAATCACTAATATCGGCATGGCGACAGAATTCGGACAGATTGCCCATTTAACGCAAGGGGTCACCAATGTCACCAGTCCCCTGCAAAAGGAACTCAACCGCCTGACCAAGCAGATTTCGCTGATTGCCATATCAGTGGGTATCTTCTTTTTGCTCACTTCTGTTTTGATAATTAAAGAACCGTTAGCACAGGCTTTCGTTTTCGCCCTGGGTATGATTGTGGCCTTTATTCCTGAGGGGCTTCTACCAACGGTGACCCTGTCGCTTGCTATGGCCGTTCAAAAAATGGCTAAGAAAAACGCACTGGTCAAAACTTTAGCTTCTGTAGAGACCTTGGGCGAAACATCTGTTATCTGTTCTGATAAAACCGGAACCCTGACACAAAATGAAATGACAGTCAATCACATTTGGACGCCACAGCAAGAATACGACGTAACAGGACTGGGCTATGCCCCCCAAGGAACTATAAAAGCTGATCAAAAGCCTGTCCAAGTCAGTGATAATCCTAGCCTAAACTGGCTTATTAGAGGGGCTGCCCTCTGCAGCAATGCTTCTATCGAGCCACCCCACGGAGATCAGACTCGCTATACAGTTCTAGGCGATCCGACTGAAGCCTGTCTAAACGTCCTTGCCCAAAAAGCTGGAATTAACTTAACAGACAATGAAAAAACGGCTCCTAGACTTCATGAACTGACCTTTGACTCTGAACGCAAGCGGATGACAACCATTCATCAGCTTGAAACAGAACTTTTGGGAAGCCGCTTAATCAGCTTTACCAAAGGAGCACCCAAAGAAATCGCAGAGTTGTCCAGCAGAATTTATGATCAGAACCAAATCAGACCTCTGACGGATAAAGAAAAAGCTGCCATTCTCAAAGCCAATGACCAATATGCCAAAGACGGGCTGCGCGTGCTGGCTCTTGCCTGCCGCCAGCTTGATAAGACAGCTGATCTGCCGCAGGATTTTGCCGATTATACCCCTGAGATGATTGAACAAGATCTCATTTTTATGGGGCTCCTTGTCATGCAGGATCCTCCGCGTATGGAAGTTGCTAAGGCTGTTGAAAAATGCCACAAGGCAAACATCCGAATTGTCATGATCACTGGTGACTATGGCCTGACGGCTCTTAGCATTGCCAAAAAGATTGGAATTGTCCAAGGAGAAAATCCTCGCCTAGTTACAGGTCAGGAATTGGGAGAATTATCCGATGCAGAACTCCAGACAATTTTGAAAGACGAGGTGGTTTTTGCTCGTATTGCTCCTGAGCAAAAATACCGAATTGTCACCAATTTACAAAAACTGGGGCATGTCGTTGCTGTTACTGGTGACGGAGTAAACGATGCTCCTGCTCTGAAAAAAGCCGATATTGGTGTTGCTATGGGAATTACCGGAACTGACGTTGCTAAAACGTCAGCCGATATGATTTTGACCGATGATAATTTTGCCTCCATCGTTAATGCTATCGAAGAAGGACGGACCGTTTATCAAAATATTAAGAAGTTTTTAACCTATATTTTTAATTCCAATACTTCTGAAGCCGTTCCTTCAGCCAGCTTTCTTTTCTCCCGCGGTTTTATCCCTCTTCCTTTAACAGTCATGCAGATTCTTGCTATCGACCTTGGCAGTGACATGCTGCCGGCTCTGGGCTTGGGTATTGAAAGTGCTGAAAAAGATATTATGGAAAGGCCTCCTCGACGTAAATCTGATGCGCTGCTTACCAAAAATCTGCTGATTAAGGCCTTTATCTGGTATGGTCTCTTAGAAGCCTGTCTGGCCATGGGAGCTTTCTTCTTTACCTATTTGATTCACGGTCAAGGTTTGAATTTCAACAGCAGCTATTATGCAGAAGCTACAACCATGACGCTGGGAGCCATCATTTTCTGCCAAATTGGTATGGTACAAAACTGTCGAACAACCAAACAGTCTGTCTTTAGCCTCAAGCTCTTTTCTAATTCTTATATCAATCTAGGAATGATTGCTGAAATTCTGCTCTTTATTCTGCTGAGCTACCTTCCTCTCTTTAACCACATCTTTAACACGGCACCCCTAGAGGCTGTAAACTGGCTCTATCTTATTCTCTGCCCGCTGCCTATCCTTGCTTTGGAAGAAATTCGCAAGGCTTGGCTCAGAAAACGGCCTCGCAGATGAATCAAGGGAAAAATAGAATTTTTCAGAAAATAATAGAATTTTGCAACAATTATAATGATTACAAGGATGATTTGTGCTATAATGATGACTGTAAAGTTATAGATTCTACTTTGGATGACTAAATATGATGAAAGGAAGCGGTCAAATGACTGACAAAGAAACTCTTAAAAATTTAAGAAATCGCAGTTCTGTCTATGATTCAATGGTTAAATCACCTAACCGTGCTATGCTCAGGGCAACTGGCATGCAGGACGAAGATTTTGAAAAACCTATTGTTGGTGTTATCTCAACTTGGGCTGAAAACACTCCTTGTAACATTCATCTGCACGACTTTGGTAAACTGGCAAAAGCTGGAGTTAAAGATTCAGGCGGTTGGCCTGTTCAATTTGGAACCATTACGGTTTCTGATGGTATCGCAATGGGAACCCAAGGCATGCGTTTCTCACTGACTTCACGTGATATTATCGCTGATTCGATCGAAGCTGCTATGGGCGGTCATAATGTTGATGCTTTTGTAGCTATCGGTGGCTGTGATAAGAACATGCCAGGCTCTATGATTGCCATTGCCAATATGGATATTCCAGCTATCTTTGCCTACGGCGGAACTATTGCTCCCGGTAATTTAGATGGTAAAGACATTGATCTTGTCTCAGTTTTTGAAGGTGTCGGCCACTGGAACCACGGTGATATGACCGAAGAAGAAGTTAAGGCTCTTGAATGCAATGCCTGTCCTGGCCCTGGCGGCTGCGGCGGTATGTACACAGCCAACACCATGGCAACAGCTATTGAAGTTCTGGGAATGAGCCTTCCTGGTTCTGCTTCACACCCTGCTGAGTCTCCTGAGAAAAAAGCAGATATCGAAGAAGCCGGCCGCGCTGTAGTGAAGATGCTGGAAATGGGCATTAAGCCATCAGACATTTTGACACGCGAAGCCTTTGAAGATGCTATTACAGTAACTATGGCACTGGGCGGCTCGACCAACTCAACTCTTCACCTGCTGGCGATTGCCCATGCAGCCAATGTTGAGTTGACGCTTGATGACTTCAACACTATCCAAGAAAAGGTACCTCATTTGGCTGACTTGAAACCTTCTGGTCAGTATGTCTTCCAAGACCTTTATAATGTCGGCGGCGTACCAGCCGTAATGAAATATCTTTTGGCAAACGGCTTCCTTCATGGAGATCGCCTCACTTGTACCGGTAAGACCGTTGCTGAAAACTTAGCCGAATTTGAAGATTTGACTCCAGGTCAAAAAGTCATTATGCCGCTGGAAAATCCAAAACGTGCTGACGGTCCTCTGATTATCCTTCATGGTAATCTCGCTCCAGATGGTGCAGTTGCCAAGGTTTCAGGTGTTAAAGTTCGCCGCCATGTTGGCCCAGCTAAGGTCTTTGATTCAGAAGAAGACGCTATTGAAGCCGTATTAACAGATGAGATTGTTGACGGCGATGTCGTTGTCGTACGTTACGTCGGACCAAAAGGCGGACCAGGTATGCCGGAAATGCTTTCTCTTTCATCGATGATTGTTGGTAAAGGACAGGGAGATAAGGTTGCCCTGCTCACTGACGGACGCTTCTCAGGCGGTACTTACGGCCTTGTTGTCGGCCATATCGCTCCTGAAGCCCAAGATGGCGGACCAATCGCCTACCTTCGCACTGGCGATACAGTTATTGTTGACCAAGACACCAAAGAAATTACCATGGAAGTTTCTGAAGAAGAGCTTGAACGTCGCAAGGCTGAAACCAAGATTCCACCGCTTTATTCCCGCGGAGTTCTGGGCAAATACGCTCATATCGTGTCATCTGCTTCTAAGGGAGCTGTGACAGACTTCTGGAAACCAGAAGAAACTGGTAAAAAATAGAAGAAATTACTATAAAAGCACTTAAAAATCACCGTTGTAATTAGACGGTGATTTTCTTATTTAGGACTGATTCCAAGAGCTATCCTGCCAAAACGGCTGATGCGCGTAATCTTCCAAGCCGGAGACCAGACGACTTCCACTCCAACTTTATTGATGCCATCAATTTCAGACAGAGAATCAATGATTTCTGCAGGCAATGTATCAATACAGCCGCAGTTAACCTCGGTAAAGGTAATGACTAACTTGCAAAATCCTTCTTCATCTAAGTTAATTTCGTAAATCAATCCAAGATTATAAATATCCAATTCAATCTCTGGATCATATATTTTTTCAAGTTTTTCAATCAGCTGATCGCTAATAGCTGCAGCACGCTCATTGATTTTGATATCATCTCTCATCTGCGCTCTCCTTCATAAAACGATTTGGCTATATTTTCCCATAAATAACCCTTTTTTTCAATGTTTACTAAACGATTTTTTTGATTTAAAATAAATTTCCTCTCTAAAAATGGGTTTGTTTTATGTTACAATAAGAAGAATTATAAAAGAAAGAGGAGTTTAGAGGAGATGAAAGCTGTAAAAAATCCACCTCTTGTGATGTCTGGTCTAAGTCTGGGCTTGTTTGCTCTTGGAAATCTGCTGGAGCTCTACCATCCGGCCTTGCGCTATTTATTAGGGACAGCTGCCATCTTTATCTATTTGCTTTTAATTATTGGGATTTTGAGAAATCTTCCTCAGGCTAAACAGCAGCTGCAGCAGCCCTTAGTTGCTTCGGTCTTTCCGACCTTTTTTATGTCTGGTATGTTGCTTGCAGGCTACATTCAACTTTTTTCAGGATTAGGACCTTGGGTTACCATTATTAGCCTCCTTGTTTGGTGGCTGGCTTTCTTGGGAAATGCTTGGTTAATCCTTTACTTTACAGTTACATTTGTCCTGCATTTCAGCTGGGATTATGTCTTTCCTTCATGGTCTGTCCTCTATGTTGGTATTGCGGTAGCCACTCTGACAGCTCCTATCAGCGGCCAGTATTTTCTGGGACAACTGATCTTTTGGAGCTGCTTAATTTTGACTCTATTGGTTTTACCGTTTATGACTATCAAAGCCTACCGTATTGGCCTGCCTGAAAGTGCCAAGCCTAATATTTCTACGTTTTGTGCTCCTTTATCACTCCTGCTTGCAGGCTACTTAAAAACTTTCCCAGATGGACAAAGTCCAAATACCAATATTGTTTGGTTATTGCTTTTTGCTTCGCAGCTCCTCTATATTTTTGTTGTTATCCAATTGCCCGTTCTTTTAAAGCGAGATTTTAACCCAGGTTTTTCCGCCTTTACCTTTCCTTTTGTCATATCAATCACTTCGCTGCGTTCGGCCGGCCTTTACCTGAATATCCAGCATCCCTTATTTCATGTCTTGGTTAAACTAGAGGAGATACTGGCCATTGTGCTGGTTTTCTTCGTTCTTGTTCATTACCTAAGATTCTTATTTCAAAGTAAGACACTTAACGGCTAAACAGCAGGGATAAGACTTTCGCACAACTTTATATGAAATATTAATCCGTCAAATACCCATTTCTAATCTGTCTTTATAAGTCTTACCTTTACAGGTCTGTCAACCTATCAACTGACATCTGACTTTTATCTGTGCAGGATTTATGCTACACTATTAACATGAATTATAAAGGCTTAGTATTTTTTGATCTTGACGGGACACTTTTAAACAAGCAGTCTCAAATTTCACCCGATAATAAATTAGCTCTTCAAGAGCTGAGGGCAAATGGCTATCTTCCTATTATTGCTACTGGACGTTCCATAAAAGAGCTTAAAGGAGTTCTCAAACAGTCAGGAATAACCTCTGTCATTATGATGAATGGCATGTCTATTTATATTGAAGGCAAGGAAGTCTTTACTCAAACTATTGATAGCGACACTATTGACAAATTGCTTGGTTTAGCCCGCAGTCTTGGCGATGAAATTGCCTACTATACTCCTTTTGACATTTACTTGTCAGGAGACTGTCAAGGCCTGAGGGACCATTTTACTTATTTTAATGAGGAACATGAGGAACTTCCGCCAATTAATGAAAATTTCTATCTTGACAATCCTGTCAACATGCTGCTGGTCGGCAGTGCTGATAAAAGTCATGATGCCATCTATCAAGAAGCAATTTCTCAGCTTCATTTTTTCAGAAACAGTCCTTATTCTATTGATGTCACAAAAGCGGGATCTGACAAGGGAACAGGTATCAATACCGTCAAAGATGTCCTTAATCTACAACACATTCCAACTTACGCCTTTGGAGACGGTAAAAATGATATCCCCTTGCTTTTAGCCGCTGATTATGCCATTGCCATGGAAAATGCTGTTGACGATGTTCTGGAAGTAGCAGATTTCATCACTCACCATCATGATCAAGACGGCATCAGACATGCTCTGCAGCACTATCATTTAATTTAAGCAAAAGAACTTGGCAATCAATCGATTGCCAAGTTCTTTGTTTTTGTCTTCATTCAGCAACTCTCAAAATGGTAATAGTCACTAAAGACTAGGCGACGAGCTACTGGTTGCTCTTTGCAAAGTAACTTTACGTTTTCCAACCAGCAGGTTTACAACAGCAAAGATAAGGAAAAATACTCCTAAAGCTAAAACCTGATTGCCGATTGTACCGCTCATTGAAATCGTTTCTCGCAAACCAGATACTGAGTAACTCATTGGTAAATAAGGATTGACATTTTGGAAAAACTTAGCCGTTACATCAAGAGGATAGGTTCCTGCACAGGAGCCTAACTGCAGTAAGAGTAAAATCAAGGAAGCAAAGGAACCAAATTTATCATGCCAGGTTACTAAAGCTGTTACCACCGTCATAAAAGTGATACTTGCAAGAATAGTCAGTCCCAGAGTCCTGAGTTCAAAATTAGAAGTCAGACCTAGCATACGAACGCCAAAATAGAGGATAACGGCTCCTGCTACAGCAATTAAACCATTAATTGCAAGCTTTTGCTCAACCCATTCTTTAAGCGTTTTGGCCTTTTTGCCTGAAAGAGCTTCTCTAAAGATAGTGTTAGTTGACAGAGCCATAACCATCAGCGCCACTGACATCATGTAAGGTGCCATCCCTACACCATTATTCTTAACATGATCCTCGTCTCGATGCTTGATGGCTACAGGACTTGCTAAAGTTTTAGCATTTAGATCCGCAACTGCAACTAGGGATAGTTTGTCCTTAGCCATTGATAAAGCTTTAGCAAGCTGGTCGGAACCACTTGACAGTTTTGTCAAGTTACTTGTCAAGGTATTACTTCCTTTAGCTAACTTATCGGCTCCTGCAGAAATTTGATTGGCACCGTTAGCCAACTGACTAGCTCCCGAAGTTAACTGACTGCTGTTGGCAGCCAAAGTATTGGCACCGTTGTTAAGCGTTCCAACTGCATTGGTATAAGCTGTCAAGCCCTGTGTAAAGGAAGCTGTTCCTGCCGACAGACCATTTCCAAGCAGACTGGCACCATTAGCTAGAGAGCTGCTGGCTGGAATAATCTGTGTGTTTAAAGCTGTATTAATTTGTGTCAACCCACTTGACAAAGTTGTCAAGCTATCAGAGGCACTTGGCAGAATTGCATTTGCTGTTTGTTTTAATTGAGCCAAGGCTGCCGTATTATTAGCAGCATTTTCTGAGGCAAGCTGGCCGTTTGGCAGTGAATTCTGAATGTTTTGAACACTAGTCAAGATAGCATTTGCCTGTGACACCGCTGCAGCACTTGGCCCTGTTGCTGAAGCTGTAGTTAAATTGCCTGTATTAGCTAAGGCAGAAGCAATTTCAGACTGATCTTGGGGAGACAGCTTTTGATAAGCACTAGTTGCCTGCACTACAGCCAGTGAATTCTGCTGATTCCCTACGGCTGGCTGAGTCGTATTAGCCGAATTGATAATATTTTGCGCTGCTGCCGTAATGGCTGATAGATAGTTGCTGATATCAACATTACTGGATGTGGCTGCAGAAGTTCCGCTGTAATTTTGAATAGCCGTGTTGAGGTTCGTTAAAGAACCGATTAACTGATTAATCTGCTGGCTTTGTTCCGCAGACAGATTGGTCTTGCTTGACAGGTTAACCAGCCCTTGATTGAGCAGACCAGCTGCACTTACTAATTGCTGAATCTGGCTAAAGCCACTATTTAATTGGGCAGCCCCTCCTAAAAGTTCCTGTGATTTACTGTTGAGCTGATTTGTCCCAGCAGCTAACTGTCCGACTCCTCCTGTATAGGTCTGCAGACCTGAATACAGAGTATTAGCCCCCTGATTAAAGGTTTGACTGGAGTTGGCCAAAGTAGTAAGATTAGTGCCCATCATTTGACTTCCCTTTTCCAGCTGCTCAGAGCCATTAGCCAAAGTTTGACTGGCAGTACTTGCCTTTCCAAGACCTGTTTTTAAGCTTGACATACTCTTAAAAAGAGATTTTGTGTAGGTGCTGGTAATATTTTTTGAAACAGATTCTTTTAAGGCTTTGGCAGCCGTTTCGCTCATTTTAGAAGCTACGAAACTGTGACCCTTGGAGGTTTGGTAGGGAATAGTGATCTGCTTAGGATTATCTGTCAAAACACTGGCAGCATTCTTAGATAAATCCTGTGGTAAAGTGATAATCATATAATAATCACCTTCTTGCAGTCCTTTTGTGGCCTTCTCACTGCTAACAAAGTGATAATCCAGATTTTTATTCCTAGACATACTGTCAACCATATCTTGACCAATTGTCATTTTTTTATTATTGTAAGAGGCAGGCTTATCTTCATTGACAACAGCTACCGGTAAGTCAGATACATGACCGTAAGGATCCCACATGGAACTTAGGAAAATGATATTGTACAAAGCAGGAACAAGGGCTATCCCTATCATTGTAATCCAAAGCATGGGCTTTTTTAAGACTGCTTTCAATTCCGTTAACATTTTATCTCCTTTTTGTACATTATGTCTAAATATTTGATATAATAGATTATACTCATAAATCAATA
The DNA here is from genome assembly GCF_001431045.1 of Streptococcus orisasini. Classification (GTDB taxonomy): domain Bacteria; phylum Bacillota; class Bacilli; order Lactobacillales; family Streptococcaceae; genus Streptococcus; species Streptococcus orisasini. The sequence continues at coordinate 59,701 of NZ_BCLE01000032.1, forward strand.
TTTTACAATATAAAAAAAGATTTTTTAGACACTGTGTATAACTTTGTGCAAAAGGAGTTTTCCCATGACAAAATCTCTAAAAAAAGAAAAAACAAAAAAAGCCTTGGAAGAAGCCATGGCCCATCTATTAGAAAAAGAAAGTTTTAATGACATTACAACAACTGAGTTGGCAAAAGCCGCCCATATCAGCCGCAGCGGTTTTTACACTCACTACAAAGACAAATATGAAATGATTGATAACTATCAACAAACACTTTTTAGCAAATTAGAATACATTTTTGATAAAAATTCGTCCAATCAAGAAGGAGCTATCTTAGAAGTCTTTGAATTTCTCGACCGAGAACCACTGTTTGCTGCCTTACTATCTGCAAACGGAACTAAAGAAATCCAGGAGTTTCTGAAGAATAAATTTAGGCTGCTAATCACCCATGATTTACAAGTAGGCCTTTCTATTTCCATCCAAAATAATTTTCAAAATAAAAAGTTGACTGATGTTGAAAGAGAATATGGAACCATATACATCATCAATGCCCTCTTTGGTGTCTGCCAAATGTGGATTGCCCGCGGTAAAGTAGAGAGTCCCAAACAAATGACTGAATTTATTCTTAAGATGATGCACTAATCCTATTCTAAAGAGTCAGCTAGCCATTTGTTTCTAAAAAAATAGGACAGCCGTTTAAATTTTTAGGGCTGTCCTGTTTTTATATGTGAAAACCAGTGCTTATCTTTTGATTTAGGTAATGACACTTTATCAATAAAAGGCCATCACAAAAGGCTGAGACATGCTGTCCCAACCTTTTGATAATAATTGATAAATTAAAGCATTTTGTTGTAGTATTCAACGACAAGTGCTTCATTGATTTCTGGGTTAATTTCATCACGTTCTGGAAGACGAATCAATGAACCTTCCAATTTTTCAGCATCAAATGATACGAAAGCTGGACGTCCAAGAGTAGCTTCAACGGCTTCAAGGATTGCTGGAACTTTCAATGATTTTTCACGAACTGAGATAACTTGACCTGGAGTTACACGGTATGAAGGGATATCAACACGTTTGCCATCAACAAGGATGTGACCGTGGTTAACGAATTGACGAGCTTGACGACGAGTAGTTGCAAGACCTAAACGGTAAACAACATTGTCAAGACGGCGTTCCAAAAGAACCATAAAGTTGAAACCAAGAGTTCCACCTTTAATTTTAGTAGCTTGTACGAACAAGTTACGGAATTGTTTTTCACCTACACCATAAGTAAAACGAAGTTTTTGTTTTTCAGCCAATTGCAAACCGTATTCTGAAAGTTTTGAACGATTGTTTGGACCGTGTTGACCTGGTACGTAGTTACGACGCGCCAATTCTTTACCTGTACCTGTAAGTGACAAACCAAGGCGACGTGATTGTTTCCATGATGGACCTGTATAACGTGACATTTTCATGTCCTCCTATAAAAATATATTTTGTAGGAAATAACGTTTTAAGAAACCCTGATTCGTGCAGGTGCCCTTCGCCTAAACAGCCAAGGTTACTTATCCCAAGACACCTGTTGACGAGCTTCATGCTTCTCTGCTGCTATTTCACACAAAGAGTAGTATAGCACACAAAAAAAGCTTTGTAAAGGCTTTTGCAATATATTATCCAACTTATTTGTCAATATTAATATGCTTAAAGATTAGAAAATGCCTTTTCTATAGCCTTCTTTAATCACTTAATATTTACAGGATTGTCAAGCTTGTGTAAACCCACTATTGCTTTTACTGCAGAATAATCTAAATAAAAATGATTAGACCCAAGGCATCGGTCTAATCAAAATAATGAATCAACGTTTTTTCTGTTAAAATATCAGAGTAGGTATATGATTCAACATAAGTATTGTCAATTTCACCCGGCATACTAGCCTCATCTTTATATTCCACAATAAAAAGTGAAGAATACACTTCAATAAGACGGCCGACCTTATTTTTTTCACGCTTGCGACCGTTTTCAAGTGTTAATTCGACCAACTGGCCTTCATGATTTTTAATATCTTCCTTGATTTTTTTCATTTTTGCGACATCTGCAAATGCATCACTCATTTTAATCTATTTCTCCTATCCTTCTTCTTCAAATTGGGCTATCGTTGAAAATTTATTGTACTGCTTTTGGAATATTAATTTAATCGTTCCTCTAGCACCCGCCCGGTTTTTTTCCAATATAACTTCGATGGTATTGTCTTCTAATTGTTCCTGTCCTTCTTCCTTATCGCCTCTGTCATAATAATCATCACGATACAAAAAGGCAACAATATCAGCATCCTGCTCGATGGAACCAGATTCCCGAATATCGGAAAGAACTGGCCTTTTATCCTGACGCTGTTCAACACCACGAGACAGCTGACTGAGGGCAATAACTGGAACTTTGAGTTCCTTGGCAAGAATTTTTAACTGGCGGGAAATATCAGAGACTTCCTGCTGACGATTTTCAGGACGAGTTCCTGTAATAAGCTGCAAATAATCAATAACAATCAAGCCTAAACCATTTTCTAGTTCTTGGTCCAGCTTGCGGGCACGCGCCCGAATCTCTGTAACTTTAATTCCCGGCGTATCATCAATATAAATGGGAGCCTCAGCAAGAGTTCCCTGAGCCAGCGTAATATTCTGCCACTCTTGCTCAGTTAATTGACCAGTCCGCAAATTATGAGCGTCTACCATACCTTCTGAGGCAAGCATCCGATCGACCAAACTTTCTGCTCCCATCTCTAGCGAGAAAATAGCAACGGGTCGATTGTACTTTGTTCCAACATTTTGCGCAATATTAAGAACAAAGGCTGTCTTACCAACTGCTGGCCTGGCAGCTAGAATAATGAGCTGATCGGGATGAAGGCCTGTCGTAATCTTATCAAGAGCCTGAAAACCAGTCGGCAATCCGGTAACATCTGAAGTCTGTTTTGAACGCAATTCAAGATTTTCATAGTTAATTGCCAAAACATCAGAAATCCGGCGAAAACCGCTGCGGCTGCTGCGTTCATTGATATCAATCAAAGCCTTCTCGGCACCAGCAATAATATCTTCGGAATCTGTCGCCCCTTCATAGGCCTGATTGACAGTCTCTGTCAAGCGTTCAATAATCCGGCGCAGCATAGATTTTTCAGCTACAATTTTAGCATAATACTCAGCATTAGCACTGGTTGGCACACTGTTAACCAACTCAACAAGGTAAGAGATACCTCCGATATTTTGCAAATCTCCTTGACTGTCAAGAATTGCACGGACTGTCGTTGCATCGATAGCGTCATTTCGATCATTGAGACTAATCATAGCCTTAAAAATGACACGATGGGCATACTTGTAAAAATCTTCAGGTTCAATATATTCCCGAACCGCAATAAGCTTATCTGGCGCTATAAAAATAGAACCCAAAACAGACTGTTCAGCCACTAAATCCTGAGGTTGCACTCGTAATTCCGGAGTCTCTGGCAAAACTTTCCACCCCCTAACCTGACTTGTTTAATCATCAGTTACGCTTCCGTAATTTGAAGTTTAATGACTCCATCAACATCCTTGTGAAGCTTTACAGGCACTTCAATGAGTCCAATAGCACGAATGGAATGATCAAGTTTAATGTGGCGTTTATCAAGTTTAATACCAAACTGCTTGTTTAATTCTTCAGAAATCTTTTTAGCTGTGATAGAGCCAAAAATTCGGCCATCCGGACCAACTTTTTCTGTAAATTTAACAAGAGTTGTTTCTTTTTCCAAGGCTGCCTTGATTTCTTTTGCTTCAGCTAAAAGTTCGGCCTGAGCCTTTTCTGCAGATTTCTGCTTACCTTTAAGCTCATTGACAGCCTGTTTCGTTGCTTCTTTAGCCAAGTTTTTCTTAATTAAAAAATTTTGAGCATAGCCTGTGGGAACTTCCTTGATTTCGCCTTTTTTGCCCTTTCCCTTAACATCTGCTAAAAAAATAACTTTCATTATTAAAACTCCTTATTTTCTTTAAATTCTTCTTCAATTTTTTCCAACAAGAGCTGACGAACTTCTTTAACATTAACTCCCTGCATTTGACAGGCAGCTAAATTAAAGTGACCACCGCCTCCCATTTCTTCCATAATTCGCTGAACATTGATCTTATTACGGCTGCGAGCCGATACAGAGACAGACCCTTCAGGAGTTTTGATAATAACAAATGTCGCTTCAATGCCTGCCATATTCAGCATGGTATCAGCAGCTTTACCAGCAATAACATTTGAATAACTGGTATCATCTGCCCCAGCGGTTACAATAAGATTTGGCAGAATCCGCTCGCCGCGTAAAATTAATTCATTTACCGAACGATATTCATCAAAATCCAATGCTGATATATTTTGAATCTCAACATTATCACTTCCCAGTGTCCGCAAATAGCTGGCAACATCAAATGTTCGACTAGTAACACGGGTCGAAAAGTTTTTAGTGTCAAGCATAATTCCCGCCATGACAATGCTGGCTTGAATTTTACTTAAGCGACATTTACCATCTTGAAACTGTAAAAGCTCTGTCACCAATTCACTGGCGCTGCTAGCTCCGCTCTCAATAAAGGTCAGAGTAGCATTTTCTGGAAAATCATCATCTCTTCTATGATGATCAATAACAATGACCTCTGTAAACTTATCGTAAAGCTCCCTTGACAGCGTTAACTGCAGTTTAGAGTGGTCTACCATTACAAGAAGGGAGTTGTCAGTAATCTTTTCAAGAGCCTCATTTACAGTCAGCAGCTGTGTATTGCCATCATACTGCAGGCGCTCAACAGCTCGACCAACATCATGGCTCATGCTATTCTCATCATAAACTGCATAAGCATGATCAATGATATTATTTGCAAAAACCTGCATACCAACAGAGGCACCCAAAGCATCCATATCTAGTTTTTTATGACCCACTACAAAAACGCTGTCTGCAGTTTTAATCTTATCTGAAATAGCAGTCATCATAGCGCGGGTTCTTGTACGAGAACGTTTCACGGTTGAAACAGTACCGCCGCCGAAATAAAGCAATCTTTTGTGTTCCTCATTTTCACGAACAACAGCTTGATCACCCCCGCGAACAAGAGCAATATTAAGATTTTTAAGAGCAATCTGACCAATCTGATCATGATTAGCACTACCGTAGGAAATTCCCATACTCAAAGTCAAAGGAAGCTGACGTTCCTGAGCTTCTTTTCGGAACTGCTCCAGCACCTCAAATTTATCCTGAATCAATTGGTTTAAGGTGCTATAATCCGTAAAGAAATAGAACCGATCCATGTTAACCCGGCAATAAAAGATTCCCTTGTTCTGAGCAAATTCAGAAATAAAATTAGCAATGAAACCATTAATCTGAGATACATCAGCATCAGTTAAGGACTCAACAGTATCATCATAATTATCAATAGATATAACACCAATTACAGGCTGCAAGTCTAATCCTTGCTTTGGACTGTCAGCATCTCGGGATATGTTAAAGAAATAAAAGATCCCCTTATTTAAATCTAAATAAACAGAGTATTTATTGTCTCCAACCTCCATTGTCTGGTCAGCAGAACCTTCTTTTTTACTTTTAATAACATCGGTAATAAACTCACTGTCAAATTCACCGTCTTCTTTAGTAAAAATCAATTCTGCAAAAGGATTGAACCACTCAATTTTATCTGTTTCAAGGTCAAACTGAATAACACCGACCGGCATTTGGTCAAGCAAAGTAATTAATTTACCTTCCGTTTGGTTATTCAGCAGTTCAATTTGCTCCAACTCCGAAATTTCATAAACACTCTTTTGATAATAAAGCAATATTACTATAGCTGCACAGGTTAAAAAAACAATAAACATCAGCAAGGGAGAGTCTTGAAGAACACGGACACTGATAGCCAAAATCCCAAACAAAATCATACCTATCATAATTAGATGGCTAGTTGCAAAACGAAATCTTTTCATTATCTAAACCTCTTAAGCTTTAATTATACCATAAAAGCTTTATAAAATATAGAGGTCTAAAAAGGCTGCACGACCTAGGTATGAAAGTACAATGTCAGCCTTAATTCTGATTTCTAAACAGTCTAAAATCACACAATTTACGTAAAAAACTACTTTTGTGCAGCTAGTTTTTAGCTGATCGATTTCTTCCTTCCAAGTAGACCATCAAAATAGAAATATCTGCCGGATTAACTCCGGAAATACGGCTGGCCTGTCCAATCGTTTCGGGATTAATCTTTTTAAATTTTTGACGCGCTTCAGTTGCGATAGAATCGATCGCATCCCAGTCAATATTTTTAGGAATACGCTTTTCTTCCATGCGCTTCATTTTGGCAACCTGATCAAGGGCTTTTTTGATATAACCTTCGTATTTTATTTCTGTTTCTAAAAGTTCAATCAGCTTACTGTCCAAATCCTCTGCTGCAGGACCGATAAACCTGACAGCATCAGCATAGGTCACTTCTGGTCGGCGCATAAATTCTTTAGCTGTCACAGCATCCGTCAAAGGCTTAAAACCAAGTTCTTCAACCATTTTATTGGTTTCTGGCACAGGTTTTAATTTCATCGTGTTCAGACGCTTAAGTTCATTGTCAAACTGAGCTTTTTTAACAGCAAACTGCTGATAGCGTTTCTCATCAACAAGACCAATTTGATGACCAATTTCCGTCAGCCGCATATCAGCATTATCATGCCGCAGGATAAGACGGTATTCCGCTCGAGACGTCAGCAAGCGATAAGGTTCCAAAGTCCCTTTGGTCACCAAATCATCAATCATAACACCGATATAAGCATCGCTGCGCTTGAGAATCAGTTCTGGTTTTCCTTGTATTTTAAGAGCAGCATTAATTCCAGCTACAATTCCCTGACCTGCAGCCTCTTCATAACCAGATGTTCCATTTGTTTGACCCGCTGTAAAGAGCCCAGAAATTTTCTTGGTTTCCAGCGTTGCCCGCAGTTGGTGAGGAAGGACAATATCGTATTCAATAGCGTAGCCTGTTCGCATCATTTCAGCCTGTTCAAGACCTTTAATGGAATGAACCAAATCTTTTTGGACATCTTCCGGCAGACTGGTTGACAGGCCCTGAATGTAAACCTCTTCAGTTTCCCGGCCTTCAGGCTCTAAAAACAGCTGATGACGGTCCTTATCCGCAAAGCGAACAATCTTATCCTCAATAGATGGGCAGTAACGCGGGCCGACACCCTTGACAATGCCAGAAAACATGGGAGCACGGTAAAGATTTTTAGTGATGATGTCATGGCTGGTTTGATTGGTATAAGTCAGCCAGCAGGGAATTTGGTCTTTAAGATAATCTTCATCCTTAGACATGAATGAGAAATGATTGGGTTTCTCGTCTCCAGGCTGAATTTCTGTTTCATCATAGTTAATAGAATTTGCCTTCACACGAGGAGGCGTTCCGGTTTTAAAGCGACCGATTTCAAGGCCCAGTTCTTTCAAGTTGTCAGCAAGGCCAATAGAGGCTAAGCTGTTGTTAGGACCGGAGGAGTATTTGAGTTCCCCCAGAATGATTTCTCCCCGCAGAGCAGTTCCTGTAGTGACAATAACAGCCTTAGCCGAAAATTTTTGATTGGTGGCTGTCCGAACACCAACTACCTTTCCATTTTCAACCAAGATCTCTTCGATCATAGACTGACGGAGCGTCAGATTCTCTTGCTGCTCAACAGTGTGTTTCATATTGCGGGCATAAAGAGCCTTATCAGCCTGTGCACGAAGAGCTCGAACCGCAGGTCCCTTGCCAGTATTGAGCATCTTCATCTGAATGTAAGATTTATCAATATTCTTACCCATCTCACCGCCAAGGGCATCAATTTCACGGACCACAATTCCCTTAGCCGACCCTCCAATAGAAGGATTGCAGGGCATAAAAGCCAGCATTTCAAGGTTAATGGTTGCAAGCAAAGTTTTGCAGCCCATGCGGCTAGTTGCAAGGCTAGCCTCAACACCGGCATGCCCAGCACCGATGACAATAACATCATAGTTTTCAGTAAATTCGTGTATCATTTATATCTCCCAAACACAAAAATAGCCAAAACCCTCGAAAATTGTACGTCAAAAGACCTACAATTCTCATGAGCTTTGACCATCATGATTATTGTTACGTTTATTCTATCAAATTCGTCGTAAAAGTCAATTCCTAAAAAAGGATAAGCGTTCTAATAAAGCAGAGTTAATTCCGCATTCAAAAAGGTAATCTGCAAAAGTTTTTCTCTTTAAAATCTTAGTAAGTAAAATTTCATCAAGTTGGTCAATGATATCTAAAAACGATTTTTTAGTAATAGCATTTAAAGTGAGTAGAAGTTGCGCTTCCTCACGCTTTCGTTTAGCTGCTTCTGGCGGATAGCCGATCCCAAATTCACCATGAAAAAGTTCATTTAAAGTATATTGTAAATTTAATTCCCCAGCCCAACCAAAATTTAAGCCAAATGACAAAGAAGCGACATTACCATTATTAATACGTCCAAAGAGAAAAGCATCTTGTGGTGTTTGGATGAAACCTGCACGTAAACCCGGCAGACTATTACAGGCCATCATCATGCCCTGACCAGATGAACAACCAGAAACAACAAAATCAACAGCACCAGTCTCAATAAGCAGACTAATCATAACAGCAACTTCAACATAAGAGTAATTTTCAGCCTCATCAGGAAAAATGCCAAAATTTATGACTTTATGATGATTTCCAGCTGCCCTTTTGACAGACTCAAAAAGCAATTGATTGATGCTGGTTCTTGTACTGGCTTGAATAACACCAATTTTCATTTCAAACTCCTATCAACATGTTTACAAATCCCACTTAACGCTTGACAAAACTGTAAAGTTAAATATACTGACAGACTTTTTCTTCTTGATAGGCATTGTCAATTAATCCGCCACCAAGACATTCATCTTCCTTATAGAAAACAACTGCTTGACCTGGCGTGATAGCACGCTGCGGTTCATCAAAGACAACTTCTGCCTTATCACCTTTCACCTTGACAATTACTTTACTATCTGGTTGACGATAACGAAACTTAGCCGTACACTCTAGTGTAAACTCATGTGGCATATCATGAGTAAAATGAACTTGACTAGCTGTCAAGCTGGTTGACATGAGCGCCTCATGGTAGAAACCTTGTCCAACATAAAGAATATTCTTTGAAAGATCTTTCCCAACAACAAACCAAGGCGCATTGTCTCCGCCTTTTTGACCACCAATTCCCATGCCGCCGCGCTGACCGATAGTGTAGTACATAAGCCCATTATGTTCGCCCATATCACGACCATCAACAGTCATCATACGGCCTTTTTGGGCAGGCAGATACTGGCTAAGAAATTCTTTAAAGTTTTTCTCACCAATAAAACAAATCCCAGTTGAATCTTTTTTCTTAGCTGTCGCAAGTCCTGCTTTTTCTGCAATTTCACGAACCTGCGGCTTTTGCAAATGGCCAAGCGGGAACATCACTTTTTGCAGCTGTTCTTGAGACAGTTGACTCAAGAAGTAGGTTTGATCTTTGTTATTATCAGCACCGCGCAGCATGTGAACAGTGCCATCTGCATCACGTGACACTTGCGCATAATGTCCAGTTGCCACATAGTCTGCTCCCAAAGTCAAAGCATAATCCAGAAAGGCTTTAAATTTGATTTCCTTATTGCACATGACATCAGGATTTGGGGTGCGTCCTGCACGATATTCTGCTAGGAAATACTCGAAAACGCGGTCCCAGTACTCTTTTTCAAAGTTGACAGAGTAATAAGGAATACCAATTTGATCTGCCACTGCAGCTACATCTTTGTAATCTTCGGTGGCCGTACAAACGCCGAATTCATCTGTATCGTCCCAGTTTTTCATGAAGACACCAATCACATCATAACCTTGCTCCTTTAAAAGCAGAGCTGTTACAGATGAATCAACACCACCACTCATGCCAACAACGACACGTGTTTTTGAATTATCAGTCATAGACAATTCCTCCCATCAAATGTAAGATACTTAGATATAAAATTCTATTTTCAAGAATTCAATCCAAGCTCAGTTATTTTTAAACATAGACTTGAAGGGTCTAGTTATTCAAATATCGATTTGAAGGTCGATTTTGAAGCGCCTCAGCGCAAAAACTATTATATCACAAAACCAAGGATAATAACTATTCTGTAAAATCAAGCAACAGTTCCCCTGCTTTTTTAACAGTTGAAATATTTAGTTCAGTCTTAGATTTTATTCATTTGATAGACTTGACAAAATTGTCAATATAGCAGATTTTTATTTACAAAAACCTACTTAAAGCTTAATTTATAGACATTTATAGCTGTAAATATATTGTCAAGCAGCCTTTGCAAACTTTTTAAATTAACCCTCAATTTACCTTTCCATATCACTTAGCTTTAGGTTAGTAAATTAAGCTAACATAATTGACAGTAAATGAAAAAGGCTGAGACTTTTGGTCCCAACCCTTTCAAGTTCTTTGCTTAATCTACATGCCCCAAGCTGAAAGGCCTTGAGCTCTGTAAGCATTAATAGCAGAATTTATTTGATCCTGAACAGTTGCTGTTGAACCCCAACCTGGCATGGTTTGGAAGAGTCCTGAAGCTCCTGAACCATTAGTTGCATTGACTTGACCGTTAGATTCGCGAGCAATGATGTATTCCCAAGTAGATTGTGGAACACCAGTTGCTGCTGCCATTTGTGCTGCTGCTTCTGAACCAGTTGCTCCAGCTGTATTGCCATTAACCAGATTAACAGCATTAGTTGCTTGAACATTTTGAGGAGCATAAGCAGACTCATAAGCAACATTTTGAGTTGCACTATCAGGTGCTGCAACTTCTGTCACAGCTTCTGTAGAAGCTGCTTCTTCAGCAGGTTGATTATTCTCAGGAGCAGTCTGATTAGTTTGAGCTTGATCGGTATTTTGAGACTGTACTGGTGCCGCTTGAGCAAGAACAGACTCTGACTTTTTAATATGTGCTTCTGTATTTACGGATTCTCCTGTAAAAAGGGTCGCAAATCCTACAAAAAAGGGTAAAACCAAAAGCTGACTTTTAACTGCTTTTTTGAATTTCGATTTTTTGACTCTACTGTACATAAAAAACTAGCTTCCTTTCATGATCTCGCTTTCTATCATATAAATTAATTGTTACTTTCACTTTGTTTTTATATTAAAAATATTACAATAACATTTAAAGTAAATAAAAAATGCTCAAAACTATTGAAATTTTAAGCATTTTAAGCATATTTTTAAAGATCAATACCAGCCATTAGCATTCCAGAAAGCTTGTGCTGCTGTCCATGAACCATAGCGGCTAGTGACATAAGCATCTGCCACACGTTCTTGGTTTTCAGCTGATAAGTCTCCCTTTAAGTAAGAGCTGCTCAGCTGATAACGGCCATAATACTGCCCGTTTTGAGCATTGTAGTTACCGCCTGATTCCTTTTGAGCGATAAATTCTTTTGCAGCTGCATCCGATGCACTCAAGCTGCTGCTAGTTGATGCGGTTTCAGCTGTCTGCGATTCAGCAGGAGCTGCTGTTGTTGCCTCTGTAGTTTGTGGAGCTTCTGTAGCTGTTGTTGCAGCTTCACTAACTTGCGTTGTTGCAGGTGCCGCCGTTGTTGCTTCACTTGCTTGTGTTTCTGCAGGTGCAGTTGTTGCTTCAGTCGTTTGGGGAACTTCTGAAGTAACTGTTGTTGTCGCTTCACTAACTTGTGTTTCAGTTGCTGCTGGTGTCACAGCTTCACTTGCTTGTGTTTCTGCGGATGAAGGCTGTACTGTTGTTTCTGTTGCCTGAGTTGTTTCCGAAGCTGCTGGAGCCTGTGTTTCTGATGAAGGAGCCGGGGCAGCTTCTGTTGCTGGAGAAGATGCTGCTTCTTTCTCATCTAACTCTAAAACTTGATCAGTATAAATAAGGTGGACATCTTTAATCTTATTTATTTTAGCAAGCTTTTTAACCGTTGTTCCGTGAGCAGAAGCAATTTCTGACAAAGTGTCACCTGATTTTACAGTATAGCTTTCCGCATGTGCTGCAATAGGTAAAATTAAACTGGCAGCTGTTGCAAGTCCTGCAAAGCTAGTTTTTACGGTTTTATTTTCTAAAATATTTTTAATTGACATAACTTACTCCTTTTAGCGTATATGTCCCATCATACAGTAGATATGTTACCCACTTTTTAGAGTAAGATTAAATATATTACAATTAAGTTTTAATTAGAAAAAGAAAACGCCTTCTTTTGCTTTGTTAGCAATTATTTAAGCTTTGTCAAATAATTACATCTCCGCAACTACCAAACGTTTTTCTCATTTTTTTAATAAAAATAATATTAAACCAAGACAGCAGATACCGATGATAGCCATGCTGTCCTTATAGGTCCATTTTAACAGTCGATATTTACTGCGTCCTGAACCACCTTGATATCCTCGCGCTTCCATAGCTGTTGCTAAAGCATCTGCTCTTTTAAAACTGGAAGCAAAAAGGGGAATCAAAATAGGAATAATAGATCTAATTTTTTGAATTAAATTTCCCTCTCCAAAATCAACGCCACGCGCTCTCTGAGCATTCATAATACGCGTCGTATCGTCCATCAACGTTGGCACAAAGCGCAAACTCAATGACAGCATCAAACCAATCTCATGTACAGGAACTTTTAAAGGTTCTAAGGGTTTTAAAAGAGACTCAACGGCATCTGCTAAACTAAGAGGGGTTGTTGTTAAGGTCAACAGTGTTGAAAAGATGATAATCAGCACAAAACGCATAAAAATCAGAGCTGCCTGTCCAAGACCATAGTCTGTGATTTTGATAATCCACATTTGCAGCAGAACCTCGCCTGCCTGAGTGAAAAAGACCTGAAACAGAGTCGTAAAAAGAATCAAGCCTATCATAGGCTTTAACCCTTTCAGGAAAAAACCGATTTTAATACGGGACAGCAAGACCAAAACCATGGTAAAAGCAAACATCAAAAGATTTGTAATGACATTATTGGCCCAAAAAACAACAATAATAAAAATGAACATTGACAGCAGTTTGCTTCTTGGATCCAGACGATGAATGAACGAATCACCTGGAATATAGCGGCCAAGGATAAGATTATTCATTCTTAATCGCCTCCACAAATTCTTCTAGAGTAATGGGCAGAGAATCAAAAGCCATTCCCTTGTCTCTTAAATTAGCTGCAAACTGAGTAATTTTAGGAACACCCAATTGTTTGCTCTCTAGAAATTCAATTTCCTGAAAAACTGATTTAGGACTGCCCGACAGAACAATCCTTCCCTTTTCCAGCACATAAACCCAGTCTGCATAATTAGACACATCATCCATTAAGTGAGTGACTAAAACAATGGTCATCCCTTGATGATGAAGCTCTTGAAACAGATTCATCAACTCACGCCGACCCTTGGGATCCAGACCGGCAGTAGGTTCATCTAAAACCAAAATGCTTGGCTCCATAGCTAAAATACCTGCAATAGCTACCCTGCGCATTTGGCCGCCCGATAATTCAAAAGGATTTTTCTCAAATAATTCCTCAGAAATGCCAACTAAAGTTAATTTTTCACGAGCTAATTTTTCAGCATCTTCCTGAGAAACACCAAAATTCTGCGGTCCAAAAGCAACATCTTTTAAAACCGTTTCATCAAAAAGCTGACTTTCCGGAAATTGAAATACCAAACCAACCTTTTTACGAATACTTTTGATATCCTTATTTTTGGAGTCGGGCTTGATAGCCACATCATCAACATAAACAGTGCCTTCAGTCGGTGTATTAAGGCCGTTTAAAAGCTGCATGATAGTAGACTTGCCACTACCGGTATGACCAATAAAAGCTGTAAAGCTGCCATTTTTAATTTCTAAATCAACATCGAAAAGGGCACGCCCTTCAAAAGGGGTTCCCGCCTGATAAGTATAACTTACTTTTTGGAGAATGATGCCCATAACTTATCTTCCAATTCTTTTTCCAGCAAATAATTATTATCAAAGGTAAACCCTATTTGCTCAAGAGCCTTAATAATGGCTGAAGTAAAAGGAATATCCAATCCTAAACTCAAAAGTTCATCCCCTCGCGAAAATAATTCTCTAGGAGTTGAACAAGACTCTATCTGACCATTCTTCATCACCAAAACACGGTCACTAAGAGTAACTTCGTCTAAATCATGAGTAATAGATATAACTGTCATACCATACTCATCACGAATTTTTTGCATGGTTTTGATTAATTCCAAGCGGCCTTCCGGATCCAGCATACTAGTTGCCTCATCCAAAATAATGATACTCGGCCGCATAGCAACTGCACCTGCAATGGCTACTCTTTGCTTTTGTCCCCCTGACAATCTAGCCGGTTCCCTTGTTCTAAAATCAGACATGCCGACGAGATTTAAAGCTTCTGTAACACGCTTTTGCATTTCTTTGAGGGGAACACCTTGATTTTCCAGACCGAAAGCAACATCATCTTCTACAGTAGCTCCGACAAATTGATTATCTGGATTTTGAAAAACCATGCCAATCTTGTGGCGAATATCCCAAATATTGCTGTCAGATAACTCTTCGCCTTCTATTAAAATTTGTCCTGACTCAGCTTCTAAAAGCCCGTCAATTAAACGAACAGTCGTTGACTTACCGCTACCATTGTGACCGATAATAGATAACCATTCCCTATGTTTCACGTGAAACGAAATATTATCTAATGTTGGCTTTTTTTGATGATCATCGTAACGAAAAGTAACATTTTTTAATTCGATCGTTTTATCTGTCATTGTCTATTTAAAGGTATCCTTAAAGAGGAAGCCGGCTCCTTTGAAATAATCATAACCTGAATAAAGAGTGAAAAAGAGTGCTATATAAAGCAAAACAGTTCCTGCAAGTTCAAAATGGCAGAGTAGAAGAATAATGGAAAACATCTGAGTGGCTGTTTTAATTTTTCCTGGCATAGCAGCCGCCAAAACCTCTCCACCTGTTTCAACCAAAAGCAAACGTAAACCTGTCACCGCTAATTCACGACAGATAATAATTGCTGAAACCCAAGCAGGCGCTAAATCAAGACCAACAAGCATAATGAACGCACTCATAACTAACATCTTATCTGCTAAAGGATCTGCAAATTTACCAAAATTAGTCACGACCTTCCATTTACGAGCCAAATAACCATCCAAATAATCTGTCAGACTTGCTGCTGCAAAGATAACTGCTGCAACAATATGCCAAGCTGTACTGCTAGTTACAGAGGTTAGAAGCAAGAAAACCGGTATCAATAAAATACGAATAAGTGTTAATAGATTGGGGATATTTTCCTTTTTAGCCATTTGAAACTCCTTTATTGAACAGTCACATTGATGTTGGTCAAACCAGCATTAATCAAATTGGAAGTGTCCAATTTTTGACCGTTTATAGTTATATCAACACTGTTAAGTAAAGCAACTGTCAGCATAGAAGTCGTTGAACCTTCTGCCAAAGTAACTGTATAAGTCTTTTCAGCTGCTGTCAGAGTTGTTCCTGATTCTCCGGCATCAGTATTGGTAGCTGAAACCCAGCTGTCTTCTGTTCCTGTCAAGGTAAAGGTGATTTCTACCTTACCGTTTGTATTACTCAAAGTGACATTATTTCCACCTTCTGCGAAATCTGTTTCAATGGTTGTCTGACTTTGTGTTGTTGTTGACGTCGACGAATCGTCAGTGGTCTTTTTCTTTTTAGAAGAAGTAGTGAATTCGGTTTTATCAGAATCAGTATGTAATTGATTATAAGCAATATAGCCTACATAGCTGACAATAGCCAAGGCCAGCAATACGAGCAAAATCAGAGCCCAAGGGAAGTGTCTGCTTGGTTCTTCATCATAATCATATTTGCTGAGACGAGACGGTATCTTTTCAATGACAGTATCTGCTTTACTAGATTCTGTTTCAGTATCTTCAACTTGCAGAGTTTCTTCTGTAAGACCAATATTTTGAGTAACATCCAAGTCAATAGATAAATCCTGATGAGAAGATTCAGTTGATTTTTCTTCTCCTTCAGATTTAACAGTTTCATCTGCTGAAGGTGAAGTTTCAGCCGGCTCATCTACTGAGGACGGGAGAATCAAATCATCACTTGATTCTTGATTGCGGTAACCATGAATAATAGAAACCGGATCTAAGCCAACGACTTTTGCATATTTTTCCAAATATTCATTTGTTTTTCCTTCTGGCAATAGTTTAAGCTGATCCAACTCCATGGCTAATATATAGTGAGGAGCGATACCGGTTTTATCCACTACATCATCAAAACTTAGTTTTTTTTCAATCCGCGCATCACGTAAAATATCACCTATTTTATTCATTTACTTTACCTCGGTTCTTCCATCTCTACTAATCCTGTTTATTATAACAAATTTTAGATAGATTTTCTGCCTATTTTGGAAATAGTGTAAAATCTGTCACTTGCATCTCTTTCATTATCTTCTTGCCAAATTCTATAACATCTGTTATTTCTAAGCTTTGCAAAACTTTTGGAAAATCAAAGTAAGTTTCTTTTCCATTTAAATTTTCAATAAATTGATTCGAGAGTGCCTCAATAGAATCCAAACTGCTAATAAAATCACCATATAGCTCATTTCGCAGCGTCTGTAAATGAGAACTTGACAGATCACCATCTGTTTCAAACTTTTTAACAGCCTGCCGAATTTGATTAGACATAGCTATAGGCTCTTTTGTGTCAAGCAAAATGACAGCAAATTGATAAGAAGTTGACACTTCAATCTTTATATCAAAGGAATCATCAATCTTGCCTTCCTCATACCATTTTTGATAGCGCTGAGATGTCCAACCAAAGAGAAGGCAAAAAAACAATTTCAAAAGCAATTTTTCTTTCATTAAAGATTTATTTTTCTTTCCAATAAAATCAAAACGAAAGCCTACAGCTAATTTGGGAATTGTGACATCTTTTTGTATTGAGCTTGCCGGTGTGACTGGTAAAAGTTTTAAATTTGCTCGCTCAATTTGAGGACTTTCTGATGAAAGAAGCTGTTTTTGAACAGTGACAATATCCTTGTAAACCTGCTTGACATCAAATGCTCCCACAACTAAAAGAGTCAGATTTGAAGGATGATAAAAATAACGAAAATTTTCTTCTAAATCGTGCTTAGTTAAATCACCAATACTCGCTTGACTGCCAGCAATATCTTCTGCCAATGGAGTCTGTGGATAAAGTTTTGCTAAAATTCCTTGATATAGAAAATCGTCAGCATTATCCTGATACATGTCAATTTCCTGAGTGATAATACTCTTTTCATTATTAATTGACACATCTGTAAACATTGCTTTACTGGTAAAGGCTTGCAGTAAGGCAAGATTTTCCTTGATATTGTTAGCTGCTGAAAAGTAGTAAACCGTTTTATCAAAGTCTGTGTAGGCATTGCTGTCTGCCCCTAACTTAGTAAACTCATAAAAGGCATCCTTACTATCTTCCATTTCAAAGAGCTGATGTTCTAAAAAATGAGCAATACCTGCTGGATATTTTTTAAGTTTACCATCTACTGTAAACTCTGTGTCAATTGAACCAAATCGGCTGCTTATGGCAGCAAAAGTTTCTTCAAAACCTTCTTTAGGCAGCAAAAAAACAGTGATACCGTTGTCTAACTGATTAAAATAAAACTCTTCATTAATTTTTGGAAATGTACGTTTTTTTAGCCTTGTTGCAGCCATTTATTCTCCTTCTAAAAAATAGATAGACTGTAGCTTAATGAGACTTGCTATCCTGACAACATCTTCTTTACTAACTTTGACAATCTTGTCAATCAAGTCATTGACACCTAAACATCGTTCTCCTAAAAATTGACAGTTATAATCGTACTCAATCATACTTTTAGGACAATCTTCGGACAGCTGAATATTATTTATCAGCATTTTCTTGGTTTGACTTAATAAATAACTAGAAAATCGTCCTAACTTTAAATCATTAAACTGTTTATTAATCAGCTGAAAAGTCTGACGTCTTTTTTTGCTGTCAATACCAGTGTAAACTTGCAGTAAACCTCTGTAACTGTCAAAATAACTGCCAATACTGTAAGCTAAACCTTCTTTTTCCCGAATTTCAGTAAACAACTTTGAATGGGCAAAGGCGCCTAAAATACCATTAAAAACAAGCAAAGCATAATAATTACTGTCTCCGTAAGTTATTGGCAGATGGTAACCCAACTGCAAAATAGATTGCTGATTTTCTCTTTGTTCGACCTTTTCCTGAACAACTTTTGAATAATCCTGCTGATAAAAAAAGACGAGTTCTTTTTGCCGATCTTTCAAAGGAAATTCTTCGATTAGCTGTAAAACCTGATAATCGTCAAAATTTCCTAAGACAAAAATATCAATGCGATCTTCTTTCAGCATTTTTTGAAATTCTTGATAGACTGTATAGGAATTCTCAGCAGCAATCAAATCGACTGTCGCGTCTTTTGAATACTGCATCATTTTTTCTTTGAAAAAAAGTTTTTGTAATTCTAACTGGCTGTAATAAAAAGCATCTTCTTTATCGGCTTCTAAATACCTTATCAAATTTGTCTTTTCAAGCTCAAAACTCTTACTCTGATAATGCTCTACTGAAGCTAAAGGATTAAATAGAGCTTCCCTTAAAAAGGCAATCACTTCTCCTAAAATAGATTCACCGTCTAATACAAACGAATCAGATACAAAAGAAATATCAATATCAACAATGTGAACCTTTCCTTTGACTGAAACATGAGTGGAAAAGCGAGCTCCATAAAGATTGGCTAATTTCTCCCTGAAAGCTTGCGGTGTTGGATAAGCATTGTTAGCTGTTGCCAGCATTTGAGCAACCAAAACACGTCGGGCTAATGTTTTGCTGTTTAATTCTCCGGAAAAACGAAAAGTAATATGATTAGTCTTAAATTTGGTCGTTTTAATCAAGTGTAAATGCACATCTTGGGCTAATTTCATGAGACTTCCTTTAATATGTTATTCCGTTCAATTATATCATTTTATGCTATAATTATCCTTAGAGAAAGTTGAGGAATTTATGGAATATAAACTTTTTGGTGACTATATTACATTGCAAGCACTCCTGAAAAATCTAGGAATCATTTCAAGCGGAGGTGCAATAAAATCTTATTTGGCCAATACAGAGGTCTTATTTAATGGTCAAGCAGAGACACGCCGCGGCAAAAAAATTCGTCTGGGAGATCAAGTTGCTATTCCAGCATCAGATATTTTGATTACTGTTGTTGAACCTTCCTCAAAGGAGAAGGCAGAGCACCTCAATCAGCTGGCAGAAAAAGAAAGAGTAGCGGCTCTCGTAAAAGAATTGAACCAAAAAAATAAGAAAACCAAGCAGCATAAAGGAGTAAAAGTAGCTCCTAATAAAAAAGCTGTCAGATTCCCCGGCACTTAACTATGTGGATAGAAAAAATCAAATTAACAAATTACCGCAATTATCAAGAACTTGAGACTAAATTTTCGTCAAAACTTAATGTTTTCGTCGGCCAGAACGCCCAAGGAAAGACCAATTTTTTAGAAGCTATCTATTTTCTGTCTTTGACACGCAGCCATCGAACACGTTCAGATAAAGAGCTAATCCGGTTCGGTCAAAAAGAGCTGCATGTCTTAGGAATCTTAAACCGAGTCAATGGCAAAGTTCCTTTAGAAATAACCTTATCAGACAAGGGCAGAACGACGAAAATCAACCATTTGAAACAATCCAAACTGTCAGACTATATCGGTATCATGACGGTTGTTTTGTTTGCACCAGAGGACTTGCAGCTCGTAAAAGGATCCCCCAGTCTTCGAAGAAAGTTCATTGATATTGATTTAGGCCAGATCAAACCTGTTTATCTGGCTGATTTATCAAATTATAATCATGTTCTAAAACAAAGAAATTCCTATCTCAAAAAAGCTGACAAGGTTGATTCAGATTTTTTAAGTGTTTTAGATGAACAGCTGGCAGATTATGGCAGCAGAGTCATCAGGCATCGCTTTGATTTCATCCATGATCTAGCCAAGGAAGCAGATAAACACCATTTTACCATTTCAAATCAAAAAGAGCAGTTAAGTATTTCCTATCTTTCGTCGGTCAAATTTGATGATAAAACAGATATTGAGAAAAATTTCTTATCCCAGCTGCAAAAAAATCGTCAGCGAGACATTTTTAAGAAAAACACTGGTTTGGGGCCACATCGTGATGACTTAGAGTTTTTCATCAACGGTATGAATGCTGGTTTTGGCAGTCAGGGTCAGCTCCGCAGCTTGATTTTATCTTTAAAGTTAGCTGAAATCGAACTCATCAAGTCTGTCACCGGTGACTATCCCATCCTTTTGCTGGACGATGTGATGAGCGAACTTGACAACCATAGACAAACTAAGCTTCTAGAAGGCATCAAAGAAAATGTCCAAACATTTATCACGACAACCAGTCTTGAACACCTTCAACAGCTCCCTGAAGATTTAAAACTCTTCACCATCCATCAGGGAGAGGTTTCTGAAGATTAACATAAGTGTAAAACATCTGTCAATATAACTTTACAAGTATGTAAATATATTGTCTGAAAGCATTGGTTTTAAGGTGTTTGTATTTAAATTTACTGTCAAGTAACTTTTTACACTTACACGTTTAGACTTAAATTTTGATAAAAAAAGAAACTGTAGTAAACTAAACAGTTTCTTTTTTTAGCTCTTTTTACTGTACAGAATAATTAGGAGCTTCGTTTGTAATTTGAACGTCATGCGGATGACTTTCAATCAGACCAGCTCCTGACATCTCAATAAACTGAGCATTTTCGCGCAATGCCTGCAAATCAGCAGCTCCAACATAGCCCATACCAGAGCGAATACCGCCTAACATTTGAAAAACAATATCTGCCACCGCACCTTTATAAGCTACACGACCTTCAATACCTTCTGGAACAAGCTTATTAGCTTCATTGACAGAGCCTTGGAAGTAACGATCACTTGACCCTTTCTTCATAGCTGCAATCGAGCCCATACCGCGGTATGTTTTAAACTTACGGCCTTGATAAATTTCGGTTTCACCCGGTGCTTCATCAGTACCCGCAAACATTGATCCAAGCATGACAGCATTACCGCCTGCAGCAAGAGCTTTGACAATATCACCAGAATACTTGATACCACCATCAGCAATAATGGTCTTGCCATATTCACGCGCAACGCTGGCTGCATCATAAATGGCTGTAATCTGAGGAACACCAACACCGGCAACAACACGGGTTGTACAAATAGATCCTGGACCGATTCCTACCTTAACCACATCAACACCGGCATCATAGAGAGCTCGTGCACCAGCAGCAGTGGCAATATTGCCGGCAATTAAAGTCTTGTCAGGAAAAGTCGAACGAATCTCAGCAATTTTCCGAAGCACACCAGCAGAGTGGCCGTGAGCTGTATCAATGACAATAGCGTCTGCTCCAGCTTCAAAAAGTGCTTCTGCACGCTCAAAAGTATCAGAAGTAACACCGACAGCACCAGCAACTAAAAGACGGCCAAACTCATCTTTAGCAGCACTTGGAAATTCAATGACTTTTTCAATATCCTTAATGGTAATAAGACCGGACAAACGGCCAGTTTCATCAACCAAAGGCAGTTTTTCAATACGGTGTTCGTGCAAGATGCGTTCTGCTGTTTCAAGGTCAGTTCCTACAGGGGCTGTAACCAGTTTTTCACTGGTCATATGTTCTGAAATAGTCGTATCATAATCAGAAATAAAGCGCATATCACGATTTGTAATGATGCCAACTAATTTACGATTCTCAAGCGTTTCTACAATCGGCACCCCACTGATACGGTAGCGCTGCATTAATTCTTCAGCTTCAGAAACCTTATGATTAGGTGTCAAAAAGAAAGGATCAATAATGACACCATTTTCTGAACGTTTGACCTTACGAACTTCCTCGGCCTGCTCTTTAATAGACATATTCTTATGAATAACGCCAAGACCGCCTGCACGCGCAATGGCGATTGCCATTTTACTGTCCGTGACTGTATCCATAGCTGCAGTGATAATTGGAATATTTAATGTCAAATTTTCAGCCAATTTGGTCTGCATATTAACTTCATTTGGAAGAACATGGCTTTCAGCCGGGATAAGCAATACATCATCGAAGGTATAACCTTTTTTCAAAAATTTAGTGTCCCAATTTGACATTATTTAATCCTCTTTTCTATACATTTTTGCCGGTTGGCTAGTTTGATTGTAACTATCATATCACGCCAAAATCATTTGTCAATAAATTCCAGAAAATTTGCCAAAGAAAAAAGCAGAGTCAAAGACTGATTTTTACAGCGTCTTCTCTGCTTTTTTATACAAAACTTTCTAAAAATAATTAATGCCCATAGCTTTTTTGACATCATCCAAGGTTTTTGAAGCTGTCTGACGAGCTTTTTCACTGCCTTTTTTCAGCATATCAAAAACATAACCCATATCCTTAGCATAGTCTAAACGCCGTTCACGAATAGGTTTTAATTCCCGTTCTAAAATATCCAGCAAGTAGCGTTTTGTCTTCACATCACCCAAACCACCTTTTTGATAGTGTTCTTTCATCGCTGCAATTTCAGCTGCATCCTCAGGACGGCCAAACACATCAAGATAATGGAAGACCATATTGCCTTCTATAGAACCAGGATCTTCAACACGGATATGATTTGGATCAGTGTACATACTCATCACTTTTTTGCGAACAGTATCTGCATCATCTGATAGATAAATGCCGTTGCCCAAAGATTTGGACATTTTAGCATTACCATCAAGTCCCGGCAGGCGGCCAGCAGCCTCATTTTCAGGATAAATACCTTCCGGTTCTACTAAAGCATCGCATTTATAAGTATGGTTAAAACTGCGGACAATTTCGCGTGTCTGCTCAATCATTGGCTTTTGGTCATTTCCAACCGGCACATAATTAGCTTTAAAGGCAGTAATATCAGCAGCCTGTGAAATAGGATAAACCAAAAAACCTGTCGGAATAGACTGTCCAAAGCCTTTTTGAGCAATTTCTGTTTTAACGGTTGGATTGCGCTCCAAACGGGCAAGAGACACTAAATTCATATAATACATGGTCAATTCAGCTAGTTCAGGAATTTGACTCTGAATAAAAATAGTCACCTTTTCCGGATCCAGCCCCACTGCCAAATAATCAAGGGCAACATTACCCACCGACTCTTTGATAATTTCAGATTCTTTAGCGTGATCGGTTAGGGCCTGCTGGTCTGCCAAAAAAACAAACATGCGGTACTTGTCCTCATTTTGCAAAAGGACACGATTTTTTAGACTGCCGACATAATGCCCTAAGTGCAATTTTCCTGTCGGACGGTCACCTGTCAAAATAATAGGTTTTGTCATTTCTGTTCTCCTAAATTACAATTAGTTCAATTATAACATAATTATAAGCAGCAGGAGGACAAATCAAAAGCAGCTTCAAGAAATTTTTACAGCAAAGGGATTTAATTGAAAAATAAGGGCTTTTCCTGTAAAATGTAGTAGTATCAAAAGATGAGGTGAGAAATTGTTAACTGTATCAGATATTTCGCTGCGTTTCAGCGATCGTAAACTTTTTGATGATGTCAATATTAAATTTACAGCAGGAAATACCTATGGTTTGATCGGTGCTAATGGCGCTGGAAAATCAACATTTTTGAAAATTTTAGCTGGCGATATTGAACCTACAACCGGACATGTAACTCTCGGTCCCAATGAACGTTTGTCTGTTCTTCGTCAAAATCACTTTGACTATGAAGAAGAACGTGCCATCGATGTTGTTATCATGGGCAATCAAGAACTCTATGATATTATGAAAGAAAAAGATGCTATTTACATGAAAGCAGACTTTTCAGACGAAGATGGGGTCCGTGCCGCTGAACTGGAAGGACAGTTCGCTGAATTAGGAGGCTGGGAAGCTGAAAGTGAAGCCGCTCAACTGCTGCAAAACCTTAATATTCCTGAAGATCTTCACTATCAAAATATGAGTGAACTGGCCAATGGTGATAAGGTCAAGGTTTTGCTTGCCAAGGCTCTTTTTGGCAAGCCGGACGTTCTCTTGCTTGATGAGCCCACTAATGGTCTTGATATTCAGTCTATTAATTGGTTGGAAGATTTTCTGATAGACTTTGAAAATACGGTCATCGTTGTTTCCCACGATCGGCATTTTCTCAATAAAGTCTGTACCCATATGGCTGATCTTGATTTTGGAAAAATCAAACTCTATGTCGGAAACTATGATTTCTGGAAAGAGTCCAGCGAACTGGCAGCAAAACTGCAGGCGGATCGCAATGCCAAAGCAGAAGAGAAGATCAAGGAACTCCAAGAGTTTGTGGCTCGCTTTTCAGCCAATGCGTCTAAGTCAAAACAAGCTACATCCCGTAAAAAAATGCTGGACAAAATTGAGCTGGAAGAGATTGTTCCTTCCAGTCGAAAGTATCCATTTATTAAATTTCAGGCAGAACGTGAAATTGGCAATGATCTTCTGACTGTCGAAAACCTTTCAGTTAAAATTGATGGTGAAACCATTCTTGACAATATCAGTTTCATTTTAAATCCAGGAGATAAGACTGCCATCATCGGCCAAAATGACATTCAGACAACAGCTCTTATGCGTGCCCTTATGGGAGACATTGAATACGAAGGCACAATTAAATGGGGAGTTACGACAAGCCGTTCTTATCTTCCAAAGGACAACAGCAGTGATTTTGCAAGTGATGAATCTATTTTAGAATGGCTGCGTCAATTTGCCAGCAAAGAAGAAGATGACAATACCTTTCTTCGCGGTTTCTTGGGTCGTATGCTCTTTTCCGGTGATGATGTTAACAAGTCTGTCAATGTCCTCTCAGGAGGAGAAAAGGTGCGCGTGATGCTCTCTAAGTTAATGCTACTCAAGTCTAATGTGCTTGTCCTGGATGACCCTACTAATCACTTGGACTTAGAGTCCATCTCAAGCCTAAATGACGGTCTCAAAGATTTTAAAGAATCTATCATCTTTGCCAGCCATGACCACGAATTCATTCAGACATTGGCCAACCATATCGTTGTCATCTCTAAAAACGGTGTTATTGACCGTATTGATGAAACCTATGATGAATTCCTTGAAAATGAAGAAGTGCAGGCAAAAGTTGCTCAACTCTGGCAATAAAAAGCGGAAACGCTTTTTATTTTTTTATAAAGAAAACCTACGATGAACTATTTAAAAAATCACAAACAGAGCCTTATTTTTTATTGTATTAGTTTTATACTGCCCGCTTTTATCATGTTTATAGTTCTTTTTGCAAAAAATATTTATTGGGGCAGCCAGACAACTCTTTTAGCCAGCGATGGCTTTCATCAATATGTCATTTTTGACACGCTGATTCGCAATATCTTTCATGGAACAGACAGCTTATTTTATTCTTTTAAAGGCGGACTGGGGTTTAACGTTTTCGCTCTGATGAGCTATTACTTGGGCAGTTTTTTGACACCTTTGACTTATTTTTTCACTGTTCAAACTATGGCTGATGCCTTTTATCTTTTTACTCTAATAAAATTTGGTTTGATTGGTCTGTCAGCTTTTTATAGTATGAGCCAGTTTTATCCCAGCCTAGCAAAACGTCTGCTTCTGATGCTGTCAACTTCCTATGCTCTTATGAGTTTTACCACCAGTCAGCTGGAATTAAACAATTGGCTAGATGTTTTCATTTTGCTGCCGCTGATTTTATTGGGCTTAGATCGCTTAATGAATAAAAAAGGTCTAACCCTCTATTTTCTTGTCTTAAGCTGCCTGTTTATTCAAAATTATTTCTTTGGCTTTATGACAGCTGTTTTTCTCTGCCTTTGGTTCTTGACCCAAACTTCATGGAATTTTAAGAAGAGAATAAAACGACTGGCCGATTTTGTTTTAGTTTCTCTTTTTTCGGCACTTACCAGTGCTTTTATGCTGCTACCAACCTTTCTTGATTTACGCAGCTATGGAGAAAAAACAGCCCAACACTTTGAGCTATTGTCACCAGATACAGATTACCTTGATTTATTTGCCAAAAATTTTATCGGCAGTTACGATACAACAAAATACGGATCTATCCCGACAATTTATATTGGATTATTACCCTTAATTTTAGCTCTTGCTTTCTTTTTTATTAAAACCATTAAAAGTTCAGTCAAGATAGCCTATTTGCTTCTTATTGCCTCAATCATTGCTAGTTTTATTTTTCAGCCTCTAGATCTCTTTTGGCAAGGCCTGCATTCACCCAATATGTTTCTGCACCGTTATTCTTGGGTCTTTTCCATCATTATACTAATGATGGCAGCCGAAACCCTCTCACGGATAGAAACCCTAAGATTAAAACACTTTTACTCAGCCTTTGCTTTATTAAGCATAGGATTTACAGCTGTGTTCTTTTTTAGAGACAGTTACAGCTTTTTAGGATTAGAACAATTTATATTAACAGCTCTCTTTTTAGCAGCTTATGCTATTATTCTCTATACTTTTTTCAATAAAAAAATTTCTCGACAATTAACAATTTCCTTTACACTTATCTTTACAGTTTTTGAAATTTCCTTAAATAGCTTTTTTCAAATTCAAGGTATTGAAAACGACTGGAATTTCCCTTCCAGAAAGGTCTATAAAGATAATGTAAAAGAAGTTGACAGGTATGTCAAGCTAAGCAATAACGACAAAAAGGACTTTTTCCGTTTAGAAAAATTGATTCATCAAACGTCAAATGATGGCATGAAATTTAATTACAACAGCATTTCTCAATTTTCATCTGTCAAAAATATCCCGGCTGCCAAATTATTAAATGCTCTAGGCTATTATTCACAAGGAAATCATGCCTTTATCAGCTATCATAACAATACTATTCTAATGGACAGTCTTTTATCAGTTAGCTATAATATCAGTCAACAAAATCCATATAAATTTGGATTTGAACTCAAACAAAGCAACAAAAATCTTCAACTTTACAAAAATGTTTACGCTTTGCCTCTGGCTCTCATGTCAAATGGACTTTACAAAGATGTCAAGTTAGATGCTGGTACGCTTATTAATCAAGAAAGATTTGTCAAGCAACTAACAAAAGCCAAAGACAGATTCTTTACAAAGATTCCAATCCTTTCAAGTAAAAATGCCCAAGTTTTAAATGGCCGCACAGCTGTATCTAGTTACAACAAAAGTAAAGCAGAAGTTTACTATACTGTAAAGGTTCCTGCCAACAGTCAGCTTTATATTAGCCTTCCCAATATCAACTTTAGTGAAAAAGCAGATGTTCTTTTAACAATGGATGATAAAAGAATCAAACAGCTTGTTGATAACAGTAGCTATTCTTTATTTAATTTAGGCAATTACAAAAAAGAAAAGATTCTAACTTTCAAACTCAGTTTTCCTAATAATGATACTGTTAGTTATGATTTACCACATGTTTACGCCTTAAATCTCACAGCTTATCAAAAAGCTATGACACAATTAAAAAAGCAAGCTGTCAAGGTTTCCACTCAAAAAAATCAAATTTTTACCTTTTACACTGCTAAAAAGAGCAGTTCATTAATTTATACTCTACCTTACGACAAAGGCTGGTCAGCAGTACAAGATGGAAAAAAACTAAACATTAAAAAAGCTCAGGGTGGTTTTATGAAAATCAATGTTAAAAAAGGCAGAGGCAAAATTACAATGACTTTTATTCCTCAGGGATTCCGCCAAGG
This sequence comes from Streptococcus orisasini, assembly GCF_001431045.1. Taxonomy (GTDB): domain Bacteria; phylum Bacillota; class Bacilli; order Lactobacillales; family Streptococcaceae; genus Streptococcus; species Streptococcus orisasini. The sequence goes on from NZ_BCLE01000032.1 coordinate 87,282, forward strand.
AATCATGATTTCTTGTTCAGGGATCTTGCTTTTTGTGCTGTATCGAGCTTTTTATAAAAAATCTACTAAAAACAACACAACCATCCTTTAGTTGAAAAAAGAGGCACAAGTTTACAAAACCAATAGTTCCTACTCTTTTATTTCTAATGTGGGTTCTAAAATAATCTTCCTAATGGTTTCACTGTCAACTATTGGAGCAAGCTGTTATTTTCTGTATATTCACAAAGTGAGGCTGAACTTTTGTTTCAGTCTCGAATTTCTTTAAACTAAAAAAGCCCCTTCAAATGGACTTTTTATCGCTTTATCAAGTTAATAAAAACCCTGTATTTTTAATACAGAGTTAGTGTCTTATCACTCCGGCAGTAGGACTCGAACCTACGACATCATGATTAACAGTCATGCGCTACTACCAACTGAGCTATGCCGGAATTAATAGTCCGTACGGGATTCGAACCCGTGTTACCGCCGTGAAAAGGCGGTGTCTTAACCCCTTGACCAACGGACCATAGAGATTGATATGTCATCAACACTCTTATTATTATAACAAATATCTTTTATTTGTCTACCTTTTTTTAAAAAAAATTATAATAATATTTCAGACTGAAGAAAAAGTCGATTTTTATCAAAAGAATTATTGTGTGCGGAAAGTATCTGGGCTAGACTCGTTTCATTCACCTATTTTTCTTATAGATTGTGAATTGATACTATCCTAAGATGTGTGTGTTTGTTAAATGGATAACTATAGAGTTTGTCTACAACCTGAATATTTTCCTTCTTGTTTAAATTACTTGTCATAATTTAAAAAGTGCTTAAAACAACTGTGCTTTTCACACGAAGATTGACAGCAGAACATAAAATTTGGTAAAATAATAAAGCTGTAAGGTCTCATAGCTCAGCTGGATAGAGCATTCGCCTTCTAAGCGAACGGTCGCAGGTTCGAATCCTGCTGGGATCAAAACTGCCTTTTAGTTTTTGACTAAAAGGCTTTTTCTATGTTCAAAAGGTAAACTAGCATTAGCATTGGCAAAAGCAAAATATAAAGACTGTTTTCAGTTAAATAGCGACACATAACTGTTGACAGCAGAACACCTACCATAAAAGTGATAATAACTGTAATGATATAAATAGACTGTCTTAGTATCTGCTTATCTTTTTCCACACTTCCTTTAAGAAAAAGATAGGCAGCATTTTTTATATTTCCTGTCATCATAGTATTGGTGTAAGTATATCCTCTAACTCGTTTAAAAGTTGCCAGCTGAATAGAAGCAAAAAAAGCTAGACCAGCAATCGTAAAAATAGATGGCAATAAAGGACTTGATACAGCTATTGCTGCTAACAAAATAAACAATACATAAGTGCTTAGCTTATGCCATCTGACATTTTTAGGGGTAACCCATTTTCTAAGAAAATAGTAGAAAAATTGCCCTAAAATAAAGAAAATGATCGGAATCAAAAAACTAAATGCTTCTTTAAAACGGCCTTCTGCAATATTGATAGTCATATACAACAAATTTCCTGTCTGCATGCTAGCAAATCGACCGCCTTGAGTAATGTAAGTATAGGCGTCAATAAAGCCGCTAACAAAAGTTAGAAGCATTGCCACCCTCAATCCTTCAAAATTTTGATATTTTTTTGTCATTTTTCAAACTTTCTCCTTTTGTTTCACGTGAAACGCTCTTACAGATATTTACTGGCTTCTCGGACAGATAAACGGTTCATTTGTTCCTTGTGTTTTTCAATAAAATGATGAACCCAAATAGGATTGGTTTTTGAATATTCCCGCAAGGCCCAGCCGATGGCCTTGTTGATAAAAAATTCTTTGGCAAAGGCAGAACCTGACAGATTATTTTCAATGATAGCTGCCAAAAGATTTTCGTCAGTATCTTTTTTAAAAGTCAGCTGATGATCAATAGCCACTCGCCGCAGCCAAAAATTATCAGCTAAAGACCACTCTAACATAATTTCTTTAGCTTGAGAATCATTTTTAACAATAGCTCCGGCAACTTCATCCAAGTTATCCACAGAATCCCACCATGATTTGCTGACAACGAGCTCCTTTATTTTACTTAGATCAGACAGAGTCAATTTTGATTTGATTTTTGGCATCTGGAGATAATTGCAGGATAGATACTGGCATTCACGGCAGTCTTCCTGCCACATTGCAAAAACAAATTCCCAATCAATAACTTCTTCTAAAGACTTCTCTTTCAAAAATGTTTTAGACAATTGGCGCCGCAAAGGCGTTGGAATCCCATAAAATGCAAAATGGTTTTTCTGATAGTTAGCCATTTTTGCAGCTTTTTCTGAATCAGAATTCTCTTCAAACAATTTAATTATTTCAGAATAAGTCATCATGTCTCCTATTTGTGATAAGGACTTCCTTCCTGAATCATAAAAGCCCTGTAAATTTGCTCTGCTAGTACTAAACGCATCAGCTGATGAGGCAGGGTCATAAGGCCAAAACTGATGAGCAAATCAGCCCGCTTTTTTACTTCCTGAGAGAGCCCAAGACTTCCTCCAATAATAAAAGTAATATCAGAATATCCTTTAATTTGGGCATCAGATAAGATTTGACTAAATTTCTCAGAAGAAAGTTGCTTGCCTTCAATGGCCAAAACAATCACAAATTCTCGAGGAGAAATTTTCTGGATAATCCGCTGACCTTCCTTTTCAAGAATCTGCTGGTTCTGTGCCTGACTGGCATTGTCTGGTGTTTTTTCATCTGGCAGCTCTAGTATTTCAAACTTAGTAAAACGGCTGAGCCGCTTGCTGTATTCAGCAATACCATCTTTTAAATACTTTTCTTTAATTTTACCGATTGCTATTATTTTTACTTTCATATTTTCTATTATAGCACCTTTTTCGTCAGACTTATCCACAGTTTTTCACAGAAAAATGGTTTCTAAAAAACTCTTACCTGCAAATATAAATCAACATTTTCAGAAAGTTTTCCACAACTTGTGGATTCTTTCCTTTTTCAGTGTTTTAAGGTATAATTAAGTCAAATTCTTTAGACTGTTTCAGACTAATTTATTGAATAATTTGGAGGTTCGAAAGTGAATAATACAAAATCCCATACCTTCTTAAGATGGTTTGTTCCCTTTTTGCTTATCTTTTTAAGCTTTATTCTAGGGGTTGTTTCAACCTTGGTCTTTTACTGGGTATCAGGTAATAAAGCAATCACTAACAATGGTAAAACTACTGTCAGCAATGTTGTTTACAATACTAAATCTAATACTACTGAAGCTGTCAAAGATGTAAAAAATGCTGTTGTTTCAGTCATTAATTACCAAAAAATTGACAACAGTTACTATAATTACGGTGATAGTTCAGAAGAAGAAAATAAATCAGAAGATGGTTTAAACGTTTACGGTGAAGGTTCCGGTGTTATCTATAAAAAAGATGGTGACAGCGCATATGTGGTAACCAACAATCACGTCGTAAAAGATGCAGAAAAATTAGAAATCTTGCTGGCTGATGGGAAAAAAATTGTTGGCAAATTAATGGGGTCTGATACCTACTCTGACTTAGCTGTTGTCAAAATTTCTTCTAAAGAAGTCAGTACTGTTGCCCAATTCGCTAATTCAGATAAGATTAAGGTCGGCGAACCCGCAATTGCTATCGGCAGCCCACTGGGAAGCGACTACGCAAATTCGGTAACACAAGGCATTGTCTCTAGTCTCAGCCGTACGGTCACCTCACAAAATGAAAACGGTGAAACTATCTCAACCAACGCCATTCAAACAGATGCTGCCATCAATCCTGGTAATTCCGGCGGAGCTTTAATTAATATCAAGGGACAGGTAATCGGTATTAATTCAAGTAAAATTGCATCCAGCAGCAATTCAAGCAACGGTGTTTCTGTTGAAGGAATGGGCTTTGCTATCCCTTCAAACGATGTGGTTTCCATCATTAATCAATTGGAAGAAAATGGTGAAGTTATTAGACCAGCTCTGGGTATTTCCATGGCTAATCTGAGCGAAGCTTCAACCAGTGGCAGAGAATCCTTAAAACTTCCAAATGATATGACAAGTGGTATCGTTGTCCTTTCAACTCAAAACGGTATGCCAGCAGATGGTAAACTGAAAAAATATGATGTTATCACAGAAATTGATGGTAAAAAAGTAGCATCTATCAGTGATCTTCAAAGTGTTCTTTACAAGCATAAAAAAGGCGATACGATTAAGATTACCTTCTATCGTGGCAAAGATAAGAAGACAGTTGATATCCAATTGACAAAGACAAGTAAAGATTTAAACAATTAAAATCAGTCTAAAAAGTGATTTGAAATTGCTGCTGCCTGTTTTTAGGACTAATCATGCTGATAATCTAAAAAAACAGAGCGCTGATCTTTAACTGTCATTAAAAAAATCGCTTAACTAAAGGGGCAGACAAAAGTCATTTTCTTTAAATCTTGACTTTCTATTCTGTCCTTTTTTATGGAGTAATAATCATGCCTGAACAATTGAAATACCTTAATCCTAAAGATATTAATCCCAATCCTTATCAACCGAGGCTCCATTTTGAACCCAAAGAACTGGAAGAGTTGGCACAGTCCATTAAAGAAAACGGTCTGATCCAGCCTATTATCGTCAGAAAGTCTGATATTTTTGGTTATGACCTAATAGCAGGAGAAAGACGCTTAAAGGCTATTAAAATGGCTGGATTGGATAAGATTCCTGTCATTATCAAGGATGTTTCCGATAAGGATAGTATGAAACAGGCCATCATTGAAAATTTGCAGCGTTCCGATTTAAATCCTATTGAAGAAGCTAAGGCCTATCAAAATCTTATCCTTAAAAATCAAATGACTCATGATGAAATTGCAAAAGCAATTGGAAAATCCCGGCCTTACATTACAAATAGTATTAGACTTTTGAATCTGCCATCACATATTAGACAAGGCCTAGAAAAAGGGACAATTTCTCAAGGACACGCCCGTTTGCTTTTAAGCATTGATAAGCAAGAGGTACAGGATAGTTGGTTCCATAAAATTCTTGACGAACAGCTCAGTGTCCGTCAGCTCGAGCAGGCTTTGAAAAAGCTTCCCAAAAAAGAAAAGTCAAAAAAACCAGCAAAAGATATTTTTACTGCAGAAAAAGAAAAAGAAATTAGTCAGCTTTTGGGTCTGCCAGTTTCCATTCACTGCAATAAACAGCTGCAGGGGCAGTTAAAAATTTCCTTTGCTTCTGAAGAAGAATTCAACAGAATAATGAACAGGCTTTTTTAACCTGTTCATTTTGCTTTTATTCTAACATCTTTTTCCACAGGGAAAAACAGTCAGGAAATCCGAATTAACAGCTTTTTTCTTCTTTTCCACAATCTGTGGAAAACTTCTGTCCACAATGTGGATTTTTCTGTCGCAGCTGTGGAAAACTTTTGTTTTTTGTGGTAAAATTTTCTTATTACAAATCTTGATAGGAGCGCGCTATGACAAAAAATGACGAAATTTTTTGGAATAGGGTCTTAGAACTTGCACAAAGTCAATTAAAACAAGCTACATTTGATTTTTTTGTTTCAGATGCTAAACTACAAAAAATTGAAGGAAACACAGCTACCATTCTGATTGATGATATGAAAAAGCTGTTTTGGGAAAAAAATCTGCAGCCTGTTGTATTAACAGCTGGTTTTGAAGTTTTCAACACCGAAATTTCTATCAAATACGTTTCTGAAGAGGAGCAACTGCAGGCAAACACTTCTTCTCAAACTACAGTTACGGGAACTTCTGCCAGACCGCTGCCAATTGTGCAAAACGATCTTAATCCAAAATACAGTTTTGATAATTTTGTAATTGGTGATGAAAATCGCTGGGCCTTTACAGCTTCTGTGTCTGTAGCAGATCTTCCGGGAACAACTTACAATCCTCTTTTTATTTACGGAGGACCCGGTTTAGGTAAAACCCACCTTTTAAATGCTATTGGCAATGCGGTTTTGGCTAATAATCCTAATGCTCGGATCAAATATATTTCTGCTGAAAATTTCATCAATGAATTTGTTGTCCACATCAGGCTGCAAAATATGGATGAACTTAAACAAAAATTTCGGAACTTAGATTTACTGCTGATTGATGATATCCAATCTTTGGCCAAGAAAAGTTTGGCTGCCACGCAGGAAGAATTTTTCAACACCTTTAATGCCCTTCACGATAACAATAAACAAATTGTGCTAACCAGCGACCGAACACCAGATGATCTCAACGATTTGGAGCAGCGTTTGGTCACGCGCTTTAAATGGGGATTGACGGTTAATATTACACCACCTGATTTTGAAACCCGCGTCGCTATTTTAAATAATAAAATTCAAGAATATAATTACAGCTTCCAGTCAGAAACTATTGAATATCTGGCAGGACAGTTTGATTCTAATGTCCGGGATTTGGAAGGTGCTTTAAAAGATATTAGTCTGGTGGCCAATTACAGAAATCTTGATGTTATAACTGTTGAAGTCGCAGCAGAAGCCATTAGAGCCAGAAAGCAAGACAGCAGTCCTAAGATGATTGTTATTCCTATTGAAGACATTCAAAAGCAGGTAGGAAAATTTTACGGCGTAACAGTCAAGGAAATCAAATCAACCAAACGGACGCAAAACATTGTTCTGGCACGTCAGGTTGGCATGTATTTAGCGCGTGAAATGACCGACAACAGCCTTCCAAAAATCGGGAAAGAATTTGGCGGACGAGACCATTCTACAGTGCTGCATGCCTACAACAAAATCAAAAATATGCTGGCTCAGGATGACAGCCTCAAAATTGAACTAGAGACTATCAAAAACAAAATAAAATAGAGCCTGTGAATAAGTCTGACAGAAAGATTTTTTTATCCACAAGTTGTGAACAAGTCTTAAGCTAAGCAGTAGCTTAGTTTCTCAGACTTATCCGCACTGTACACAAGGCCTACTACCACTACTAACTTAATACTTATAAAATAAAGGAGTTTTCCATGATTAAATTTTCAATCAATAAAACATTTTTCTTACAAGCTCTAAATGCAACTAAACGAGCTATTAGTTCTAAAAATGCCATTCCTATTCTTTCCAGCTTAAAAATAGAAGTACATTCTCAATCAATTGTCCTAACAGGTTCTAATGGTCAGATTTCTATTGAAAATACCATTTCAGCTGATGATGAAAATGCAGGGCTTCTCATTACTTCTTCAGGTTCAATCCTGCTTGAAGCTAATTTCTTTATTAATGTTGTTTCTAGTCTGCCAGATGTCACTTTAGATTTTGAAGAAATTGAACAGCATCAAGTTGTTTTAAACAGCGGTAAGTCAGAAATCACTCTTAAAGGAAAAGATGTTGAACAATATCCGCGTTTGCAGGAAGTTGTCACCAACAATCCTTTAATCTTGGAAACAAAACTGTTGAAAACAATTATTTCAGAAACGGCTTTTGCTGCCAGCACACAGGAAAGTCGTCCAATTTTAACTGGTGTTCATTTGGTTTTGACCAATCATAAAGAATTTAAGGCTGTTGCAACGGATTCTCACCGTATGAGTCAGCGTAAACTAACTTTAGAAAATTCAACTGATGATTTTGATGTTGTTATCCCTAGCCGTTCTTTGCGTGAATTTGCAGCGGTTTTCACAGAAGATGTGGAATCTGTGGAAGTATTTTTCTCCAGCAGCCAAATCCTCTTTAGAAGTGAAAATATCAGTTTTTACACTCGTTTGTTAGAAGGTAACTATCCAGATACCGATCGTCTGCTGGCCAATAATTTTGAAACTGAAGTTGTTTTTAATACTAACTCTCTGCGCTATGCCATGGAACGTGCTCATCTTATTTCCAATGCCACTCAAAATGGTACTGTTAAATTAGAAATTATCAACAACCAGGTGACAGCACATGTTAATTCCCCTGAAGTTGGTAAAGTTAATGAAGAATTGGATATTGAAGAGGTATCTGGCAGTGATTTAACGATTAGTTTCAATCCGACTTATCTGATTGAAGCCTTAAAGGCACTTAAGAGTGAGACCGTAACTATTCGTTTTATTTCTCCTATTCGTCCTTTCACCTTGACACCAGGCGATGACAGTGAAAACTTTATTCAGCTGATTACACCTGTTCGTACTAACTAAAAATGACGCCTGAGGGCGTTATTTTTATCAATATGATATAATAAACAACATGCTTTATATTCTTGTAAATCCAAATGCAGGAGATAAAAAAGGCTTAAAAAAAGCGATAATGATTCAAAAAACTTATCCACAGTTTAAGGCAAAAATTTATCTGACCCAGTGTGCCGATGATGAAATCAACCAGTTGACTCAAATTCTGGCTAGTTACCAATCTAATCAGGATCAGCTGCTAATCATTGGCGGAGACGGTACGCTGTCAAAAGTTCTCTTGGCCTTGCCAAAAGACATTCCTTTTGCTTATCTGGCTTCTGGTTCTGGAAATGACTTTAACCGCAGTTTGCCAGCAAGCCTGGAAACGATCATGGAAGCTCTGCAAAAGCGTAGGACACAAACGATTTCTGTCTTTCAATCAGCTAATCATCTGATTTTAAACAGTTTGGGGTTTGGTTTTGATGCACGTGTCATCTCCTACTCTCAACATTCTTCTTTAAAACGGTGGCTGAATCAGTTTGGTTTGGGAAAACTAACCTATTTGTTATTAGGCATACGTTCTGCTTTCAGCCGTAAAAGCGTCTCTTTAACAATTAAGGATGCCAAAGGGCACTCGCAAAAATTGTCTGATTTATTTTTGTTTGTTTTAGCCAATACTGCTTATTTTGGAGGCGGTATTATGATTTGGCCAGAAGCTTCTGTTAAAACGAATCAGATCGATTTGGTTTATCTGAAAAAGGGAACAGTGTTTCAAAATATCCAAGGATTGCTGGCTCTAGTGTTGAAAAAACATCAAAAAAGTTCTCGTTTAAAACATGAGTCTTACACGGAATTAACCTTAGACTGCTATAAACCGACAGCTGCTCAGGTTGATGGTGAACTGACTGAGATTGTTAGAGAAACCTTCACATGTCAAAAGAGGAAAATATATCTTTGAAAGGAAAAAATACCATGTATGATTTAGGAAGTTTTGTGGAAATGAAAAAGCCGCATGCCTGTACCATCAAGTCAACTGGTAAAAAGGCTAATTGCTGGGAAGTCATGCGCCTGGGAGCTGATATTAAAATTCGCTGTACTAATTGTGATCATGTCGTCATGATGAGCAGGCATGATTTTGAGCGAAAGATGAAGAAAGTCTTATAAAAATGTCGCGCAACTTAAAAAGACTTGTTAAATCAGTGTTTTTTACAGAAAAAGCAAGCATTGGTTGCGCAATTTTAACGGTTCTTTTGCTCACAGTTGCTAGTAAGCATTAAACAAAAGATTTATGATAGGGAGGAGAAGGAGGGCTACTGTGTTACAATTTTCAAATCAATTAAAAAAATTACGAACTGAGCGTGAACTTTCGCAAGAAGAACTGGCCAATCAACTTTTCATCTCCCGTCAAGCGATTTTCGCAGTAGCTGATTGAATGTTCACATCGCTATTCTCGTGACCATTCTAATCAGCCTTGCGGGGGTGCGACGACGAAATCATAGATTTCTGTCTTACCGCCAAATGGGAGAATGGCGAAGCAACGCCTGATATGAACAATCTGGTAAAACTGGCAGAGATTTTTGAAGTTAGCCTAGATAAGCTTGTTTTAGGCAAAGATGAAAAAGTTGTTGAGAATGCTGTGAATAAAAAAGCTGAAAAACAGATGAACGGCTGGGAATTTTTAGTAAACTATTGGTGGATGTTATTTCCTCTTGGAGGATTGGTGTTATAGTTTTTGAGGGGGCTTGCTGAGATTTTACATTAAGCTTGTTAATTGGCAAGCTTTTTCTTATCTTTTTTGCTATAATAATCATGATTGAATAAAATAACGGAGATTAAAATTTATGGCTTTAACGGCAGGTATTGTTGGTTTGCCTAATGTTGGGAAATCAACTCTTTTTAATGCAATTACAAAGGCGGGAGCAGAAGCTGCCAACTATCCTTTTGCAACAATTGATCCTAATGTTGGCATGGTTGAAGTGCCGGATGCACGGCTGCAAAAACTGACAGAATTGGTACAACCTAAAAAAACTGTTCCGACAACTTTTGAATTTACTGATATCGCAGGTATTGTCAAAGGTGCTTCCAAAGGGGAGGGATTGGGCAATAAATTTTTGGCCAATATCCGTGAGGTGGATGCCATTGTTCATGTTGTCCGTGCTTTTGATGATGAAAATGTCATGCGTGAACAGGGCCGTGAGTCGGCTTTTGTTGATCCCATAGCAGATATTGAAACGATTAATCTCGAATTGATTTTAGCCGATTTGGAATCTGTTAATAAACGCTATGCGCGTGTGGAAAAAATTGCTCGGACTCAAAAAGATAAGGATTCTGTAGCTGAATTTAAGGTACTTGAAAAAATTAAGCCAGTTCTTGAAGATGGCAAATCTGCTAGAACTATTGAGTTTACAGAAGATGAACAAAAGATTGTTAAAGGCTTGTTTTTGCTGACAACGAAACCAGTGCTCTATGTAGCCAATGTGGACGAAGATAAGGTTGCTAATCCTGATGATATTGAATATGTTCAGCAAATTTGTGATTTTGCAGCAACTGAAAAAGCTGAAGTTGTTGTGATTTCAGCGCGTGCTGAAGAAGAAATTTCAGAACTTGATGATGAGGACAGAGCTGAATTTTTAGAAGCTATGGGCTTGGAAGAATCTGGTGTTGATAAGTTGACACGAGCTGCTTATCATTTACTTGGGCTTGGCACCTACTTTACAGCAGGTGAAAAAGAAGTCCGTGCTTGGACCTTCAAACGTGGTATCAAAGCACCTCAAGCGGCAGGAATAATTCACTCTGATTTTGAAAAAGGCTTTATCCGTGCTGTGACGATGTCTTATGATGATCTCATTCATTATGGATCTGAAAAAGCTGTTAAAGAGGCTGGGCGCCTCCGTGAAGAAGGTAAAGATTACGTAGTTCAGGATGGCGACATCATGGAATTTCGTTTTAATGTTTAAAGTACTAAGAAGAACTATAAAAAATCACTTATAACCTAAAAAGAGTTGGGAATTTTTCCCAGCTCCCTTTTGGTCTTTGAGAGGAAAAAATGACAAAATTGATTGTTGGATTAGGTAATCCAGGAAGCAAATACCAAGAAACAAAACATAATGTTGGATTTATGACGGTTGACAAAATTGTCAAGTCTTTGAATATCAGCTTTACAGAAAATAAAGTCTTTAAAGCAGAAGAAGCGAATACTTTTATTAATGGTGAAAAAGTTTATTTTATTAAGCCGACTACCTTTATGAATGCCAGCGGTCTAGCTATTAGAGCTTTTTTAGCTTATTATAATTTAAGACCGAATGATTTACTCGTTATTTATGATGATTTGGATATGGAAGTGGGGAAAATCCGCTTTCGCCAGAAAGGCTCTGCGGGTGGACATAATGGGATTAAAAGTATAATTAAAGAACTGGGAACACAAGAGTTTGACCGAGTTAAAATTGGGATTGGCCGTCCTCAAGCTAAAATGAGTGTTGTTCACCACGTTCTTGGAAAGTTTGATAAAGATGACTACATAACCATTTTAAAGACAATTGACAAAGTTGACGAAGCTGTAAAGTATTATTTACAGACCGAAGATTTCAATATGACCATGCAAAAATTTAATGGATAAAATGAACATCATTGATTTATTTAAAGAAAATACTAAACTTAAAAAATTGACGGAGCAGCTGTCTGTTTCTAACAGACAGTTAATAACAGGATTGTCAAACGCTAGTAAGGCTTTGGCAATGGCAGCAGTATGGAGTGGCTACAAAGGCAAAATAGTCATTGTTACTTCAACGCAAAATGAGGCTGAAAGGCTGTCAGATGATTTAATCGGTTTGATAGGCGAAGAAAAAGTCTATCGTTTTTTTGCTGATGATGCAGCAGCGGCTGAATTTATTTTTGCATCTCGGGACAAGACAAATTCTCGTGTCAAGAGCCTGAATTTCCTGTTGGATGAGCAAAAAGAAGGTATTTTAGTTACCAGTATTGCAGGAACTCGGATTTTGCTGCCAAATCCCAAAAATTATCAAGCTGCTAGATTAAAACTAGCTGTTGGTGAAGAATATGACCTTGACAACCTTGTAAAGCACTTGTCAAATAGTGGTTATGAAAAAGTAGCTCAGGTTTATAATCCAGGAGAGTTCAGTAAAAGAGGGGATATTTTAGATATCTACGAAATTGAGCAGGAACTGCCTTATCGTCTTGAGTTCTTTGGTGATGAAATAGATGGTATTCGTACCTTTGATGTTGATAGCCAAAAATCCCTTACTAATCTTGATTCCTTCATTTTAACACCGTCTGATGACATTGTTCTTACGGAAGGTGATTTTGAGCGTGCCTGCCGCCAGTTGGAGAAGCTTCCCCCTACTGCCAGTGAGAATTTAAAATCTTATTTTGAAGAAGTCGCAGCGGTTACAAAAGAACACCAGCGGCATCAGGATATTAGAAAATTTCTATCCTTTTTCTATCAAAAAGAATGGACGCTGCTGGATTACCTGCCTAAACAAACACCTGTCTTTTTTGATGATTTCCAAAAGATTATAGACAAAAACAGTCATTTTGATTTGGATGCTGCCGCTCTTTTGACAGAGGATTTACAAAATAGTAAAGCAGTGTCAAGCTTATCTTATTTTGCAGATACTTATAGATATTTGCGGCAGTATCAACCCGCTGTTTTCTTTTCAAATTTCCATAAAGGATTGGGAAATCTAAAGTTCGACTATATCCATAACTTTACACAGTATCCCATGCAGGAGTTCTTTAATCAGTTTCCTTTATTGGTCAGTGAAATCGAGCGTTATCAGAAATCTGGCGCTACAGTTCTTTTACAGACAGATTCACAGCTTAGTCAAGAACGTTTACAAGAAACTTTACAGGAATATCATTTGACTTTACCTATTAGTAAAACTGATGAGATTCTTGAAAATCAAGCTCAGCTGATTATTGGAAATCTGTCCAGCGGATTTTATTTTGCTGATGAAAAGGTAGCTCTTATCACTGAGCGTGAAATTTTCCATAAAAAAATCAAGCGCAAAATCCGTCGTAAGACTGTCAGCAATGCTGAACGCCTTAAAGATTACAATGAGTTGGAAAAGGGAGACTATGTTGTTCATAATGTTCATGGAATTGGTCGTTTTCTGGGAATTGAAACCATTGAGGTATCAGGTGTTCATCGTGATTATTTAACCATCCAGTATCAAAATTCTGACCGTATTTCTATTCCTGTCGAACAGATAGAAATGCTGTCAAAATATGTTGCCAGTGATGGAAAAGAACCAAAGATTAATAAGCTGAACGATGGTCGTTTTCAAAGAGCTAAACAAAAGGTATCGCGTCAGGTTGAAGATATCGCTGATGACCTTTTGAAACTATATGCTGAACGCAGCCAGTTAAAGGGCTTTGCTTTTTCTCATGATGATGACAGTCAAGAAGCCTTTGATAATCATTTTTCCTACGTTGAAACTGAGGATCAGCTAAGGTCTATTCAGGAAGTTAAAAAAGACATGGAAAAAGAGCAGCCCATGGATCGTTTGCTTGTTGGGGATGTTGGTTTTGGAAAAACAGAAGTTGCCATGCGAGCAGCTTTCAAGGCTGTCAACGATGGCAAGCAAGTAGCTGTTTTGGTACCGACAACTGTTCTGGCTCAACAGCATTACAATAATTTCAAAGAACGTTTTGAAAATTTTCCAGTTAATGTTGATGTTATGAGCCGTTTTAAGACAAAAGCAGAGCAGCAAGAAACCCTGAAAAAATTGGCAAAGGGTCAGGTTGACATCATTATTGGTACCCACCGCCTGCTTTCTAAAGATGTTGTTTTTAAAGATTTAGGTTTTCTGGTTATTGATGAGGAACAACGCTTTGGTGTGAAGCACAAGGAAACGCTGAAAAAACTGAAGACAAAAGTTGATGTCTTAACCTTGACAGCTACACCAATTCCACGAACCCTGCACATGTCTATGCTTGGAATACGTGATTTATCTGTTATCGAAACACCTCCCACTAACCGCTATCCTGTCCAGACTTATGTTATGGAAAACAATCAAGGAGTCATTCGTGAGGCTATTATGCGTGAAATTGACCGCGGTGGCCAGGTGTTCTATGTTTACAACAAAGTTGACACGATTGACAGGAAAGTCTCAGAGCTTCAGGAATTAGTTCCAGAAGCCAGCATTGGTTTTGTTCATGGACAAATGAGTGAAATTCAGCTTGAAAATACCTTGATGGATTTTATCAACGGTGACTATGATATTTTAGTGACAACGACGATCATTGAGACGGGTGTTGATATTTCAAATGTTAATACACTTTTTATTGAAAATGCAGATCATATGGGACTGTCAACGCTGTATCAGCTTCGGGGTCGTGTTGGCCGAAGCAGCCGTATCGCCTATGCCTATCTGATGTACCATCCTGATAAAATATTAACCGAAGTTTCAGAAAAACGTTTGGAAGCCATCAAAGGATTTACAGAACTTGGTTCAGGCTTTAAAATTGCCATGCGGGATCTGTCTATCCGTGGTGCTGGAAATCTGCTAGGATCTTCACAGAGCGGCTTTATTGATTCTGTGGGCTTTGAAATGTATTCGCAGCTGTTAGAAGAAGCTATTGCGGCAAAATTAGGAAAATCTCAGGCACGCTCCAAAGGAAATGCAGAAATCAATCTGCAAATTGATGCCTATTTGCCAGACAGCTACATTAGTGATGAACGGCAAAAAATAGATATTTACAAGAGAATCCGTGAAATTGATGGCCGTGAAGATTATCAGGAACTTCAAGATGAGCTGATAGACCGTTTTGGCGAATATCCCGATCAGGTGGCTTACTTGCTGGAAATTGGTCTTGTTAAGTCCTATATGGATAAGGCTTTTGTGATTTTATTGGAGAAAAAAGACAATCGTATCAGTATTTTATTTGAAAAAGCCTCTCAGAAATTTTATCTGACGCAGGATTATTTTGAAGCCTTATCTAAAACTAGTCTTAAAGCTCAAATTAGCGAAGAAGAAGGACAGATTAAAATTATTTTTAATGTAAAAGCAAAGAAAGATTACGAAATTTTGGAAGAACTGCTCAAATTTGGAGAAAGTTTAACTGAAATTAAAATGAGAAAAGCTGATCATTAAGTTAAGGGTAACAAATTTTCTTGGCGGTCTTCAAGAAAAAATATAGGCGTGGTGCAGTCAAGCTCTTCCTATCTTTTTAAAAAGAAAAATGTTAGAATAAAAAAATAGACTCGAGGTGATTAGGTGAGATTAGATAAGTATTTGAAAGTATCCCGCATTATCAAGCGTCGTCCTGTAGCCAAGGAAGTAGCTGATAAGGGACGAATTAAAGTAAACGGTATTTTGGCTAAAAGTTCAACAGATTTAAAAATCAATGATACTGTTGAAATACGCTTTGGCAATAAATTGCTGACAGTCCGTGTTTTAGAAATGAAAGACAGCACTAAAAAAGATGATGCTGCTAACATGTATGAAATCATAAGTGAGACGAGGATTGAACCAAATGGAGAAACCTAATATTGTTCAGCTTAACAATAAATACATTAATGATGAAAATACCCGAAAACGTTATGAGGAAGAAGAAGCAAGACGCCGTCATCGCTTTATCGGCTGGATTTTAGTTTTTATCATTTTGCTCTTCATTTTACCGGCTTACAATCTGGTTGCCAGTTATATGAATTTACAGCAAAAAAAAGAACAGATTGTCAAACTGCAAAAACAGCAGGAGCAATTGAATGCTAAAACAGAAGCTGAGCAAAAATTTGCCGAGCGCTTAAAGGATGACAGTTACGTTGAGAAATATGCACGCGCTAAATATTATTATTCTATTGATGGAGAAAATATTTACCCTGCACCAAGTTTATTACCAAAATAATGGAACATTTAATTGAAACAGTTGAAAAGTTTTTAGCTTATTCTGATGACAAATTAGAAGAATTGTCTCAAAAAAATCGGGCTTTGCGAGAAGAGCCATCTAAAAATAAGATTCAAAATAAAACGGGAGGAGCAAAATGAAAAAATTATTAGCCATTATGTTAATGATTGTTTTTTCTGCTCCTGTTTTTGCTATCAGCACGGAAAAATCTTCTTCAGAATTTTTTAATAATATTCCGGAGAATCCCAATATTCATCATGCTGTATCCAGTTTTTCAAAGCCTGATCTGACAGGGAAAGCTCAAAAAATTAAGCCTGATTCTGCTTTGAAAATCAAGGCCTTAATTACAAAAAATGTCAAAACACCGGTCTTTAAGCTGTCAGATGGCCGTTTTATCAAAGCTAGTCAAGACAGTGTTTATGCTGATATTGTTCTTCGTCAAGACAGTTTTCTAAAAAACTGCTGGCTTAAAAAAACGTTTACTGTTTATCAAAGCCCTTATGTGACAGGAGTTAAAAAAGTTAATACAAATCTTAAGGGATACAGTAAAGTACACATTTCAAAGAGGGCTGTTACTAATCACGGTGTGTATCTAAAAGCTGATGGGAAAGGCTGGATCGATGAAAAAGATTTAGCTTTTGCAGACAATCGTATGGAAAAAGTTCAGGATTTGTTAAATCAAAAATACAATAAATCTAACTATTCTATCTACATCAAGCAGCTGAATACGCAAAAAACAGCTGGAATAAATGAAGATAAAGCAATGTATTCTGCTAGTGTGACCAAGCTTCCTATTCTATACTTTGTTGAAAAACAAATTAAAGATAGAAAAGTAAAATTAACGGATAAACTGACCTATACAGAACAGGTCAATCAGTTTAAGGGTGCTTATAAGACAGAAGGCAGTGGTGAATTGCCTAAAAAAGCTGATAATAAGACCTATACTGTGGATAGCTTGTTAAAGGCTGTAGCTCAGCACTCAGATAATGCTGCCAGCAATATTTTAGGCTATTATATTGCTCATCAATATGATAAGGCTTATCAGGAAACAGTGGAAAAAATTGCCCATGCTAAATGGAGCATGGAAAATCGAAATGTTTCATCAAAAACAGCTGCCAATGCTATAGAAGCTCTTTATTATCAGCAAAGTCCAGCCTTGAATTATTTAAAATCAACAGAATTTGACGGGGATCGTATCTCTCGTGATATAGCTGTTCCTGTTGCTCATAAAATTGGAGATGCTTACGATTACAAGCATGATGTAGCTGTCATTTATGCTGGTGAACCCTTTATTTTATCTATTTTTACAGATAAATCTTCTTACGATAATATTTCAGCAATTGCCGATGACGTATATGGTATTTTAAAATGACCTATGACAAGATTTTTAAATATGTCCAACAAAAGAATTTTTTTACAGAGCATAGCAAAGTTTTAATAGCTGTATCAGGTGGAGTAGATTCTATGAATCTGCTGCACTTTTTGCATGCTTATCAAAAACAATTAGGTATAGAAATAGCCATAGCTCATATTAATCATAAACAAAGGCTTCAAGCTGATGAAGAAGAAATCTATCTTAAAAATTGGGCTCAAAAACAAGATCTCCCTTTTTATTGTGATACTTATAAAGGAGAGTTTTCTGAAAAAAAAGCGCGTGATTTTCGTTATGCTTTTTTTAAAAAAGTGATGCTTAAATATGATTACACGGCTCTTGTCACTGCCCATCACGCTGATGATCAGGCTGAGACAGTCTTCTTACGTTTACTGAGAGGGTCGCGCCTGCGTTATTTAACTGGAATTAAGGAAGTACAGCCTTTTGCTTGCGGTCAGTTGATACGGCCTTTTTTGACTTTTTCCAAAAAAGATCTGCCAGATATTTTTCATTTTGAGGATGTATCGAACCAAGAGGATAGCTATTTAAGAAATAGAATCAGAAACAGTTACCTACCAGTTTTGGAGCAGGAAAATCCCAGATTAACTCAGCATCTGATTGAACTGAGTGTAGAAACAGAAAAACTTTTTCGGGCCTTTGATGAACTAACTCAAGATTTGGATATTCAAGACTGTCAGCTTTTTCAAAAGCAAAGTGAGGCTGTTCAGTATTTTTTACTGCAGAGATACTTAAAAGATTTTCCTGACTTAAATATTAGCAAGGCACAGTTTGACGATCTCTTGCATGTTCTTAGAAGCAAAGCATATTATTATCATCATGTCAAAAATGGTTATTATTTAAAAAAAGATGATAAAAGGTTTGAAATTACTAAAATAGGTCTTAAGACGGATGGAGATGACGAACCAAGAGTGCTAGAATATGACAGTATGGTCAAATATGGTCAGTTTATTTTTTCTTTTCAAAAAGAGACAGCTTCTAAAGAAGGTATTCCTTTAAAGAGTCTTTCTCCTATTTTAATCAGGAGGCGCAGACCAGGTGATAAAATTCAGCTAGGATCTTATTCTAAAAAATTGCGGCGTCTGTTCATAGATGACAAAATTCTTCCTGCTAAACGTTTAGAAGCAGTTGTTCTTGAGCAGGACGGCGAAATTATTTTAGTTCTTTTAGATGATGTTACTTATTTGAGAAAAGACTTTAAAGATGATATAATGAAAGGCAGACTGTATATTCAAAATAGAAATTGGTGAGAGATGCTCGAACAAGATATTAAAAGAGTCCTCTATTCTGAGGAGGAAATTATTGTTAAAACAAAGGAATTAGGTGCTCAGCTAACCAAAGACTATGCAGGAAAAAATCCTCTTTTAGTCGGTGTTTTAAAAGGTTCTGTTCCTTTTATGGCGGAGCTGATGAAACATATTGATACTCATGTTGAAATTGATTTCATGGTTGTATCAAGCTATCATGGTGGTACTACAAGCAGTGGTGAAGTTAAAATATTAAAGGACGTTGACACCAATATTGAAGGCCGTGATGTTGTTTTTATTGAAGATATTATTGATACTGGCCGCACTTTAAAATATCTGCGTGATATGTTTAAGTACCGTCAGGCAAATTCTGTTAAAATTGCAACATTATTTGACAAGCCTGAAGGTCGTGTCGTTGATATTGATGCTGATTATGTCTGTTATAATGTTCCAAATGAATTTATTGTCGGCTTTGGTTTAGATTACGCTGAAAATTACCGTAATCTTCCTTATGTAGGAGTCTTAAAAGAAGAAGTTTATTCAAAATAAGAAAAAGGTTGTTAATTAGTACATGAAAAATAATCGAAATAATGGATTTGTGAGAAACTCCTTTGTTTATATTATACTGTTTTTGGCTATTGTAACTGGCTTTCAGTATTTTTTTAGGGGAACAAGCTCACAGAATGAAAAAATCAGTTACACGACCCTTGTTAAACGTGTCAAATCAGGTGATATAAAATCAATTACCTATCAGCCAAACGGCAGCATTGTTCAGGTAACCGGTGAATACAAAAAAGCTAAAGAAACTAAAGCAAACAATGATTTAGCTTTCTTTAGCGGCGCCACTACAAAAGTTAAAAGGTTTACATCAATCGTTCTGCCTAACAGCGCTTCTATTGAAAAAATTGAAAAGCTGGCAGAAGATCACGAAACAAAAATTTCTGTTAAACAAGAGAGTTCAAGTGGTGCTTGGATTTCCTTCCTCGTAAGTTTCCTGCCAATTCTCATTATGATTTTCTTCTTCACTATGATGATGAATCAAAGCGGAGGCGGTGCCCGCGGAGCTATGAGCTTTGGTAAAAATAAGGCTCGTTCATCTTCTAAGAGTGATGTTAAGGTGCGCTTTTCAGATGTTGCCGGAGCAGAGGAAGAAAAACAAGAACTGATTGAAGTTGTTGATTTCTTAAAGGAGCCAAAACGCTATAAAGCTTTGGGAGCACGTATTCCGTCAGGTGTCCTCCTTGAAGGGCCTCCAGGAACTGGTAAAACGTTGCTTGCTAAAGCAGTCGCTGGAGAAGCAGGTGTTCCTTTCTTCAGTATTTCAGGTTCAGATTTTGTTGAAATGTTTGTCGGTGTCGGAGCCAGTCGTGTTCGCTCGCTCTTTGAGGATGCTAAAAAGGCTGAACGCGCTATTATCTTTATCGATGAAATTGATGCAGTTGGCCGCCGCCGCGGAGCCGGAATGGGCGGCGGAAACGATGAACGTGAACAAACCCTCAACCAGCTGCTGATTGAAATGGATGGTTTTGAAGGAAACGAAAATATCATTGTTATTGCCGCAACCAACCGCAGTGATGTTTTGGATCCCGCTCTTCTTCGACCTGGACGTTTTGACCGTAAGGTTCTTGTTGGCAGACCGGATGTTAAGGGTCGTGAAGCTATTCTTCGTGTTCACTCGAAGAATAAACCGTTGGCTAAAGATGTTGACCTAAAAGTCATTGCTCAACAGACACCAGGATTTGTCGGTGCAGATTTGGAAAATGTTTTGAATGAGGCAGCTCTTGTTGCAGCCCGCCGCAATAAGAAAACAATTGATGCCAGCGATATTGATGAGGCTGAAGATCGTGTTATTGCTGGGCCTTCTAAGAAGGACAAAACCATTTCTGAGCATGAACGTCAGATGGTTGCTTACCATGAAGCTGGACATACTATTGTAGGGCTTGTTTTATCAAATGCGCGTGTTGTTCACAAAGTTACCATTGTTCCGCGCGGTCGTGCTGGCGGTTACATGATTGCGTTGCCAAAAGAAGACCAAAATCTTTTATCTAAAGATGATTTGAGAGAGCAATTGGCTGGACTTATGGGAGGCCGTGTTGCTGAAGAAATTATCTTTAATGCGCAGACAACGGGTGCTTCCAATGACTTTGAACAGGCAACACAGTTAGCTCGTGCTATGGTAACAGAATATGGTATGAGTGAAAAACTTGGTCCTGTCCAATATGAAGGCAATCATGCTATGATGCCGGGTCAATTTGCGCCAGAGAAAACTTATTCAGCACAGACAGCTCTTCTTATTGATGAAGAAGTTCGCGATCTCCTAAATGAAGCTCGCAATAAAGCTGCTGATATTATTAATGGCAATCGTGAAACGCATAAATTAATTGCAGAAGCTCTGCTTAAATATGAAACTCTTGACGCAGCTCAAATCAAGTCTATTTATGAAACAGGAAAAATGCCTGAGAAGGCAGATGATTCAGAAGAAGCTCATGCACTTTCTTATGATGAAATCAAAGAAAAAATGACTGAAGATGATGCTGATTAATACTTTAAAATTCCTATTAAGCTATTTAATGGGAATTTTTTTATTCATTTAAATTTACAAGACCCCCCTACTATGATAAACTAATGGAGTTGTTAAAAAAGTAGGAGACGCGATGACTGTTTTTAGAAAGAAAAATACAAGTTTTGATAAGACCGAAATGAAGAGGCACCTCAAGTTAGTAGATTTAATTTTTCTAGGCTTGGGATCAATGGTAGGAACAGGAATCTTTACGATTACTGGTATTGGTGCGGCAAAGTATGCAGGGCCGGCTTTAATTATTTCCATTATTATTTCAGCGATTGCAGTTGGTATTTCAGCTCTTTTTTATGCTGAATTTGCATCCAGAATACCTGCTAACGGAGGAGCTTACAGCTATTTGTATGCTACTTTGGGGGAATTTCCTGCTTGGTTGGCTGGCTGGTACATTATCATGGAATTTTTGACAGCAGTATCCAGCGTTGCTTCCGGTTGGGGAAGCTATCTCAAAGGTCTGCTTCTAAGTTACCATATTCAATTGCCTGCATTCTTGAACGGTACTTTTAATCCTGATAAGGGCAATTATATTGATTTGTTACCAGCTTTAGTAGTTCTTTTGGTTACAGGAATTGTTCTGCTGAATTCTAAAATTGCTCTGCGTTTTAACAGCAGTCTTGTTATTATGAAATTTTCAGCCCTAGCTCTCTTTATAATTGTAGGAATTTTTCATATCAAGCCTGAAAATTGGTCCAATTTTGCTCCTTTTGGCTTTGGTCAGATTTACGGGGGACAAACAGGGATAATGGCGGGAGCTTCTTTGATGTTTTTTGCCTTTTTAGGATTTGAATCCATTTCAATGGCAGTTGATGAGGTTCAAGAACCACAAAAAACAATTCCCAAAGGAATTATAACTTCATTGACTATTGCAACCATTCTTTATGCCAGTGTTACTTTGGTATTAACAGGCATTATTCACTACTCCAAATTAAATGTGGCCGATGCAGTTGCTTTTGCTCTTCGCCAAGTGGGCTTAAATTGGGCAGCTGATTATATTTCTATTATTGCCATCTTGACATTGATAACAGTCTGCATTTCAATGACTTATGCCTTAGCTAGAACTGTTTACAGCATTAGTCGCGATGGCTTGTTGCCTAAAAAGCTCAGCGTTGTTACCAAACATAGTAAAGTTCCTAAAAATGCCACTTTGCTTGTAGGATTAATGTCAATGATTTGTGCAGGAGTATTCCCGCTGTCTAGTATTGCAGAATTTTTAAATATCTGCACCTTAGCTTATCTTATTATGTTAGCTGTCGCTGTTATTAAACTAAGAAAAGATCAGGGAGCTCCTAAAGCCGAAGAATTTAAAACGCCTTTTGTTCCACTTCTACCAATACTGTCAATTATTATATGTTTATCCTTGATGAGTCAGTACATGACAATTACTTGGATTGCATTTGGAATTAGTACTGTAATCGGAGTTTTGATTTACTTTATTTATGGCTATAAAAACTCAACCATTTCAATGGATTGATGTAAAAAGCAGGATTCATCCTGTTTTTTATTTATCGTATAGTATCCATGCGGACTTTTTTCAAAAAGAAATATTTATAAATG
>NZ_BCLE01000033.1 GCF_001431045.1 Streptococcus orisasini
AAATTCCGGCATAGCTCAGTTGGTAGTAGCGCATGACTGTTAATCATGATGTCGTAGGTTCGAGTCCTACTGCCGGAGTATATGTAGTTTAGAGCACCTTGAGTGAGGTGCTTTTTGTGTTTGATAAAAATGGGACATAAATGTCCTGTTCTTAAAATTGCTTTCGTTTTATAATGTTGTCATCACATAAAGGAGGACGTTGTGAAATGGAAGAAGATTTTGAAATTGCTTTTAATAAAGTTAAGCCAATTATTTTTAAATTGCAGCGCTATTACTTTATTAAACTGTGGACGCGAGAAGACTGGCAGCAAGAGGGGATGCTAGTTTTACATCAATTGTTGAAAGAACATCCAGAATTAACCAGAGATGACACAAAGCTTTATGTTTATTTTAAAACAAGGTTTTCTAACTATGTTAAAGATATTTTGCGTCAGCAAGAAAGTCAAAAACGCCGTTTTAATAAAATGCCTTACGATGAAATCAGCGAAGTGGCTCACTGTGTTTCAAATGCAGGCATGCAGCTGGATGAGTATGTTTTATTTTGTGATTGCTTAACGGCCTATAAGGAAAATTTGGATGAGGCGCAGCAAGAACAGTTTGAGCGTTTAATCGCAGGAGAACGCTTTTTAGGAAGACAGAAAATGCTTAAGGATCTCAAAGAAAAGTTAAGCGATTTTGGCGATATGAGTTTAAAGGGGGACTGAGCTGTCCTGTGTTTAGATCTGATTATCTTATTGTAAAAAGGGGAAGAATTATCATAAATGAGGTTAATCAAATCTGACTAAAATTTAGGGGCTTTTGCTATCGATTTCTTATTGCCAAGAGTAGTCAGCCAAGGATATAATTTGAATAAGCTGTGGTAAAATTATCTCAGCTTTTTTTATAGTATATTTAACTGCCTTTAAAGATTGTTGAAATAGGAAAAGTCTGTTTTTATACAACTAGATGAACCATATAAGTGAAGTTTTTGGTATAATTAATATAATCATTCGCAAGAAAGGCATGCTATGGAAATTATTGAAAAAGCTCCTGCTAAAATCAATCTTGGTCTTGACATTGCCGGCAAGCGTCAGGATGGTTTTCACGAACTGTCAATGATTATGGTTAGTGTTGATTTAAATGATTATGTTACGATTACTGAAATTGCTGAAGATCAGGTCATCGTAAATTCAAATAGCTGCAAGATGCCTCTAAACAGTAAAAATGATGTCTATAAGGCTGCCCAGCTTTTGAAGGAACGTTATCAAATCAGCACTGGTCTTGAAATATCACTTCAGAAATCTATTCCCATATGTGCTGGTTTAGGCGGGGGCTCTAGTGATGCTGCTGCAACCTTACGGGCTCTCAATCGTTTATGGAATCTCAATTTATCAGAAGAAGAGTTGATTGAAATAGGATTTGAAATTGGAAGTGATGTTCCTTATTGTATCAAAGGCGGTTGTGCTCTTATTTCAGGCAAGGGGGAGATTGTACAAAAACTACCTTGTGCTTTATCGGCCTGGGTCGTTTTGGTTAAGCCTGATTTTGGTATTTCAACAAGAACTATTTTCAAAGAGATTGATACTAAAATTATCTCCCGAGTTGATATTTCTGCTTTAAAAGATGCTATACTGACGGGTTCTTATGAGGATGTGCTGCAGTTTATGGGGAATTCACTTGAAGATATTACCATTGCCAGAAAGCCTTTTATCCAAAAGATTAAGGATCGTATGAATAAATGCGGTGCTGATATTTCTTTAATGACAGGAAGTGGGCCAACTGTTTTTGCCCTTTGTCAAACAGAAAATCGTGCAGACCGTATTGTTAACAGTATGAAAGGCTTTTGCAAAGAAGTCTATAAGGTAAGAATGTTATAAAAAGTTTCAAATTCATTTGATTCTTTTTTTTATTTATGATAAAATGAAACAGCGAATAATTAACTGGTTAATTAAAAGGAGGAGAGATTATGGCATTGGGACAGGAAGTTGATCATTTAATCAATCAGATTCTTTTAAAGGCTGAAAACCAGCATGAATTATTGATTGGTTCTTGTCAAAGTGGTGTCAAGCTGACCAATACTCAAGAGCATATTTTAATGCTGCTCTCGCAGGAAAATCTGACCAATTCAGATTTGGCTAAACGCTTGAATGTGAGTCAGGCAGCAGTGACAAAAGCAGTCAAATCTCTTGTTAAGCAGGAAATGCTTGAGCCGATAAAAGATAAGGATGATGCTAGGGTTACTTATTTCAGCTTAACGGAAGCTGCCAAACCTGTTGCTAAGGAGCATGAGCACCATCATGCTATGACTTTGTCGGTTTATGATCGTCTATTAGAAACATTTTCCAAAGAAGAGCAAGCCATTGTCAATCGCTTTTTAAAGGCTTTGACCAAGGAATTAGAGGGGTAGCTGTGCGATATATTACAGTAAAAGATCTATCTTATCAATATGATGCTGAACCCGTTTTAGAGGGAATTACTTATCATTTAGACAGCGGCGAATTTGTCACTTTAACGGGTGAAAATGGAGCTGCCAAGTCAACTTTGATTAAAGCAACACTGGGTATTTTAAAGCCCAAGGTTGGTTCTGTAGTATTCTCTAAAAAAAACGTGGCTGGTAAAAAGTTACGTCTGGCCTATCTGCCTCAGCAGATTGCCAGTTTTAATGCTGGTTTTCCAAGCACCGTTTACGAATTTGTTAAATCAGGCCGTTATCCTAGAAATGGCTGGTTCAGAAGGTTGACAAAGCATGATGAGGAGCATATTAAGGTTAGCTTAGAGTCGGTTGGCATGTGGGAAAATCGGCATAAGCCTATTGGCAGTCTTTCCGGCGGTCAGAAGCAGCGTGCGGTTATTGCTAGAATGTTTGCTAGTGATCCTGATATTTTTGTGCTGGATGAGCCCACGACAGGCATGGATGCAGGAACAACAGAAACTTTTTATGAGCTAATGCATCACAGTGCTCATCAGCATAATAAGGCAGTATTGATGATTACGCATGATCCTGAAGAAGTTAAGAAGTACGCCGATCGAAATATTCATTTGGTGAGGAATCAAAACCTGCCTTGGCGTTGTTTTAATATTCATGAAAAAGATAAGGGGGAAAAGGATAATGTTGAGTGAGATACTGGCTTATGACTTTATGCAGCGGGCCTTACTTGCTGTTGCTGCTATCAGTCTTTTTGCTCCAATTTTAGGTCTGTTTCTCATTTTGCGTAGGCAAAGCCTGATGAGCGATACTTTGAGTCACGTCTCTTTAGCTGGTGTTGCTTTTGGGGTCCTACTGGGGATTTCTCCGACCTGGACGACACTTTTAGTGGTCACTTTGGCTGCTGTTGTGCTTGAGTATTTGCGAACGGTTTACCGCCATTATATGGAAATTGCAACAGCCATTCTGATGTCTATGGGCTTGGCCCTCTCCTTAATTGTTATGAGCAAGGCTGGAAGTAGCAGTAATGTCAGTCTGGAGCAATATCTTTTTGGTTCTATTATTACGATTAGCCTTGAGCAGGTAGTGGCCTTATTTGCAATTGCTGCTATTGTTTTAATTCTGACTGTTTGCTTTATTCGTCCTATGTATATTCTGACTTTTGACGAGGATACTGCTTTTGTTGATGGGCTGCCTGTTCGGCTGATGTCCGTTTTGTTCAATGTTGTTACAGGAGTGGCAATTGCTCTAACGATTCCAGCAGCCGGTGCGCTTTTGGTGTCAACCATTATGGTTTTGCCTGCCAGTATTGCGATGCGATTGGGAAAAAGCTTTAAAACGGTTATTACTCTAGGAATCTTGATTGGTTTTGTTGGAATGGTTTCTGGAATTTTTATTTCTTATTTGGCCGAAACCCCTGCCAGTGCAACGATAACCATGATTTTTATTGCTATTTTCTTGCTTGTTGGCCTGCTTAATCGGCTGATAAAAGATTAAAAAAGAGTGACCTAAAATCAAAATTCTTTAGAAATTGATTTTAGGTCACTTTTTTTATTAGGTTATTAATAAGTTAAGACAAAATATTTTTTCTTACCGCGGCGGATGACAGTTAATTCATTGTCAATTTTATCTTGCTCAGATAAACTGTAGTCTAAATCTTGGATACGTTCACCGTTAAGATAGATAGCACCGTTTTGCACATCTTCGCGAGCCTGACGTTTAGAATTGACAATGCCAGTGGCAACCAAAATATCAACGATATTGAGACTATCCTCTGGTTTTACGGCGTAGTTAGGTACATTGCTGAGACCTTGTTTGAGTTCTTTAGCAGAAAGGCTCTTGATATTTCCTGCAAAGAGCTGTTCGGTAATTTTTACGGCTTCTTTATAAGCTTCTTCTCCGTGAACAAAGGTGACAACTTCTTTTGCCAGTGTTTTTTGTGCTAAACGTTCATGAGGAGCTGCTTCGAATTTGGTACGAATGTCTTCGATTTCATCCAAGCTCAGGAAAGTGAAAATTTTCAGGAAACGTACAGCATCAGCATCCATAACATTCAGCCAGAATTGATACATTTCATAAGGAGAAGTCTTGTCAGCATCAAGCCAGACAGCATTGCCTTCTGATTTACCAAATTTTTTACCAGTAGCATCTGTGATTAAAGGAACAGTAATCACGTGACCCTGTGCATCAGCTTTGCGGCGGAGCAATTCAGTACCTGATGTCATATTGCCCCATTGGTCAGAACCGCCGATTTGCAAGGTAACACCGTATTTTTGATTAAGAACATAAAAATCGTAAGCTTGCATAATCTGATAAGCAAATTCAGTGTAAGAAATTCCGGTTTCAATGCGTTTTTTCACAGATTCCTTGCTCATCATGTAATTGACTGTAAAATATTTGCCAACATCACGCAGGAAATCAACGAAACTGATTGATTCAAACCAGTCATAATTGTTGACCATCTGAGCCTTATTGTTGCCGTTTTCAAAATCAATAAAGCGTTCTAACTGGCTGCGGATGCTTTGAACCCAGCCTTCTACGGTTTCTTTGGTTTGAAGACTGCGTTCATCATCTTTAAAAGAAGGATCTCCAATCAATCCGGTAGCTCCCCCTACAAGCGGATAAGGTTTATGTCCAGCTAGCTGCAGGTGCTTCATGACCAAAATCGGTACCAGATGACCTAGATGAAGACTATCTGCTGTTGGATCATAGCCTGAATAAAAAGAGACATGCCCTTCATTCAAGGCTTTTTTCAGGGCTTCTTCATCGGTAGTTTGAAAGACTAAGCCGCGTGCTTTAAGTTCTTCAAAAATAGTCATAGCTTTTCTCCATATTCTTATAACATTACAAAGCATTATATCAAAAATCAGAGGGGCAGCGCAAGTTCTTATAAAGAAGATGAGCATTAAACCTATTTAAATAATGACTATGTTAAAAATAATAAATTTGATATAATGTAAAATGAGGTATTACTATGTCCCTGCTAGACAAGATAAAAAAAACATTAAAAAAGCTGACAATCAAAAAGCCTAATTTTAAAAAAATTAATGTAAGACACTTAAGGATTAAAAATTTAAAATTAAAGGAACTAAAACGAGCTGATTATTTGGATATTGGCTCTGTCTTTTTGCGTACCCTTAAACTCTTGTCAGACTTTACTTATATTCTTGTTCTTTTCCTTATCTTTTTAAGTGTTGGTACGGGATTGGGGTATCTGGCAAGTCAGGTTGAAAATGTGAAGATTCCGGATAAGGAAGCCTTGGTTAAACAGGTCAATACATTGACCAGAATCTCTAAAATGACCTATTCTGATAAGTCTTTAATTGCGACGATTGATACAGATTTACTGAGGACACCGGTAGATAGCAGGGATATTTCGGGAAATGTGAAAAAAGCTGTTATTGCAACGGAAGATGAAAATTTCAAGGAACACCATGGCGTTGTTCCAAAAGCAGTCTTTCGGGCAACGCTTGCCTCGGTTTTGGGACTGGGTGAAAACAGCGGTGGTTCAACTTTGACCCAGCAGCTCTTAAAACAGCAGGTCTTGGGAGATGATCCCACCTTTAAACGTAAAACCAAGGAAATCATTTACGCCCTTGCGCTTGAGCGCTATGAGGACAAGGATAAAATTCTGACCACTTATCTCAATGTTTCTCCTTTTGGCCGTAATAATAAGGGGCAGAACATTGCAGGAGTTGAAGAGGCGGCTAAGGGAATTTTTGGTGTTGCTGCTAAAGATTTAACCATTCCTCAAGCGGCTTTTTTGGCAGGTTTGCCTCAAAGTCCTATTATGTATTCTCCTTACACAGCTGATGGCAAATTTAAGGCAGATAAAGATATGGACTTAGGGCTAAAACGTTCACGAAATGTGCTGTACAACATGTATCGTACGGGTGCCCTGTCCAAGGCTGACTATGAAAGTTATAAAAAATACGATCTTAAAAAGGACTTTAAAAAACCGCAGCCAGCCCAAGAAGATTCTCATGATTATTTATACTATTCTGTTTTTGAAGAAGCACAGCAGGCTATGTATGATTATCTTATTAAAAGGGATAAGGTTTCTGCACAGGATTTAAAGAATGATAAAACCAAGGAGGCCTATAAAGACAAGGCTCTGAAAGAGCTGCGTTTAGGCGGCTACACCATTACAACAACAATCAATAAAAAAGTTTATAATGCCATGCAGGCAGCAGTTGCTCAACATGGCGGCTCCCTTGATGACGGAACAGGAAAGGTTGAAGTTGGAAATGTTCTTATGGACAATTCCAGCGGAGCAGTCCTTGGTTTTGTAGGCGGCCGTGATTATAAAAATAATCAAAACAATCATGCTTTTGATACGGCAAGATCACCTGGATCCAGTATCAAGCCTTTATTGGCCTATGGACCTGCTATTGATCAAGGGCTTATAGGAAGTGCAAGTATGCTATCAAATTATCCTGCCACCTTTGCCAGTGGTCAGAAAATTATGCACGCTGGTGATGAAGGGACGGCTATGGTCAACTTGCAGGAAGCATTGGATGTTTCATGGAATATCCCGGCTTATTGGACTTATCAAACCTTGCTGCAAAAAGGAATCGATGTTCCAAATTATATGGAAAAAATGGACTACCATATTCCTGAATATTATATCGAAAGTCTTCCTTTAGGTGGAGGGGTTGAGACAACGGTTGCTCAGCAAACCAATGGCTACCAAACGATTGCTAATGGCGGTGTCTATCAAAAGCAATATATGGTTGAAAAAATTACTGACAGTCAAGGCAAGGTTATTTATCAGCACAATCCTAAACCAGTTCGTGTCTATTCTAAGGCCACAGCTAGCATTTTAAGCGATTTGCTGAAGGGTCCGATTAGTTCTGGTAAGACAACAACCTTTAAGGACAAGCTAAAGGCGCTTAATCCAGGACTGGCAGGAGCCGATTGGACCGGAAAGACAGGAACGACAGATGATTACACTGATGTCTGGTTAATTCTGTCTACTCCTAAAACAACTCTTGGCGGTTGGGCTGGTCATGATAACAATACTTCTTTAAGTGCAATGTCGGGTTATAACAACAATGCCCAATATATGGCGCACTTGGTCAATGCTATCAATCAAGCAGATCCTTCTGTTTTAGGAGTTGATCAGCGTTTTGGTCTTGATCCTAGTGTTATTAAAGCCAATGTTCTGAAGTCAACAGGTTTGAAACCTGCAACTGTCAATGTTAACGGAAAGAATATTTCTGTCAGCGGTGCAACCACTACAAGTTACTGGGCTAAAAATGGTCCTGGAAATACTGTTTATAAATTTGCCATAGGTGGTACAGACAGCGACTACCAAAAGGCCTGGTCAAGCATTGGAGGTAAGTAAAGTAGCTTGACAGCTGTAGTAATATAGTGTATAATGATTGATAAGTATTTGTCGTCTGTTCTGACTGAAATATTGTCCAGTTGGAGCTTACAGCAGTTAAATCAAACTTTAATGAGTCAGATTTAGCTGCTCTTTTTGTGCCTAATTTTGCAAAAAACGCTTATTTGTAACGGATATTTAAAGATTCTAAAAATTATCACAAACGGCAAATTTGCTAACGTTTTGACCTTTTTAGAGGTCTAGAAAGAAGAAGGAGCTAAAACTTGGCAGGACATGAAGTTCAATACGGTAAACACCGTACTCGTCGCAGTTTTTCAAGAATCAAAGAAGTTCTTGATTTACCTAATTTGATTGAGATTCAAACAGACTCATTCAAAGACTTTTTGGATACTGGTCTTAAGGAAGTATTTGAGGATGTTTTCCCTATTTCAAACTTTACAGAAACCATGGAACTTGAGTTTGTAGGGTATGAATTTAAGGAACCTAAGTATACCTTGGAAGAAGCGAGTGCTCATGATGCGCATTATTCAGCACCGATTTTTGTAACCTTCCGCCTGATTAATAAAGAGACTGGTGAAATCAAGACTCAAGAAGTCTTCTTTGGTGATTTCCCGCTGATGACTGAAATGGGAACGTTCATTATCAATGGTGCTGAGCGGATTATTGTATCTCAGTTAGTTCGTTCACCAGGTGTTTACTTTAATGATAAAGTTGATAAAAATGGGAAAGTTGGTTATGGTTCAACTGTTATTCCTAACCGCGGTGCTTGGCTTGAACTTGAAACGGATTCTAAGGATATTGCCTATACGAGAATTGACCGGACGCGTAAAATTCCATTTACAACGCTTGTGCGGGCTCTTGGTTTTTCTGGCGATGATGAAATTCTTGATATCTTTGGGGACAGCGAACTGGTTCGCAATACTATTGAGAAAGATATTCACAAAAATCCAAATGATTCTCGGACCGACGAAGCTCTTAAAGAAATTTACGAACGTCTTCGTCCAGGTGAACCTAAGACAGCTGACAGCTCGCGCAGCCTTTTGATTGCTCGTTTCTTTGATGCTCGCCGCTATGATTTGGCAGCTGTTGGCCGTTATAAGATTAACAAAAAGTTAAATATTAAAACCCGCCTGTTGAACCAAAT
Organism: Streptococcus orisasini; assembly: GCF_001431045.1. Classification (GTDB taxonomy): domain Bacteria; phylum Bacillota; class Bacilli; order Lactobacillales; family Streptococcaceae; genus Streptococcus; species Streptococcus orisasini. Next base: position 8,896 of record NZ_BCLE01000033.1, read on the forward strand.
TATTGCTGAAAATTTGGTGGATCCTGAAACTGGTGAGATTTTGGTTGAATCAGGAACTGAGATGACTCGCAGTGTGATCGAATCTATTTCTGAACACCTCGATGGTGATCTCAACAAGATTGTTTACACACCTAATGAGTACGCTGTACTGACAGAACCTGTTGTTCTGCAAAAATTTAAAGTCGTTGCTCCTAATGATCCAGATCGTGTTATCACCATTATCGGTAATGCTAATCCTGATGATAAGGTACGCCACCTGACACCTGCTGATATTTTGGCTGAAATGTCTTATTTCCTTAATCTGGCAGAAGGTCTCGGAAAAGTTGATGATATTGACCATTTGGGAAATCGTCGTATCCGTGCGGTTGGCGAGCTCTTGGCTAACCAATTCCGTATTGGTTTGGCACGTATGGAGCGTAATGTTCGTGAACGCATGTCTGTTCAAGACAACGAAGTGCTTACACCGCAGCAGATCATCAACATTCGTCCTGTAACAGCAGCTATCAAAGAATTCTTTGGTTCGTCTCAGTTGTCACAGTTCATGGATCAGCACAATCCGCTTTCTGAACTGTCACACAAGCGTCGTTTGTCTGCCTTAGGACCTGGTGGTTTGACCCGCGACCGTGCTGGTTACGAGGTGCGTGACGTGCACTACACTCATTACGGCCGTATGTGTCCGATTGAAACGCCTGAAGGACCTAACATTGGTTTGATTAACAACTTGTCTTCTTATGGACATTTGAACAAATATGGTTTCATCCAAACACCATATCGTAAGGTTGACCGCACTACAGGCGTGGTTACCAATGAAATTGAATGGCTGACTGCGGATGAAGAAGATGAATACACTGTTGCTCAAGCAAATTCAAAACTTAATGAAGATGGTACTTTTGCTGAAGAAATCGTTATGGGACGTCACCAAGGTAACAACCAAGAATTCCCAGCAAGTTCTGTAGAATATATGGACGTTTCGCCTAAACAGGTAGTTGCGGTTGCGACAGCATGTATTCCTTTCTTGGAAAATGATGACTCCAACCGTGCCCTTATGGGTGCCAACATGCAGCGTCAAGCTGTTCCGTTGATTGATCCAAAAGCACCTTATGTTGGTACAGGTATGGAATATCAGGCTGCTCATGATTCAGGTGCGGCGGTCATTGCTCAGCATGATGGGAAAGTTGTTTATTCTGATGCGGATAAGGTTGAGGTTCGCCGTGAAGATGGTTCCCTTGATGTTTACAACATTACAAAATTCCGCCGTTCTAATTCAGGAACTGCTTATAACCAACGCACACTTGTTAAATTAGGTGACAGTGTTGAAAAGGGAGACTTTATTGCTGATGGACCTTCCATGGAAAAAGGCGAAATGGCTCTCGGCCAAAACCCTATTGTCGCTTACATGACTTGGGAAGGTTATAACTTTGAAGATGCCGTTATTATGAGTGAGCGTCTGGTTAAAGATGACGTTTATACATCGGTTCACTTAGAAGAATTTGAATCAGAAACCCGCGATACAAAACTTGGTCCTGAAGAAATTACCCGCGAAATTCCAAATGTTGGGGAAGAAGCCCTCAAAGATCTTGATGAGATGGGTATTATCCGCATTGGTGCCGAAGTAAAAGAAGGAGATATTCTTGTTGGGAAAGTAACTCCTAAAGGTGAAAAGGACCTTACTGCTGAGGAACGTCTCCTGCATGCTATCTTTGGTGATAAATCGCGTGAAGTACGTGACACTTCCCTTCGTGTACCACACGGTGGAGATGGTGTTGTCTGTGACGTTAAAATCTTTACTCGTGCTAACGGTGATGAACTTCAGTCAGGCGTTAATACGCTGGTTCGTGTTTACATTGCTCAAAAACGTAAGATTAAAGTTGGAGACAAGATGGCCGGTCGTCACGGAAACAAAGGTGTCGTTTCACGTATTGTTCCTGTTGAGGACATGCCTTATCTTCCAGACGGAACTCCAGTTGATATCATGCTGAATCCTCTTGGTGTGCCATCACGGATGAATATCGGACAGGTTATGGAGCTTCACCTTGGTATGGCTGCCCGCAATCTTGGTATTCACATTGCTACGCCGGTCTTTGACGGTGCGACATCCGATGATCTTTGGGAAACGGTTAAAGAAGCTGGTATGGCTTCTGACGCTAAGACCGTTCTTTATGATGGCCGTACTGGTGAACCATTTGACAATCGTGTGTCTGTTGGTGTTATGTACATGATTAAACTGCACCATATGGTTGATGATAAACTCCATGCTCGTTCTGTCGGTCCTTACTCAACGATCACTCAACAGCCACTTGGTGGTAAGGCTCAATTTGGTGGACAGCGTTTTGGTGAAATGGAAGTTTGGGCTCTGGAAGCTTACGGTGCATCAAATGTTCTGCAAGAAATTCTAACTTACAAATCTGATGATATTACAGGCCGTCTTAAAGCTTATGAAGCCATTACTAAAGGCAATCCAATTCCAAAACCAGGTGTGCCGGAATCATTCCGTGTCCTTGTGAAGGAATTGCAGTCGCTTGGACTTGATATGCGTGTCCTTGATGAAGATGACAGGGAAGTTGAACTGCGTGATCTTGATGAAGGTGAAGATGAAGATGTTATGCATGTTGATGATCTTGAAAAAGCGCGTGAAAAACAAGTTATTGAAGCTGCCGAATTTGCAAATGGCGACGCAAAATAAGAGATAAGTAAACTGCTAGCTGCTTAAATTATTTTAGGCAGTCTAGCTGCTGATAATCATAAGAAAGGTAAAATTAGTGGTTGACGTAAATCGTTTTAAAAGTATGCAAATCACATTAGCTTCGCCTAATAAAGTCCGTTCATGGTCTTACGGCGAGGTTAAAAAACCTGAAACAATCAACTATCGGACCTTGAAACCAGAACGTGACGGTCTTTTTGACGAAGTTATTTTTGGTCCTACTAAGGACTGGGAATGTGCCTGTGGCAAATACAAACGCATTCGCTACAAAGGTATTATTTGTGACCGCTGCGGTGTTGAGGTAACTCGTACCAGAGTTCGTCGTGAACGCATGGGACATATTGAGTTGAAGGCACCTGTTTCTCATATCTGGTACTTTAAAGGCATCCCTTCTCGTATGGGACTCACTCTTGATATGAGCCCACGTGCTTTAGAAGAAGTTATCTATTTTGCGGCTTATGTGGTGATTGATCCTAAAGATACACCGCTTGAGCCAAAATCTCTTTTAACTGAACGTGAATACCGTGAAAAACTTCAAGAATATGGTCCAGGATCATTCGTTGCTAAAATGGGTGCAGAAGCTATCCAAGACCTCTTGAAACGTGTTGACTTAGAAGCAGAAATTGCTGAGCTTAAAGCAGAATTAAAAACAGTTTCTGGTCAAAAACGTGTTAAGGCTGTTCGCCGTTTGGATGTTCTCGATGCCTTTCAAAAATCGGGTAACAAACCGGAATGGATGGTGCTTAACATCCTGCCTGTTATTCCGCCTGATCTTCGTCCAATGCTGCAATTGGACGGTGGCCGTTTTACAACTTCTGACCTAAATGACCTCTACCGCCGTGTCATCAATCGGAATAACCGTTTGGCACGTTTGCTCGAATTAAATGCTCCTGGTATCATCGTTCAAAATGAAAAACGGATGCTGCAGGAAGCGGTAGATGCTTTGATTGATAATGGCCGCCGCGGCCGTCCAATCACAGGACCAGGCAGTCGTCCGCTTAAGTCTTTGAGCCATATGCTTAAAGGTAAACAAGGCCGTTTCCGTCAAAACTTGCTTGGTAAACGTGTTGACTTCTCAGGTCGTTCCGTTATTGCCGTGGGTCCAACACTTAAGATGTATCAATGCGGTGTTCCGCGTGAAATGGCGATTGAACTCTTCAAGCCATTCGTGATGCGGGAAATTGTTGCCCGTGACATCGTACAAAATGTTAAGGCAGCAAAACGCTTGATCGAACGTGGAGATGACCGTATTTGGGATATTCTCGAAGAAGTTATTAAAGAGCATCCTGTTCTTCTTAACCGCGCACCGACCCTTCACAGACTTGGTATTCAAGCTTTTGAACCAGTTCTGATTGATGGTAAAGCACTCAGACTCCATCCGCTTGCCTGTGAAGCCTACAATGCCGACTTTGACGGAGACCAAATGGCTATTCACGTGCCGCTGTCAGAAGAAGCTCAGGCCGAAGCCCGCCTCTTGATGCTGGCTGCTGAACACATCTTGAACCCTAAAGATGGGAAGCCAGTCGTAACACCTTCTCAGGACATGGTTCTTGGAAACTACTATCTGACAATGGAAGATGCTGGTCGTGAAGGCGAAGGTATGGTCTTTAAAGATCGTGACGAAGCTGTTATGGCCTACCGTAATGGTTATGTACATCTCCACAGCCGTGTGGGTATTGCTGTTGACAGTATGTCTGATAAACCGTGGACAGATGAGCAAAGACATAAAATCATGATTACAACTGTTGGTAAAATTCTCTTTAATGACATTATGCCAGCAGACCTTCCTTATCTTCAAGAACCAAATAATGCCAACTTAACAGATAAAACGCCCGATAAGTATTTCTTAGCTCCTGGTTCTGACATCAAGGAAGTTATTAAAAATCTTGACTTAAACATTCCATTTAAAAAGAAAAATCTTGGAAATATTATCGCTGAAATCTTTAAACGCTTCCGTACAACGGAAACTTCAGCCTTCCTTGACCGCTTGAAAGATCTTGGCTATTACCATTCAACCCTAGCTGGTTTGACAGTGGGAATTGCAGATATTCCGGTCATTGACAATAAACAAGAAATTATCGATGCGGCTCACCATCGCGTTGAAGAAATTTCCAAAGCTTTCCGCCGTGGACTCATGACGGATGAGGATCGCTATGAAGCTGTTACAGCAACTTGGCGTGATGCCAAGGAAAAACTGGAAGAACGTCTGGTTGAAACGCAGGATTCTAAAAATCCAATCGTTATGATGATGGACTCTGGAGCGCGTGGTAATATCTCTAACTTCTCTCAGCTTGCCGGTATGCGCGGACTGATGGCTGCTCCTAACGGACGTATTATGGAACTGCCTATCTTGTCTAACTTCCGTGAAGGTTTATCTGTCTTGGAAATGTTCTTCTCAACCCATGGTGCGCGTAAAGGTATGACTGATACAGCGCTTAAGACTGCTGACTCTGGTTATCTGACTCGTCGTTTGGTTGACGTTGCTCAAGATGTTATTATCCGTGAAGATGATTGTAAAACTGACCGCGGTTTGACGATTACGGCCATTACTGATGGTAAAGAAGTAACTGAGACACTTGAAGAACGCCTTTCTGGCCGTTACACTAAGAAGACAGTTAAACATCCAGAGACTGGTGAAGTTATCATTGGAGCTAATGAGTTAATCACTGAAGACATGGCTCGCAAGATTGTTGAGGCTGGTGTGACTGAGGTAACTATCCGTTCAGTATTTACATGTAATACTCGCCATGGTGTCTGCCGCCACTGTTATGGTATCAACCTAGCAACAGGTGATGCTGTTGAAGTGGGTGAAGCAGTTGGAACAATTGCTGCCCAATCTATCGGTGAACCAGGTACACAGCTGACGATGCGTACCTTCCACACGGGTGGTGTTGCTTCCAATGCTGACATTACTCAGGGGCTTCCTCGTATCCAAGAAATCTTTGAAGCCCGCAATCCTAAAGGGGAAGCTGTTATCACAGAGGTTAAAGGTCAAGTTACGGATATTGAAGAGGATGCTGCTACCCGCACTAAGAAGGTTTACGTCAAAGGTGCAACAGGTGAAGGTGAGTACACTGTACCATTTACAGCTCGCATGAAAGTTGAAGTGGGAGATGAAGTTCACCGCGGAGCACCGTTGACTGAAGGTTCTATCCAGCCTAAACATTTGCTAGAAGTTCGTGATACCTTATCTGTTGAAACTTACTTACTGGCAGAGGTACAAAAAGTTTACCGCAGCCAAGGGGTAGAAATTGGCGATAAACACGTTGAAGTTATGGTTCGTCAAATGCTGCGTAAAGTACGTGTCATGGATCCAGGAGACACAGATCTTCTTCCAGGTGTTTTGATGGATATTGCAGACTTTACAGATGCCAATAAGGACATTGTTATTGCTGGAGGTATTCCTGCAACAAGCCGTCCAGTTCTCATGGGAATTACCAAGGCTTCCCTTGAAACAAATTCCTTCTTATCAGCTGCTTCTTTCCAAGAAACAACCCGTGTACTTACAGATGCTGCTATTCGCGGTAAGAAAGACCATCTCCTTGGTCTTAAGGAAAATGTTATTATTGGTAAAATTATTCCGGCTGGTACTGGTATGGCTCGCTATCGCAATATTGAGCCACAGGCTATTAATGAAGTCGAAGTAATTGAAGAAGTCGAAACTGATGATGAAAGCCTCACTACAAAATAAAAAAAGGTCCTGCTTAGCAGGGCTTTTCTATTAATTTTCTAATCTTTCTCATAAATGAGCAAAAATTTTTAAAAAATATAGCTTTTCCTATATAATAAGAGTACTAAGGAAGTAAAGTTATGTATCAAGTAATAAAAATGTATGGCGATTTAGAGCCTTGGTGGTTCTTGGATGGCTGGAGTGATGATATTGTTCAATTTTATGAATTTAGCCATTATTATGAGGCTCTGAAATGCTATAAAAAGGAATGGATAGAATTATACCGTTCTTATTCCACTTTTAACAGCCACAGCAATATCATGACGGCCTTTTGGGATGAAAATGATCAGCGCTGGTGTGAAGAATGTGATGACTACGTTCAGCAGTACCATTCTTTAGCTCTTTTAACCGACTGGCAGGAAGTTCCTAAAGACCGGTATCGCCCGGCATATAACAAACGAAACATCAGAGCTTATCATCGGACTTCTTCTGTCAAGAAGTTTAAGAGAGCAAAACAGGAGCTAAAAAATTCTAATAAATAGCTGCGCTAAATCTTTTTCTGTAAATCGTATAAAATGAGGCAGAACCTTTGTTCTGACCTCTTATTTTTTTGCCATAAAAACAATAACTGTTAAATAATTATCCAAAACTTTTTTCTTTTGCGAATAAATAAGGCAGGAGGAGTTATGGTTCAGGAATTAGGAAAGAAAATCATTGCAGAAGCTGTTCAAAGTAGGGCTCAGGATATTTACATTATTCCTAAAAAAGATTCTTATGAGCTTTATATGAGAATTGGAGAGGAAAGACGGTTTATTGATACTTATAATTATCAGCTTATGGCTAATCTTATCAGCCATTTCAAATTTGTTGCGGGAATGAATGTTGGCGAAAAAAGGCGAAGTCAGCTGGGAGCCTGCGATTATTATTATGAGAAAGATAAAAAGATTTCTTTGCGCCTCTCCAGTGTTGGCGATTACCGCAATTATGAGAGTTTGGTCATTCGTCTCTTATTTGATGGACGCCATGATTTGAAATTCTGGTTTGATGGCATGAATCTCATTTTAAAAGAAATCAAAGGCAGAGGACTCTATCTTTTTTCAGGACCAGTTGGCAGTGGAAAAACGACACTCATGTACCAATTGGTCAAAGAAAAATTCAGCAACTGCCAAGTTATTACTATTGAAGATCCTGTGGAAATTAAACAAGATGACATGCTGCAGCTGCAATTAAATGAAAGTATTGAGATGACCTACGATAATTTAATTAAGCTGTCTCTTCGGCATCGACCAGATATTCTGATTATTGGAGAAATCAGAGATAAAGAAACTGCGAGAGCAGTGATTAGAGCAAGTCTGACAGGGGCGATTGTTTTTTCCACTATTCATGCTAAAAGTATTCCCGGAGTTTATGCCAGACTGCTGGAACTTGGAGTCAGTCGGGAAGAGCTGAAAAATGCTTTGAGGGGAATTGCTTATCAACGTTTAATTAAGGGAGGAGGAGTTATTGATTTTGCCCAAAGGAACTACCAAGAGCACTCAGCACAGAAATGGAATCAGCAGATTTATAGCCTTTTTGCAGAAGGATATATCACTAAGGAAGAAGCCCAAGCAGAAAAAATTAACGACTGATAAGCAAAGAAAAGTCATTCAGCTGTTTAATAATCTTTTTGCCAGTGGCTTTAATCTGACGGAAATCGTAACCTTTTTAGAACGTAGTCGTTTATTAGCAAAAGTGTATACGGATAAAATGCGCCAGAAACTCTTAGATGGTCAGAATTTGGCAGAGATGATGGGGGCTTTAGGCTTTTCAGATGATGTTGTTACCCAGCTGGCACTTTCTGATATTCATGGGAATACTCAGAAAAGTCTCCTAAAAATTGAAGCGTATTTAAGTAATCTTCTAGCTGTTAAGAAGAAACTGATTGAAGTAGCTACCTACCCTTTTATCCTAGTTATTTTTCTTATTTTAATCATGCTAGGTTTAAAAAATTATTTGCTTCCTCAGCTTGAAAACGGAAATTTTGCAACAGAGCTGATTTCTAATTTTCCAACTATTTTCCTCCTAGGTTGTATTTTTCTCATCTTTGTGTCTCTAGTACTTTATCTTTTTGCTAAAAGGATGAGTCGGATTCGTCTGTTGACTATTTGCAGCAAAATACCGCTTATCGGCAAGTATTTTCAGCTATATCTGACAGCTTATTATGCACGGGAATGGGGTAATCTTATAGGACAGGGGGTGGAGATGGCTCAGATTGTCAAATTAATGCAAGTTCAAAAATCACGGCTTTTCAGAGAAATTGGCTATGATATGGAAAAAGCTCTAATATCCGGTCAGGAATTTCATCAGAAAGTTTTAGAATATCCTTTCTTTTTAAAGGAGCTCAGTTTAATGATTGAATATGGGGAAGTGAAGTCAAAACTAGGCAGTGAACTTGAGATTTATGCTGAGGAGAGCTGGGAGCATTTCTTTTCCAAACTTAGAAAAGCAATGCAGCTTATTCAGCCGCTTGTCTTTATTTTGGTAGCAGTGGTTATTGTTATGATCTATGCAGCTATGCTGCTGCCAATATATCAAAATATGGAGGTCAATTTATGATGAAAAAGTTTAATTTAAAAAAAGTTAAGGTTAAAGGTTTCACTTTGATTGAAATGCTGGTCGTGCTGCTGATTATCAGTGTTTTATTGCTCTTATTTGTACCAAATTTAACAAAACAAAAAGATAAAGTAAAGGATACTGGCAATTCGGCTGTTGTTAAAGTTGTTGAAAGTCAAGCTGAACTTTATGAATTGGATCAGAGCGGTTCTGCAACTCTTTCAAAGTTAGTCGCCAGCGGCAATATTACTCAAGAACAAGCAAATTCTTATAAGGCTTATTATGCAAAACATCCTGAAAAAGAACGTCATGTGGCGAATTAAGGGCTTTACACTTTTGGAGAGTCTAGTGGTTCTGGCTATTACAGCCTTTCTGCTTCTAGGTCTGTCTGGAGGAGTTAAGCAGACCTTTGCCAGTGTAGAAGAGCAACTATTTTTTCTGTCGTTTGAGCATCTTTATCGTGACACACAGAAGCTCAGTGCTCTATCTAAACAGGAAATGACTCTAACTTTAGATAATGAAAAGATTTCTAATGGTATTGAGACGCTTGATCTTCCTGAGAATATTAAATTAGGAAAAGACATGACATTGCATTTTGACCAAACAGGCGGAAATTCATCATTAGCTAAACTTAATTTTCAAACTCCAAAAAAGACTGTGGAATATCAATTATATATAGGGAGTGGTCAATATAAAAAAACAGAAAATGAACGCCTACATTCTCCTTGAAAGTCTAATCGCCCTTGGGATTCTGGTGACCATTACATCTTTAATTCTTCATCAAATTAATGAGGATCAAAAAAGAGTGTCTAAAAATTTAAGAAGGCAGGAGATACTGAATGTAGCAGTAATGGCTGTTCAAACTAAACAAGACAGTCTAAGTCTTAATGGTATTAGTGTAAAAGTGATTAGAGGTAAGGATACAATAGCTGTTTACCATGAGCATGAGGAGGTTATAAGTCTTGTTAAAGAATAAATTAAAAGCCTTTACACTTCTGGAGTGTCTGGTTGCCTTGCTTGTTATTGCTGGTAGTGTCTCTGTTTATAATGGACTAACAAAAATAATCAGCAGCAATGTTCGGTATCTTTCAGAAAACCAAGAAGACAAGTGGCTGCTTTTTTGTCAGCAATTTCGCTCGGAGCTTGAGGGGACAAATCTCCAAAAATTAGATGATTATAAACTTTATATCAGCAAAGATGGTCAAAATTTAGCTTTTGGCAAATCAAAAGCAACAGATTTTCGAAAAACGAATGCTGATGGACGCGGTTTTCAACCCATGCTGACAGGAATAAAATCGGCTTATTTCAGTAAATCAGGACAGATTGTGAAACTAAATATTACTTTTGACAATGGATTGGAGAAAGCTTTTGTTTATGCATTTGATGAAAAAAGTTAAGGCAGGTGTCCTTTTATATGCTCTGCTTATGGCAGCGATTTTTAGTCTTTTACTGCAATTTTATCTTAGCCGTGTTATTGCAACGCAAAGACAGAATCAATTCCAATTAGCAGCCAGTCAGGCATATCTTATGGCGGAATTAACTCAAGATTTAGCCAAAGGTAATAGCGGTCAGTTTACCTTTAATTACGGCAGTTCAACTTATCAGAAGGAAAATCAGCAGCTTCTAATCGAGGTACATTTAAAAAGCGGTCAGTTTTACCATTATCACTTTAAAGAAGAGGGCGATAAGACAAAGGATAAAATAGCTGAAAGAAATTCTAAAAAAGAGAAAACAACCCCTGAAGAATCAAAGAAAGATAGAAGTTTTCGAACGCATAATTGATTTTGCCAGTTTAATCTATTTTTGATATGATAGGTGCTGGAGGAAATCATGGACTTTGAAAAAATAGAAATAGCATATAATTTACTGCTGGAAAACTGTCAGTGGCTGGAAACTAAGCTTCAGACAAATCTTTATGATGCTTTAATTGAGCAAAATGCTTATTATTTGGGAGCTGAAGGAGCTGATGATAAAGTCAATCGCAATAATGATAAGTTACAGCAGCTAAATCTTAGTAAAGAGGAGTGGCGTAGAAGTTTTCAGTTTTTGTTTATTAAGGCTGCTAAAGAGCACCAGCTGCAGGCAAACCATCAGTTTACTCCAGACAGTATTGGTTTTATATTGCTCTATTTGTTGGAAGAATTAACTGACAAAGATCAATTAGATATTCTTGAGATTGGTTCGGGAACAGGAAATTTAGCAGAAACCATTGTTAATAATACTTCTAAACAGATTGATTATATGGGAATTGAGCTTGATGATCTTCTGATTGATTTGTCAGCCAGTATTGCAGATGTATTAGATTCTCCTGTTCATTTTATTCAGGAAGATGCAGTGCGTCCGCGGATTCTAAAAGAAAGTGATGTTATTATCAGTGATTTGCCTATTGGTTTTTATCCTAATGATGAAGTTGCTAAGCGCTATGAAGTTGCAGCAGCAGAAGGTCATACCTATGCCCATCATCTGTTAATGGAGCAGTCGCTTAAGTATTTAAAGAAAAATGGTTTAGCTATTTTTTTAGCACCCATTGATTTATTGACCAGCCAACAGAGTTCTTTGTTAAAGGCTTGGCTGCAAAGGAATGCTGCTATTTTATCAGTTATCTCTTTACCAGAAACAGTCTTTAGCCATAAAAGCAATATGAAATCTATTTTTGTTTTAAAAAAGCAAACAGAACAAAATTTTGAAACTCTTGTTTATCCATTAACGGATTTGCAGAATCCTGAAACTTTAAGAAATTTTATGAAAAATTTTAAAAAATGGCAGGAAGATAATGTCTTTTAAACGATAATTTGCTATAATAATCTTATATTATCGTAAACGATTTCATGAAGGGGTATATTATGTCGAAAACAATTTCTATTAATGCAGGTTCTTCAAGTCTTAAATGGCAGCTCTATCAAATGCCTGAAGAAGAAGTGCTGGCAAAAGGTTTAATTGAGCGTATTGGCAAAGATGATGCGATTTCAACTGTAAAATTCGACGGTCAAGAAGTCTCTGAAACTTTGGCTATTAAGGACCATACGGCTGCTGTAAAAATTCTTTTAGATGATTTGATCCATTTAGGAATTATCAAATCTTATGATGAAATTACAGGTGTGGGTCATCGTGTAGTTGCTGGCGGAACCTACTTTAATGAATCTGTTTTGGTGGATAGTGAAGAGGTTATTGAAAAAGTTGAAGAATTAGCACTTCTGGCGCCTTTGCATAATAAGGCCAATGCTGCAGGAATACGGGCGTTTAAGAAGATTCTTCCAGATATTACCAGTGTTGTTGTTTTTGATACTGCCTTCCATACAACCATGCCAGAAGTTGCTTATCGTTACCCATTACCAAATAAATACTTTACGGAAAATAAGGTTCGTAAATACGGTGCTCACGGTACTAGCCATTATTATGTTGCTCACGAAGCAGCTAAGATTCTAGGTAAACCAATTGAAGAACTTAAGTTGATTACTGCCCATATGGGAAATGGTGTTTCTCTTACAGCAGTTGCTGGTGGAAAATCAGTAGATACTTCCATGGGCTTTACTCCTCTAGGCGGTGTTATGATGGGAACGCGTACAGGAGATCTTGATCCAGCGATTATTCCTTATTTAATGGATAATACAGATGATTTCAAAACGCCAGAAGATATTCGCCGTATTTTCAATCATGAATCTGGTTTGCTTGGTATATCAGAATTATCCAACGATATGCGTGAAATTGAAACAGCAACGAAAAGTGGCAATAAAGATGCCTCTTTGGCTTATGAAATGTTTATTGATCGCATTGTTAAGCATATTGGTGCTTATGCAGCGGTAATGAATGGTGTTGATGCCATTGTCTTCACAGCAGGTATCGGTGAAAATGATGCTCGTATTCGAGATGAAATTATCAAACATTTTGCTTGGATTGGTGCAGATGTTGTTGCTGAGAAGAATGAGACGCGCCCAGCGTATGGCGTTGTATCATCAGATGATGCTAAAGTTAAGGTGCTGGTTATTCCAACGGATGAAGAACTCGTCATTGCGCGTGACGTTGAGCGCCTAAAAGTTAAATAAGTTATCACATTTTATGATAAGACCGAAAAAGCTGATAGATAATAACCTATCAACTTTTTTGTTTATTTTGAGAATCGGCTAAGTTAAAAATATATTTGGTATTATAACCAGACCGAACTCATTTTTGTAAAGTCTGTTTTGCTTGCTAAAAAATGTAATGCAAGCTATAATGCTTTTATTGCAGAGCATAAATTGAGAAACTATATCTAAAAGTTGTGAGATTCAGTGGGATAAGCTAAAAGTGAGATATGCTCAACACTTATTTTAGCAGGTGATAGTTTACTGAGAAACACTAATGACTTGTTGGAATTAACACATGAAACTTCTGAACACTTTGGAGATAGGCCAAAGTTTACTGTAAAATAACCGAGGTCTTGTTAATTAAAGGAGGAATATGAAAGGAATTTTAAAAAAATTAATAGCGGCTATCGCTATTATTGGTTTGTTTGTTGTAAGCCAAACACCTGATTTGTTAATGATTATTTGGAAAAAGGAAAATCCAAAACTTGATACATGGCAATGGCTGTTGATTATGATACTGCAAATCATTGTGGTTATTGGTTTTTATCTATTGGCCAGACGAAAAGAGCTGATTAGTTCTGGAGTCAAACATTGGCTGAGTTGGAAAACTTTTACGGTTGTTTCGTTAGGTTTTATAGCTTTATTTATTATCAAACTTGTTGGGGGAATCATCTTAACTTTAGAAGGAAAAACAAGCACAAATAATCAAGAAATGATTAATCAGCTTTTTGAGAATTCTTCTCTTTTAGTTATGTTTATGACTATTGTTATTATTGCTCCTTTGACAGAGGAACTTATCTTTAGAGGGCTCATCCCGAAACTGTTTTCTAAGCGATTTGAAGGTTTGGGATTTGCTGTTGGAGCTCTGCTTTTCGGTTTACTACATGGGCCAAGTGATATTGGCAGTTTTGTTTTGTATGTTGGTATGGGAGCTGTTTTAGCTGTTATATGCTATAGATTTAAACATTTGGAATACAGTATTTTGACACATGCCCTTAATAATGCTTTAGGCTTTGCAGCTTTACTGATTAGTCATCTGATGGGCAGCTGAGTTCCTAGTAACTTATTTTGAAAGATTAGTAAAGGCCTACAAAATCTTGTGAGAAGAGATTTTGTAGGCCTTTTTTGCAGAATAAAAGGAGCTGTTTATACTTCCTCTGAGGTTTGGTTTCATATTGTTGTACTCCTGAAGAAAAAATTATGGATAAGTTTTTCTTTAGGAACAATAGCTCTTCTATTTTTACATGTTTTTAGCTTTTTCGATGGTGGTATCAATAGCTGAGACAACACTGGCAGTAAAACCCGTTTTTTCTAAATCTAAAAGTCCTGCAATGGTTGTACCGCCAGGACTTGAAACCCTGTCAATAAGATCGTTGGGACTGCTGCCGTTTGAAAGTAGATTTTGGCTGGTGGCTAATACGGTCTGACAAATAATATTGAAGGCTAGATCTTTAGAGAAACCGTGTTTTAGTCCGGCCTTGGTCAGTGCTTCAATAAAAAGTGCAATATAAGCAGGGCTGGAACCTGCTAGAGCGGTGAAAGTATCGAAATCCTTTTCAGCAATTTCAAAAGTTGTTCCAAAAGTATCTGTGATTTGCTTAGCTGTTTCAAAGAGTTGGTCAGAAACATTGTCATTGCGGCAAATGGCAGTACAACTCTGAAACAGTTGTGCATTGAGATTTGGCATAATACGGATAATAGGGAGCTCCGTTCGGCTTAACTCGGCTAAGCGATCTAAGGATACTCCGGCAGCCATTGAAAGGATAGGTTTGTTAATATTTAAATCTTGTAAAACGGAAGGCAAAACCTGCGGTTTAATTCCTAAAACAACAAGGTCAGCTTTTTCAATCAGTTCCTGATGGGATGCTGCAAAGCTGACTCCTAGTGTCTCAGCCTTTTTTTTACTTTTTTCAAAACTGCTGTCTGAAATAAGTATCTTAAATTCTGTTTTTTTTAGTCCGGCGATGATTGCACTGGCCATTTTGCCAACACCAATAAATCCAATTGTCATAATAAGCTAGAGATTTGAAAATGCTGAATGAAGCAAATTGTGATTTGTCAGACGCATTATCAGAGAATATTTATCCCCTCTCATCCTTTCTAATAATTTTTGATAAGATCAACAGTTGAGCGGTCAAGTTTCTTGATGATTGTTTGGAGGAAGTTCTGTGCCTGCAGAAAATCATCTAGGGCATAAAGTGTTTGATGTGAGTGAATATAACGCGCACAGACACCGATAGTTGTTGAAGGGATACCGCCATTTTTGAGGTGGGCTGCGCCAGCATCTGTCCCGCCTTTAGCGCAATAGTATTGGAATTTGATGCCAGCTTCTTCTGCGGTAGTAAGCAGGAAGTCACGCATATCTTTAAGCATGAGATGTCCTGGATCATAGAAGCGAATCAGTGTACCTTGACCAATTTGTCCTTGATTGCCATAGACATCTCCAGCAGGCGAACAATCAACTGCAAAGAAAATTTCTGGATCAAACTGAGTCGTTGAGACGTGGGCACCGCGAAGACCAACTTCTTCTTGAACGTTGGCACCTGCGATAAGGGTGTTGCCCAATTGTTCATCTTTCAGTTTTTCAAGGAGTTCCGTTATCATGAGAACTCCGTAACGGTTGTCCCAAGCTTTAGAGATGACATTTTTTTGATTGGCAGTTAGGATAGCTTCTGATTTTGGTACAATGATATCTCCTGGACGTACGCCAAAGCTTTCGGCTTCTTCCTTGTTAGCAAAGCCACCATCAAATACGATGTCTTCTACTTTTGGCAAAGAAGCTCCGCCATTGTTTCCGCGCAAGAAATGGGGTGGTACAGAGCCAGAGATGACTGGAATAGCTGTGTTGTCACGCGTATAGAGGGTGAAGCGCTGTGAGCTGACAACAAGTGGATTCCAACCGCCAATTCCGACCACGCGAAGGGTTCCATCAGCCTTAATCTCACTAACCATGAAGCCGACTTCGTCCATGTGGGCAGCTACCATGACGCGAGGTGCATTGTTGGCTGTGCTATGCTTGATGCCGAAAATTCCACCTAGTCCGTCTGTCTGAACTTCATCAGTTAATGGGGTTATTTTTGTTCTCAGAAAGTCGCGGATATTTGTTTCGTATCCAGCGATACCATCTAATTCAGTGACTGTCTTAATTTTGTTGAATAAATCTAATTTTGTCATTTCTACCTCGTATTATTAAAAAGGAAACCTGTTATTAACTATATATCCAGATTCACGTTTCTTGCTTAATTCTATACTTTATATTTTAGCATGTTTTATGATAAAATAAAGGTTATGAAAATTAAAAAAGTCACATTGGTCTCTGCTGCTCTTGCAGGGATAAGCGGAGCTCTTCTTACCAGCCTAATTATTCAGCGGCGTTTGGAAGAACAAAGACGAGACAAGGTTACCAGAGAAATTCGGCAGTTTTTTAATCAATTTGGTGAAATTGAAGTCCTCTATATCAATGAATTTGAATCGGATCAGAAGCATCTTTATGGTGGTGTGGTTATGAAAGACAATACTGTCTATCATTTTACTCATCAAGAAGGCCATATTGACTATACGGAGGAAAAAAGATGATTATTCCGCAGTCTTATGAAGAATTAGCTGTGTATGCAGAACAAAAGGAGAAGACAGTCTTCTTTTTCACAGCAGATTGGTGCCCTGATTGCCAGTTCATTTATCCAGTTATGCCAGAGATTGAAGCAGAAAATCCAGAATTTACCTTTGTTCGAGTTGACAGAGATAACTTTATGGAAGTCGCTCAGCGCTGGAACATTTTTGGTATTCCAAGTTTTGTCGTAGTGGAAAATGGTAAGGAAATTGGGCGTTTTGTGAATAAACAGCGTAAAACAAAAGCTCAAATCAATACTTTTTTGGCTGAGCTGAAGACGCTTTAAGTTTTAAAATACTGATTTTTATACTGAATTTATGTAAGCAATTAAACAATTGAAAGGAATAGAGATGATTTTTACTTACAATAAGGAATATGTCGGTGATGTTTTGATGGTTATTGTCAAAGATAGCAAGGGTGGGAAACTGTCTTCTGAGCGCCATGGAAAAATTGCCCGTGTTTTTTTGCAAGAGAGTAATGAAACAGTTGCTTGGAATATTTTTGAAGTATCCGAATTGATTGAGCTTAAAGGCAAGGGGCAAGTCTTCCTGACAGATGAGCAAGTTGCTGTCTTGAACACTGAATTGGTCAAGGAAGGTTTTCAAGAAACTTTGGAAAATGATTCTTCTCCTAAGTTTGTTGTTGGTGAAATTGTTGAAATGATTCCTCACCCAGACAGTGACCATCTCAATATTTGCCAAGTCAAAGTTGCCAGTGACAAGACCCTGCAGATTGTTGCTGGAGCTCCCAATGCGGGTGTCGGTTTAAAAACAATTGTTGCCTTACCAGGCGCTATGATGCCAAACGGCAGCCTGATTTTTCCAGGAAGTCTCAGAGGTGAAAAGAGCTTTGGTATGATGTGTTCGCCACGTGAACTGGCTCTGCCAAATGCTCCGCAAAAGCGAGGAATTATTGAGCTCAGTGGCTCTGCAACTGTAGGAGAAACTTTTGATGCCAATAAGCACTGGCGTGCTTAGGATAAACTATACGAAACAGCAGTGAGCATCCAAATAGTCATTGGACAGCTTGAATGCTGTTTTTTTATTTTTGCATTTTTTAAAAGAATTTAGCAAAGCTACTGCATGCTGTAGCTCCGCTAAACTGGCGATAACTATTTTTTATAGACAGCCATAAAAAATATAGATTGGTCAAGAATTAACAGCCGTGATAGGATAATTAATAACGAACTTAAGGGAGGTGTGACATGCTTGTAACGCTTATTTCCGGGGGCTTAGTTGGGACTGTTTTTGGTTTTGTTTTGCAGCGGACTCGTTTTTGTCTGACGGGCGGTTTTCGCGATATGTATATTGCAAAAAATAACACAGTCTTTTATGCCTTTTTGATTGCTATTACCGTTCAGAGCATTGGTGTTATCAGTCTTATTCAGCTGGGAATTGTATCCAATCCTTATGAGAATTATTCAATTCTGGGAGCGGTTTTAGGATCCTATATTTTTGGAATTGGCATTGTTTTGGCAGGCGGCTGTGCGACGGGAACTTGGTACCGAGCAGGTGAGGGTTTGATTGGAAGTTGGATAGCCCTTTTCTTTTATATGTTAAGTGCAGCTAGTATGAAATCTGGTTTGCTTTTGCCCTTGAATGAAAAAATTGCCAGTTATGGAGTTGTTAATGAAGATTTTGCTGGGCAACTAGGAATATCTGTTTGGTATTTTGTGCTTGTACTGAGCGCAGTTACCAGTTTCTTAATTGTCCGTGATTTACGGAAACCAGCCAAAAAAGCAGCAACTCTACCTCCGAAGTATCAGGGTCTTCGGCATTATTTGTTTGAAAAAACTTATCCTAAATATTGGGCGGGGTTTGTGATTGGACTTATTGCCTTAGCTGCTTGGCCAGCCAGTGAAATAACTGGTCGAGTCGGGGGACTTGGCATTACGACGCCTTCAGCCCATCTCATAACTTATATTGTGACAGGTGACAGCAGTTTGCTGAACTGGGGTGTCTTTCTTGTTTTAGGCATTTTTCTAGGTTCCTTTATTGCTGCTAAGGGTTCAGGAGAATTCCGCTGGCGTTTGCCTAACCTCCCTACCGTCGGTAAAAGTGTTGTCGGTGGTATTCTTATGGGTGTTGGTGCTTCTTGGGCCGGTGGTTGTACAATAGGAAATGGTCTGACAGCAACGGCTGTCATGTCAAGTAAAGGCTGGATTGCCTTACTTTTAACCATTCTAGGTGTTTGGACAGCTTCTTATTTTAGTTTTGTAAAACCAAATCTCAAGAAAGGAGAAAAATAATGGCATTAGTAGAACTTGAAACAGGTGGATTGATCTGCCCTTTTCCACTGATTGACGCTAAAAATAAGATGGCAGAGTTAGCTGTGGGTGATGAGCTTTTAATCAAGTTTGATTGCACTCAGGCAACAGAAAGCATTCCCAATTGGGCTGCGGAGAATGACTATCCGGTTACACGCTTTGAACAAGTTGGTCAAGCTTCATGGGAAATTGTAGTACAAAAAACATAGATAAATTAAAAGTCTGCATCCTTATTGTGGAAGATAAAACTTTTTGTAATTGATTCTTTATTTTTCTTCTATTTTTTCGAATAGTAAAGTAGGAGGGAAAATGATGTACAATAAAGTTATCCTGATTGGACGTTTAACGGCAAGACCTGAGATGTCCAAGACACCTAACGATAAGTCAGTCACGCGCGTGACTCTTGCTGTTAATCGCCGCTTCAAGGGATCAGATGGCGAACGGCAGGCAGATTTTATTCAGATTGTTTTTTGGGGGAAGCTGGCTGAAACCTTAGCTTCGTACAGCAGTAAGGGAAGTCTCCTGTCGCTTGATGGTGAACTGCGCACTCGTAGATATGAAAAAGAAGGAGTTACTCATTTTGTAACTGAAGTTTTAGGGCATTCTTTTCAGTTGCTCGAGAGTCGTGCTCAGCGGGCTGTCCGTGAAAATAATGCTGAAAATGATTTGACAGACTTGGTCCTTGAAGAGGAGGAGCTGCCATTTTAAAAGAAGCAATGTAAAATAATTATGATAGAAAGAGCCGTAAAAGGCGGTAAATTTTTTGTTGGTTGACCTTAAACAATATTTTAGAATAGTTAACCGCTTGTTTAAAACCGAGCCTAGGTTTCTTAGTTATTCGATTACTATTTATGGAGAACCTGTTTTACTTCTGAGGAATGAAACAAATAAAGAAAGTGAGACAGAAAACCAACAATTCGAAGAATTTAATTTCTCAGCAAAACCTCAGTTCTAATTGCTGTTTTATATAGTCACTAAAAATCAAAAATAGACTAGGTGACGAACTGCAATCTGTAGGGTAGGGCAAAGTGAAGGTAACAGCCTATAGTTTTGATTTTTGAAGAGGATTAATCTCCTATCTGATTTGACAAATCTATTACTTAACAGTCAATTAGCCGAAATGAAACATAAGTATAAAAAAAGAGGAATCAACTTGCTTAGGGTTATTCCTCTTTTTATGAGTAGTTGGGCAGGTAATGACTTTTTCAAGAAAGCTCACAAAACCTTATTTTTTCAAGCTTTTTGACAGTTTAGAACGGTGATTTTTTCTTTTCTGATTTTAAGTTTTTGGCTTGATGACTTAGGTCAGTCAGCTTGTTTTTCTTTTTCTTCTTGTTTGGTAATGCCATGGTGGCTTGGTTCGTCTGGTCTCATGTAGTCCAAATTGAAAGTATGAGCGTCAGCGATAGCCTGTTCTATAGCCTTTTCGAATTTATCCTTATCTTTTGCCGGATAGTAGATATTGGCAGTTACAATATTATGCCCTACCTTAAAATGATAGATGGACTCAATAACATCACCGTCGCTATAGGTCATTTTTTGTTGGTAGATATAGATAGTTTGGCCTTGAAGCTTTAGAGGTGCATAATCAATGATTCCATGCGTTAGGTTGAGAGCATTTGCTACATTATCTAAGTTTCTATTAAAGCGTATTCTCTCTTGCCGCTTTAATTCATTAGCAAAAGCGTATTTGGATTTGTCTATTTTCGCGAAACGTTTAGCATCTTTTGTAGCGGCATAATCCCCTGCAGTTTTATAGTCCCGACCAGGACCTGCTTCAAAAAAGACAAAGGCTCCTGAATTATCCTTGCTATTGATGATAAGACCGTATTTACCATCAAAATCAAGAGGTGCCTGTCTATCCTTATAGGTTTGCTGCCATTGCTTTGGAATTGGGATAGCAATATTAGTGCCGGGGAGCCAAGATTCCCTAGCTTTTAATTCTCGTGGTTTTGTCTGTTGATATTTATCAGCCCAGTCAACTAGATAATCCTGTTTCTGAGCATCAGATAAATTCTCTGTAGAGGAGTTCAGGTATTTTCGGTATTTGTTTTCTTTAAAGATGAAAAAGAGAGGATCTCGGTACCTTTGAACAGCAATCATGTAGTTAATCTCTGCCTTTGTATAAGGGACACGTTTGTTAACTAAGGCTATATAATAATCTGAAGTATTATTTTGCCGCTTATCTATGAAGATTGCATAGCCAAGGGTAAATAGTACAGCCATCAGTGATACTCCTAGAATCACCAAAATAAAACATCCGATTTTGGATTTAAAAAATCTTTTCATAATAACTTCCTCGCTAAATATTACTAGTAGTTCAGTGAGAATGGAATTTGGCAGGTATACTTACTGCCGTTTAGCTATTTTCAAATCAGGCACTTATTACGTAACTGTTTGATTTATTAAGAGCTGTCCGATTAACCTCTTATACTCTTCAAAAATCAAAACGATAGGTTGTTGCTGCAGCTCGTCGCCTAGTTTATTTTGATTTCTAGTGAGTATTAGTCTGTATAAATAGTAAAACTCCTTGTGCGTCCTATTTTTAACAAAAAAGAAAACGCTTACCCATCTAAGTATAACATAAAATGTTAAAAATTTAGAGCTTTAATTAAAAATAAGATTGTTGACTTGCCTCTTTAAAAAAATAATCTTTTGTCCTCAACGGTCGGGATATCATTTTCAATGGGTGATTATGCTTTTAAAACTAGCGTATTGCTAAAAATATTACGCTGTTTTTTGTTGATTGCCTCTTGTTTTTATTGTATTTGGCAGTGTTTGCCATGAATAAATGAAAGTGTTAAACTAGAGTAATAGATAAGATGGTATAAATGCTTTTTTAAGAACAATTATTATGAAATAGCTTTTTGCTTTTAAGCTCCGGATGGTATTTTGCTGGCCGGTGACATTTTAAAGAGCAGTTTTTGAGATGGGAGGAAAATATGAAGAACAAGCAGCTCATCAGGCTTCTGGCTTGCCTATTGGTTACAGCGGTAGTTTCGATTCTGTTTTTTTATTACAAAGAAAAGCCTGCTTTCCCTCAGCAAATAAAAATCGGTGCCACTTATATGACTATGAACAATGATTTTTATAAATATTTGAATGCTGAGGTTGAAAAAAGTGTGAATGAACATCACGATCAGCTCTATACTCGGGATCCTGCTCTTAGTATCAAAAAACAGGTTGAGCAAGTGCGGTTTTTTATCTGGAAAAAGGTTGATGTCATTATTATTAATCCAGTAGATGGCAATAGCCGCCTGCTCATTAACAGTCTTAAAAAAGCTAAAAAAGAAGGGATTAAAGTTATTGCAGTTGATAGTCAGTTTAAGGATAGTTCTGCTGTTAATACGACAATCGTTTCTGATAATTATAAGGCTGGGGTTCTGTGTGCCGAGCAGATGATGAAAACGAGAAGAAGCGCTGATATTTTGCTGCTAGAACACAGGGATGCTCTATCTGCGAATAGTCGAATTCAAGGTTTCCTAGATACTATCAAAAGACATGGATCTTATCGAATTGTGTCGCGGCTTGACAGTTTGGGACAGACTGAGATAGCTATGCCTAAGGTTAAACGATTGATCCAAAACAATCTTGACTTTGATACAGTAATGGCCCTTAATGATCGGGCTGCTATTGGTGCCTTGGCTGCTATCAAGGGAGAAAAAAAGACAAATACACAGGTTTACGGGATTGATGGGTCTCCTGATATGAAAAATTTGCTTTCTACGACGCCGGAAATTCAAGCGACTGTCGCTCAGTCTCCTTATACCATGGGGCAGGAAGTCATCAAAGCGACACTTAAACTTTCTAAAAATAAAACCTATCCTAAAGAAATCATTGTACCAGTTCAGCTGCTGACAAAAAAGAATATTGGAGAAGCTGATTTAGTAGGGTGGCAGTAATGAATAGCTATAAATACTTAAGATACAGTCAATACGCTAGGCAAGCTTTGATTTTTATCAATCTGCTTGCAGTTATTTATTATGCTTTTGTTTATTTGTTTGCCAGTAAGTATATTGTAGCTAAAAATTTAAGCCATGTTCTTTTGGATAAATTAGATGTTGTTCCGACAGCTCCTGAAAGCATCTTTTTTTCGACTCTGTTCTTTTTTGCCTTATTTTTAATAGTCATGTTTTACCGTGAAAGTATCCTAAACAAAAAGGAAGAAATCAATGACTGGCTGATTGTTGCAGAAGTCATGCTGATTGTTTTTACCTTTATTTCCCTGCAGTTTTCCTATAATGGTCTTTTTCTTTTAGTTTTTGCTGATGTTTTTTACAGCTATGCTAATTTTTATAATGTTAAGGAACAAAAGTATTGGCTGCTCTTTATTTTTCTGGGATTTGGCATGCTGCTGATCTCTAATTTTGACCTTTTGTCTCTAGTCATGAAACTGCCGTCTTTGGACGTTTACATTAGTTTTTTTCCTAGTACTAGCCGTCTGGTCATTCTCTTTATTAAGAATTTTCTTTATTCTTTAAACATCATTGTCTTTATCGTTTCGTTGGTAGCCTACATTATGTACTCCATTGCTGAAAATCATAAGATCGAAGAGGAACTGCGTATGGCTGCGCGGGCTAATACCGAATTAAATGATTATATTTCTCTGGCTGAAAAAATTGCTGAAGACAAAGAGCGTAAGCGTATTGCCAGAGAAATTCACGACACCTTAGGCCATGCTTTGACAGGGATTTCAGCAGGAATTGATGCGGTCAGTGTTCTAGTGGATTTGAATCCCAGCCATGCCAAGGATCAGTTGAAAAATGTTTCAGATGTTGTCAGAGAGGGAATTCAGGATGTCAGAAGGTCCTTGGAAAAAATGAGACCCGGAGCGCTTGAAAAAGGAAGTTTGAAGGAAGCTCTCCTGAAGATGATTGCTGATTATGAAAACCTGTCTAAATTGCAGGTCAGTCTGGATTATAAATGGGATAATATTGATTTGGATATTACCAAGGAAGACATTATTTTCCGCGTGATTCAAGAGACTATTACCAATTCTCTGCGTCATGGCCATGCGCGTCATGTTTGGATTGAAATGCTCAATACAGATTCCTATATCATTAAAATCAAGGATGATGGTTTAGGCTGTAAGGAGATAAAACCGGGCTATGGACTGACGCAGATGCAAGAACGTCTGGCTATCATTGGCGGCCGCGCCAGCTTTGAAAGTGAAGATGGTTTTCAAACCACTGTCATTATCCCCAAGAAAAAAGGAGAAGAAAAGTGATTAAAGTACTTATTGCTGATGATCAGGAACTTATTAGAGAATCATTGAAAATTGTTTTGTCATCTTACAAGGATATTGAAGTTATCGGTGCTGTTGACGACGGGACTGAGGTTTTAGAGAGCCTGAAAAAAAGCCAGCCTGATGTCATTTTGATGGATATCCGCATGCCAAAGATGGATGGGGTTTTATGCACCAAGGAAGTCAAGGAAAATTATCCTCATATCAAGATTATTATTCTGACAACTTTTGACGATGATGATTTTATTTTCAAGGCCCTCCAGTATGGTGCCTCGGGCTACATTTTAAAGGGAATATCAATGGAAGATCTGCATCAGGCTATTGTGACAGTCAATAAGGGTAATGCCATGATTAATCCGGATGTAGCAACAAAGGTTGTCAAATTATTTTCTCAGATGGCTCAGTCTAATTCGGCTATTCAGGTGCAGGAAGATAGTGTTGAACATATTTCTAAGGCCGAGTGGAAAATTATTCAGCAAATTGGTTTTGGTCTTTCTAATAAAGAAATTGCAGCCAAGCTGTTTCTGTCGGAAGGAACTATCCGCAATTACCTGTCGACCATTCTATCCAAGTTAAACCTACGCGACCGGACGCAATTAGCTATTTGGGCAGTGCAGACAGGTGTTACGACTAGGCATTTTGGAGACGACAATGATTAAAAAATGGATTTGTCAATATAAGTTTCTTTTAATAAGCATTTTGGTGCTTATAGTAGCTGTCCTGAGTGTTTTCTTCTTTCAGTCAAGACAAAAGAAGATTCTGCGTCTGGGCGTCTATGCTGGCAGCAGCTGGGATGTTCCCAGCGGGAAGGAATACCAATTTTTAGATGAGGCTATCAAACGTTTTGAAAAGAGGCATCCCAATGTTGACGTTCGCTATGAAAGTGGAGTTTTGAAGGAAGACTATTCTTCTTGGTTGGCAGGAAAAATTGTTGAGGGGAAACAGCCAGATGTATTTATGGTTCCTGAAAATGATTTTAATCTTTTAGCTTCGACAGGGGCTTTGGCAAATTTAGACAGTTACATCAAAAAAGAACTGAAACCGTCTCAATTTTACCGTTCGGCTTATAATTCCGGTCACTTTGGTAAGAATCAATTTGCTCTTCCTTTTGAAAGCAATCCTGTCATGATGTGCATTAATAATGATTTATTAAAGAAAGAAGGGATTGATCTACCAACTTCAAACTGGACGGTGAAGGATTTTTATACCATTTGTAAAAAGGTTACCAAGGACACTGATGGAGATGGGATTATTGATCAGTATGGCAGCCTTGGCTATGGCTGGGAAGAAGCTTTGGCAGCATATGATATTCAATTGTTTAATAAAATGGGAACCGAGGCGTATTTTAATACGAAAAAGGTTCGTTCAGCGCTGTCTCTGGTCACTAAATTAAAAGATCTAAACGGCAATTATAATGTAACACTTAAGGACTTTGACGAAGGGAAAGTCGCTTTTTTCCCTATGACCTTAGCTCAGTATAGGACCTACAAACCCTATCCTTATCATGTTTCAAAGTATTCTTCATTTTCCTGGACCTGTGTAGGAATGCCTTCTCAGCAATCATCTAAAGCAAGAACTAAGACCAGTACTTCTTTATATGCCATGTCTGCTAAGACGTCCCAATCTAAGTTGGCCTGGGAATTCCTGAAACTTTTATGTGCTGATAAGAAAACTCAGCAGCAGCTGTTTGAGAATTCACAAGGAGCATCTGTCCTAAAATCAGTGATGAACAGTAAGGAAAGCAAAAATCTCCTGCAAAATGATAGTTTTGGTGCCAGAGCTTTGACCGTAAATACGCTTGACAGTATGATGAAAGAAGCAATAACAACGCCTAAATTTAAGTCTTATAATACCATTTATGAAAAGGTGGGCTATCTTATTACTAAGTCTTTAGAAGACGGTACTGTCGAAAGTGATTTGTCGGATATCCAAAAAGAAGTTGAAAATGAATTGAAGTAAAATAATAAAGGTGCTTGTAATCAGACTGCACCAGCAAAAAACGAACAGCTGAAATTTTCAGAGAATCAAGGCTGTTCCTTTTTTTGTTTTAGCAATCGTGTGATACTCAAAGAAAATCAACAGTACAACGACATGTCATGAGATTTTCAGGAAATGTTATTTTATCAGACTTCAGCTCTGACAATCAATGAACAAATAATGAAAAATTCTTTAAGTGGCCAAGTGCTTTTTAGAAGTTGTTTTCTAAGATTTCGGTCAATTACTGTTAAACACTTATATTTACGTCGGCAGTATGTCAGAGTCTCTTTCAGATGTCGGAAATTTTAAATTTTGTATAAAATCTCTTCATTTACGGCTTAAATTTTCATTTTTGAAAAGTTAGAATAGTGACAATTGTCATCTGCTAAATGACAATTGTCAGGGAACTAAAAATGACAAATGACACTTTAAAAGCGTTTTCAAACAAAGTAAAATAAGTATGAAATTAAAAGAAAGCAGGGTGTTTTCATGAAGTACTTATTACTCGTAAGCCATGGAGGCTTTGCCCAGGGACTGAAGACCTCCTTAGCTATGTTTGCCGAAGATAAGATTGATCAGGTAATAGCTGTTGGTTTGGAAAATGGGAAATCAGTAGATGATTTTGCGCAAGACTTCAAAGAGGCTGTTTCAGACCTTAAAGAAGAGGATTCAGTGGTTGTCTTGGCTGATATTGTTGGTGGCAGTCCTTTAACGACGGCTTG
This sequence comes from Streptococcus orisasini, assembly GCF_001431045.1. GTDB lineage: Bacteria > Bacillota > Bacilli > Lactobacillales > Streptococcaceae > Streptococcus > Streptococcus orisasini. The sequence continues at coordinate 35,743 of NZ_BCLE01000033.1, forward strand.
CAATATTTTGGCAGAATTAGGCAAACTGGACGATGCCATTGTTTTAGGCGGGATGAACTTGCCAATGGCTGTAAATGCAGTAGTGATGAAAGATGTACTTGAGGGTCAAGATTTTGTAACAACTGTTTTAGGTGAAGCAACAAGTGCTTTGCAGGAATTCAAGGTTACTTCTGATGACGAAGATGACGATGATGATATCTAATAAAGGAGGAAAAAATGGCTGTATCATTTGTAAGAATTGATGACCGTATGATTCACGGGCAAACTGTAACACGCTGGGCTAAGGAGTATCCATGTGATGGCTTGATTGCCGTTAATGATGCTGCAGCTAAAAATAAGGTGTTAATCCAAGCCTATAAAGGAGCTTCGGATAAGAAGACTTTTGTTTGGACTAAGGAAGCCTTTGCTCAAAAATCGCAAAAAGTAACAGATTCTGACAGCCGCTACTTCCTTATCGCTAAAAATCCTATTGATATGAAGGAAATTTTGGTGGATCAAGGATTTGTTCCAGGAGATGTGAAGGAAATTATCGTCGGTCCTGCAAACGACCGTCCAGGTGCTGTTAAACTGGGCAACAACCAGTCAATTACTCAGGAAGAAGCGGACGCAATTGAAGCTATTGAAAAAGCTGGATATAAAGTAAAATTCCAACTCTTGCCGGATGTCTCAATCGGTTACTGGTCAGATTTCAAATCTAAATTTGGTTATTAAGGTAGAAAGTTTGAGAGTGGGACAAAAATCGGTAAATCGTCATGAAATTGCGATTTCGATTTTGTCGTCCCACCTCCGCACAGTTGGCTAGGTTTTCCGCTTTGGCCTTGTGGCAAAAGGAAAGCCAGCCAACCACTGCGTCAAGAGATTATTCCAAAACAGGAATATTGGATAAGTTTTTGTCCGCCTCGTTTGTTATCAAGTGCAAAGCATTTAGATAACAATCCTCTGCCGTATCTTAATAACTGAACACGGCTACGACACTCTGCAAAAAGACAGCTTCTCCTAGAGTCTTTTGACTCTTCGTCGAACCTCCTATTTTGCTGTGTGTCGCTTACGCCTTTGTATCTTAATAATTGAACACGGGCTAAAATCATAGTAAAAAAGATAAACTTCCTTGTGTCTTAACGACACAGCGTCAGTTTCCTATTTTTATACGGATTTCTTTACGCCCTTTGTATCTTAATAATCGAACACGAGCTGCGAGCTGTGTCAAAAAGACAGCTTCTCCTAGAGTCTTTTGACTCTTCGTCGAACCTGCTATTTTGCCTTTGCTCGCTGACGCTCTTTGTATCTTGTTAATTGAACACGGGCTAAAAGCGTCGAGAAAAAGATAGCCTGCCTTATGCGCAAAGCGCATGGCGTTAGGCTCCTATTTTCTTCTCGCTTTCTTAACGCCCTTTGTATCTTTAAATAAAGGAGAATTATTATGACAATTTCTTGGTTACAAGCAGCCATTCTTGGCTTGTTTGCCTGTTTGTCTTCAATGCCCGGTCTGGGTGGTACTACCATTGGTAACTACACTCTAGGCCGCCCCTTAGTCGGTGGTCTGGTCTGCGGCTTGGTTCTTGGAGATGTTAAGACAGGTATCGTTTGTGGGGTTGCTATGCAGCTGGTTTACATTGCTTTGGTAACACCTGGTGGTACGGTATCAGCCGATGTTCGTGCAGTGTCTTACATCGGTATTCCTTTGGCAATGGTTGCCATTCATTCACAAGGGCTGTCCGCTAATTCAGCTGATGCAGCTAACCTTGCAAAATCAATGGGGACTCTGGTAGGAACCATTGGTACTGTACTTTTCTACGGAACAGCTACTATGAACCTGGTTTGGCAACATATCGGATGGAGAGCTGTTGAAAAGAGAGATTATAAAAAACTGTATGCAGTAGACTGGGGATTCCCTTGGGTTTCTCATATCGTCTTCTCATTTATCCCAACTTTGATTATGTGTAAACTGGGAGCAGATGCTGTTACGGCTCTGAAGGAAGCTCTGCCAATGGACGGTATCCCAATGAAAACCCTCTTTACCGTTGGTTCTCTTCTGCCATGTGTAGGGATTGCCATCCTTTTGAAACAAATTGTTGAAAAAGCTGTTGACTTTGTCCCATTCTTTGTTGGATTTACCTTAGCAGCTTCACTGGGATTGAATCTGGTATCATGTGCCGTAATTTCCCTGATCTTTGCTGTATTGTTCTATGAATTGGAAATGGCTAAAAATGCTAAAGCTACGGCAGTAGTCGGTGCAGATGGCGTAGATTTTGATGACGATGAGGAGGATATCTAAGATGGCTCAAAAGAAAATTACAAAGAAAACCCTAAGCAAGTCCTTCCATCATTGGTACTATGGTAACCTGACCTGCTTCTCACAAGAGCATATGCAAACTTTTGGTTACCTGACTTCTATGCTGCCAATCGTTGAAGAACTTTATGACAATGAAGACGACAAAGCTCGTTCAATGCAAACTTATACAGCCTTCTTTAATACTGAACCGCAATTAGGGGCACTTATTGTCGGTGTTACAGCGGGTCTTGAAGAAGCGCGTGCCAACGGTGCTGACGGTGTTGATGATGAAACCATCAATGGTCTGCGTGCTGGTCTGATGGGACCAGTTGCCGGTATCGGAGACTCTCTGGTTGTCGGTACTTTGATTCCAATTATCCTAGGGATTGCTCTTGGTTTGTCAACGGGTGGTTCACCAGTCGGCGCAATCTTTTATATCATTGTCTGGAACCTTCTGGCTTACTTTGGTATGCGTTTTGCCTACTTCAAAGGTTATGAGTTAGGAGATAAGGCGGTTGAAGTGCTGGTTGGCCCTCAAGGACAAGCTATTCGTAAAGCCGTAGCTATTGTCGGTGGTATGGTCGTCGGTGCGGTAGCGGCAACTTGGGTACCTATTAAGACTGCCTTTGAACTGAAAAATTCTTCCGGCAAGGCCTTCTTGGTGCTCCAAGATCAATTGGATGGCGTTTATCCAGGATTGCTGACAGCCTTGTTCACTGTATTTTGTTGGTGGCTGATGGCTAAGAAGAATATGTCACCAATCAAAGTTATGCTGCTATTGGTAGTCATTGCTCTTGTTGGTGTCTTGACAGGATTCTTCGATCCAGGATTGAAATACTAAATTAAAAAGGAGAGATTATGCTGACAAAAGAAGAATTTATCAAAGGCTATGAAGAAGAAATAGCTTATCAAAAGCACATGATTGAAAATCTGGGACGCTGGTTTACCTTGATGTTTGTCATTGCCAGTATCGGAGTTGTCTTGATTTATTCCTTCTCAGCTAATCTGATCGGGCTCATTATTGGCATTGTTTTGACAGTTCTGGGTATCTTGGCCATGTTGATTTTTGGTTATGGTATTTACAAAGGTCGGATCAATGTTCAGAAGGTTATTGATGATTTTGAAGAAAAGCTGAAACTTTCTGAGTCTAAATAAATTAAAAAAACTTTACCGAGAGGTAGAGTTTTTTCTTGACTATTTTTGACCAAGTGATAAAATAATAAATGTAATTAGCACTCGATAGGTTAGAGTGCTAAAAATCTATGGAGGTGTATTATGTTAAAACCCTTAGGAGACCGAGTGGTCGTACAATTAATTGAAGAAGAAGAAAAAACAGTTGGTGGTTTTGTCCTTGCTGGTGCCAGCCAAGATAAGACTCAAAAAGCGACAGTAGCAGCTGTTGGCGAAGGTATTCGTACATTGAGCGGTGACTTAGTTGCTCCAAGCATAGCTGAGGGAGATACTGTCCTGCTTGAAAGTCATGTAGGAACACCTGTTAAAGATGGTGACAAGGACTATCTCATTGTTCGTGAAGCAGACATTTTGGCGGTCGTTCAGGACTAATTAGAAGGTCTGTAACAGATATCTGAAAATGTGAGGCTGCAGTTTCAAGGTTTTAGCCCTAAAAAGCGCTTAATGAGACTGACAGATTATTAGATTATATATTATTTAGATAAAGAGGATTAGATTATGGCAAAAGATATTAAATTTTCAGCAGATGCCCGTTCCGCAATGGTACGCGGTGTAGATACTTTGGCAGATACCGTTAAGGTGACCTTAGGCCCTAAAGGACGCAATGTAGTTCTTGAAAAGTCATTTGGCTCTCCTTTGATTACCAACGATGGGGTAACCATTGCTAAAGAAATCGAATTAGAAGACCATTTTGAAAATATGGGAGCTAAGCTGGTTTCAGAAGTTGCTTCAAAAACCAATGATATTGCGGGTGACGGTACGACAACGGCAACTGTTTTGACACAGGCGATTGTTCGCGAGGGTCTTAAAAACGTCACTGCCGGTGCCAATCCAATCGGTATCCGCCGCGGAATTGAAACTGCGGTTGCAACAGCAGTTGAAGGCTTACAAGCTATCGCTCAGCCTGTTTCCGGCAAGGACGCTATTGCTCAGGTTGCAGCTGTCTCTTCCCGTTCTGAAAAAGTTGGAGAATACATCTCTGAAGCCATGGAAAAAGTTGGCAATGACGGTGTTATCACGATTGAAGAATCACGCGGTATGGAAACTGAGCTTGAAGTGGTTGAAGGAATGCAGTTTGACCGCGGCTACCTGTCTCAATACATGGTCACTGACAATGAAAAAATGGTTGCCGATCTTGAAAATCCTTATATTTTAATTACCGATAAGAAGATTTCAAACATTCAAGATATTCTTCCTTTACTGGAAGAAGTTCTTAAAACTAACCGTCCGCTCTTGATTATTGCTGATGACGTGGATGGTGAAGCACTTCCAACCCTCGTTTTGAATAAGATTCGCGGTACTTTCAATGTTGTGGCTGTTAAGGCTCCTGGCTTTGGTGATCGTCGTAAAGCTATGTTAGAAGATATTGCTATCCTAACTGGCGGAACTGTTATTACAGAAGACCTTGGCCTCGAACTTAAAAATGCAACAATGGATGCTCTTGGTCAAGCAGCCCGTGTCACAATTGATAAGGACACAACTGTCATTGTTGAAGGTTCAGGCAGCAAGGAAGCTATTGAAAACCGTGTTGCGCTTATCAAATCGCAAATTGAAACAACAACTTCAGACTTTGACCGTGAAAAGCTGCAAGAACGTTTAGCTAAATTATCTGGTGGTGTTGCTGTCATTAAAGTCGGAGCAGCTACTGAAACAGAATTAAAAGAAATGAAACTTCGTATTGAAGATGCGCTTAATGCAACACGCGCTGCTGTTGAAGAAGGCATTGTTTCAGGAGGCGGTACAGCCCTTATCAATGTGATTGAAAAGGTTGCTGCCCTTGACTTGGAAGATGATGCTGCAACAGGCCGCAACATTGTTCTGCGTGCTTTGGAAGAACCTGTTCGCCAAATTGCTAAAAATGCCGGCTATGAAGGGTCAGTTGTTATTGACAAATTGAAGAACAGCCCTGTAGGTACAGGCTTCAATGCTGCCAATGGTGAGTGGGTTGATATGATTAAAGAAGGTATCATTGACCCTGTGAAGGTGACACGTTCAGCTCTGCAAAATGCGGCTTCTGTAGCAAGTCTTATTCTGACAACAGAAGCAGTTGTTGCTGATCATCCAGCACCAGAAGCACCTGCAGCTCCGGCTATGGATCCAGGCATGATGGGCGGCATGATGTAATTTAGAATCAAATAAGAAAACTTGGCTGCAGAATCAAGGAGATTCTGCAGCCTTGCTATTGTAAGAACGAGAGTTGCAGACAGCATCTATGTTGCTTGTCTGCAACTTAGTCAGCCATTAAAGGCAGAAAATCTCATTATGTTCATCCAAAAACAGTTGATTTTGATTGTTTTGTTATCATTTTGTTATAATTTAAAAAAAGAAAAAAAGTATAATGCGAGAACAGCCTAAAAGTCTAATTCCTGGATGGCATCCGCTTAGAGGCTGACGCTAATCTGCCTGATGTTCTTTTATCATAGAAGAACAAATAAGAGTTAAGGGCTGATAACAGTCGGTCGAAGCGCAGTCAGTGCTTTTAATAATGAGGAGTAAAAGATGGAGAATTTTAAGAAAAAGTGGCAGCTAGTCATTCAAAAGGTAAAAGAGCTGCTGGGGCCGCTTTTTGAAAGAATGAAAAAGGAAGGCAAAAAACTGCTTCAAAGAAAGCCCATACGTACAACTCTCGTGATTATTGGGGTTCTTTTAGTCATCTTTGGCTTGTGGGGAAGTTTTCATTATTCCAAAACAGCTACGCTGGACCGCTATATTAAGGCTCGAAGCGCTTCGGGCAATACCTTTGAAAACATCAAGGAATATATGGTCTGGGATGATACCAATGAGCTGATTACCAATGATGAAGCTCAGTATACCAAGTTTGCTCGCCTGAAAACAAAAGCTGACCAGCGCAGTTTGCGACGAAAACTTTTGATGGCTGGTGCATCTGACACACTTTACCTTAAACGTATAAAGCAGCGGTTCTTCTTTTTTCCAGACTATCGCTTAGCAATGAAGCCGCTCAAATTAAAGCTAAAAACAAATGTCTCAAATCTAGATGTCCTTTTGAATGATAAGAAGGTTGCTACCAGCGATTCTGATCAGTATCAGCTGACTCTTAAGCATTTGCCGGTAGGTGATTATCGGTTTACTCTTAATGGTTTGCATAATGGAAAGGAGGTCGAGTTCAGCAAAGATTATGATGGTAAGCATAAGACGGTTGACATGACTTTGGCCTTTAAGAACTTTACAGTCAAAAGCAATCTCAAAAATGGTGACCTTTATTTCGGCAGGAAAAAGATTTCTTCTCTTTCAAATGGTGAGTATGCTGTTAGTGATTATCCTGTCATGGGAACAAAATCTGTCTATGTCAAAAAGTCCTTTTCGGACGGGGAAATAAAATCTAAGAAGCACTCGCTTTTGGATATCGCAGATGGCAGTACCCTTCAGCTGGATGTTCCAAATCAGCTGGATGAAGAGACTGCTCAAAAACTACTTAACTCTGCTTTTGAGAAGTTCTCTGTCTATGCTACCAGCGGACAGGATCCTACGGATTTAGCGCCTCTTTTTGAAAAGGGAACAGACAATCATTTTTACAATGCCTTGAAGGGCAGTCTCAAACAAAAAATGGTAACTGAAAACCGGAAACCTTCCAGTTTTGCGGTTATCTCTGTCAATTTAAATGATTTGCGTCAAACAGGCGTAAAAACCTATGATTTATCTTATGAAGTTGCTTATGATTATTACTATGATGAGGCGACAGATCCGGAAAAGAAAACATCAGGACACCTCATTCAAAATCTTACTGGTCAGGTTAGAGTGAAAAAGACCGCTGCAGATTATATTATGACCAAGTCAGTCAGCGGACCGACAGTTGTCAGCGAAGATAATCAAGTAAAAAGTCCAACACCGCTGCCGGAAGATCTGATAGGAACTTGGGAGACCAAGGAAGACGATAAGACAGTGACCATGACCTTCTCAGAAGATGGAACCGTGACGAAAAAGACTGACTATAAGGACGATAAGAAAGAAGATACGACGAGAACTGCCAAGGTTGAAAAAACTGAAAAGACCTCAGATGGCACGTACCGCTATTACTATCAATCCGGTGATAAGGCAGCCTTTACGGTTTTAGATGATATCGGTGCTAATGATCAATATACCTATGGTGTAAAAATCAATGGCAGCAGCATTACAACTGTTTACTGGGAAACAGGTGACACCAGCGGTTCTCCTAAAACCGGCATTAGTTTGAGTAAAAAATAAGAAAAAGCATCTTTCTACACTGCATTTTTAAATGGGACGAAAAACTGATAACTAAAACGAGAGTAGGACATTTAATTTTTGTCCTACTCTCGTTTTGCTAGCTGTGAAAGTTTTTTGAGTGATTAGGAAATAGTCATGCATGCTTATGACTTACTTAGATTAAAGGGATAAGAAGCAAGGGTTTGTCTGCGTTCGAAAAATTTTATCTAGGCAGCCCTTTTTCAAAAGTAGCTGAATTGGCTTCAATTTTAATTTCTTCAAGTGTTAAGGGATGTGTAAACCTTAATTGATGGGCATGCAGCATGAGCCTGCTGGCAGTTTTCCTACTGTAAAGAGGGTCTCCTATCAGAGGATAGCCGTGGTAAGCCAGGTGAACACGAATTTGATGGGTGCGGCCGGTCTGGAGCTGGCACTTGATGAGGCTGGTATTATTGGAGAAATGCTTTAAGAGTGAAACATGGGTGATGGCTGTTTGACCGTGCTTTTGATCCACCAGCCGTTTACGTCGGTCATGGCGGTCGCGTCCGATTTTTTCCCTAAAAACAGCTGTTTTTTGGGGAAGCTGTCCTTCTGCCAAGGCCCAATACTCACGCTGAATGTGTTTGTTTTCCAGCAACCGATTGATGATAGGCAGGATAAAGGGATTCTTAGCAAACAGGACAGCTCCGCTGGTTTCCTTATCAAGCCGATGTACAACATAGCAGGTCTGTCCTGCATAGCTGGACACATGGTTTAAAAGGGCGATTTCCTTGGGTTCATTGCCATGTACTTTCATTCCTTCGGGTTTATTGACGATAATCAGGTGCTCGTCTTCATAAAGGCAGTCTACCAAGTCCTTGTTTCCCGTGGGAATAGTCTTGACTGGATAATCATCGTCATCAAAGATTAACTCAATCAGGTCTCCCTTATTAACAAGACTCTGCCAATTGATATTTTGGCCATTAATAAAAACATGTTTCTTGGTTCTTAGAAAGTGTCTGATTTTCCTTGGAATCAGCAAATGCTCTTCTAAAAGCTCCTTAACAGTCCCTTTAGGATAGGGATTGGTAATTTTTACGGTAAAAGTCATAATTTTATTATATCATTTTCACCAAAATTGATATAATAGGGACATGAGTATATTAGATTTGTTAAAAAAGAAATTTTTTCCCAAACAATATGAGGCTGAACAAGAACGCCGCAAAGCGGAAGCTGCTGCTCGAATAAAGGAAGAGCAGGAAGAGTCAAATGACAGCCGTTACCATCGCAGTTACGGCCAAAAGGCGGATGATAATAAGTTTAGTGCTTTTCTAAGCAAGATTGGTCTGGCAAAAAATGGCTTGGTACGCAGATACTGGCGCCGTTATCATGTCGGAAAAATTCTGCTGATTGCCTTTGGAACCTTAGTGCTTTTGACGGGCTCTTATCTTTTTTATCTTGCCAAAACGACCAATGTTTCTAATTTGCAGCAGGCTTTGAAAGCAACGACAGTCATTTATGACAAGAATGAAAAGCAGGCTGGCACTCTTTACGGCCAAAAGGGGACTTATGTCGAGCTGGATGCAATTTCGGACGATTTGGAAAATGCGGTTATTGCGACAGAAGATAGAAGCTTTTACGAAAACAGCGGTATTAATTACAAGCGGATGCTGCTGGCTGTCGTTACTTTAGGCTATTATGGCGGCGGTTCAACCATTACCCAGCAGTTGGCTAAGAATGCCTTTTTGACACAGGAGCAGACCGTTAAAAGAAAGGCGCGGGAGTTTTTTCTGGCTCTGGAACTGACGAAAAAGTACAGTAAAAAAGAGATTCTGACCATGTACCTTAATAATGCCTATTTTGGCAATGGTGTCTGGGGTATTGAAGATGCCAGCCAAAAGTATTTTGGGACAACAGCTGCTCAGCTGACCCTCGATGAGGCTGCTACTCTGGCAGGTATGCTTAAAGGACCTGGAATCTATAATCCCCTTTATTCGATTGAAAATGCAACCAACCGGCGCGATACTGTCTTGCAGAATATGGTGGCTGCCGGAAAGATTTCCCAAAATCAGGCGAATGAAGCGCAAAGTGTCGGTATGGGCAACCGCCTGAATGATACCTATGTGGCTAAAACAGATGACTATCAGTATCCGTCTTATTTTGATGCTGTCATAAGTGAAGCCAGCTCTGTCTATGGAATCAGTGAAAAAGATATTGTCAATAATGGCTATAAAATTTATACAGAGTTAGACCAGAACTACCAGACTGGTATGCAGCAGACCTTTGATGAAGAAAGTCTCTTCCCTGTTTCGCCTTATGATAATACCAGCGCTCAGGCTGCCAGTGTGGCTCTTGATCCCAAAACCGGCGGTGTCAGAGGCTTAGTTGGTCGAGTTAACAGTACCAAAGATGTAACCTTCAGAAGTTACAATTATGCTACCCAGTCTAACAGAAGCCCAGGTTCAACTATTAAGCCTTTGACAGTTTATTCTCCAGCGGTTGCAGCGGGCTGGTCTGTGGATAAACTTTTGCCCAATAGATCCAGAGATTTTGATGGTTATAAACCGAATAACTATGGCAATATTGAAACGGAAGATGTGCCTATGTATCAGGCTTTGGCTAATTCTTACAATATTCCTGCTGTTTACACGCTCGATGAGTTAGGGATTAATAAGGCCTTCGCCTATGGCAAGAAGTTTGGTTTAAATATGGACGATGCCAAGAGGGAATTGGGTGTTGCCTTGGGAGGCAGCGTTACGACTAATCCACTTGAAATGGCTCAGGCTTATGCGGCCTTTGCTAATGGCGGCGTTATGCCGACAGCCCATCTTATTACCCGGATTGAGACTGCTAGCGGTGAAATTTTGAAGAAATTTACACCGAATGATAAACGTGTCCTCAGTAAGTCTGTGGCGGATAAAATGACCAGTATGATGCTGGGCACCTTTTCTAACGGTACTGGAGTTAATGCTAATGTCTACGGTTATACCTTAGCAGGTAAAACGGGGACAACAGAAACCAATTTTGATGCCAACCTTGCCAGTGACCAGTGGGTTATCGGCTATACACCGGATGTTGTCATCAGCCAGTGGTTAGGCTTTAATAAGACGGATGAAAAGCACTACCTGAGTGATTCCAGTTCGGGGACGGCTTCAAATATTTTCAGCACCCAGGCCAGCTATATCCTGCCTTATACGAAAGGTACGGAATTTAAAGTTGATAATGCTTATTTCCAAGACGGCATTAAATCAACCTATGACCCAGAAGATGCTTCAGATGCAACCAATGCAGACTCTCAAGACATTATTGACAGCATTCGAGAAAAGGCTAAAAATGCTACAGATTCCATTAAGAAGCAAGTGGATGATGCCAATTTGGTAGATAAGGCCAAGAGCCTTTGGGACAAGGTCGTCAATTATTTTGAGTAACTTGCAAGAATAATTGAACCATGTTAAAATAGAAAAGCTATGGAGGCATTATGGCACAGAAAAAAGCAAGTCTAGCTTGTGTGGAATGCGGGTCGCGCAACTATTCTATCGGAGTGAGCAGCAATCCTAAACCTAATCGGCTGGAAGTGAATAAGTTTTGTAAACATTGTAAGAAATACACACTGCACAAAGAAACACGTTAGGAGAAAGAACGATGAAATTTATCGGAGGCGTTTTTTCGGTTCTGAAAAATACTACTTGGCCAACGCGCAAGCAGGCTTGGCATGATTTTATTTCAATTATTGAGTATTCAGCATTTTTTACCCTGGTTATCTTTTTATTTGATAAGCTGCTGAACCTTGGTTTAACAGATTTGTTGAGTCGTTTTTAACCAGAGGAAAGGTAGCTATTTTGAGCAGAAGATACAGTGAGTTTTTCGACTACTGAAAGCTTTAACTGTTCAATTGGTGGAAAGCGGGATTGCTTGTTTGTGTCCCGCTTTTGCTGTCGGAAATGCAAAAAAGTCTATCGTTTTTGACACTTTTATGGTATAATATAGCAAAAGTTCCAAAAGCCGCATAGGCTTTTTTATAATGGAGGAAATAAGATGTTAGATTCATTTGATAAGGGCTGGTTTGTTTTACAGACTTATTCAGGCTATGAAAACAAAGTAAAAGAAAACCTTCTGCAGCGGGCACAGACTTACAATATGATGGATAATATCCTGCGCGTGGAAATTCCCACACAGACTGTCAATGTTGAAAAGAATGGGAAAACCAAAGAAATTGAAGAAAATCGTTTTCCAGGCTATGTTTTGGTTGAAATGGTCATGACAGACGAAGCTTGGTTTGTTGTACGTAACACCCCAAATGTTACCGGCTTTGTCGGTTCGCACGGGAACCGTTCTAAACCAACACCGCTGCTTGAAGAGGAAATTCGTTCGATTCTTCTGTCAATGGGACAAACTGTTGATGTTATTGATACCAACATCAAAGAAGGCGATGTGGTTCAAATTATTGACGGTGCCTTTATGGGACAGGAAGGCCGTGTTGTCGAAATTGAAAACAATAAGGTCAAAATCATGATTAACATGTTTGGCGCTGAAACACAGGCAGAGCTGGAATTGTATCAAATTGCAGAACTATAAACACAATGAGGCTGAAACGCTTGTAGCTTGCAACCCCAGAGGTTAGACAAAAATCTAACGGCTGGGGTGTTTTTTTATTTAGTTATGAGAGCTCTTGTGTGCAAAAATCGGTTCTGGTTTCCCGCATTTTCGGCGAGCTTTTGCTATAATAAGGACAATTGATTGGTGAAAGAAGGGATAAAATGTCTGTCGGTTTGGTTTTAGAAGGCGGCGGTATGCGCGGTCTGTACACGGCTGGTGTGCTGGATGCCTTTTTAGATGCAAAGATTAAGGTTGATGGCATTGTTGCAGTATCTGCAGGTGCTCTTTTTGGGGTTAATTATGTGTCAGGCCAGCGCGGCCGTGCCCTGCGTTACAATAAAAAATATATCTCTTACCCTAATTATATGGGGTTGCGCAGCTGGCTGACAACCGGCAATGTGGTTAATAAGGACTTCACTTATTATAAAATTCCCATGGAGTTAGATGTTTTTGATGAAGAGGCTTTTGAGAAAGTGAACATTCCTTTTTATGCAGTAGCGACAAATATAGAAACTGGCAAACCCGACTATATCCAAATTACAAATGTCTTTAAACAAATGGAAGCTCTTCGGGCCAGCTCGGCTCTTCCTGTGGCTTCTAAAATCGTCGAATGGGAGGGCAAAAAGTATCTGGACGGCGGGCTGTCTGACTCTATTCCGGTTGATTTTGCCAGAAGTTTGGGCTTTGATAAGCTGATTGTGGTCTTAACACGGCCTATTAATTATCGCAAAAAAACGTCCAGTGGCCGAATATATAAGCTGCTCTATCGCAAATACCCAAATTTTGTTAAGGTAGCTTCGAGGCGTCCTGAGCACTACAATGCGACAGTTGAGCATATCATTAACCTAGAAAAAGACAGGGAACTCTTTGCTCTTCGTCCCAGCCGTGCGGTTGAGATTGGCCGTCTGGAGAAAAATCCTGAAAAATTTGAAGAGATATACCAGCTAGGCCTGGCTGACGCTGAACAACGGATGCTTGCTCTGAAGACCTATTTAGCAGATTAAACAAGGCAGAAAAAACAAAAGTTGATTTCAAAAAATAAAGTGATAGAATTTAAAAAGTAAGGTGTATATGGTTAATTTGAAAGGAGTTCCTTATGTCGAAAGAAACAATTGCATATTTACAAAATCTTGTAACAGCAATGAATACGCAGGCAACCCATCATCAGATGCAAGCTAGAATTTTTGGGGCACTCGGCTTTAGTAAGTTAGAAACAAAATATGATGGCCACGCAGAAGAAGAACGTGATTTTATGAATCAATTCATTAATCGTATTTTGGATTTGGGCGGAGAACTGAAGATGGAAGCAGGGGAAGCAGAACCGCTTTTTCAAAACCCAATTGATTATTTGAAGCACGATCTCGACGTTTCAAGAGAAGGGCTGGCTGCCTTAAAAGCGAACGGTCTTTTTGAAGATTTTAAAACAGACTATGCCACTTATGATCTTTTGAAAGCTTACTACAAAGATGAAGAGGAAGATATGCTTTGGACAGAGGCCCAGCTTGATTTGATTGAGCTGATTGGGGCACAAAACTGGCTGACACAGCAGTTATAAAAAGCAGAATAGTGAAGAATCAGTTCTAATATCCAAAGTGAATTTACCCATTGCAGATGTTATTGAACGACTGCAGCTGCTTACTGAGGCAGAGCTGCCTTACTTAGGACTATCAGCCGAAAAGGCGGAGAAGGGACTCTTTCCGCCTTTTTTCTTTATCTATTTCATGCTATAATAATACCGATATTATTTTTTGGAGAATACTATGGTTTACTATAATCACAAAGCAATTGAAAAAAAATGGCAGACTTTTTGGGCTGAAAATCATACATTTAAGACTGGAACGGATGCCTCAAAACCTAACTTTTATGCACTGGATATGTTTCCTTATCCATCAGGAGCAGGGCTCCATGTAGGTCACCCGGAAGGCTATACGGCGACTGATATTCTCAGCCGCTTCAAAAGAGCTCAGGGCTATAATGTCCTGCATCCAATGGGTTGGGATGCTTTTGGCCTGCCTGCTGAGCAGTATGCTATGGATACAGGCCATGACCCTGCTGAATTTACGGCTAAAAATATTGAAACCTTTAAGCGGCAAATCAATTCGCTCGGTTTTTCTTATGATTGGGACCGTGAAGTCAATACAACGGATCCTAATTACTACAAGTGGACGCAGTGGATTTTCACCAAACTTTATGAAAAGGGTTTGGCCTATGAAGCCGAAGTCCCTGTCAACTGGGTAGAAGAGCTGGGCACAGCCATTGCCAACGAAGAAGTCCTGCCTGATGGGACATCAGAGCGCGGCGGTTATCCTGTTGTCCGCAAACCTATGCGCCAATGGATGCTCAAAATCACAGCCTATGCAGAACGTTTGCTGGCAGACTTGGAAGACCTTGACTGGCCTGAGTCTATCAAGGATATGCAGCGCAACTGGATTGGCAAGTCAACCGGTGCCAATGTGACCTTTAAGATTAAGGATACAGACAAAGACTTTACAGTCTTTACGACCCGTCCTGACACGCTGTTTGGGGCAACTTATGCTGTTTTAGCACCAGAACATGACTTGGTGGATGTTATTACAAGTCCAGAGCAGGCAGAAGCTGTTGCTGAATACAAGCGTGCAGCCAGTCTTAAATCGGATCTTGCCAGAACCGACCTTGCCAAGGAAAAGACCGGTGTTTGGACAGGTGCCTATGCTATCAATCCTGTCAATGGCAAAGAAATTCCTATCTGGATTGCTGACTATGTGCTTGCCAGCTACGGAACTGGTGCCATCATGGCTGTTCCGGCTCACGATGATCGCGACTGGGAATTCGCTAAACAGTTTGGCTTAGATATTATTCCGGTTCTTGAAGGAGGAGACGTTACCGAAGCGGCCTTTACAGAGGACGGAATTCATATTAATTCCGAGTTTTTAGACGGTCTTGACAAGGCTGCTGCTATTGATAAGATAGTCGAATGGCTGGAAGATCAGGGTGTGGGCAATAAGAAAGTATCTTACCGCCTGCGTGACTGGCTCTTTAGCCGCCAGCGCTACTGGGGTGAGCCGATTCCGATTATTCACTGGGAAGACGGGACTTCAACAGCTGTTCCAGAAAATGAACTGCCCCTTGTTTTGCCGGTGACAAAAGACATTCGTCCGTCAGGTACAGGTGAGTCGCCGCTGGCTAATTTGACAGACTGGCTGGAAGTCACTCGCGAAGACGGTGTCAAAGGCCGCCGTGAAACCAATACCATGCCGCAGTGGGCAGGCTCAAGCTGGTACTTCCTGCGCTATGTTGATCCGCACAATGACCAAAAACTGGCTGATGAAGACTTGCTTAAACAGTGGCTGCCGGTTGATATTTATGTCGGCGGTGCCGAACATGCCGTACTTCACTTGCTTTATGCTCGTTTCTGGCATAAATTCCTCTATGATATTGGTGTTGTACCAACCAAGGAACCTTTCCAAAAGCTCTTTAACCAAGGCATGATTTTGGGAACTAGCTATCGTGACCACCGTGGTGCACTTGTCGCAACGGATAAAGTTGAGAAACGTGATGGTTCCTTCTTTAATATTGAAACGGGAGAAGAGCTGGAACAAGCGCCGGCCAAGATGTCTAAATCCCTCAAAAATGTTGTTAATCCAGATGATGTGGTTGAGCAGTACGGTGCTGATACCCTGCGTGTTTATGAGATGTTTATGGGACCGCTTGATGCATCTATTGCTTGGAGTGAAGAAGGACTTGAAGGCTCACGTAAGTTCCTTGACCGCGTTTACCGCCTTCTGACCTCAAAGGAAATTGTCACTAAAAATAATGGCAGCTTAGACAAGGTTTATAACGAAGCGGTTAAAACAGTGACTGAGCATATCGAAGCTATGCGCTTTAATACGGCCATCTCTCAGCTGATGATCTTTGTCAATGCTGCTAATAAGGAAAACGAACTCTTCCTTGACTATGCCAAAGGTTTTGTTCAGTTGTTAGCGCCGTTTGCTCCACATTTGGCTGAGGAGCTCTGGCAAAGGCTGACACAAAGCGGAGAATCCATTTCCTATGTAGCTTGGCCAACTTATGACGCCAGCAAATTGGTTGAAGATGACGTTGAAATTGTCCTTCAAATCAAAGGAAAAGTTCGTGCCAAAGCTGTTGTTCCTAAGGATTCCAGCCGTGAAGAGCTTGAAAAGATTGCTCTTGCCAACGATAAAATTCAAGCTGAAATTGCAGGAAAAGATATTGTAAAAGTGATTGCGGTACCAAATAAATTGGTCAACATTGTTGTCAAATAAAATTAAATCATAAAAAGACTGACTTTGGGGCAGCCTGCTTACGTACAGATGCCATTTGAGTTCAGTCTTTTTGTTTGCCAACTAACTTTGGGCTCTGTCTTCATCATTTAAAGGTAATTTTGTGCAATTCCTATGCAATGTCTTGCTTAAGGTGATAGTCAGCAACTATCTCTCTGATAAAAAATTTCTATTATCCAAAGAGCTGTTTAAGTGTTAAGATAAAGTTATTTTTAGGAGGGTTTTATGAAAAAAGCAATTGCACTGCTGTTAATAGTAATCTGTACTTGTGCAGCTCTAGGGATTCCAGCTGCAGCTGATGCTAAAAAAGTTACTGTTGCTACAGCAGGGGATGTCAGACCTTTTGCTTATGAAAATCAGGGCAAGCTGACTGGCTATGATATTGAAGTCATTAAAGCTGCTAAAAAATTTATCAAAGGCTATCAGATTACTTTTACAAAGACAAGCTGGAAAAGTATCTTTGCAGGCTTAGACAGCGGTCGCTATCAAATGGCTGCCAACAATTTAAGCTATACTAAGGAGCGTGGAGCTAAATATTTGTACTCGCTGCCGATTGCTAAGAATCCTTTGGTACTGGCTGTTCCTAAGTACTCAGACATCAATTCTTTGGAGGATATTGGCGGCAAAACAACTCAGGATGATACAGGAACGTCAACAGCAAAATTAGTCGAGGACTGGAATAAAAAGCATTCTCAGAAACCTTCAAAAATTGCCTATTCAGGAGAAGATGCAACTAAGCGTATGATGGATTTAGAGGCTGGAGAATTTGATTATTTAATATTTGACAAGGTTTCTGTGGAAACTGTTATCAAGCAGAAAGGACTGCGTTTGAAGACCATTGAACTTAAGACAGACGACAACCCCAACAATTACATTGTCTTTTCAAATGACAGTAAAAATTTACAAAAACAGTTTAATCGTGCTTTGAAGAGGCTCTGGCGCACTGGCCGTCTCAAGGATTTAAGTCAAAAATATTTGGGCGGTGTTTATTTGCCGGACAAAAAGGAATGGGAGAAAGCAAATGACTAAAGATTTTTATGACAAACTGGCTGCAATTCGCCATGAAATTCATCAGCATCCAGAAATTTCCGAGCGGGAAGTTGAAACAACAGCTTACTTAAAAAAGAAAATTTCAGATCTGGGCATTCGAATTTTAGACAGTCAGCTGCCAACAGGCTTGATAGCTGAGATTGGTCAGGGGCAGCCCATCATTGCTCTGCGTGCTGATATTGATGCTCTTCCGATTAAGGAAAAAACGGGACTTGCCTATGCCAGTCAGAACGAGGCGATGCATGCCTGCGGTCATGATTTTCATCAGACCAGTCTTTTGGGAGCGGCAGAATTGCTTAAACAGCGGGAGGCTGAGCTTTCGGGAACTGTCAGACTGATTTTTCAGCCGGCTGAAGAGAATTTTCAAGGCGGACATCAGGTGATTGCTGCAGGCGGTCTTGAGGATGTTTCAGCCATCATCGGCTACCATAATAATCCTCATTTAAAGCCGGGACAGCTGGGCCTGCGTTCGGGGGCGATAATGGCTGG
>NZ_BCLE01000034.1 GCF_001431045.1 Streptococcus orisasini
GAGCAATTTGAAGTGAGAGTAAAGGGCAGCAGTGCTCATGCGGCCAGACCAGATTTGGGCATAGATACTGTTTTGACGATTACAACCATGGTGAACAGTCTGCAGTCTATCATTGCTAGGACAGTGTCGCCTTTTGATTCGGCAGTTTTGTCGGTTACCCACATTGATGCAGGCACAACCTGGAATGTACTGCCTGACAGCGGCTTTTTTGAAGGAACCATCCGTACCTTTAATCCTGAAATCAGACAGCAGGTGCTTGAACGCTTTAATACGATTGTGAAAAACACAGCAGATCAGTTCGGTGCGCAGGCCGAAATTAAATGGGGAAATTCACCTAGGGTTACCTACAATGATGAACAGTTAACACCTTTGATTTTTGAAAATTCCAAGAAATTTGCGGAAGTTCTGGAAGTGGAGCCTTCAACAGGCGGTGAGGATTTTGCGGCTTATCAGGAAAAGATCCCTGGTGTCTTTGCTTTTGTGGGTTCAAATGGCGATGAGCATGCGGCTGACTGGCACCATGATGATTTTATTGTGAAAGATGAAGCACTGCCGGTTGCTGTCAATTACTATGTTGAAAATGCTCTCTTTTTGCTGGATTATTATCAGAAAAGCTAAACTTCTTTGGTTTGACTTGTGATAGAAAATTCTTATCACCGTGATAGAAATTATCTAATAGGCAAGGTTCTTAATTAGTGATAAGATAGACGTAATCATTATTCTTGGAGGAAACTTATGAAACTGAAAACAATTTTTAAGGCGGGCGCTCTTGCTGCTGCCTCAGTTTTTTTGCTGGCAGCCTGCAGCTCTGGCTCTAAATCATCAAAAGAAAGCGTAACGCTTGCAACTGTTGGAACTACTAATCCCTTTTCTTATGAGAAAGATGGCAAACTGACGGGTTACGATATCGAAGTCGCAAAGGCTGTCTTCAAGGGAACAGACAAATACAAGGTCAAATACCAAAAGACCGAATGGACCAGTATTTTCTCGGGACTTGACAGTGACAAGTATCAAATTGGGGCTAACAACATCAGCTATACCAAAGAACGGGCCAACAAATACTTGTATTCTAACCCGACAGCGTCCAATCCTTTAGTGCTCGTTGTACCTAAGGACAGCGACATTAAGTCTTATGATGATATTGCTGGACACAGCACCCAAGTTGTTCAGGGAAATACAACGGTAGCTATGCTGCAAAAATTCAACAAAAAACAAGACAAGGCTAACCAAGTAGAACTGAATTTCACCAGTGAAGACATTGCCCATCAAATCCGCAATGTCAGCGATGGTAAATATGATTTCAAGATCTTTGAAAAAATTTCCGCTGAAACAATCATCAAAGATCAAGGGCTCGATAACCTGAAAGTCATTGAACTTCCATCAGAACAAAAACCTTATGTTTACTTTATCTTTGCTCAGGGACAGGAAGATTTGCAAAAATTTGTCAATAAGCGAATCAAAAAACTGTATAATGATGGAACACTGGAGAAAATTTCTCAAAAATATCTGGGCGGAAGCTACCTTCCAAACAAAAAAGATATAAAATAAGCTTACAAGGAGCGGACTGACCAGATGGGTACTTGGAAAAGTCCAGCTCTTTTTTAGCAGCCAGACCGAAATGAAAAACAGAGTTATAGTTTAAAACTATAGGAAAACTATCAAAATAACAATTTGATAGCTATAAGCAATTATGAGAAAATAAATTTACTTTAGTAGAAAAGGTGGATGATTAATGAAAATAAAGAAAATATTAGGTATATTAGGTTTGAGTTTGGCGGCGGTATTTTTCCTTGCAGCCTGCGGTCAAAAAAACGATAAGAATACTTTAACTGTCGGTGTGATGACTATGACCGATTCTGATAAGGCTCGCTGGGATAAAATTGAAGAGCTGCTTAAGAAGGATGATATCAAGCTCAAGTTTAAAGAGTTTACAGATTACTCTCAGCCAAATAAGGCTTTGAAAAACGGAGAAGTCGATATCAATGCTTTCCAGCATTATAATTTCCTCAACAACTGGAATAAAGAAAATAAGGGCGACTTGGTGACTGTTGCTGAAACTTACATCAGCCCGGTTAATCTTTTCTCAGGAACTGAAAAGGGCAAGGCTAAATACACTAGCGTCAAACAGCTGCCAGATAAAGGTCAAATTGCTGTTCCTAACGATGCTACCAATGAAAGCCGCGCCTTGTACGTTCTTCAGGATGCTGGTCTTATTAAATTAGATGTATCAGGCGATACGCTGGCTACTATTAAGAATATCAAATCCAATCCGAAAGATCTTGATATCAAGGAAGTAGATGCCAGTCAGACAGCTCGTAATCTGACATCTGTAGATGCTGCGGTTGTCAATAACAGCTATGCTGTTCCAGCTAAAATTGATTTTAAAACATCTCTTTATAAAGAAAAGGTCAATGCTGGTTCTAAGCAGTGGATTAACATCATTGCAGCGCAAAAAAACTGGAAAAAATCAGATAAGGCAGCTGCTATTAAGAAATTAGTCAAGGTCTACCATACTGATGCTGTTAAGAAAGTTATCGAAAAAACGTCCAAAAATGTTGACCAGCCTGTTTGGTAACAGACAGCAGCTGAAAATGAGCAGACGATAGGGCTCAAAACTGCCTGCAAAAAGGATTTTAGAGTTTTTAGCCTGATGTAAAAGGCTGATAGCTCCAGCAGGTTTTAGAGTGATTGTTTGGCTGCATGATAATTTCTAAAGAATTGACACAGCTGCAGGCAGCCGCTGCTTAACATATTTATAGAGTAGGATGACTAAAAATGAGAGGCTGAGACTGGGTTTCAGCCTCTTATCATATAAGAGGAGAATAATGGTAGTTTCAAGCGAAAAAGAACAAATTGCTAAGTTTTGGCAGGATGAAGTGGCTCAGCATTATTTTGAAGTTTTGCGAACCTTGATTTCTAAAAAGTCTATTTTTGCTCAGCAGGTAGGGCTTCAGGATGTCGCTGCCTATCTGGGAGAAATTTTTGCCAATGTTGGCGCGGAGGTGACTATTGATGAGACCTATACGGCTCCTTTTGTCATTGCTAAATTTAAGAGTTCCAATCCTCAGGCCAAGACAATTATTTTTTACAATCATTATGACACAGTCCCAGCAGATGACGACCAGATTTGGACAGACGATCCTTTTAAACTGACTGTCAGAAAAGGTTATATGTACGGCCGCGGCGTCGATGATGATAAGGGACACATTACAGCTCGCCTGACAGCCGTTCGAAAGTATATACGCGAGGTTGGTGATCTTCCTGTTAACATTACCTTTATTATGGAAGGAGCAGAGGAGTCTGCTTCAACAGAACTTGATAAGTATTTGGCTAAGTATGCAGACAGCTTACTGCCGGCAGATGTTTTAATCTGGGAACAGGGGGTTAAAAACAGTCTGGGACAGTTAGAGCTGACAGGTGGAAATAAAGGAATTATTACCTTTAATCTGTCAGTTTCCAGTGCTGAGGTTGATATTCATTCTAAATACGGTGCCGTTGTTGAATCAGCAACCTGGTATCTTTTGAATGCTATCTCCAGTATGAGGGCTGATGATGGCCGGATTTTGATTGATGGCATTTATGATCATGTCTTAGAGCCCAATGAGCGCGAACTGGATTTGGTAGAGCGCTTTGCCCTTGAAAACAGCGAAGGGCTGCGCAGAGTTTACGGTTTAAAACTTCCGACTTTGAAAAAAGAACGCAAGGATTTTCTTAAAACCTACTTTTTTGAACCGGCTCTGTCTATAGAAGGGCTTTCCTCAGGCTATCAGGGGCAGGGTGTCAAGACCATTCTTCCGGCTTCTGCCAGTGCCAAGATGGAAATGCGCCTGGTGCCGGGGCTCAGTCCCAAATATGTTTTTGAAAAGATTAACAGTCACTTAAGAAAACTCGGATTTGAGCATGTTAAGGTGACTTATACTTTGGGAGAAGAGTCCTACCGCAGTGATATGAGCGCTCCAGCCATTTTGAATATTGTTGAATTGAGCAAGCAGTTCTATGAAGCGGGAGTTTCTGTCTTGCCAACAGCAGCAGGTACAGGTCCCATGCATACGGTCTATGAAGCTTTGGGGGTTCCTATGCTGGCTTTTGGCATCGGCAATCCCAACAGCCGGGATCACGGCGGCGATGAAAATGTAAATTTGGCCGACTATTATACCCATATTGAATTAATAAAGGAGTTAATCAGAAGTTATGAGTAAGGCGATTATACAACTCGATCATATTGATATCACCTTTCATCAAAAGAAACGCCGAATAGAGGCGGTTAAGGATGTCAGTGTCCACATCAATCAAGGCGATATTTATGGCATTGTCGGCTATTCCGGTGCAGGCAAGTCCACCCTTGTGCGTGTTATCAATCTTTTGCAGACACCAACAGCCGGAAAAGTCACAGTTGATGATGATGTTACCTTTGATAAAGGAAAAATTCAGCTGTCCAGTCAGGAACTGCGGCAGAAACGGCATGAAATTGGCATGATTTTTCAGCATTTCAATCTCATGGCTCAAAAGACTGCTAGGCAGAATGTTGCCTTTGCCTTGCGGCACTCGAATTTAAGCCCTGCAGAAAAAGAGCAGAAGGTGACAGAGCTGCTGAAACTAGTAGGCTTATCTGACCGTGCGGATAATTACCCTGCTCAGCTTTCAGGCGGTCAAAAGCAGCGCGTGGCTATTGCACGGGCTCTTGCCAATGATCCTAAAATTTTAATTTCAGATGAAGCGACTTCTGCCTTAGATCCCAAAACGACCAAGCAGATTTTGGCGCTCTTGCAGGATTTGAATAAAAAATTAGGTCTGACCATCGTCATGATTACCCATGAAATGCAGATTGTCAAAGATATCTGTAACCGTGTGGCAGTTATGCAGGCTGGCTCTTTGATCGAAGAAGGTTCGGTCTTGGATATTTTTTCCAATCCTAAGGAAGAATTGACTAAGGACTTTATTGAAACAGCGACTGGTATTGAAGAAGCTCTGATTAAAATCAAGCAGCAGGATATTGTTCAAAACCTGCCGGCTGATGCGGTCTTACTGCAGTTGAAATACGCTGGTACAGCTACAGATGAGCCGATTTTAAATAATCTTTATAAGCATTATCAGGTAACTGCCAACATTCTTTACGGCAATATAGAGATTTTGGAAGCAACGCCTGTTGGTGAAATGATTGTTATTTTAGAAGGTGATGCTGCTAATATTCAGCAGGCACTTGATAATTTAAAATCCTTAGATTTAACAGTGACTATTCTAAAGAGAGGAGCTTAAGGAATGCAGTTAATTCAAACTTATTTACCAAATGTGTATGAGCTTGGTCTGACAGGGGATGCCGGCTGGCTGACAGCACTTTTAAATACGCTGTACATGACTATTGTTCCCTTTATCATCGGCGGCGGAGTCGGATTGATTTTTGGTCTTTTGCTCGTGTTGATGGGACCTGATGGCGTCATTGAAAACAAACCTGTCTGTTGGATTATTGATAAGGTGACATCTGTCTTTCGTGCCATTCCTTTTGTTATTTTGATTGCGGTACTGGCACCTTTGACCCTGCTTTTGATACAGACAAATCTGGGAGCAACAGCAGCCTTGGTTCCTCTGTCCTTTGCGACCTTCCCATTCTTTGCCCGTCAGGTTCAAGTTGTCTTTTCTGAGTTAGATCGTGGTGTTATCGAAGCGGCTCAGGCTTCTGGCGCTACCTTTTGGGATATTGTCAAGGTTTACCTTAGTGAAGGTTTTCCAGACCTGATTCGCGTGTCGACAGTAACTCTGATTTCTTTGGTTGGCGAAACGGCCATGGCCGGCGCAATCGGAGCTGGCGGACTTGGCAATGTTGCCATTTCTTACGGCTATAATCGGTTTAACAATGATGTGACCTGGGTGGCAACTTTAATAATTCTCTTGCTTATTTTTATCATTCAGTTTATTGGTGATACCCTGACCAGAAAGGTTAGCCACCGCTGATAAATATAACAGCTGTTTAAGCTAATGGATATTTTGAATTTGGGAGGTGATTTTTGTGAAGGTAAGTCTGGTACAGTTTGATGTCAAAGACGGCCAGCCTCAAACAAATAAAAATAAGGTTTTAGAGCTCATGCAGCAAGCTCTGTCAGACCAGCCTGATGTTATTGTCCTGCCGGAACTGTGGAATACAGGCTATGCTTTGGAACAATTAGAAGAGATTGCTGACGAAAACGGAGAGGACAGTATCTCTTGGCTCAGCCAGTTTGCCAGTGAACATCAGGTAACCCTGGTTGCAGGTTCTGTCGCTACTAAACGGCTGGGAAAGTTTTATAACACTGGCTACACCTTTGCTGCAGACGGTAAGCTGATTAATGCCTATGATAAGGTGCACTTGTTTGGGCTCATGGCTGAAGATGATTTTTTAACAGCTGGACAAAAGGAAAGCCATTTCCGCATTGGAACTGTTGCTGCTAGTCATATCATCTGTTACGATATTCGTTTTCCCGAATGGACTCGTAAATTGATGAGCCAAGGGGCAGAGTTGCTCTTTGTATCAGCCCAGTGGCCTACTAGCCGTATTGAGCAATGGAAGATCCTTTTACAGGCGCGGGCTGTTGAAAATCAGGCCTTCGTCATTGCAGTTAACCGTGTGGGGCAAGGACTGAAGGATCAGTTTAACGGTCATTCACTTGTGCTTGACCCTCTAGGCCATCGTTTGTTAGAAACCAATGACAGTGAAGGAGTTTTCAGCGCTGAAATTGATGTGCACCAGGTCGCAGTGGTTCGTGGACAGATTCCTGTTTTTACCGATCGGCGCACAGAGCTTTACTAAAGCAGCTTTTGTATTTTTGCTGCAGCTACAGAATCTTTTGGTGCACGCAAAATTTATTTTACAGAACATTGTTGTGATTTTAAAAGGAGCCAACTGCAAGAGAGCAGCACAAAAGAGACAAGACTTTTGTCCCAGCCTCAATCTTGTTGCGCTCCTAATTTTTTATCCTCTACCAATGCCTGCTGTCTTATGTTAAAATAAGAAGAGATAAGAAAGGAAGCGAATCAATTTAAATGAGCAATAATTTATTAGTTTTGCAGTCAGATTTTGGTCTGGTTGACGGTGCGGTGTCAGCCATGATTGGTGTGGCACTGCAGGAGGAGCCGACACTTGGTATTCACAATCTGACCCATGAAATCACTCCCTACAATATCTTTGAAGGATCCTACCGGCTCTTTCAAACAGTGGAATATTGGCCGGAAGGCACGACTTTTGTATCGGTTGTGGATCCAGGCGTAGGTTCTGACAGAAAAAGTGTTGTGGCGCTGACGGAGAAAAATCAGTATATTGTAACGCCTGATAACGGCACCTTATCTTACATCAAAAAGCATATCGGTATTAAGGCGGTCAGGGAAATTTCTGAAATTGAAAACCGCCGGCGCAATACCGAGCTTTCTTATACTTTTCATGGCCGTGATGTTTATGCTTTTACAGGGGCGAAACTAGCCAGCGGTCATATTGCTTTTGAAGATGTGGGTCCTGAGCTGCCTGTTGATGCTATTGTGGAGCTGCCGACAGTAACAACAGTCATTGGAGATGACTTCGTTCGCGGTGCTGTTGACATCTTAGATGTTCGTTTTGGCTCTTTGTGGACTTCAATTACTCGCGAGGAATTTTACACGCTTCGTCCTGAGTTCAATGATCGCTTTGAAGTGACTATTTACAACAATGATATGCTGGTTTATCAGAATCAGGTTACTTATGGCAAATCATTTGCTGCTGTCCGAGTCGGTCAGCCTATTATCTATATCAATTCCCTCTACCGTGTGGGAGTTGCTATCAATCAAGGTTCCTTTGCCAAAGCCTATAATGTCGGAGTTGGTCCGCAATGGCGTATTGAAATTAAGAAAATCAATTAAGGAGAAAAAATGAAAAATAATTCAATTAAAGCAGTTGTCGCAACAGGTATCGGTGCAGCGCTTTTTGTCATTATTGGTATTTTCATCAATATTCCGATTTTTGCAAACACCAGTATTCAATTGCAATATGCCGTTCAGGCCATGCTGGCGGTTATTTTTGGACCGGTTGTAGGCTTCTTCAGCGGCTTTATTGGCCATGTCATTAAAGATATGCTCTCTGGTGGTATTTGGTGGTCCTGGGAGATTGCCACTGGGCTTCTGGGGTTAATTATCGGCCTTTTCGCTGGCAGAATTGCCATTGAAAAAACTGCCTTTAACTCTAAAAAAATGATTTTGTTTAATGCAGTTCAAATTATTGCTAATGTTATCGTTTGGGGAATTCTTGCCCCGCTTGGCGATATTGTGATTTACAATGAGCCTGCTCAAAAAGTATTTACACAGGGTCTGCTTGCCGGCATAGTGAATGCTCTGACAATCGGTATTGGCGGAACTGTTCTGCTAGCAGTCTATGCTAAAACGCGGACACAGTCAGGAAGTCTGTCTAAGGATTAGCCTTCTAGAAAATTAGAGATGAGATTCTTATGGAAGCATTTATTGAATTTAAGGATTTTACCTTTAAATACGATGCACAGACCGAACCTACTTTAAGAGATATTAATTTGTCTGTTCAGAAAGGGGAAAAGGTTTTGATTGTTGGGCCTTCTGGCTGCGGCAAATCGACCTTGGGCCATTGTTTGAATGGCATTATTCCCAATATTTATAAAGGGCAGATGAGTGGGAGCCTAACGATTGGTGGCAAGCCAGCCTTTGATTTGTCTGTGTACGAAAAGTCCCATCTTGTTTCAACAGTCTTGCAGGATCCGGACGGTCAATTTATTGGCCTGACAGTTGCTGAAGACCTTGCTTTTGCCTTGGAAAATGATTGTACCGACCGTAAGACTATGATGGAAAAAGTTCATACTTGGGCTGAGAGACTGGATTTATTAGACTTTCTTGATCATCGGCCGCAGGATCTTTCAGGCGGACAAAAGCAACGGGTCAGTTTGGCTGGTGTCTTAATTGATGAAAGTCCGATTTTACTTTTTGATGAACCCCTTGCCAACTTAGATCCCAAGTCAGGTCAGTCAACAATTGATCTCATTGACAGGATTCACAAGGGAACTGAGGCAACAACTATTATCATTGAGCATCGCTTGGAAGACGTACTTTACCGGCATGTAGATAAAATTATCTTAATCAATGATGGTCGGATTATTTTTAATGGCAAACCAGATTTGTTACTGCAGACCGAATTGCTGCTTGAAAATGGGATTCGTGAACCCTTGTATATATCGGTTTTACGTGATTTAGGTATGGATGTTTCAAAGGCGCAGCATCTTTCAGAACTTGATAAGATAAACTTGGATCAGGTGCATTTTAATCAGATAAGCTCGGATGCTCATCCTTTAACCAAAGAAAAGCTTTTGGAAATCAAACATTTAAATTTTGCTTACATTCCCCAAAAGCCTATTCTAAAAGATATTTCCTTGACTATTCATCAGGGAGAGCGAATTGCAGTTGTAGGGAAAAATGGGGCAGGAAAGTCTACGCTTGCCAAGGCACTCTGCCAGTTTATTGAGACTGATGGAGAGCTTCTCTATAATGGTCAATCAATCGTTGATGACTCGATCAAAGAGCGGGCAGAAAGAATCGGCTATGTTCTGCAGAATCCTAATCAGATGATTAGTCAGACCATGATTTTTGATGAGGTGGCTTTAGGGCTGCGGCTTCGCGGTATGGCTGAAGCTGAGATTGAAAAACGAGTTTACCAAACCTTAAAGGTTTGCGGCCTGTATGAATTTCGTAAATGGCCCGTTTCAGCCTTATCATTTGGTCAGAAAAAGCGCGTGACTATCGCATCTATCCTAGTTCTCAATCCGAGAATTATTTTGCTGGATGAACCAACAGCTGGTCAGGATAAACGGAATTATACAGAAATCATGCAGTTTTTAGATGAACTTAATGCTGCTGGGCATACCATCATCATGATTACCCATGATATGCAGCTGATGATGGAGTATTCAGACAGAAGTATTGTGGTCTATGACGGTCAGATTATTGCAGATAGCAGTCCTATTGAGCTGTTCAGTCAAGAAGAAATATTAGCCAAAGCTAATCTCAAAAAGACCAGTCTCTTTGATTTGGCTGAACGATTGGGTGCAGACCCTGCTGCTTTAACGAATTATTACATTGACCAGCGAGGAGGTTGCCATGGCTAATCGTTTAATTGGTTATCAAGAAGGAAAAGGCTTTCTTTACCGTCTTTCAGGAGCCAGCAAACTGCTCTTCTTTGTTCTTGTTTCTATCGCCTGTATGACAACCTATGATACGCGGCTGCTTATATTTATTGGTATCTTATCTCTTTATTTGTTTAAGAAGGCTGACATCCATTGGCATCAGATTTCCTTTGTGATTAAGTTTATTACTGTTTTTGCTATTATCAATGTTATTGTTGTTTACCTCTTTGCTCCCGACTATGGGGAAGCAATTTATGGTGCAAAGACTGTCTTATGGACAGGCTGGGGCCGGTTTTATGTAAGCGGTCAGGAGCTGTTTTATCTCCTGAACTTATCGCTTAAGTATTTTTGCAGTGTCCCTTTGGCTGTGCTCTTTCTGATGACAACTCATCCCAGTCAGTTTGCCTCCAGCCTCAATCAAATTGGGGTTCCCTATAAAATAGCTTACGCTGTAAGCTTAACCCTGCGTTATATTCCTGACGTTCAGGAAGAATTTTATATGATTCGCATGTCCCAGGAAGCACGCGGTCTAGAATTATCCAAAAAAGCAAAATTGTTGGAACGTATCAAGGGTAATTTGCAAATTGTCATTCCTTTAATTTTTAGTTCACTGGACAGGATTGATACAGTATCAACGGCTATGGAGCTCCGTCGTTTCGGTAAAAATAAAAAAAGGACCTGGTATACTTATCAGTCCTTTAGAAAAAATGATTTTCTTACGATTTTTCTGGCCTGCCTGCTTCTAGCTGTTAGCCTTTGGCTGTTTACAGTCAATAAAGGACGTTTTTACAATCCTTGGACCAAATAGAATCATGGGTGTTAAAGACAAAAAGACGATGTGAAATTTGTTTGCATCGTCTTTTTAAACATTACAAAGGTTTTTTGTTGGGAATTCCGGCCCTACGTGGGTATTTGTTGGGCGTTTCTTTTTTCTTGGTCACTAAGGTAAGGTTACGTTCATCTCCGTTAGGAAGCTGGTAATGATAATTTCCTGAAACCTGACTGAACAGTGTTTTCAGCGCATTCTGAGCAGCCGCAATTTCCTCATCAGCAGCACTGGCTTTCAGCGCCAGAAGCTGTCCACCTACCTTTAAAAAGGGAATAGTTAGTTCGGACAGCACTTGCAGACGGGCAACAGCCCGGGCAGTAACAAGATCGAACTGAGCGCGGAAATTTTTGTCCTGACCAAAATCTTCAGCCCTGCCATGATAAAAATGAACATCAGTCAGCTCCAGCTCATCAGCCAGCACCTGCAGGAACTTAATGCGCTTATTCAGTGAGTCAATAATTGTCACCTCTAGCTGAGGATAGATGATTTTCATGGGTAGACTTGGAAAACCAGCTCCAGCTCCTATATCTAAAAGCTTCAGCGGTTTATTTTTGATGAAGCCCTCTAAGATAGGTGCAACAGAATCATAAAAATGCTTAAGATAGACATCTTTCTCCTCAGTGATGGCTGTCAAGTTAATCTTTTCATTCCATTCGACCAAAAGTTTAAAATAAGAAGCAAACTGCCTTTTTTGCCGATCAGACAGATTGATTTGGTGCTTGGCTAATGCTTGGTAAAATTCTTCAGGGGTCATGTTTTTCTCCTTTTTGTCATCACTTATTCTAACACAATTCTTCTTTTTCTGATATAATGGAAACAAGAATTTTGAAGGAGAATAATACATGTTAATTTGGATTGTTTTAATTGTTGTCATCCTGCTTGTTATTTGGGTGATTGTAGGCTATAACGGCCTTGTAAGAAGCCGTATGCAGACACAGGAGGCTTGGAGTCAGATTGATGTGCAGTTAAAACGCAGAAATGATCTTATTCCTAATTTGCTGGAAACAGTCAAAGCCTATGCCAATTATGAACAAAGCACTCTGGAAAAAGTGACAGAGCTGCGCAGCAAAATTTCTAATGCCAGTACGCCCAATGAAGCTATGCAGGCCAGTGATGCACTTGGAAAGCAAATGGCTAGTATTTTGGCTGTTGCCGAAAATTATCCTGATCTGAAAGCCAATCAGAACTTCATGAAACTGCAAGATGAACTGACCAATACAGAAAACAAAATTTCTTATTCACGTCAGCTCTTTAATTCAACAACCGCTAACTATAATGTTAAACTGGAAACCTTCCCAAGCAATGTCATTGCAGGGCTGTTTCACTTTAAAGCCAGCGAATTTTTGGAAACACCTGAAGAAGAAAAATCAGTGCCAAAAGTTGACTTTAGCGACATGGCCTAGGAGAGTAGTGCTATGTTGTTTGATCAAATAGCCAGCAATAAAAGAAGGACAATTATTTTGTTGTTTGTCTTCTTTCTGCTTTTAGCTGCCATCGGTGCTGCGGTCGGTTACCTTTGGCTGGATAGTTTAATAGGCGGTCTTATCATTGCTTTAATCATTGGCTTTATCTATGCTTTCAGTATGATTTTTCAATCAACCAATGTTGTAATGGCCATGAATAATGCTAGAGAAGTGACAGCAGAGGAAATGCCGGATTACTATCATATTGTAGAAGACATGGCTATGGTAGCGCAGATTCCCATGCCGCGTGTCTATGTGGTTGATGATCCTTCGCTCAATGCCTTTGCGACCGGTTCCAGCCCTAAGAACGCTGCGGTTGCAGCAACAACAGGACTTTTAGCTCTTATGAACCGTGAAGAGTTAGAGGGCGTTATCGGGCATGAAGTCAGCCATATCCGCAATTATGATATCCGAATTTCAACGATTGCCGTGGCTCTTGCCAGTGCTGTGACTCTTATTTCCAGTATCGGAGGGCGCATGATGTGGTTTGGCGGTGGTAGGAATCGCCGGTCAAATGACAGTGAAGGCGGCGGTTATGTGCAGATTATCCTGCTGATTTTTTCCATTTTAGCTATTGTTTTAGCGCCTTTAGCAGCTAGTTTAGTCCAGCTGGCTATCTCTCGCCAGCGTGAATATTTGGCGGATGCCAGTTCGGTTGAATTGACCCGCAATCCGCAAGGGATGATTAAGGCTCTGCGCAAATTGGAGCAGTCTCAGCCCATGGCTCATCCTGTTGATGATGCCAGTGCTGCACTTTACATCAATGATCCTCAGAAAAAGTCCAGTCTTCAGCACTTATTTTATACCCATCCGCCTCTTGCTGACCGCATCAAGCGCTTGGAGCAAATGTAATCATACTGGAAAAGTGTGTATTATATTAGATAATTGCCAGCCAAAACTAGATTAAAAATAATTCTGTACAATAAAAGATTAAATCAAAGGAGCAAGAACAGTCGTTGTCTTTGGGAATGCGATTAGTTTTTGCTCCTTTTATACTCAATAACAATCAAAAACAGACTAGGCGATGAACAGCAGCTAACTGAAAAGAAAGATCAAGAACAGGGACAAGGACAAGTCAAAAGATTATTGATATAATAGTAAAGACTTGATGTTAATCTGCAAAATTATAGGAGGAAGTAGGGAATGTTTAATATTAATGATATCAAAAAGCAGCCAGAAGGTGTGGTGTTTGAGAAAAAACTGTCAATTGAAGAAACCGTAAAAGCAAGAAATCCTGAAGTCTTAGCCCTTGAAGATGTTATAGCTAAAGGGAAAGTCAGCTATGATGGCGGTCTCTACCTTTTAAATTATGACTTGACTTATACAATTAGTCTGCCTTCCAGTCGGTCTTTGGAGACTGTTAAAGAAAAAAAGTCACTTTTTATTAATGAAGTTTTTATAGAAGCTAGTCAGATGGAGGCTAAGAAAGATTTAGTTGATGAAGATTTAGTTTTGATTTTGGAAGATGCTGTCATTGATTTAGAAGAAAGTGTTATTGATAATATTTTACTTAATATTCCTCTTCAAATTCTTACTGAAGAAGAAAAACAAGATCAACAGCTGCCCTCAGGACAGGACTGGAATCTGCTCAGTGAAGAACAGTACAAAAAACTGCAAAAAGAAAAGCAGGAAAAAAACAGCCCCTTTGCCGCTTTAGACGGATTATTTGATGAAGAATAACTTTTTTGATAGTTAGTTTTTAGAATAGCTTCAAAGTTTCAAATTGTTTAATAAATCAAATTTTTTTCTTAGAAAAGGAGCAGAAAAAAACAATCATAGCCATTGAAAAA
Source organism: Streptococcus orisasini (assembly GCF_001431045.1). Lineage (GTDB taxonomy): Bacteria > Bacillota > Bacilli > Lactobacillales > Streptococcaceae > Streptococcus > Streptococcus orisasini. Next base: position 14,219 of record NZ_BCLE01000034.1, read on the forward strand.
AGAAAATAGAAATAGTATAATGAAAAAACTAGCAGATTATTTTAAAAAATAAAATTTTGAAAAAGGGCTTGGTGAAGCTTGAATTTCCTTGATAATAAAGAAGTTTAACGTCATCATAATAAAAAAACAATGACCTTATAAGACTGTAATAAGTTTGTTACTTGGTTTTTATATTTCGATTAAAGAAATTTTATTTTATTAGAATAGTATTATAAAATTTAAGGGTGATTAATAGAGGGGTATATGGCTAAGAGTATTTTAATTATTGAAGACGAAAAAAATCTTGCAAAATTTGTTTCTTTAGAACTGCAGCATGAAGGATACGAGGTTGATGTAGAATACGATGGACGTTCTGGATTGAACAGAGCACTTGAAAAAGATTTCGATTTGATTCTTCTTGATTTAATGCTGCCAGAAATGGATGGTTATGAAGTAACACGTCGGTTGCAATTGGAGAAAACAACTTATATCATTATGATTACTGCTCGTGATTCTGTTATGGATATCGTAACCGGGCTGGATCGCGGTGCAGATGGCTATGTAGTGAAACCGTTTGCTATCGAAGAACTGCTGGCTCGCGTTCGTGCTATTTTCCGCCGTCAGGATATTGAAAAGGCTAAAAATTCTTCAAAAAATGACAATACCTACCATGATTTACAGCTGGATGTCCACAATCGCGCTGCGATTAGAAATGGTGAGACCATACCTTTGACCAAGCGTGAGTTTGACTTGCTCAGCGCTCTTATGGAAAATATCAATCAAGTCATGACTAGAGAAGAACTTTTGGATCGGGTCTGGAAATATGATCAAGAAGCTGAAACGAATGTTGTTGATGTTTATATTCGCTATCTTCGTGGCAAAATTGATGTTTCCGGAAAAGAAAGCTACATCCAAACTGTTCGTGGTATGGGATACGTTATTCGTGAAAAATAAGAATTTAAGGGTTGAACAGGGAAGTTTCTGCCCTTATTTTTGTGTCTGTAAAACAAAAAATCAGCATAATAATAACAGGCTGCTAAGAATTTAGCCTTTTGCTGTTTGCTTTTGTTCCAGACTAAAATATGGTAAAATAAAGTACTGACTTGAATCAAGAAACGAGGTGTTTTCATGCGTTGTCCTAGATGCAATTATTTAAAATCCAGCGTTGTTGACAGCCGTCAGGCTGAGGAAGGCAACACGATCAGACGCCGCCGAGAATGTGAAAATTGCCATACACGTTTTACTACCTTTGAAAGAATTGAAGAATTGCCGCTTTTAGTTGTCAAAAAGGATGGAACCAGAGAGCAATTTTCCCGCGATAAAATTTTTAATGGCATTATCCGCAGTGCTCAAAAACGTCCTGTGTCCAGCAGTGCTATTGAAAAAGTTGTCAATGACATTGAGCAAAAGATCCGCAGTGACTATGACAGTGAAGTTTCCAGCGTTGTCATTGGGAACTTAGTTATGGATGAATTGGCAGAACTGGATGAGATTACTTACGTTCGCTTTGCCAGCGTCTACCGCAGTTTTAAGGATGTTGATGAGATTGAAGCGCTCCTGCAGCAGATTACCAACCGCGTCAGAAGTAAGAAAAAGAGTAGCTTAGATGAAACCGATTGATGAATTTCTCTATGTTAGGCAGAACTATCTCCTGCCGGATACTGTCAGCTTAATGCGCTTTTATTTGCCTATTATCGGCAGTGACGCTGCGGCTCTCTATCAGTATTTTATCAGTTTTTTTGATAATGGCGAAAAAAGGCATAAATTTAGCGAGATTCTTAATCATACGCAGTTTGGCATGGCTCGTTTTGAGGAGTCCCTGTCTATTTTGACAGCTATGGATCTGTTGGTTTTTTATGAGAAAGATGGCCTCTACTATGTCAAATTGCTGGCGCCTTTAACTGCTGAGGCCTTTTGTAAAAATGCTGTTTACCGCAATCTTTTAGAGCAAAAGATAGGACAGGTTGCCTTAGAATATCTGGAACTGGATGTTCCCAAGGATGCTAGGGATCTGTCCAAACAGTTTTCAGATGTTTTTGGGCCTGCAGAGCAGTCTCAGCCGCAGGAAGCAGTTAAAAGCAAAACAGACTTTGATTTAGACAGTTTTAAACATCTGATGGCTAGAGATGGCCTACAGTTTAGCAATGAGCAAACAGATGCTGTGGCCTTATATGTTATTTCTGAAAAGTACAAGCTGACCTGGTATGAAACCTATCTTTTGGCCAAAGAAACAGCCAGTCAGCATAAGATTTCAACCAAGCGCATGCAGCTGAAAAAAGAGCAGGCCAAGCATGGTGATACGGTCAGTCAATTTTCTAAGGAAGAGCAAATTATTATTCATGAAGCCAAGTCTGACAGGCCTGAGGTTTTTCTGGCTAAGATAAAAAAGACGCGGCATGCAGCGATTACAGCAGATGAACGAAAACTGCTGGCTGATTTAGCAGAAATGAGTTTTTTGGACGAAGTGATTAATGTTATGGTTTTATATACCGTCTCCAAGACCAATTCGGCCAATCTCAATAAGCGCTATCTGATGAAAATTGCCAATGATTTTGCCTATCAGAAGGTTGTTTCTGCAGAGCAGGCAGTTGAAAAAATGCGTGCTTTTTCTGAACGCAAGACGAGCCTAAATCAAGGGAAAACGAAGTCAAAGAGCAATGTTCCCGACTGGAGCAATCAGGACTATAAAAATGAGACAACAGCAGATGAGCAGGCGCGTTTAGATGAAATTAAACGTCAGACGCTTGCTAGATTGAGAAAGGATGGTGAGTAGATGGAAAAAATTGGGCAAACCCTAGCTAAAAAGAATCATCAAAAGCACTATGATACTGAAAAAATGATGCAGGCTATTTTAGCAGATCAAGACATTGCTGATTTTATCGTTGCTCATCATTTGACTCAGGAACAGATTAAGATTAGTCTGCCTAAATTTAATCAGTATTTGATAGAACGCGACCGCTTTAAAAATCGCGATGTATCTTATGTGGCCAAGGGTTACCAGCCAATTTTGGATATGAATGAAGGCTATGCAGATGTTTCTTATTTGGAAACCAAAGAACTTAAAGATGCTCAGAAAAAACAGGCGGTTTCAGAACGAATCAATGTTGTCAGCCTGCCTAGATCTTATAAGAACATCTCTTTTGATGATATCAGTCTTGATGATGTCAAGCGCTTGGATGTTTTTAAGATGGTTGCTGATTTTGTTGAAAATTATCCCAACCCCGAGCAAAAAGGCCTTTACCTCTATGGAGATATGGGGATCGGCAAATCTTACCTAATGGCAGCTATGGCTCATGAATTGTCAGAACAAAGAGGTGCAGCAACTACCTTACTGCATTTTCCAAGTTTTACCATTGATGTGAAGAATGCTATTAACACAGGTACTGTTAAAGATGAGATTGATGCTGTTAAAAAGGCTGAAGTTCTGATTTTGGATGACATTGGTGCTGAGCAGAGCACTTCCTGGATTCGGGATGAAGTGTTGCAGGTCATTTTACAGTACCGTATGTTAGAAGAACTGCCTACCTTTTTTACCTCTAATTACAGTTTTAAAGATTTAGAAGCTAAATTAGCCAATATCCGTGGAAGTGATGAAACCTGGCAGGCCAAGCGTGTCATGGAACGGATTCGCTATTTAGCTAAAGAAGTTCACCTAGAGGGTGAAAACAGAAGATAAGGAGTAGTAATGGTTTTACCAACCGTAGCGATTGTCGGCCGTCCTAATGTCGGCAAGTCGACACTTTTTAACCGTATAGCTGGTGAACGTATTTCCATCGTTGAAGACGTTGAAGGAGTGACAAGGGACAGGATTTATGCCAGTGCTGAATGGCTCAACCGGAAATTTTCCTTGATTGATACAGGCGGCATTGATGATGTTGATGCGCCGTTTATGGAACAAATCAAGCATCAGGCTGACATTGCCATGACAGAGGCTGATGTTATTGTTTTTGTAGTGTCCGGTAAGGAAGGTGTTACGGATGCTGATGAGTATGTTGCAAGGATTCTCTACCGTACCAACAAGCCTGTTATCCTTGCTGTCAATAAGGTTGACAATCCTGAAATGCGCAATGACATTTATGATTTTTATTCGCTTGGTTTAGGAGATCCTTATCCTGTTTCATCTGTTCATGGACTTGGAACCGGAGACGTGCTGGATGCTATTGTTGAAAATCTTCCGACAAAACTCGAGGAAAATAATCCTGATGTGATAAAGTTCAGTCTGATCGGCCGTCCCAATGTTGGTAAATCCAGTCTTATTAATGCCATTTTAGGAGAAGAGCGCGTGATTGCAAGTCCCGTTGCCGGTACCACGCGCGATGCTGTTGACACGCATTTTACAGACAGCCAAGGTCAGGAATTTGTCATGATTGACACTGCTGGTATGCGAAAATCTGGAAAAGTCTACGAAAATACCGAGAAATATTCTGTCATGCGTGCTATGCGCGCCATTGAGCGTTCGGATGTCATACTTATGGTTATCAATGCTGAAGAAGGAATCCGCGAATATGATAAACGTATTGCGGGCTTTGCTCATGAAGCTGGTAAAGGGATTATCATTGTTGTTAACAAGTGGGATACTCTTAAAAAAGACAACCATACAGTCTCTAACTGGGAAGAAGATATTCGTGATCAATTCCAATTCCTGTCTTACGCCCCAATCATTTTTGTTTCTGCCTTAACTAAGCAGCGTCTTAATAAGCTGCCAGATATGATTAAACAAATCAGCCAAAGTCAAAATACCCGAATCCCATCAGCAGTGCTCAATGATGTCATCATGGATGCGGTTGCTCTTAATCCAACGCCGACTGATAAAGGCAAGCGTCTCAAAATCTTTTATGCAACACAGGTTGCTGTCAAGCCGCCGACTTTTGTTATTTTTGTCAATGAAGAAGAACTGATGCACTTCTCTTATCTGCGTTTCTTAGAAAATCAAATCCGCCAAGCCTTTGTTTTCGAAGGAACTCCTATTCATTTAATTGCCCGAAAACGCAAATAAAAACAACGAGAGTTTGGGACACAATCATAACTGTCTGTCCCAAACTCTTTCTTTGTTTAACCAATAGTTGATTAGATTTACTTCGTTCTCGATTTTAATCAATTGCGTAAGCAAAGCCACAAAATCCATTTGGAAGCTTATTCTCATTTTACAAATATAAGGAGAAAATGATGTATCAAAAACTCAGTACTTATCTTGATTATCGAGGCTTTAAATATATTAAACCTGAAAAGGCAGGCCATTTAGCAGCTGAAATGAAGGACTTAAAAGCTCTGGGACAGGCTGCGCGTGCTGAATTTACCGAGATAGCTAAAACTCTGGAACCTAAAGTTGCGCCATTTCAGATGACTCGTGTTAGCAATTGGGCTAATCAAGCTCAGATAGCTAGACCTCATTTTTGGTGTTATTTTAAAAGACCAGAAGACAGTCAAGATGATGTTGGGATTGCTATTAGACTCTATGGAGATTCAGCTGATTTTGGAATTTCAGTCGAGGTTAGTTTTATCGAACGCAAAAAATCAGAAATGACTCTCCTTAAACAGCATAAGGTTTTGGAAATACCGATTGCTGAGCCGCTTTATTATTTTGCTCAGGAAAATGGAGAGAGTCATCGGGTGTCAGGAACAGAAGTCAACCGTCAGGATTTACGAGAAAAAATTGCAAGTGGTCAGGTTCGAAAAGTTCTGGTTAAGTATGATATTCCTATATTAGAAGGCCTAGATTTAACAACTCTGACTGATCAATTAGCACAGGGATTTGACAGGCTTATGCCTTATTATCAGGTAACCAGATGAAAGATGTTAAGCAGCTTTGACTCATAACTTTTCATGCCTATGTCGTAGAGTACTGTTCATATGAATACATAAGCATTTGAACAATTTGATATCATGGATGATGAAGTGCTTTCAGTTGTTGAAGGTGGGGTATTATTAGATGTGTACTTGGAACAGCAGGCTTAGGTTTTGTAAGTGGCGTGGGAGCTGGTACGGTATCTGGAACAACCGTAGGTGCTGCTATATTTTGTTGATATGAAAAATAATAAAACGACTTTGTTTATTGGAAGTCTGCCTTTGCTATTTTTATCGGAACTTTTTAGTTATTTACTCCCAGATTTCTAGATAGAAGACAAGAATGGCGGTCTTTATATGTTAATAGCTCAGCACAGTTCATTTTAACTGTGTTGAGTAAGTTGACTTATCTTAATATCTGGAGAAGATTAAATTGTTTTTCGCTTTTTTAATCGTTGTCCACTTTTCTCACCTTGAGAAAAGAAAAAGACTAAGGTATAATGTTTGTAAGCGTTATCAAAAAATGGAGGTGAGCCATGACGGATTCTTATATCTTAGCAATTGATGAAGGGACAACTTCAACACGAGCCATTCTTTTTGACAAGGCCGGAAAGAAAGTGCATGAGGCTCAAAAGGAATTTCCCCAATATTTTCCGCAGCCTGGCTGGGTCGAACATGATGCCAATGAGATTTGGAATGCCGTACAGGCGACCTTGGCAAATCTTTTTATCGAATCGGGAATCAAACCTCAGCAGATTGCAGGCATTGGTATTACTAATCAGCGTGAAACTACAGTTATCTGGGATAAGGCAACAGGTTTGCCTATTTATCATGCCATTGTCTGGCAGTCCAGACAGACCAGCAGTATTGCTGATAAGCTGGTGGCTGATGGTTATCAGGAGATGTTTCATGCAAAAACAGGCTTAATTGTCGATGCTTATTTTTCCGCTACTAAAATTCGCTGGATTTTAGATCAGGTACCGGGAGCCCAGCAGCGAGCTGAGAATGGGGAGCTGCTTTTTGGCACGATTGATACTTGGCTGCTCTGGCGTCTGACAGGCGGACAGGCGCATATGACAGATTACTCTAATGCTAGTCGAACCATGCTGTTTAATATACATGAGTTAACTTGGGATCAGGAGATTTTGGATTTACTTCAAATTCCATCCAGTCTCTTGCCAGAAGTGAGGGCTAATTCTGAAGTCTACGGTTATACTGTTCCCTTTCATTTTTTTGGCAGTTCCGTTCCTATTTGTGGTATGGCGGGAGACCAACAGGCGGCTCTCTTTGGACAGCTGGCATTAGAAGAAGGAATGGTGAAAAATACTTATGGGACAGGTGCCTTTATTGTTATGAATACAGGGACACAGCCCATTAAGTCAGCTAATCATCTTTTGACGACTATTGCTTATGCGTTAGATGGAGAGGTGACCTATGCTTTAGAGGGCTCTGTCTTTGTAGCAGGCTCTGCTTTGCAATGGCTGCGTGATAAATTGCATCTCTTGGCATCAGCACCTGATTCTCAAGCGGCGGCTTACCGTTCGAAAAGTCACAACGAAGTTTATATGGTTCCTGCTTTTACGGGCCTTGGAGCCCCTTACTGGGATAGTGAAGCGCGCGGTGCAGTCTTTGGTCTGACCCGCGGAACGAGTGATGATGACCTTATTAAGGCGACCCTGCAGTCATTGGCTTATCAGACGCGCGATGTTATAGATACTATGCGGACTGATACAGCTATTGCTATTCCTCAGTTGCGGGTAGATGGCGGTGCAGCTATGAATACCTATCTCATGCAGTTTCAAGCAGATATTCTCCAGATACCGATTGAACGGGCAGCTAATCTGGAAACAACCGCTCTGGGAGCAGCCTTCTTAGCAGGTTTGGCCATTGGCTATTGGCAGGATACAGAAGAATTAAAGGCGCTTTTTACTGCCGGTCAGCGATTTGAACCGTTAATGCCTGCTAAAGAAGCAGAAGAACTCTACCAAGGTTGGCAAAGAGCTGTTGCTGCGACTCGTTCTTTCGCTGTTAATAAAAACGAGGAAAATTCCTAATAGTGTATTTATCTGGGCTCATTGTCGGCTGTAAAGTTGATATGAGCCGTTTTTTGTCTTTTTTAGTTAGAAAATTTTTGAAAGGAATCAATAAAAAAAGTCCTCAGAAAATACTTTTCAAGGACTTTTATTTGAAGTTTATTTTATAGCTATGATTGTTATTTAATCAACCCTTTTTTCTGTTTATCCACCTGATAACTCCGGCAACTAATAATAATGTTATTAATCCCAAAGCGACAATAACAACCGTAGAATTTACTACAGTAGGTAAAGTATCAATTCTATTGATTAAACGCATAGCAGAAAGGACAGCGAGAAGAATTAATGTAGAAGATTCAATCCTGATAAGTGAAGTCATCTCATTATCAATTGCCCACAAAAAGCCTGGGAAACAAAATAATGAAATCGCTATCACAAACAGGTTCGATATCCTCTCTTCACCATTGTTAATCACTGTCATCATAAGAATATTTGATATGATGATAATTGCTGTACAAATGATAAAAGAACTTTTTCTTCTCACGGTAACCACCTCAAAACGTAGATTAATTTAACAACTGCCTAGGTTAGGATGCTAGACCATAGCCCATGTATGCACCTGATGCTGCACAAATACCTAAGTAAGCTGCTCCTGCTCCCCAACCAATTGGACCAGTAGCCATACAAACAGCCATAGTTGCAGCGCCATAAGCCGCAGCACCACCAAATACACGATCCCAATTGACTCCGCCTTCAATGCTAGCAAGCATGTCATCGTTCATAACTTCAAATTGTTCAAAAGCTAAAGTATTCATCAATACTCTCCTTTAAATTTTTTATTTATACCCAGATATTAAGTAACAGGATCCTAACCTATTGGATATGTTTCCATTTTAGGGTTATTTTAAGAAAAAATCAAGGAAATTTAAGAATCGCTATACACACTTAATTGTCTTGATATATTTAAGATAATTTTCTAGAAATTAATTTAAAATTAGAACAAGGCTAAGTTTCTCTTCTATCATGGATAAACATAGGGCTAAGCAAAAAAGCTCCTATGTTCTTTTTTAATAATTCTAATAAAATTTACTCTAAAAAGAGACTCCCAAAATCAGACTTTTTCTGTCTCGCTTTTGGGAGTATGCTGTATTGATTTATTTATTATTGTGAGTAATCACTTTAGTAGCACCCATATAAGGTTGGAGCACTTTTGGAATGGTTACAGAACCGTCTGCATTTTGATAATTTTCAAGGATGGCAGCAACCGTACGGCCAACGGCCAGTCCTGAACCATTTAGGGTGTGAAGCAGTTTCACCTTGCCATCAGCTTCGTCGCGGTAGCGAATTTGAGCACGGCGTGCTTGGAAATCTTCGGTGTTTGAGCATGAAGAAATCTCGCGGTAAGTGTTTTGTGCAGGAATCCAGACCTCTAAGTCATAAGTCTTAGCAGCTGAGAAGCCCATATCGCCAGTACAGAGGGTAATGACACGGTAAGGCAATTCTAATTTTTGCAGAATATTTTCAGCATTTGCTACCATTTTTTCCAATTCATCATAAGAATTTTCTGGTTTGGCAAATTTTACCATTTCAACCTTATGAAATTGGTGCAGGCGGATAAGTCCACGAGTGTCACGGCCAGCAGAACCAGCTTCTGAACGAAATGATGGACTCATGGCAGTAAAGTAAACCGGCAGTTTTTTGCCATCAATAATTTCGCCACGATAGTAATTGGTTAATGGCACTTCGGCCGTTGGAATGAGAACATAATCAGTATCTGCCAATTCAAAAGTATCTTCTTTGAATTTTGGATATTGGCCTGTTCCAAACATGGACTCATGATTGACCATGTACGGAGGGATAACCTCTGTGTAGCCTTCTTTAGCGTGTTCATCGAGCATGAAGTTATAGATAGCCCGCTCTAAACGAGCTCCCAGTCCCTTGTAAAACAGGAATCGTGACCCTGTGACCTTGGCACCACGCTCCCAATCTAAAATATCGAGACTTTCGCCTAGATCCCAATGAGCCTTGATGTCAAAGTCAAATTCACGAGGAGTTCCCCAGCGGCGAACCTCAACATTTTCATCTTCATCAGCTCCTATAGGAACACTTTCGTGAGGTGTATTAGGCAAGATAGTTATGATCTGATTCAGTTTTTCATCCGTTTCAGCCAGTGCAGCATCAGTTGCTTTAATCTGTGCTGATAATTTCTGCATGGCAGCAATCTGTGCAGAAGCATCCTCTTTATTGCGTTTAGCCTGTGCAATAGCAGCAGAAGCTGTATTACGTTCTGCTTTAGCCTCTTCAGACTTTATAAGAAGAGCACGGCGTTTCTCATCAAGTTTTTTTAACTCCTGCAAAGTGTCCTGACTGACACCGCGATGAACTAATTTTTCAGCGATACTGTCAAAATTATTGCGAATTTGTTTGATATCCAGCATTTTTTCTCCTTAACATAAAAACACAGACAGTGATTTGCTGGAGCGCCCTAAGCGCGGTTCCATCCAGCTTCACATTCTGTGCCCTTAATTGCTATAATAAATAAAATTTTCACGGTAGAATTTCACACGGTTTCCCTGCCTGCTCTCAGCAACCGCAGACTTTCTGAAAAGGATTCTGTGCTACTTATCCGTTGCTTTCATTATACAGGATTTGAAATAAAAAGTAAATAATGTTTCTTTTAATAAAAATTAAGAGGATTGGGAATTTGTTATAAAATGTTATCTTAATAAATTTTAGTTGTTCTAAGTTCAAGATACAAGGGGCGTCTGCGGATAAAGGCAAAATAGGGAGTGCGCCGCGAAATCGTTAAGATTCTAGGCGGACTCATCTTTTTGCCACAATCTGCAGCCCGTGTTCAATTAAGATTTTGAGCCCAAGTCTCAAAATCTCCGAACACCAGAAGTCACTCATTTCTGGTGTTTTGCTACAGCGGAAAGTATCTGGGTCAGACTCGTTTCATTCGCCTATTTTTCTTATAGATTGTGAATTGATATTATCCTAGGATGTGTGTGCTTGTGAAATGCTAACTAGAGAGTTTGTCTACAACCTGAATGTGTTTTATTTATAACTAATTTATTAAAAAGTTAAGACAAAATATATATTTTTTTAATTAATTGACATAAAAATTAATTTTAGTTTTCTTTGGAGCTTTTGGGGTTCACAATCTGTATAAAAAGCTTTACAATAACTCTGTTGACTGACAAAGTTGATAAGTAAATAAAATAAGGAGAATAATCAATGAACACATTAGCATTTGAACAATTTACTACAGTAAACCAAGAAGAACTTACGATGGTTTCAGGAGGCTTTGGGCCTTTCATTCCAGATCCTCCGTATATCCCAGCACCAATATTTGTTGGTGCTGTTACCGGAGCCACTCTTGGTGCTGCAGTAGCAGGTTTATAAAACGTCACATTAGCCTCTGTGTTTTGCGGGGGCTAATTATTTGATTACATAAGCAATTGGCCGTAAAAATGCTTAAGGCAGAGGTAGTTTTAGAGGCCTTTTTGTAAACTATCTCTTACTTAACATTGATAATAATGGGGTGAGGCTTCAGTGTTCTCACAGCTAATCAGTATCAGTATTTTTAAGTAGAAGTATTTTCTTTATGTGTTTGGTGTGACTGAATTCTGTTCAAAAATGATTAATTTTATGAAGCTCAATTAACAAAATGTCTCAAATTAAAAACATTTTTCTATTTGCTTGTTTCCTATGTTAGAATAATAAAACGATGAATGAAACGATTAGAAAAAAACAATATTCGCATTATAATTCTGGAATTGATTTTCTGCGTATTTTTGCTATGTTTATGATCGTTGTTACCCATGTTTTGGGGAAGGGCGGCATCCGATCAACTGTAGAGGAGGATTTTGACCTTTATTATTTTGTAACTTGGACTATTCAAGTACTGGCTTACAGTGCTGTTAACTGTTATGCTTTGATTAGCGGTTATGTAGGAGTTCACTCGTCTTATCGCTATTCCAAATGCCTTTCTTTATGGCTGCAGGTTTTCTTTTATACATTTATTTTTACGACTATTTTTACAATTTTGCAAAAACCGGTGAGCTATCGCGATTGGCTTGAGGCCTTCTTTCCTATTATCACAGGACAGTATTGGTATGTGACCGCTTATTTTGGACTTTTGATTTTTATGCCCATCTTAAACATCGCTTTAAATAGGCTGAAGACAAAGGATTTAAAGCATATCGTCATTCTGGCTATTGTCTTTTTTTCCTTGCTTCCAGTTTTGTTTAATACCAAGGTAGATGAATTTTCTTTTGCCAAGGGTTTTAGTATGAATTGGTTGATTGTTCTTTATATCATTGGTGCTTATCTGCAGCGGCTTGATTTGAAAAAATTATTCAGCCGCAGACTGATCCTTTTGATTGCCCTTACAGCTATGGCTGCAACATTTACTGCTAAACTGCTCATCGGCGATATTTGGTATTGGTACACTTCACCGACTCTTCTTTGTGAAGCCTTGGCTATTTTTATCTTTTTTGCAACTTTAGATATCAAAAAAGGTAGCCGCTTTTTCAAATTAATCAAGGCTTTGGCTCCGACGACACTGGGAGTTTATCTCTTCCATCTGAACCCTTTAATGGTTCGTTTTTTCTTAGAAGATGGCTTTGAATCATTTGTTACAGCGCCTATTTGGCTCTTTCCTTTTCTGATTTTGGGAACGGCCTTTCTTATCTATGTGGTCTCTACCGTGGTTGAGATGCTGAGAATAAAGCTGTTCGCTTGGCTGAATCTAAAGCAAGTAATTATGAAAGTAGACAGCTGGCTGCCTTTTGGGAATTATGAAAACTAAAAAAATGCTGCAGACATTATGTTGTCTCAGCATTTTTTGTGGGCTTGTCTATCAATTGAATAAGCTTAGCTGTTTAAGGCTTAGCTGCTTTATGTTTGCTGCTAAAGCGAGAAGCAATTTTTTGAATAAGGCTGGGGTACCTCAAAACCTTGTCATTGCCGATATGCTCGCGGGCTATTTTTAAAATTTTGCCTGAATCAGATGATGCAAAGAGGAATTTACCCTTGTCTGTAATGATTTCAAAATGTCGGCTGACCTTTTTGCGGCTGACAATGGCTCCCATTTCAATGATGCTTCCCCAAGGAATCTGAATGAAATGTTCAACGTTTGCGTCATTGTAAAATTCAAACCCACGGTCGCCCAAAAGAAATTTTCCGACCTTGCCGCCGATTCCCAGATAAGAAACCCCTTTGCCTGTATACTCAACTTTGGTATTGATTGATTGTGCCATAACCTACTCCTAAATAATATGCTTTATTATATCAAAAAAAGAAAGCTTGCGCAGCGTTTTGTGAATAGAATGCTGAAATTTCAGCTGAAAATAAAAATACTCTAAAGCCTAACGAACTTTAGAGTATCTTGCTATAGTATGTGCTTATTACATCAATCCAATGACGTGAGCTACAATACCAACGATAAAGAGTCCGATGATGATTGTGATTGGAGAAACTTTTTTCTTAAGCAACCACATACATAAGAAGGTAAGAAGCAAGCCCATAAGACCTGGAATCAAGGAATCCAGCTGATCTTGCAGAGTATTTGCTTTGTCCTGTGTTAAGCTGAGACCGTCTGCTACCTGACCGAGGATCTTTTGCAGTTGACCACCAGAAACTGAACCGTTAGGGAATTTGATATAGGCTCCTTCAGATAATTGTGTAGAAGGAAGAGCAACCGTAAACTTAACGGATACCCAGCGCTCTACCAAGGCAGCTAGGATAAACATACCTAAGATAGAAGCTCCTTTGGTAATATCTTTGAGAATACCGCCGGAAAGGTCTTTTGTAATTTCAGAACCTGCTTTATAACCAAATTCTTGTGTGTACCACAAGAAGGCCATACGGATAATATTCCAGCCAAGGAAGAAAATGATTGGACCAAGGATGTTACCTGAAGATGCAATAGAAGCACCAAGGGCACCGAGGATAGGACGTACTGTAAACCAGAAGACTGGGTCACCGATACCAGCCAAAGGTCCCATCATACCGATTTTAACCCCTTGGATAGCTGCATCGTCAATTTTAGCCCCGCTAGCACGCTCTTCTTCCAGAGCGAGGGTAACCCCCATAATAGGAGCAGCTACATAAGGGTGGGTATTAAAGAATTCCAAGTGGCGTTCCAAAGCAGCAGCACGCTCTTCTTCTGATGTATAAAGTTTTTTGATGGCGGGAATAAGTGCGTAAGCCCAACCCAAGTTTTGCATCCGTTCATAGTTCCAAGAACCTTGCAGGAAAGTAGAGCGCCACCAAATTTTCTTACGCTCTGATTTTGAAAGTTGAATTTTTTCTGCCATGTTAATCGCTCCCCTCTAATAGTCTTCTAAGATGTCGCCAATTGGATCACCAGAACCAGCAGACGAACCACCGTTGCTTGAACCGCCTTGTTTTGAAAGGTTGAGGTAAATAAGAGCCATAGCAACACCGATTGCACCAAGAGCGATTAAGGTCAAATCAGTGAGGGCTGCGAAGACGAAACCAAGAACAAAGAACGGCCAAACTTCGCGAGTTGCCATCATGTTGATTACCATAGCGTAACCAACGGCAACAACCATACCACCGCCGATAGTCATACCGTCTGCCAGCCAATCAGGAATTGCATTAAGCATAGCTTGTACAGTTGAAGTTGGAAGAGCTAGCAGAAGAGCTGCAGGAAGGGCGATACGAAGACCTTGCAGGATAAGAGCAAAGTAGTGAGCACGTTCAACAGCTCCAATATTACCATTTTTAGCAGCTGCATCGGCACCATGAACGACAGCGACAGAGAGGGTACGAACAATCATGGTAAGTGCAAGTCCGGCAACAGCCAGTGGGACAGCAACAGCAGTTGCAACACCGATACCACGCTGAGTAAAGTTGCCGCCCTTTATCATGATGATAGCGGCAGCAGTAGCGGCCAAAGCGATATCCGGAGCAACCGCTGCCCCGATATTTGCCCAACCGAGAGCAATCATTTGAAGTGAGCCACCGAGGATAATACCTGCTTCAAGATGGCCTGTCACCAAACCGATCAAAGTACATGAAACCAGCGGTTGGTGGAATTGAAATTGGTCGAGAATACCGTCCAGCCCTGCGAAGAAGGCGACGATAACGACTAAAATCATAGAAATAATAGAAATATCTGACATGTTTCTACATCCTTCCTTTTTGATTAAGTTATAAATAAATTGATAAGAATCACGAGGAGATAATGGGTCTGTTTAAATGAACAGTTCCTCTTTTATCTTTATTGGACATTTGCTTTTTCAATGAGCTCAAACAAATCTTTTTGAGAATCATTTGGCACTTTACGAACATCGAATTTGACTCCTAAGTCACGGAGTTTTTCGAAGGTTGCAACGTCATCTTTGTCCATTGAAAGAACGTTATTAACCATTGTTTTTCCGGTTGAGTGCGCCATAGAACCAATGTTTAATTCTTTGATTGGCACACCACCTTCAATGGCTTCGAGAGCTTCTTGAGGTGTTTCAAAAAGAATCAGCGCATGTGTGTTGCCAAAACGAGGATCTTTGGCTGCTTCAATCAATTTCTTAATTGGAACAACGTTAGCCTTGACACCACCCGGTGCTGCTTGTTTGATTAATCCCTTACGTAATTCATCTTTAGCAACTACGTCAGAGGCTACGATGATACGATCGGCTTTGGAAGCTGGGGTCCAGTTTGTAGCGACCTGTCCATGTAAAAGCCGAGTGTCAACACGGGCAAGGTTAATCTTGAGTTTGCCATCGCCAATAACAGTTCCTTCTGGGATGGCTCCTTGAGGCGCAGCACTTGTATTGGCAGCTGCAGGAGCAGCTTCTTTAGGCTGCAGTTTTTCAGGAAGGGCTTTGACACCATCTTTAGCTTCCTTAATAATATTTGCGGCCACTTTTTCTACCCCTGCAGAAGCATCCATCATACGTTCTGTGTAAGCTTGGATCAGCATTGGCAGATTAAGCCCGGTGATGATTGCAAATTTACGGTCAGGATTTTCTTCCATGACACGGCTGGCCTGATTAAATGGAGAGCCGCTCCACAAGTCAGCCAAGACTAAAATTTCATCATCTGCATCAAATGCAGCGATTGCATCGTTGAATTTGGCATAAAGGTCATCAGGGCCTTCACTTGGCATAAAAGTCACAACTTGAACTTTCTCTTGCTCACCAAAGATCATAGAACCAGACTGATGAATACCAGCGGCGAACTCGCCGTGGCTGGCGATAACGATTCCGATAGCCATTCTTGTTCTTCCTCCTTATAAAAATTTTTTCTCAATTAAAGAGAATAATGCTTCTTGAACAAAGGCACAGCTTCTCTTTTATTAAAGAAATTTAAGAACATTATTATTCTAAAACGTTTTCATGAAAAAAGCAATAGCTTTTAATAAAAAAGTTCAAAAGGCGGCAAAAAGCAGCAAAACTATCCAGTTTACAGCCAAATTTTTTTTCAGAAAAAATCATTGTTCCATTCCTTTTTGGAAGTTTTTGACTGAAAAAATGACAGATAGTGGAAGATTTTAAGAAAGCCCTTTCCTAAAATTGACCTAAAAAAAGCGAGCACATTCCCGCTTTTTTATCTCATATCAAAAAATGTGCTAAACGCATTGACTGAGAGAGGCTATTCCTCTTTTTCTGACAGAGTTTTTGCCTTTTGGATAGCGTAAAAGTAAAGGACAATATAAGCGGCTTGGATCAAGAGCGGAATGAGGGCGATTTGATTGAAGATAATAATATAGGCAATATTAGCAGTTGACAGCGCAATTCCTAAATAATAAGGGATTAGACTGACTGTTTGTTCTTGTTTTAATTTTGATAGATTAATAAAACAAAAGGCAACAATGGTAATGTCAACGATAAGTGCTACAATGGTAATCATAATTGCTGTCGATGTGATTGATTGTTTAATAGCTGTTAACTGGTTTGCTGACAGATGGAATTTATTGATTGTTCCGTCTTGGAATGCTCGACGCAGAGAAAGAGCGCTGAGTATTCCCATAAGTCCTAAAATGATGCTCAGAATGTTAAGAACAGCAATAACAATAGTACTGGTCTTTAATGACTGCCTTACTTTTTCGTATGATACCATGTATACCTCCTAAAAATAAAAAAACTCACAAATTATAATGTACCCTTATTTTACCATAAACTGCTGTTATTGAAAATATAAGAGTTGAACAATTTATCTCAATGTAGAAAGAGCAGCTAAGTAGAACTGTAAAAGTTGATTTAGCAACGAATTAGAGCTCAGTCAGCTGCTGTGTCTTGCGAGAAAAAACGTAAAAGATTAAATACTTTGTTCTAGTCTCAGCTAAATTAGTTTTACTGTTTTTTACAAATCTTATCTTGAAACAACAAGTAGAAACCATATCTGAAAGGCTACTCTTGAATTTTGATATGTCAGGCTAAATTTTAAAGAATGTTTCGATATCAGTCTGTGATAAACCGATCATTGGATCAATAGTCAGCAAGTTTTCTTCTGTCAGAATAAAAGAATCTTTTTCTGCTATTGGCAGGTTTTCTTTGCTTGTTTCTGTATTCTTTATAGCTGTTGGGGTTTGATTGCTTTTTGACTGCTTGAAGCGCTCAACGAGATAGGTTTTACGCATAGTCCCTTGGTTTTTAACAGCATAAGCAAAACTTGCGATTTCTCCCAGCATCACAAGTTTGCTTTTTGAGCGTGTGATGGCAGTATAGATAAGATTGCGCTGCAGGAGCCGTCCGCTCTGATGTGTAACAGGAAGAATGACTACTTGAAACTCGCTGCCCTGAGATTTATGGATGCTCATGGCATAGGCCAGTGTTATTTTAGTCCATTCATTGCGCGGATAGGAAACCTCAGTCCCTTCAAAATTAATCGTTATTTCGTCTTGCTTAGATTCAGTATATTTTGCGGGAAGCAAGTCGGTAATATAGCCAATATCACCGTTAAACACGTTGATTTGGGCATCATTAACCAGATGAAGCACCTTATCACCTTTACGAAAGTGCAGCTCATTGAATTGAAATTCCAATTGATCAGCTAAGGGATTAAGGAGCTCTTGCATCAGTGTATTAAGATTGTTAATACCCGCCTGTCCACGATACATGGGCGCTAAGATTTGAACATCTTGGGCTGCAATGCCGCTTTTAAGAGCGGATTTAACAATTGTGGTTATCATTTGAGGAATATGGTTGCTCTGTGCTTCAAAATAGGAACGGTCAGCCTTTTTTTCTGTAAAATCAGGCGGCAGAATGCCTTGACGAATCTGGCTAGCCAAGGTAACAATAGTTGAGTCCTCAGACTGTCTGAAAATTTTAGTCAGTGACACTTGCGGGAGTGATGTAAGCTTCAACAAATCAGCCAGAACCTGTCCTGGTCCGACAGAAGGCAGTTGATCGCTGTCGCCGACAATAACAACCTGTGTATCTGAAGCAATAGCGCTAAACAGCTGATTGGCAAGCCAGGTATCCACCATGGAGAATTCATCGATAATAATTAGATCACAATCTAGAAAATCTTCAAGAGCTTGATAATCGCTGTCGCTGTTTAACCCTAGATGGCGGTGGATAGTGGCACTGGGAAGACCAGTCAATTCATTCATGCGCCTAGCAGCCCTGCCGGTTGGAGCAGCTAGGATAATTGGAATATCGCTGCTGTTAAGATCAATATGATGAAGGTTAGCATAGGTTTTTATAATACCGTTGATAACGGTTGTTTTTCCTGTTCCTGGTCCGCCAGTCAAGAGAAATACTTTGTTTTGAAGGGCTTTTTGAATAGCTTCTTTTTGAATGCTGTCATAGTGAATATTGAAATCTTTTTGAACGTGACCAATTTCAGCTTTGATATCCTTATCTTCGGGAAACTTTTCGAGTGGCTTGTCAAGAATACGGCTTAACTGTTTTTGAATGCCGACTTCTGCGTAAAAAAGAGTGTTGTCAAAAATTTTAGTCCCAATATTTTGAACCTTATCCTCGCTAATCAGCTGGTTTAATTCATGGGCCACTTGGCTGGGGTCAAGTTCAACCTGCCTTGCTTCTTCAAGGATAAAAATGGCTTTTTCCAGCAATTCTCTAGCCTCAATATAAGTATCGCCTTTACTGATTGAGACTTCTAAAAGAGTGTGGATTAAAGCCGCACGAAAACGCTGAGGAGCATCACTTTTTATTCCTAGCTGCTCAGCCAATTGGTCGGCCATTTTAAAGCCGATTCCTTGAATGTCCTCAACCAGTTGATAGGGATTTTCGTTGATGATATCTAGACTGTCTTCACGATAGTGGTCGAAGATTTGGACAGCGAGTTTAGTGTTGATGCCGTACTCAGCCAGCTTAGCCAAAATTTGTTCGGTACCGTAGTTCAATCGCAGTTTGCTGATGAATTTTTCCCTATTAACCTTAGAAAGGCCAGAAATACTGGTTAATTTACTGGGATCTTCTAAGATTTTATCGATAGGCTCATCACCGTAAAGCTGGATGATTTTTTCAGCAGTTTTTTTCCCAATTCCCTTAAAATGGTCACTGGAAAAATATTTAACTAAACCAGCAGAAGAAGGTTTGGCACGTTCATAGCGTTCGATCATTAACTGTTCGCCATATTTGGGATGCTGCCTTAGTTGTCCCCAAAAAGTGTAATTTTCTCCTTCGATTACATCGGCAATAGTTCCTGTGACAATAATTTCAAAGTCGTCAAAATCACTGTCGGTCTCATCAATTTCCAAAAGAATAATCTTAAAAAAGTTACTGGCATTTTCAAAAATAACACGCTCGATAGTGCCTGAAAAATAGTAGGTCATAGCAATTCCTTATTAAAAATCGGAAGCAGAAATATCCTCAAAAAATAGGAATTATTCCTTGCTTCCGCTTATATTAACATTTTCTTACTTATTTGAAATGAAACGGACAGCGTTTAAAGGCCAGAAGCGAAATTTAACTTCGCCCACCAATTTATCTTTAGAGAAGGTTCCGACCTGACGGCTGTCTTTGGAAACAATTCGGTCATCTCCTAAAAGAAGATAGCGACCTTTTGGTACCTTAATGGTAAAACTGGCGCTTCCTTGGCTATCCGTTGTAAATGCAGTTGATTTTGCAGCTAATTCTTGAAAGTATGGATTATAAGAATAAGTTTTTTGCAGCTTATCCTTAGCAAATTTCTCTTTATACTGCTTCAAATAGGTCTCATCTGCTTTTCGGCCATTGATGGAGAGCATGTCATTTTCATAAGTAATGGTGTCACCAGGCAGGCCGATTACACGTTTGACAATATGTTTATTACCTTCAGCAGCGACTACAATGTCAAAATGTTTAATAGAAGCTGTTTTAACAACGATGAGGTGTTCTCCGTTGGCCAAGGTAGGATCCATGGAGTGACCTTCTACCTGAACAGGGAACCAGACAAAGAGACGCAAGAGTCCGAAAACGATAAGGAAGGACAAAAGGAGTCCCCATTCTTTTAAAAATCTTTTCATGATACCATCCTTATTATTTTAATAATTGATAAGCTTTTTCTGTGTTTTTAAAATGCAGCTTAGCTGTATGCCTGAGGCCATCTTCTCCGTAAGTTTTTAAAATCTGGCTGGCGGTTCTATCAGATTGAGCACCTGCACCACTGGGAAGTTTAAGACCGATTTCCTGACTTAAAGCAGCAAGATTATCTAAGAAGAGCTTGCGGGCAATAATAGAGCTGACTGCGACTGCCAGATACTTTCCTTCTGCCTTTTCTTCAAGACTGATGGGATTAGTGAAGCGATTGGCTTCATCTTTCACATACTTTTGATAATTATTGGCACTAGTAAAGGCATCAATAATTATTTTATCAGGTGATATGCCTTCTTGCAATAGCAGAAAAATAGCCTGATTATGCATAGCAACTTTAACGGAAACAGCATTGTGCATACGCTTAGGTCCCACAACTTGATTGTATTTTTGAGGTGTCAAAAAGAGGGCCTTATGCAGTATTTTGGCTTCCAATAAAGGAGCAATCTGCCGGATTTTAGCATCTGTCAAATTTTTAGAATCATCTACGCCTAGTTTTTTCAAAAAGGCATAGTCTGAAGGTTGGACAAAACTAGCCACCACAGCCAGACCGCCAAAATAAGAACCGTTTCCCACCTCATCAGAACCAATGGAAGCAAGATTTTTGCTGTTTTGTTCATTTGAATCTGGTGTGTCTGTCACAAAGCCCAGCTCTTGAGCCGTTTCTGGAACATTTTTTCCTTGGAAAACAACCTTACCTGAAGTGTAAATCAGGATCACAGTTCCCTTAAACTTGGCAGCAAAGCGTACATAAGTATTGCTGTTTTGAATGCGGTAGTTGCTGAGCTTTTCAATCAGGTTTTGAACAGCTTTTTCATCAAGCTGTAGAACAAAAGTATTCATAAAATATATTTTAGCATAAAAAAGTTAATCTTTGGAATATTCTGATGTGATATTATAATCCAGTTGTCAGAAGGCTAGTGGACCAGGGACACACACTTGTTTCAAGAATCGTGTTGGTCTGTTCTAGCTGCTTATGAAGAAACACAATTTTGCAGGGAGCAACTTATTTTTTAGTCTTATTGAAAAGCTCCTGATAGCTGTTGTGCTGATGGTAGCAGCTTTGTTAGTCAGAAACTTTGCCATCTTGTCTTAGTTTGATTTTGAATTTCTTTGAGTATGAGAAAACCTCAAAAATCCTGTAAAAATTTTTAAGAAAGTTTTTTTGCTGTTTTTTCTGCTTGAGAGGCCTTTTTTTGAAAGAAATTAAAAATTCTATAATTTACGAAAAAAAGATTTTACGCTATAATAAATTTGAGGTGAAATTATGACAAGCAAAAATCGTTACAAATTCACATTCGGTGAAAAAACATTAACTTTAACGACAGATAAAGACAATCTTTTTATGGAAGAGATTGAACGGGTTGCCAAAGAAAAATATGACGCCATCAAAGAAAAATTGCCTCAGGCCGATAATGAAACGATTGCTATTTTGATGGCTATTAACGCTTTATCAACCCAATTAAGTCGGGAAATTGATTTTGATAAAAAAGAAGAGGAACTGGAAAAATTTAGAACCAAGGAATTATCTATTCTTAAAGGCAGAGCACAGCGAAGCGGAGCTAAAAAATGATCTCGCTTTTAATTCTTTTGCTTTTGGCTTGGAATTTTTATATTGGCTATCATCGCGGTATTATTCTGCAGGTCTATTATTTTGTAGCTAATTTAATTTCTTTGGGAATTGCTGCAGTTTACTATAAGCCCTTAGCTGAGGCTCTGACACTGTGGATACCTTATTCTAATGCCAGTGAAGATGCTTCAGTTGCTTTTTTCAAATCAGTAGATTTATTTGAATTGGATAAGGTATTTTATGCTGGCTTATCTTTTTTCAGCATTTATGCTTTATCTTATATGCTTTTTCGTCTATTGGGAATTTTTGTTCATTTTATAAAGATGAACCGTTTTGATAAGCCTGTCTTTGCTTATGTCAGCGGAGGATTGGCAGTTTTAGTAAGTATGCTGTCCTTTAATCTCTTTTTTAGTATTTTAGCGACTATTCCCATTACTGCCATACAGAATTTTCTGGCGGGAAGTGTGATGATTCGTTTGTTGATTAATTTTCCTCTATTATCGTGGATTGTTAATCATTTTTGGATAGCAGCAGTATTGAAGTGAGGTCTGACCTCGCTTTTTTTGTTGGCTGCTTTTAGTGTCTGGCATTTGTCTGTCTTATGGTATAATAATTCCATGAATACAAAGATTTTAAATGCCTTAGAATTTGATAAGGTGAAAAAACAGTTTGCCGGTTTTCTGCAAACCGAGCAGGGTCAAAAAGAGTTGGACAGTCTGCTGCCAATGACTGATAAGGAAAAAATTGAGCGTTCTTTTAAAGAAATAGCGGATATTGAGCAGATTCATCAAGAATATGGTTCTTTTGGATTTGGACACAGTCAGGACATTTCTGAGAGTCTGCGCCGTCTGGAATTAGGAGCTGATCTTAATATTCAGGAACTGCTCGCAGTTAAGCGGGTCTTGCAGCTGTCAGCTGATATCAGTCGTTTTTATGCTAATTTAGAAAATGTTTCTTTGACCGTTTTAGATAGATTGTTTGAAAAGGTTGAGGCTTTTCCTGATTTGCAGGGAAGTCTGCAAGCTGTCAATGATAGTGGATTTATTGAAGACTTTGCCAGCCCAGAATTAAGGCAGATCCGTCAAAAGATTCAGCAAAATGAACAGCAGATTCGTCAGATTCTGCAGGACATGTTAAAAAAACAAGGCGACTTGCTGGCTGAAAATCTTATTGCCAGCCGCAGCGGCCGCAGTGTTTTGCCTGTGAAAAATACCTACCGCCATCGGATTGCAGGTGTCGTTCACGATATTTCTGCTTCTGGAAGTACTGTTTATATCGAACCCAGAGCGGTTGTCAACCTCAATGAAGATCTGACTCAGGCGCGTGCTGACGAACGTTATGAAATAACACGTATTTTGCAAGATTTAGCAAATAGACTGCGTCCTAAAACGGCTGCCATCAGAAATAATGCTTGGCTGTTAGGGCACCTTGACTTTGTTCGTGCTAAGTACCTGTATATGAAAGAATATCAGGCAGCAATTCCCAGCCTGACGTCTGACAAGACTATACAGCTGATTAGGGTTCGCCATCCTCTTTTGACTAATCCAGTAGCCAATGATTTGTATTTTGGTGCTGATACAACTGCTATTTTAATTACTGGTCCCAATACGGGCGGTAAAACGATCATGCTGAAAACTTTGGGTATAACCCAGCTGATGGCCCAGTCAGGTCTTCCCATTTTAGCTGATCCAGGAAGCAAAGCTGCTGTCTTTAAAGACATCTTTGCTGATATTGGTGATGAGCAGTCTATTGAACAAAGTCTGTCGACTTTTTCAAGTCACATGACACATATTGTTGATATCCTGCAGGCAGCTGATAAGGACAGTTTGGTTCTTTTTGATGAGCTGGGTGCCGGGACGGATCCTCAGGAAGGAGCAGCTCTAGCCATGAGTATACTGGAGCATTTGCGTCTATCAGACATTAAGACAATGATAACAACGCATTATCCAGAGCTTAAAGCCTACGGTATTGAATCTGATTATGTGGAAAATGCCAGCATGGAATTTGACATGGTAACACTAAGTCCCACTTATCATTTCATGCAGGGCGTTCCGGGACGTTCTAATGCTTTTGAGATAGCCCGCCGTCTGGGTCTTTCAGAAATTATTGTGTCAGAAGCTGAACAGTTAACAAATACGGATTCTGATGTCAATCAGATTATTGAGCGCTTGGAAAATCAGACAATTGAAAGCCGCAGACGCTTGGAGAATATTCGTGAAGTTGAACAGGAAAATTTAAAGTTCAATCGTGCGGTCAAAAAACTCTACAATGAATTCTCACACGCCAGAGATAAAGAATTAAATAAGGCTAAGGCCAAGGCACAGGAAATTGTCGATAAGGCTTTGACAGAAAGCGACAGCATTCTTAAAAATCTTCAGGACAAATCGCAACTTAAACCGCATGAGGTTATTGAGGCCAAAGGGCGGCTCAAAACCTTGGCTCCTGAAATTGATTTGTCTAAAAATAAAGTATTGAAAAAAGCCAAGAAAAAGCGGTCTTATCAAGTAGGAGATGATATTATCGTTAGCAGCTACGGGCAGAGAGGAACCTTGGTCAAGCAGCTTAAAGACGGTCGCTGGGAAGCTCAGGTTGGTTTAATCAAGATGACCTTGAAAGAAACTGAATTTGACCCAGTGCAAAAAAACAGTGCAAAAAATTCACAGAAAAAACAAGTCCAAGTGGTCAAAAGAAATTCTCAAAAAAATCCTCGTGCTCGGCTTGATTTACGCGGCAAACGTTATGAAGAAGCTATGCAGGAATTAGATGAGTTCATAGACCAAGCTCTTCTCAATAATATGGCTCAGGTCGATATTATTCATGGGATTGGGACTGGTGTTATTCGTGAGGGTGTCACCAAATATCTGCGCCGCAATAAAAATGTCAAAGAATTCGGTTATGCCCCTCAAAACGCAGGCGGTTCAGGAGCAACAATCGTCACTTTTAAATAGCGTAGTAAATATTAGGCAAACTGTATCTTTTAGTGTAGAATAAGCTTATAAAAAAATGGAGGAAAATATTATGACTAAAGCAGTTACAGATACAACCTTTGAAGCAGAAACGAAAGATGGACTTGTCCTTGTTGATTTCTGGGCAACTTGGTGCGGTCCTTGCCTTATGCAGGCACCAATTCTTGAGCAGCTTTCAGAAGAACTGAGTGAAGATGAACTCAAAATTGTCAAAGTTGATGTGGATGAAAATCCTAATACAGCACAGCAATTTGGTATCATGAGCATTCCAACACTTCTCTTTAAAAAAGATGGTGAAGTTGTTAAGCAGGTAGCTGGTGTTCACACAAAAGATCAGCTTAAAGCTATTGTAGCTGATCTTAGTTAATCCTTGTATTATTATCAGATGACCGAAGCTGAAAATACTTGGCTTCGGTTTATTTTTTTGGGTTCTTAAGCGATTGCTGCAGCAGATGATTTCTACTCGAATCGATAACTGATAAATGTACAAAAAAGGACCCTGATTTCTCAGGGCCTTTTCTAGGAGATTTATGAAAAAGAAAAGTTTTTAGGAATCCTATTGCTAGGATGACTATAGTATACGAACGATTCCTTAAGATAGACTTAAAGAATTCTTTCAGAAAACTTAAAGATCAAAATTAATTTTGCTGAGGCAGAAATAGCTGAGCTGCCTTCTCAAATAGGAATTTTAAGGCTTTCTACTCGATTTCTGCTGAGATGATTCCATAAAAAGGAAAGAGAAAATTTTAAAGATTTCTGGATTTTAGAGGCCTGTTTTCAAATAGGCTTCTATCATTTTTTTCTGAGGTGCAGCCATGGGAAATTGTTCAAAATCTTGAGCAGAAACCCAGCAGAGTTCATGTTCATCAGAAAGACTGTCAGCAGTTGTAAAGCCTTCTGTCAGAACGATTTGCCACTTTTGATGGCTAAAGGTATGTTTGACAGGCTGAAAAACTTTATCAGACCAATCAACTGTTAGTTGATAATCTTCTGAAAAAATGTGCTTTTGTGACTGGGTTTCTAAAATAGATGTCTCATCATTTTCAAAGAGATTCAGCTGCTGGCTGATAAAGTCCGTCTCCATAAGCGGAAAAGTCCAAAAGCCTGCCAGTAAACGGCCCTTATTATTTTTTTCAAGCAGAAAATCACCTTTTTGATTGCGAATAATAAAGGCTTGTATTTGCACAGGCCGCGGTTTTTTCTTAGGCAGTTTAATTGGATATTTATCCATTGTTCCATGGAGATAGGCAGCACTGAAAGAGCGAACAGGGTTTTCTTCTGGTCTTGGATTTTTAGCTGCTTCAATATCTGTCCCCAAGTCCATTAAGGCCTGATTAAAATCACCGGGCCGCTTGGGATCAATAAGGATTTTTGTAATAGCCTGAAAAATTTTCCGATTTTTAGGATCGCCAATATCATAGTCAACTTCAAAAAGTCTGGCCATAACCCGCATGACATTGCCGTCAACCGCCGGTTCAGGTAAATCAAAAGCGATACTGGCAATAGCTCCGGCTGTGTAGGGACCGATTCCTTTTAGGACAGCAATATCTTCGTAAGTATTGGGGAACTGTCCGCCGTGTTTTTCCATAACCTGCTGGGCAGCCGTTTGCATATTGCGCACACGAGAGTAATAGCCTAAACCTTCCCAGGCCTTAAGCAATTGTTCCTCGGGTGCCTGTGCCAAATCCTGAATGCTCGGAAACCAGTTCAAAAAACGTTCATAGTAGGGAATAACAGTTGCTACCTGAGTTTGCTGCAGCATGATTTCAGAAACCCAGATACAGTAGGGATTTTTTGTCCGACGCCAAGGCAAATCACGCTTTTCCTGATCGTACCAAGCCAATAAGGTTTTTCGGAAGGAAGCAATTTTGTCGGCATCCCACATTTTTATACCGTAGTCATTTAAATCTAGCATAAGTCTATTGTAGCAGATGCTGATTTATTTTCCAAAAAAGTTATATTTTTAACAGTTTTATCTTGACAAATGTAAGCGGTTACGATAAAATAAATTTAGAAATAAGATAAGAAATCGGAAACGATAAGGAGGAATTCTTATGGTAAGATTGAATATCGCACGGTATAAAAACGGAGATTAAAAATCTTTATAAGTAATTAGTTTTTTGTTCAATAGGAGGTGGCGCTTATGTTAATGCTTGATGTAGGTCGCTATAAGAACGGTGACAAAGAATAGACGGTAGGCAATAACTTTACAGATAATGTTTTATTGTAAATGTGGTAAAAAAAGCAAAAGGGCAATTAAAGATTATAATCAGGATATGAAGAATAAGTGACCAGAAACGATTGTATAGTAAGGAAGTTTTGGGTGGTTCTTATTTAAAATCTCTATAAGTAAAAAGACTCGCGAGTAATGCCCTTGCTTTGATGATAAAAATAGAGTTAAGGTCGACAATCTAGGTAGATAGTTAGGTTGGAGAGCTCAAAGACCTAGTAATTCTTAAATAGAATATAAAAGGAGGTCTACCATTTTAGAGATAAATCAGAAAGACTATGAAAATAGTGAATAACTCCTTAAAAATCAAAAAAGTGTACAGGAGAAGTCCGATGACACTTTAATTTTAGAATAGGAAAAACCCCAGCGATGAGCGTGTAAATCGTTGGGGTTTGTGCATTGTAAAAGGGCTTTTGGTTTTCATAATATAAATTGGGGAACAGGGTTATCATTAGGTGTAGCAAATACTTTTAATATAAAGGAGAGCAGTAAGATGACAGACTTTGTAAATAATAATTTCGCTGATATTCTTTTAAATCGACATTCTGTACGTCATTTTGATCCTGCTGTCAAAATCAGCCGCGATGAAATGTCTCAGATGATTGAGGAGGCCCATGTGGCTCCGTCTGCTTGTAACTTACAGCCCTGGCGGTTTATTGTCATTGACAGTGAAGAGGGCAAGGACAAGCTGCGTACTTTCTTTATGCGATTTAATATGCCGCAACTTGAAACTTCCTCAGCTGTTGTCATGATTTTTGGCGATACTGAAGCTTATAAATCTTATCGTGATTTGTGGAATAAGGCCTGCAATGACGGACAGATAAGCCCTGAAAAAAGAGACGAAGTTTTAAAAACTTTTCTGCCTTTATATGAAAATGCAAGTCGAGAATCACTCTTATTTGATGCTAAGACTAATAGTGCCCTTGTAGCTATGCAGTTTATGTTAGTGGCACGGGCTCATGGCTATGAAACAAATGCTATTCAAGGCTACGCTTCCAGTGCCGCTGCTGAAGCTTTAGGTTTAGATTCCGAGCGTTATGTGCCCTGCATGGCAATTGCCATAGGTAAGCCTGATCCTGCTAAACAGCAAGCAGAAGTCCATTCACAGCGCTATCCAGTTGAAAAAATCAGCGAATTTCTTTAAGAGACAGAAGAGGGCTGATCTAGCCTACAATAGAGCTGACTTTTGTTTGATTTTTTGAGAAAATTCCTTGCATTTGTCTTATAATTTTTGTATAATAGTATTTCGTGAGTATCCCTCACTTACCCCTTGTTTAGGCTTGGGGTCATTAGTCCAAAAGGAGGAAAAATCAATGGCAAAATACGAAATTCTTTATATTATTCGTCCGAACATTGAAGAAGAAGCTAAAAATGCTTTGGTAGAACGTTTTGACTCTATCTTAACTGACAATGGTGCAACTATTGTTGAGTCAAAAGATTGGGAAAAACGCCGTCTTGCATACGAAATTCAAGATTTTCGTGAAGGACTTTACCACATCATCAATGTTGAGACTGAAGATGCCGTAGCTCTTGACGAGTTTGACCGTCTGTCAAAAATCAACGGTGATATTCTTCGTCACATGATCGTTAAACTTGACGCTTAAGAAAGTAGTGGTAGTTTATGATTAATAATGTAGTACTAGTTGGTCGCATGACTCGTGATGCTGAGCTTCGTTACACTCCAAGCAATCAGGCTGTTGCAACTTTCACGCTTGCGGTTAACCGTAATTTTAAAAATCAAAATGGTGAACGTGAAGCTGATTTCATCAACATCGTGATTTGGCGTCAGCAGGCTGAAAATTTAGCCAATTGGGCTAAAAAAGGTACCCTGCTTGGAATTACTGGCCGTATTCAGACCCGTAACTATGAAAATCAGCAGGGACAGCGTGTTTATGTTACAGAAGTTGTTGCGGACAATTTCCAAATTTTGGAAAGCCGTGCTACACGTGAAGCTCAATCCCACAATTATAATGCTGGCGGCAATTTTGGCGGAAATAATTTTTCATCCCAGCAGGATGCTTCACAATCGCAAACACCAAACTTTGGCAGAGATGAGAGCCCATTTGGAAATTCAAATCCAATGGACATCTCAGATGACGATCTTCCTTTCTAAAAGGTTGAACGAATTGAAACTCATTGGAGTTCGGGTTGGAAAGCTCAGAAAAAAGATAAGTCATTTTGAAAATAAGAATTGTCTATTTTCGCTTGCTTTAAAGCCCCTAACATCATGATATAAAGGAGAAAAAACATGGCTCAACAACGTCGTGGCGGATTCAAACGCCGTAAAAAGGTTGACTATATCGCAGCTAATAAAATTGAATATGTTGATTACAAAGACACTGAATTGCTCAGCCGTTTTGTATCTGAACGCGGTAAAATTTTACCACGTCGCGTAACAGGCACTTCAGCTAAAAACCAACGCAAAGTGACAAATGCAATCAAACGTGCTCGCGTTATGGCGCTTATGCCTTTCGTAAATGAAGATTAAAATGTAAAGAAGTTGAGGTAAATCTCAGCTTCTTTTTTAGACTCATTATCAGCTGCAGCAGTTGGTTTATATTAACAGCAATCATTGCTGTCTGTTCCACTCCTTTTTAGTGCCTTACTAACTTGCACTTGCTAAGGGAGTAAAGTGACTAAGCAGCACAAAAAACACCAGCACACAGTTGTGCCAGTGTTTTTTTATTAGTACTGAATGACAGCTTCTCCCATAGATACTGAACCCGTAAGCACGACCGTTACAAGCTCGCTATCCGTATTAGGAATGCCTGCGAATGAAATGGAAGCAAAGGGGCTGCTTGCTTTATTAATGATTTTCCAGTTTTTAGGAATGCGAATATTGGTCTGACCAAAAGCGACGTCAAGTCTAATTTCGGGGGAGTCTGTCATAAACTGAGCTTGAGTGAAATCAATTGACTGTTCACCAAATTTAGTATTAATGTACACATTGGTCAATTGTTTAGATGTCACGTAAGTCATATTTTCTGAAAAAAATGTTCTCAGGTAAATATCGGTTTCATTGTCAATATAATTGGCATTTTTTTCACCTTCAAAATGATGATAAGAGGTGCTTTTATAAGTGTAAGAGCTACGGGAATTGATTAAATTATGCAAAACGACACCTATAAGGACAAGGCCAGCAAAAAGTGGTCCGACAGAGTAGGTGAAATGGAAAAGATTTTTAAGATAAATGCTTAAGAATCCCAGACCGATAAAGATTAAAATGAAGTTTCGGTTGCTGAGACCAAATAAAGAAAATAATAAAGCCAAGATTAGCATGCTATCTAAAATGAGATGCAAGGCTGGAAAGAAGGCTGTGATAATGAAATAGACAGCCAATGCCAATAACAGCAAATACCAAAAATATCCTTTTTTCATAAGAGACTCCTTTTTTTCATGATTAATGCTTTGTAGTATTTTCGAGAAACCCAGGTTGTTTTGGCTGAATTCCTGAAACTGATTTTTGGGGTGGAAGAAAAAGATTTATTGATGGCAGAAATTTCAAGACTGTTGGCAATTTGACTCTTGCCAATTTGCTGGAAATAATCGGGCAGCAATTCTATGAATTCACGCAAATGCAGTCGGCTTTGGTAGACCCGATCTTTTGTATGGACATAGGTTTTACGATTGTTGATTTCAATAAAAATGATATCTGAGATATTTAAAAAGAAGATTTCTTTATCTAAAAAGACCTCAATGGACTGGTGCTTGGGATTCAAATGGATTTCCATAACGCCAGGTGCTACGCTGTCATCAAAAATATATCTTGTCTCCATATATTAACTATAGCATAAAAGTTTATAAAAAAGGCCACTTTCTTTTTAAGTGGTCGTTTTTTATGTCTAAGCTGTTTTTAATGAACCTTGAAAGTTATTTTGCACTTTGCTGTGGTGCTAGAGTACTTTCAACATTGTATTTCTTTTTAAGCAGGTAGCGAATAGCGAAAGCAGCGGCACCGATAACAAGAAGTACTATTCCTGAGAGTTTAGGGTTAACAGCTGCAGGCAGTAAGCTAGACGCAGTGTAAAGCAACATCCAAAAGAACATAAAGAGAATCAACATTCCCATTGATTTCCACAAGCTTGGACGCTGATCTTTAGGTTTTCCTGAATGCCGATAGACAAAATAATAGCTAGCAAACATGACTGCTCCGCCACCAAAACCTATAAAAAGAATGGATATGATTCCATAGCTTGGGGTCTGCTTACTGAGGAAATTTAAAAGTCCTGTAACTAAAGCAACGATGGCAAGGAAAAACAGTGACGTATCCAACCACATCAGCCAAGGATTGGTATTTTTTGGTGCTAGTTTGTTAGCCTTAATTTCATCAGTTTCAATAAAACGTGCTGCCCAGACGGTTGGGGCACCAAGGAAGGAGCGAGCAGGAATTCCTTGCTTTTGTTTTTCCAAAATGTCTGGCAGGTTTTCTTCAAGAATAGTCTTGATGTCCTCGTCAGATTTACCAGCTTGAATGAGTTGATGAGTGACAATATTGATAAATTCTTGATTCTTTTTAGTGAGGTTTTGTAAATCCATGTGTTAGAATTCTCCTGTTTATAAAAATCTAAGTAAGAACATAGTAAGAAAAGACAGCCCGATATTTGGATATCTGAAGTTAGGTCGCATAAGAGGGAAATCGATCCTGTATTATCGCCTGTCCCAGTAAATGGTAAAAGGCATGTCGCCGGATAGCGGATGTCGGTAGAATGACGAGACACTTTTAGTGTCCGACATTCCAGGAAGGGTTACGCCGGACAGGAGGTCAAATCGATAATATTTGACCGCCTGTCCCAGTAAATGGGTAAGGCATGCCGCCGGATAGCGGATGCCGGTAGAATGACGAGACACTTTTAGTGTCCGACATTAAAAGCGTTACGCCGGACAGGAGGTCCAATCGATAATATTTGATCTCCTGTCCCAGTAAATGGGTAAGACATGCCGCCGGATAGCGGATGCCGGTAGAATGACGAGACACTTTTAGTGTCCGACATTCTTACCCATTTAGAACCATTTCTTTCTGATAAAGTAGATGACCACAATCGAGCTCATGGCAACTGCAATTAAAACAATGTACCAAAAAGCATGCTCCATACCGTTTAAGGGCAACCAGTTGTTCTGGAAGTTCATGCCATAGGCAGAAAAGACAACGGTTGGAATATCCAAAGCCATGGTCATCAGGGCTAAGGTTTTCATGATGGTATTTTGGTTATTGGAAATGATTGAAGCGGATGTTTCTGTCATGACATTAAGGACATTTTCGTAAATGCCAGCCATTTCAATGGCCTGCTGGGTCTCAATCAAGGTATCTTCCAGCAAATCCTCATCTTCAACATACTTTTTGAGACTGGAAGTGTTGCTGGAGAGTTTTTTGACAATCCGTTCATTGAGCTTAAGAGAAGCTCGCAGGTAGACAATTGATTTTTCCAGCTCCATCATGTCAATTAGCTGTTCGTTACGCGTTGCTTTTTCCAGCTGAGCTTCAATTTTGTCGCTTTGGCGATCGATGGAACGAAGGGCGGTCAGATAGAGCCCTGCATTTCGGTAAAGAAGCTGGAAGACAAAACGGGTCTTCATAAAGGTGTAAAAATTGCGTATCCGATGGTTTAAAAAATTGTCAAAAAGCGTCAGAGGTTCCAAACAAGTTGTAATAACAGCTGTTTCGGTCACGATAATTCCCAAGGGAATAGTAATATAGTAACTGCGGCTGTTACGCTCTTCTGGCGTAGGAACGTCAACGATAATAAGTGTGTAGTTATCTTCTACAGAAATCCGTGAAGTTTCTTCGACATCGAGTGGTGCCCGCAAGTCTGTAATGTCAATATTGAAATTTTCAGCAACCTGCAGTGACTCTTCCTGGGAGGGGTTGACCAAATTAATCCAAGCACCTGGCTCGAATGTTTCGATTTCTTTGAATTCTGTTGCTGTTGAAAGAAACATTTGCTTCATGACAAGCCCTCCTTTTCGTTTATTTAATACATACTGTTTTATTATACTACATTTGAAACATTTTTGGGCAACTGATTCTTAAATATTTGTTATAATAAGAGGATAAGACTAGAGAGAAGGCTCAATTCATTATGCAGGATAAGTTAGTTATTCATGGAGCGCGTGCTCATAATTTAAAAAATATTGATGTGGAGATTCCGCGTGATAAACTGATTGTCATGACAGGTTTGTCAGGGTCTGGGAAATCAAGCCTTGCATTTGATACGATTTATGCTGAAGGCCAGCGCCGCTATGTCGAGAGTCTGTCGGCCTATGCCAGACAGTTTTTGGGAAATATGGACAAGCCTGATGTGGATTCAATTGACGGTCTCAGCCCCGCCATTTCCATAGACCAAAAAACGACCAGCAAAAATCCGCGTTCAACAGTTGGGACGGTCACAGAAATCAATGATTATCTGAGGCTTTTGTATGCGCGTGTTGGTGTGCCTTACTGTAAAAACGGTCATGGTGCGATTACTGCTTCGTCTGTTGAGCAGATTGTTAATCAGGTGCTGACCTTGCCTGAGCGGACGCGCATGCAGATTTTGGCGCCTGTTGTCCGCCGGAAAAAAGGGCAGCATAAGTCTGTTTTTGAGCGTATCCAAAAGGATGGTTATGTCCGTGTGCGGGTTGATGGTGAGATTGTTGATATAGCAGAAGTTCCAGAGCTGTCTAAAAGTAAGATGCACAGTATTGAAGTGGTTGTTGATCGCCTGGTACAAAAAGAGGGCATTCGTGGCCGGCTGTTCGATTCTATTGAAGCAGCCCTGCGCTTAGGTGATGGCTATGTTATGATCGATACCATGGATGGCAATGAATTGATTTTTTCAGAGCATTATTCCTGTCCTGTCTGTGGCTTTACAGTGCCTGAGCTGGAACCGCGCCTCTTTTCGTTTAACGCTCCCTTTGGTTCCTGTCCGACCTGTGATGGTCTGGGCATCAAATTGGAAGTTGACTTAGATTTGGTCATTCCCGATGAGACCAAAACCTTAAGAGAAGGGGCGCTTGCTCCTTGGAATCCGATTTCTTCAAATTACTATCCCCAAATGCTGGAGCAGGCCATGGATGCTTTTGCTGTGGATATGGATAAACCTTGGAAGGATTTGTCGGATGAGGCTAAAAATCTGATTTTGTATGGCTCTGATGGTCAAGAATTTCATTTTCATTATGAGAATGAGTTTGGCGGTGTCAGAGATATCGATATTCCTTTTGAAGGTGTTGTCAGCAATATCAGCCGACGCTATCACGAAACCAACAGCGACTTCACCCGCAATGTGATGCGCGGTTATATGAATGAGCTGCCCTGTGCTACTTGTCAGGGTTACCGTCTCAATGATCAGGCGCTCAGTGTTCGAGTTGGCGGTGAAAAAGGGATGAATATCGGACAGGTATCTGATTTATCCATTGCGGATCATCTGGATTTACTGACGCATTTGGAATTGTCAGAAAATGAAAAAACAATTGCGACACCGATTGTTAAGGAAATCAAGGATCGTTTGACTTTCCTTAATAATGTTGGTCTTAATTACCTGACCTTATCGCGTTCGGCAGGAACCTTATCAGGCGGTGAGAGCCAGCGTATTCGTCTGGCGACTCAGATTGGCTCCAACCTGAGCGGCGTACTTTACATTTTGGATGAACCCTCAATCGGTCTGCACCAAAGGGACAATGACCGTTTGATTTCTAGCCTTAAGAAGATGCGCGATCTGGGCAATACGTTAATTGTGGTTGAGCATGATGAGGATACCATGATGGCAGCTGACTGGCTGGTTGACGTTGGACCGGGAGCCGGCGCTTCAGGTGGAGAAATTGTTGCTTCGGGCACTCCTAAGCAGGTCGCGAAAAATAAAAAATCCATTACCGGACAATATTTATCCGGCAAGAAACAAATCCCTGTGCCTCTGGAGCGCCGTAAAGGAACTGGTCGTTTCATTGAAATCAAGGGAGCAGCAGAGAACAATCTGCAAAAGATTAATGTCAAGTTTCCTCTTGGTAAATTTATCGCTGTAACAGGGGTTTCGGGTTCTGGCAAGTCAACCCTTGTCAATAGTATTTTAAAGAAGGCCATTGCGCAAAAGCTTAACCGTAATTCTGAAAAGCCAGGAAAATACAAGTCGATTTCAGGGATTGAGCATATCGATCGTTTGATTGATATTGACCAAAGTCCTATCGGCCGGACGCCGAGGTCAAATCCAGCAACCTATACAGGGGTGTTTGACGATATTCGGGATTTATTTGCTCAAACCAATGAAGCTAAAATTCGCGGTTATAAGAAGGGGCGCTTCTCTTTCAATGTCAAGGGCGGCCGCTGTGAGGCTTGCTCGGGTGATGGTATCATCAAGATTGAAATGCACTTTTTGCCGGATGTTTATGTGCCTTGTGAAGTTTGCCACGGCACCCGTTACAACAGTGAGACCTTGGAAGTTCATTACAAGGAGAAAAATATTGCGGAAATTCTTGATATGACAGTCAATGATGCGGCAGAATTTTTCGCACCGATTCCTAAGATTGCCCGCAAGATTCAAACCATCAAGGATGTTGGTCTTGGTTATGTGACACTTGGCCAGCCAGCGACTACTCTGTCGGGCGGAGAAGCTCAGCGGATGAAACTGGCCAGTGAACTCCATAAACGCTCGACGGGTAAGAGTTTTTATATTTTAGATGAACCGACAACTGGTCTTCATACCGATGATATTGCTCGGCTTCTTAAGGTTTTAGAGCGTTTTGTGGATGATGGCAATACGGTGCTTGTTATTGAGCATAATTTGGATGTTATTAAGACTGCAGACCATATTATTGATTTAGGTCCCGAAGGCGGAGTTGGCGGCGGTCAGGTTATTGCGACCGGAACGCCAGAAGAAGTGGCTCAAGTGCCGGAGAGCTTTACAGGCCAGTATTTAAAAAATAAGTTAAAATAGCAGCAAAGGGCAGGATCTTTATGATTATTATCATGAAAGTCCTACCCTGTTTTTTGTTGTACTGTTATCTTATTACTCTTCAGATATAGGTTGTTGCCTTCACTTTGCTCTACTGAGTGAGAATCCCATTTATTGAATAAATTGATCAAAGACAGCTGAACTGTCCTGCATCATGTCTGTTACTGTTGGGATAAATATTTTCTAACTTCTTCAGCCGTAAGTTTTCTGATTTCTGTATTAGGAAATTCTCTATAATCAGATGTTGAAAAGAGCGGGTTGCCGCTTATACAGCTCTTATCCTTGTTCTTTTTGAGATAAGCCAGCATGGTATTTTTATCTGTAAAGATTTTATAAGAAAACCTTCCGTTGCTGTTTTGAATTTCATAAATACCGCAGCACTGCTTCATGGTAAAATCTGCTGTTCTCAAATAAAGCTTAGCGATTTCTAGGGATTTAAACGGGAATTGCCATCTCTGTAACCCTTTTTCGGTCTGTTCAATACAAATACATTTCCCGCAGCTTCCACAAATGTATTGCGTGTGATTTTCTAAGCACTCTTTCGGATGAAGTAAAGGTGTTGCCCTGTTTTCCGCGACATAACATTCGTTGCAAATCATATGATTACCTCCATTGTTTCTATCAATATTATCCCACTTTTCATTTCTAAGAGCCAGTTGTTGACAGATTCTTCTCGGCTCTTTTAAATCTATTGAATTCATGATAAACTTATAAGCAAGAATACAGGAGATCTTTTCATGAAAGACAGAGTTCAAAAAGTAGAAGCTGCGCTGGCTGATGCCGGCTGTGATGCAGTTCTGGTGATCAATCTTAAAAATATTTATTATCTTACCGGCTTTTGGGGAACACAGGCAACAGTTTTTATTAGTAAGAACCGTCGCTTGTTTTTGACAGATGCTCGCTATACCTTGATTGCTAAGAATGTGGTTAAGGGTTTTGACATTATTGAAACACGTGATTCTCTGACTGAAATTGCCAAAACGATAGCTGGCGATAAATTAACAACAATTGGCTTTGATGATCAAGTGCCTTACCGCTGTTTCAGGTCTTTGGAAAATGTCTTTGCTGGCTATCATTTGCGACCAATGGCGGACTTTATTGAAGGTATCCGTATGATTAAGGATGCGGATGAAATTAAGGCTATCCGTCAGGCTTGTCAGATCTCTGATAAAGCTTTCTTGGATATGCTTGATTTTATTAAGCCCAATCAAACAACTGAACGTGATGTGGCTGACTTTTTAGATTTTCGCATGAGAAAATACGGTGCAAGCGGTGTATCCTTTGAAACGATTGCGGCATCAGGCTATCGTTCTGCCATGCCTCATGGAGTAGCAAGTGACAAGGTCATTCAGACGGGAGAAACACTGACAGTAGATTTTGGCTGTTACTATAATCACTATGTCAGTGATATGACCCGAACCATTCATATTGGCCAGGTGACCGATGAAGAGCGTGGCATTTACAATCTTGTGTTAAAGGCTAACAAGGCTTTGATTGAGACGGCCAAAGCTGGAATGACTTATATCGACTACGACCGTGTCCCGCGCCGTGTTATCAATGATGCGGGCTATGGTCCGTATTTTACTCATGGCATTGGCCACGGTATCGGACTTGATATTCATGAAATACCTTATTTTGGAAAATCTAGTGAAACGATTGCTGCTGGAATGGTTTTGACAGATGAACCAGGAATCTATCTAGAGGATAAATATGGTGTTAGGATCGAAGACGATCTCCTTATTACTGAGGACGGCTGTGAGGTTTTGACATTAGCCCCTAAGGAATTGATTGTTCTGACGTAGAAATACTGACAGTCAGCAATTATTTTAACTGCCTGCTGAGGCTAGGTTTTATCGTTGTTACTTTGATTTTATGCAGCAAAAGGAGTTCTTATGGCAGAAACAAAAAGACTTTCATGGCAAGATTATTTTATGGCAAATGCGGAGCTGATTTCCAAACGTTCAACCTGCAACCGAGCCTATGTGGGAGCTGTCCTGGTTAAGGATAATCGTATTATTGCTACAGGTTATAATGGCGGGGTAGCTGCGACGGACAACTGTAATGAAGCAGGGCACTATATGGAGGACGGCCATTGTATTCGAACCGTCCATGCGGAAATGAATGCCCTTATTCAATGTGCTAAAGAAGGTATTTCAACCAATAATACAGAAATCTATGTGACGCATTTTCCGTGCTTGAATTGTACCAAGGCCCTTTTGCAGGCGGGGATTACGAAAATTACTTATAAGACTGCCTATCGCATGCATCCTTTTGCTATTGAGCTGATGGAGAAAAAGGGTGTTGGCTATTATCAGCATGATGTCCCTGAATTGACACTTGGCGGTAAGATAGATGACTAAAAGTAGTGGACAGCTACTTCAAAGCTTGGCTGACTAAGGATACTAGCCATTGGCCGATATGATTACTGAGGATGTTTGCTATAGGGAGAATTATGTTCAGAGAACCGCAGCCTTAGGCAGTTAAAACACTGGTTTTCAAACTGGAATCAGCTAAGGAACTGTATTTGATTGGTAAAGGAAATGTGTGCTCGAAACTCATTGGCAGAATTTTAATCCAAAGCAAGACACATTTTTCCTTATTGAGATGAATTTATGGTGTTAGTGTGTCTCTGGCATTTCTCAAATCATTGCAAAATGATTTGAGGATAATAGCTTTTTATGATAAAATGAGATGATAATATTTTGTAAAGAGGTATAGAAAAAATGATAGAAGCAAGTAAGCTTAGAGCTGGCATGACTTTTGAAACAAATGATGGTAAATTGATTAAAGTTCTTGAAGCTAGCCACCATAAGCCAGGTAAAGGCAATACAGTAATGCGTATGAAATTGCGTGATGTCCGTACGGGTTCGACTTTTGATACGACTTACCGTCCGGAAGAAAAATTTGAACAGGCAATCATAGAAACACGTCCTGCTCAGTACCTTTATCAAATGGATGACACAGCTTATTTCATGGATACAGAAAACTATGAGCAGTATGAAATTCCAGTTGTAAATGTGGCAGAAGAATTGAAATTCATTTTGGAAAATTCAGAAGTAAAAATTCAATTCTATAATACAGAAGTTATTGGAGTTACCATCCCAACAACTGTTGAGCTGACAGTTACTGATACTCAGCCATCTATCAAGGGAGCAACCGTAACTGGTTCAGGGAAACCTGCAACGCTTGAAACAGGACTTGTTGTCAATGTGCCAGATTTCATTGAAGTTGGTCAGAAATTAATCATTAACACAGCTGAAGGGACCTACGTTTCTCGCGCTTAAGTCAAGCTAGATTTATAATTTTCATTGAGAAAGGATAACATGATGGCAAATGAAATAATTGGAGATATTGTTATTTCTCCGCGTGTGCTTGAAGTGATTACAGGCATTGCGACCACCAAGGTTGACGGTGTCCATTCACTGCACAATAAAACAGTAGCGGACAGCCTCAGCAAAGTCGCTCATGGACGGGGAGTTTATCTTCAAACAGAAGAAGACGGTACTGTAAATGCAGATATCTACGTTTACCTGCAATATGGCGTAAATGTTCCTGCAGTCTCTATAGCTATTCAGCAAGCTGTTAAAACAGCAGTTTATGATATGGCAGAAGTCAGCCTTTCGGCAGTTAATATCCATGTTGTTGGCATTGTTCCTGAAAAAACACCAAAACCTGATATGAAAACCCTGTTTGATGAGGATTTTCTGGATGGCTAGTGCATTTATTGATTCAAGACGTGACCTTCGTGAACGTGCCTTTCAGGCACTCTTTTCTTTGGAATTTGGCGGCGACAATCTCAAGGCTGCTAATTTTGCTTATACTTATGACAAGGCTGAAGAAGAGGTTAGCCTGCCTCTTTTCTTACTGGCCTTGGTCAATGGTGTAACTGAGCATAGAGAAGAACTGGATAACACTATCTCTCAGCATCTTAAAACAGGTTGGACACTCTCCCGCTTGACGCTAATTGATAAAAATCTGCTGCGTTTGGGCTTATATGAAATCAAGTACTATGATGAAACGCCTGAACGTGTTGCTTTGAATGAAATCATTGAAATTTCAAAAAAATACTCTGACAAAAAGTCCAGTAAATTTATCAATGGGGTTCTGAGTCAGTTCATTGTTGAGAAAAAATCAGAAGCTTAGACCGATTTATTTTGCTGCTTACCAAAGCGCAAGGAGCAACCGGCTTTTTCTGCTATTGCTAAATATATAACATTTAGGTAAAAATAGTTTCTATGACAGCGGTCAGCAGTGGCTGCTGTTTTTGTGTGAAAAAAAGAATGATTGAAAAATGAAAGCGCATACGCTATAATAAAAGCAATTGTTCTAACTAAAGGAGAAAGAAATGAGAGAGTGGACACAGGAAGAACGTTACCGTGTCTTGCAGGATCCTAGTGAGATCTGCGGACTTTATGATAGCATTAGGAAGTCTGATTACAGGCAGACTTATCACATCCAGCCGATTACAGGTCTATCCAGTGATCCAAATGGCTTTGTTTACCATAAGGGTGTTTGGCATCTTTTTTACCAGTGGTGTCCTTGGGGTGCTGTGCATGGTCTAAAATACTGGTATCATACAGTTTCGACAGACTTGGTTCATTGGGAAAACCACGGTGTGGGTATTTATCCGGATTCTTTCTATGATAACAAAGGGGTGCATTCTGGCTCAGGTTTTTCGACAGGAGACAATCTCTACCTTTTTTATACAGGCAACCACCGTGATGAAAATTGGGTACGGACACCTTATACCTGTGTTGCTGAGTTGAAAGAGTCAGGGGAGTTAATCAAAGCTTCTGAACCTCTTTTTGGTCCTCATGAGAATTATACGGAACACCAGCGTGACCCTAAGGTTGTTTATGATGAAGACACTCAAAAATATTACATTCTTTTGGGAGCGCAGTCTAAAGATCTTAAGGGCAAGGTTTTAATCTATAGCTCAGATTCTTTACTGGAGAACTGGACGTTTGCTGGGGAATTGCAGGTTCCAGGTTTTGAAGATCTTGGTGGTATGTGGGAATGCCCATCTATTGAGCGCATTTCCGGCAAGGATGTTCTGGTCTTTTCACCCCAGTATACAACCTTGCCGCATCGTGGTAAAAATACCAATCATAATGTCTATTTGCTTGGAAAAATGGATTATAAGAACTTAACATTCACAGCAGAAGGAACCTATCATTATTTGGATTATGGCTTTGATTTTTATGCTGCCCAGTTTGCTGCTAATGTTAAAGATTCTGATAAGGCTGTTTTAACAGCTTGGATAGGACTGCCGGACAATCATTATCCAAGTGAAGCGGAAGACTGGGAAGGAAGCCTTACCCTGCCGCGTGAACTGCGCCTTGTTAATAATCGTTTGCTGCAGCGGCCTGTGCCAGCTCTTGCTTCGCTGCGAAAGAAAGCTGTAGTTTTAGATAAGGAATTGCCTAGGGTCTGTGAAATAGAAGTATCAAATCATCAAGGTCAGGATTTTGAGCTGAAGCTTTTCACTAAAAAAGATGGCAGTGGCGGTTTTTGTATTTCCTATGACAGTGATACAAAGGTTTGCACGGTTGACCGCAGTCAAATGGATCAGCGGTTTAACACCGAACTTGGTGAAAGTTTGCCAGTTTCTTTGGAGGATGAACTGACCAAACTAACTCTTTATATAGACAAGAATTCCATTGAAATTTTTATGAATGATGGACAAGCGACTTTCACCTCCCATCTTTACCCTACTAAACAAGAAGCTTATTACACTGCGGATTCTTGTCTTAATTTGCAGGCTTGGCTGCTAAAAACAGCAGTGACAGATGATTTTGTTGTTTAAAAAACTCACAAAGCTTTAGCTTGTGAGTTTCAACTTGAAGACAAAGTCTTTTATGAGACTTTCCTTAGGTGATGCGGACGGCAGCGACTTCCTTCGGAATTCCATGCCTAAGATTTGAGCCTAAGGTCTCAAATCTTCCGAGTGGCAGAAACAATGGGGTTTCTGCCACTTTTATCACGGCGGAAAGTCTCGGATTAAGGCTCGCTTCGCTCGCAAACCAAAGCCATTGAATTGATATTTGAAGAGCTTCAAAGCATGTTTGCATTGAAAAATGTGTTTGTCTATACTCTGAAACTCACAAAGCTTTAGCTTTTGAG
>NZ_BCLE01000035.1 GCF_001431045.1 Streptococcus orisasini
AGGCTCATGATGTGATATCATGGCCTTTTTTAGATACAAATTTCTATCGCTTTAAATCCAATTCTTTTCCTGCGCAATTCGGACAGCATCTGTACGATTGCCAGCAGACAGCTTGTTAAAGATACTGGTCATATAGTTTCGAACCGTACCGTTGGACAAGAAAAGCTTTTCAGATATTTCCTGATTGGACAAACCTCTGGCAACCAGAAGCAAAATTTCCTGCTCGCGCTGACTGAGAGGATTGGAGGTAAAGGCGGCTTCCTCAATCAATTCAGGGGAATACTCCCTTTGCCCAGCCAAAACAGCATGGATAGTCTGCATGAGCTCTGAAGCCGAACGATCCTTTAAAACATAAGCATCTACATGAGCCGCTAAGGCACGTTTAAAGTAGCCTGAGCGTTTGAAGGTTGTCACGATAATAACCTTAGTAGCCTGACGATGGGCACGAATCCACTCCAGCACATCAAGCCCTGTTTTCTTGGGCATTTCAACATCCAAAACAGCCACATCAACGTCCTGTTTTTGCAGCAGATCTATGGCTTGGGCGCCATCAGCAGCCTGATAAATTTCTTCCACCTCATCTTCCATAAGTAAAAGCTGACAGAGCGCATCACGCAGCATGGACTGGTCTTCAGCGACTAATAATTTCATTGTCGGCCTCCTTCTTCTAAAATCACACGAATAAGGGTCGGATTGTGGCTGGATATAATCATAACCTCACCCTTGACCAGCTGCAAACGTTCCTTGATAGAATGCAATTCCTCACCAGTCAGCTGGCTAAAACCACGCCCATTATCACTGACCTCAATTATCAGCCCGTCAGCCCTGTAGAGCTTGATATGACACTGACTGGCTCCAGCGTGCTTAATGATATTGGTGGTTAATTCGCGTAAAATCATGGTCATGCTGGACTGAATGACAGGCGACAACGCAGACAAGTCCAGCTGATTATCTATCGTTAGGGCAATCTCAGACATGGCAAACATTTCGGTGATATTATCCAACTCTTCAGTCACCGTGCGGTATTTGAGATTGGTAATCAGCTCACGAACATTTTTCATGGTTTCTTTACTGATTTGATTGAGCTCCGTCAATTCCTTGCGGACAGCAGGCAGATTATCCTTGTCCAATTGCCGCAGCGCAAGCTCCGTCTTCAAACTCATCATGGCAAATGTGTGTCCCAGCGTATCGTGCAAATCACGGCCAATTCGGTTGCGTTCATTTTCAGCGGTCAGGAGATTAATTTCCTTATTTTTTTGATAAATTTCTTCTTTAACCTTATTTTCCAAATAATTCTGCCGCTGAAAATAGTGCATAGCAATGATAAAGATGGTAATCAGCACTGTCATTACTTTTTCTATGACTGTTGGTCCAAAAAACAATCCCCACACCATAACAACCAAAAGACCAAGTATATAAGATATCGTGCGGTAGCTTCGCGTTCGCGTGTCATCTTCAAACCGCCAAACCAAAAGATTCACGAGATAGAAGAAAAACCACATCATATTGGGCTCAATAGCCAAGACCATCCAAAGAATATAGCCAAGCAGATAGAACCAAAGGACAGCAAGTATGCTTTGATACTGATTACGAAGGTGAATAATCAAAATATAGGCTATCATGAACAAAACAGACGGCCCCAGCGTCCACATAGGATAATCAAACCACAATACCCCTCCTAGGGGAAAAATCATGAAGACCAGCCCTACATAGTAGAGCGGGTCTGTTTTTTGAAAGGGTCGAAACATTATTTTACCTCAAGTTTTTTTCCGACTGCCAGAGCAATCACTAAGACTATGATAGCATATCCCACGAGAATTAACAGGGACTTAAGAGAAAAGTCATCTTTGAAGTAAGAAATAAAGAGGTTGTTAAGATGATAGGTCGGCATAAATTTTGCTAGTTTTTGCATAAAATCAGGGAAAGTCTGCACTGGCATCCAGAGGCCGCCCAAGACTGCCAAGCCCATGTAAAAAATATTGGCAATCAAAGAAAGCGTCTGCGAAGACTTGATATGAGCAAAAAGTGCACCAAAAGGCATAAAGCAGACAGCTCCAGCAAATAAAAGACCCGC
Organism: Streptococcus orisasini; assembly: GCF_001431045.1. Classification (GTDB taxonomy): domain Bacteria; phylum Bacillota; class Bacilli; order Lactobacillales; family Streptococcaceae; genus Streptococcus; species Streptococcus orisasini. Next base: position 2,075 of record NZ_BCLE01000035.1, read on the forward strand.
ACTGATCAGCCAATCTTTAGCAGACATATCAACATTCTTGATGAAGTGTCCTGCGACAAAAACAGTTACAATTGCCAGGACAAAGTGAACAAGAATCGTTAAAATTTTACTGATATAGTATTGCCAGATAGGAATGGGACTGTGCTCAATACTTCTGAGGCGGTTGCCGTTTCTGTCTTCTTGAAAGGCAAAAGGCAAGGAGAAAAAGGCAAAACTGAGACTGGAAAAGGCAGTCATTTGGATCATATACTGGCGCACCCAGTAAGCCGCTTGTTCTTTAGACATACTGTCATCACTGGCCCAAATACTGGTAAAGAGTAAGAAGAAAGCAAGTGGCATGCCGATTCCCATAATCAAGTTAGACAAAGATCGTTTATTGATGAGGTACTCCTGATACAGGATTGCTTTAAACGTTTTCATGGTCAGTCTCCTTTGCCATATCAAAAATGGTATTTAAAAGCGTACGGTTAGTCATTTCGATGTCTTCAATTGGACATTTAACTTCTACCAGCAAATCCCAAATCCTCTGCGGTTGTTTGCTGCTAAAGGAAATGGTATCTGCTTTGATGGTCAAATTTTGAATCTCCTCTTCTTCAACCGCAAAGAGATAATCAGTTGGCAGCGTAAAGACCTTTTCTTTTTCTTCTGAGCGCAGCAGATAAGGTGTGGTGTCACGCAGCATTTTTCCCTCGTGCAAAACCAAGATCCTATCCGCCGTATGCTCTACTTCTTCAATGTAATGGCTGGAGTAAATAATGGTCTTGCCAGCCTTTTTCAAGTCAGCAACAATCTCCCAAAAACGCTTGCGCGTATTGGTATCCATACCAGCCGTCGGCTCATCCAAGAAGATGATGTCAGGTTGGCCAACCAAGACTTGCACAAAAGCCAGAAGCCGTCTTTGACCACCAGACAATTTTTCAGCAAACTGCTTTTTTTGCTGATCAGAAAATTGCAGCAACTTATCAATCGCTTTATCAGACAGAGGTTTAGGATAAATAGCTTTTTGAAAATTAAGAAGTTCAGAAGCCGTCATCTTTCGCTCTGTCAGGTTTTCCTGAAAAAGGATACCTACTTTTCCTTTAAGCTGTGAAGACTGAGCGTTTTGCTTTAGAACAGTAACTGTTCCTTCTGTCGGAGCATAGTCTCCCAACAGGCAATTAAAGAGTGTTGTTTTGCCTGAACCATTAGGTCCAATTAAGGCCAGACAATCGCCCTCCTTAACTTCAAAGGAAATGCCCTCAAGAACCTTTTTCGATTTAAATTGTTTGGATAAATTTGAAACGTTTATAACCGTATGTACCATCATTGTACTCCTTTTATTAAGATACGGTAGAGGCTTGTTATCTAAGTGCTCCGCACTTGATACCAAACGCCAATCACTATGGTGAATTGGCTACCTCTCCCACTAACTTCGTTTGGTTAGTAAAATCGACTAACCAAACTTCGTGTCGCTAAGCCGTTAAGCACTCCAAAGGAATTTAGAGAGCCTGACAAAGAATCCCTAAAGATTCTAGGAAGGTGAGTCTAATTTCACAAACTAGACAGCTTGCCTTTTTTACACAGCCTTTAAAGCCAGTTTATTTAGACTGTGTGTGTTTTAATGATTTCTAAATATCTAGGTATTCGGTGATTTCACCATGATGAACTTTTTCTGCTAATTTGTGAATGATATCTTTTCCCAAATGTTTTGTTAAAGATTCCAAATCATTTACCACTTCAAAAAGTGTATTTTCATTAATATCACTTGGATCAAAGTTTGCGTTTTCCCTGTCTTTATTCCAGTAATACCAGTTAGGATCTGTTCGTTCATAATAAACATAGTGTTGCTTTTTTGTCAGGTAAACTCTTTTTGAGATTTGTTTTTGTTCATCTTCAGTTTTGACAGTGTGAGAGTAAATTTTAATACCTTGAAAGACTTTATAGCTGCGGATACCATCTTCTAAAAGTCTAAGTTTGATCTCCTCATAGGTCATTTTAGTCCCTCCTTTGTAACTATTAAGGTAGGAGAAAGCTTTTCTTTCTTCCTAATCAGCCAATTCTTTGATAAGAGATTTAACAATACTGATTAAAATAGTTGCTGAAATTAACAAGCCCATGAACTCTCCAAAATGCGAAAAGATAGTTTCAATCTTCAACTGTTCAAAAACAGTTGTAAAAACACTCAAGACCGCGAAAACTGTTCCAATAAGAGCATAAATAATATAAGATACTTTGATTTTCATAATATTTTCTCGCTTTATTTTCTTTCTGGTTTAAGTTTACCGAAAAAGAGCAAAGCTTTTCAGCACCTAATGTCATAACATAATATGACTTTTGTCATGTTTCGAAGTCCTTGATTGCCTAACTCCCATTTTCTCAACTAATTAAGTCTTCAAGCACAGTTTTTTTTTCATTTAGGAATTCCTAGAGCCCAAAATTTCTGGATCAAGACAAGACTTGCTCCCATAGCTTATACTCTTTGAAACTCTCATCATACATTATTGACTTCGCCTTGCCTGATTTTCTTTGAGTATAATACAAAACAAAAAAGACTCGAGAGCCCTTTCTCTAAGTCTTTTTCACAATGATGATCTTATGTAAAGATTATTTTTTATCTTCTTCCCCTTTTTTAGCCATATAGTCTCTCCTAGACTGGATAATAGTAATAATGTTGCCGCGTCTTGGTCTAAATTCTTTAACGTATTTTTTCTGATAGCTGGCATTTAAAACAGCCCCTAGAATCAAAATTCTGGCAAAGACAATAAACCACAGCATTAAAGCAAACAAGGTCACCGATCCAAAAATCCGAAGATTTTCCATGCTGGCGGTGGCGTAGTTCAGATAAGTCCCAAACAAGCTGGTCATCGTAAAGAAGAGAATACTGGTAAAGATTGTTCCCGGCAAAATATAGCGGACTTTTCTGATTCGGACATTGGGCAGAATATAATAGAGAATTGCTAAGGCAACGAAGAAAATCGTAGCAGTTACTGGCTGGGTTAAACTCATCAAAATATCATACAAATCCTGATTGAGATAGGAATTATGATACAAGAACGTCAGCACTGTCTTACCAAAAGTTGACAGCATAATAGCCAGCGCCAAAAAGAAGATTACCAGCAAGCTGGAAAAAATCCCGACAATATGCCCTAAAATCAGGTCACGATGAACCTGAATGCCATAGGATTTGTTCATGGATTTCTGCAAAAAAGTCAAACTTTTTGACATGGTCCACAAACCAGTGAGCACTGCCAGCCACAAGAGACTGGTAGAAGGCTTGTTGAAAATCCCGATCACAATACCTGAGGTGCTTTCATAGAGCTGCTCAGGCAGATTGTTTTTCATGAAGGATAAAAGTTCTGATGTGTCAATATCCAGATAAGGAAACAAGTTAGCAAGCAGGATTAAAAAGGGAAAAATAGTCAGGATTAGATAGTAGGCCACTGCTATACTGGAGAGATCCATTTCAGAGCTTTTATAGTAGGTTAAAAAATTCTGTACATATTGGCTTGCCTGTAACTTTTCAATAAACTTTTTCACTGCAACTCCTATTAATAGGTGCCTTCTTCTCCTTGACTGGTAAGAATGCGCGGGCCATCCTTTGTAATAACAAACTGATGTTCATATTGGCAGGAAAGGCCACCATCAAGTGTTTTGTGAGCCCAACCTGTTTGCATATCTGTATCTATTTCCCAGGTTCCCGTATTAATCATCGGTTCGATCGTCAGCACCATTCCTTCTTTCAAACGCAGACCGCGGCCGACTCTGCCATAGTGGGGAACATTAGGCTCTTCATGCATGGTAGGACCGACACCGTGGCCGACTAAATCGCGGACAACACCATAACCAAAGCTTTCAGCATATTCCTGAATGGCAGCTCCAATATCCCCGATACGGTTGCCGATAACAGCCTTTTCAATACCCTTGTAAAGGCATTCCTTGGTGACATCCATGAGCTTCTTGACTTCTTCAGAAACATTTCCAACAGCATAGGCCCAGCAAGAATCAGCAATACCGCCACGGAAATTGTCTGTATGTTTTTTGACTTCAGCAACCTTGTCAAAATTCAATTTTGACACATCCAAGTCTTCCTTGGCAATAGGACCGCCTATTACCATATCAACTTTAAGAAGATCACCCTCCTTCAAAGTATAATGGCGCGGAAAAGCATGAGCCACCTCATCATTTAAACCGCAGCAGGTCGCATAGGGGTAGTCCATGAAATGACCGTCTGCCCCAATTTGTAAGGGCAGGAAATTTTCTTCCTTGCAGCGCCGGCGGACATACTCTTCAATTTCCCACATGTCCAGTCCTGGTTTAATCAAATCACGCAAACCGATATGAATGCTGGCTAAAAAATCGCCAGCCTCATCCATTGCTTCAACTTCACGCGCTGATTTTAATGTAATCATGTTTTAGTTAACTCCTTAGTTCTAATTCAATTTCGTTGTAACAACAGCCTTGGTAACAACTTGGCTGCCATGGTAAATTTCAAAGTCAAGCGTCGCACTCCGCCTGTTTTCAGTAATAACCTTGGGCTGAATTTTTAGCAGATCATCAATTTGAACGGCCTGTAAAAAGTATAACATCATTTGCTCAATAATGATATTCTTTTTATGCTTTTGCGTCAAGACACGCATGGTAATATCTTTTAGAAATTCTGTTAAAACACCGTGTGCCAGATTGCCTGCCGAATCAATCATGGCTGGCTCAACAACAAATTGAAAGCCGTTTTTTTCTTCCTGCAGATTGGCAGTAATCTGCTCGCTGTAGGTGTGAGTGCTGGTCCTTTGAAAATTCTGCAGATTTTCCATCACCTGCCTGCGCGTGATAACTCCCAAAAGACTGTAGTCTTCCTTAACCACCGGCAGCATATCATAATCTTCAAAAATCATCTTTTGGCTGATATTGGCCAGACTAAGCGTCGGTTTTGCAACTACCGGATTTTTAGTCATTAGTTGATTAAGAATCATGTTAGGTTCCTTGCCGGCCACATCCCTCATGCTGATAACGCCGACAACCATATTATGACTGTTAATGACCGGATAGCGCACATGGTTAGTCTTTTTAATCAGATTGTTATAGTCTTTGACAGTATCTGTGTCGTGCAAAAAGCCATGATAAACCTTTTCCTGATAAACCTCCTCAACCGTCTTAATGTCGGTTTTAATGCGAACATTTGAAAGAGCCTGATTGATGAGAGTGGCAACGGTAAAGGTATCATAGTTAGTTACCATGACGGGAATGCCCAGCTGATTGGAGGTTTCACGCACCCTTTCAGATACAGGAAATCCTCCTGTTACGAGGATGGCGTTTTTATTTTGCAGAGCCAAAAGCTGAATATTTTCACGGTCTCCGACAATCAAAAGGCCATCTTTGGTCAGATAGCGGTGAATATTATCAATGGTCATGGCACCGATAGAAAACTTGCTAAATTCATGACTGAGCCCAGATGCGCCAGAGATAACTTCTGACTCGCTGATATTGGCAATTTCTTTGTAGGTCAATTTGTTTAGGCGCACGCGCACCTTTTTTTCAACACGAATCGTTCCGCTGCGCGGCCGAGTCTCAACAATTCCGCGGTTTTCCGCCTCTTTAATAGCTCGGTAGGCCGTTCCGTCACTGACTTTCAAATGATTTGAAATGCTTCTGACACTGACACGTTTGCCAACCGCCAGATTTTCCAAATATTCTAAAATGTCTTGATGTTTACTCATATGTCCTGTCACCTATCCTTAATTCATATTTCAAATAATCACGTATCTTATGACTGTACCGGTCACTCCCTTTGAACTGTCTCACTAAATTAAAACCGGCTTTTTCTGCTACTCTGGCACTGGCTGCATTTTCCTTATGAACAATAATCTGCAGCAGCTTTAAATCAAATTCCTGAAAGGCCAGAAAAACCAGATTTTTGAGTGCCTCAGTTGTCAAGCCCTGTCCCCAGTAATCCTTATGCAAAAAATAGCCAATCTCAGCTGTTTGAGCTGTTAAATCCAGTTTGTCAAAGCGAATCGCACCAATCATTTTATGATTTTCCTTGTGCTCAAGAGCCCAGACACCTAACGGGGTTTTCATAAAATAATGAACCAGCAAAAAATCACTCTCAGCAAGGCTGGCCTGATGAGGGAAAATAAATTCCAAATTCTGCGCATCACTCGCTATTTCATAAAAATCCTTATGATCCTTAAAGGCAAAAGGGCGCATAAAAAGACGCTGCGTTTCAAATTCTGAAAAACGTCCTAACTGTGTCCATATATCCATATTGTTATAATACAGTTTTTTAGGCTAAGAGTCAAAGAAAAGTCTCTATATTTCAATAATCAGCTGCCGATACAATTTATTTTAATAAAGGCGGTCTTTTATCTTTAACTTAACACACTTACAGCCAATGAGAAAAATAAAAAAGAATAAGAAGTAGGCGGATTTTTAACCCAAGCTACCGTTCTTATTCTCTTTTTTATTTATAAGTCAAAGAAAAAATGGAAATCTATTTTTTAGTTTTGTTGCTTTCGTTTTAAAGTTAAACTGCCGCCAACGTTAAGGGCATGCACACGTTCCGGATTGACTACATCATTGACAAGATCTGCTGGATTGCCATTAAAAGTATTCCAAGTAGCTGCATCAATTGATCCCCAATGAATACAAAGCAAATCAGCCTCAGGATAAGTGTTTGCTTCTTTTATGGCACCCTCGTAAGTAATATGCCAATCATTATCACTAAAATCAAAGAGAATCATATCTGGCTGCGGCATTTCCAAGTGTGACTGCAAAAGCTGACTGTCACTCGGTAGCCAAATGCTGCCATCAGGTGTCTCAAGCCAGTAACCTACATACTCTTCTTCCTTCCACTCACGGTATTGGTACTTAGGCATTTGGTTTTGCCAATTATGACGGGTAGGCGTTGTTTTAATGGTAATATCGTTCACTTTAAAAACGTTTCCAACGGCATGTTCCTGAGTATCAAATCCCTCTTCGATCATGACATCAGCCACATGAGCCGGTGCATGAAATTCCTGTGTCACAGCTTTGATGTTGTTAAGTGTTTCAAAGCTAAGGTGGTCATTATCAATATGAGAAATCAGCAGAGCATCCACCTTAGGAATTTCTGTTGACTTAATTGGCATGTCAATTAAAAGCGGCATGTCAAAACTATCCAAAATCGGATCAATCAGGATAATCGTCCCGCGGCTGTTGATAAGAATACTGGCGTTTCCAAGCCAATAAACTTCCGTTCCTTCAATCTTTTCAAAGGCAGATTGAGGAAGTTCAACTGTTTTTTCAGGCATAGCCTGCCCATTTTTACTAAAAGATAATTTCATGATATTTTGCCTTTCTATTTTTAATTTATGTATTCTTTGTAGATGTCCCTTAGCTTACCCTTTTAAAACGTTTGGCAACAAACAGTGACACAGCACTTAAAGCTAATAAAACTACTACCAAAAGAAGAGCTGGTACATAACTGCCTGTGAAATCATAGATATAACCCACCGCTGAAAAGGCGACAGCAGCGCCAATATTGCCCGCAAAAGAAATGACAGGAAAAGCCTTTCCGTAATTAGCAGTTCCAAAAACTTCACGTACAACGAGCGGCACCGATACTGCTCCTAAGCCGTAGCAGGAGCCAAAAAGGAACGCTGCTACTAACATCAGAAATGCTGGCCTACCAAACAAAAGCAAAAGAACACCAACAAGATTAGCGATTAAAAGAACCAAAGTCGCTTTCATCGCACCCAACTTATCACTAAGAGCACCCACAACCAATTTAGAAATAATATTTCCCACCATTCCCATGGACAATAAACTTGCACCTACAGTTGTTGATAAGCCCAGAGTTGCTGCATAACCAGGTAAATGTTGTGTGATACTAGAAATAAAGCTAACCATCACCCCCAAAGCAATCATTGCAATAAAAGCAGGTAAGGCAATTTTATATGCTGAAAACGACTGACCCTGATGCTGAACTTTTTCTTCTCCATAGGCCTTTAATCCATCATCTTCTGGTCTAATAGCAAAAGGATATAAGAGTGCTGGCAAGCATAAAATAAATAATAAGATAGCTTCAGCAATGTAAGCACCCTGCCAATTAACCAAAGCGATTATTTTTGAGAAAATAGGTGAGAATGCTGCTCCCATAAGTCCTGAAAAACCTAGTGCAATACTGGTTGCCAAGCCATTTTTAGTCATAAACCAATGGTTAATAATCAAGGTAATGGTTACAATGGAGAAGAGCCCCGTACTAAAGCCACGAATGGCTCCCAGTAAATAAAACTGCCAAAGTTGGGTAGAAGCTGCCATCAGAGCAGTTCCAACAGTTGCAACTAAAACAGCTGTTGTAAGCAGAGTTTTAAAAGGAATTTTTTGCAATAACTTTGGTGCAACTAAAGCGCTGACAGCTGTCACTAAGGAAAATATGGTCATGTGAAAAGAAAAAGATCCACGCAAGATTCCCAAATCCTCAGAAACAACCGTATAAAACACTCCAGAAGTGTTAACGGAAATACCTATGGCAGCAGCTGACAGCCCGCAAAGGACAGCTAGAACTTTCCAAGTCTTATGAAGGTTTGCCATTATTCCTCCTTTTTATTATAGATAACCCCAACTATCAAAGTTGCTCACCATTTGAAGCAATGACTTGCTTGTACCAAGCAAAGGATTTTTTCTTGCTGCGTTTAAAGCTGCCAACTCCATCATCATCACGATCCACGTAGATAAATCCATAGCGTTTGCTCATCTGTCCGGTACTTGCAGAAATCAAATCAATACATCCCCAGCTAGTATAACCCAGCAGATCAACACCATCAATCTCAACAGCATCTTTAAAAGCTGCGATATGCTGACGCATGTAATCAATACGATAGTCATCTTCTACATAACCATTTTCATCTGGAATATCCTTGGCACCAAGGCCATTTTCAACGATAAAAAGTGGTTTCTGATAGCGATCGTAAAGCTGATTGAGAGCATTTCGCAAACCTAGCGGATCAATCTGCCATCCCCATTCAGTTGATTTTAGATGAGGATTTTTAATGGAACGAAAAAGATTTCCAGTCGTGGTTTCATAATCTTCTTCAAAACCTGAAACTGTCCGAGAAGAATAATAAGAGAAGGAAACAAAATCAACTGTATTTTTGAGCATTTCCAAATCTCCATCTGCCATAACTAGGTTAATGCCCTCACGTTCAAACATTTTCCTAGCATAATTAGGATAATAACCTCTTGCCTGCACATCAATGAAGAAATAATTTTCGCGGTCACTGTCAATGGCTTGCTTGTAATCTTCAGGTCTGCAAGTATAAGGGTAATGCATACCGCCAGCCAGCATACAGCCAATCTTATTATCAGGGTCAATAACATGAGCTAGTTTGGTAACACGGCTTGAAGCAACTAATTGATGGTGGGCTGCTTGATATATCAACTGCTGTTTATTATCACCAGCTTTAAAAACCAAACCACCACCGACAAAGGGACTGTGAATGAGAATATTGATTTCATTAAAAGTCAGCCAGTATTTGACCAAACCCTTAAAAGCAGTCATAACAGTTTCAGCATAGCGGACATAGGCATCTACTAATTTTCTATCACGCCAGCCACCAAAGCGTTTGATCATTGAGACTGGCACATCAAAATGCGCTAAGGTCACTAGAGGTTCAATTTGATAGCTCCGCAATTCCTCAAAAATATCTCGATAAAAGTCTAGTCCTTTCTGATTAGGCTCTTTGTCATCTCCATTTGGGAAAATTCTTGTCCAAGAGATGGACATACGATAAACCTTGAAGCCCATCTCTGCAAAAAGTTTGATATCATCTTTATAATGATGGTACATATCAATCGCTTCTTTAGCAGGATAAAAATGTTTTTCATCCCAGTCCAAAAGTTCCATCATACCGCTGGAAATAGCTGCGCGGTCTGGTCCTGTTGGCAGGAGATCGATATTGGATAAGCCACGGCCTCCCTCTAAAATGCCACCCTCGACTTGGTTAGCAGCGGTTGCTCCGCCCCACAAAAAATTGTCTGGTAAAGTCATAAGAATTGTCCTTTCAGTGTTATAATGGTCTTGATTACACTTTAGCATGCTCATCACTAACCCGCAAGATTTCCATAACAACTTGGCAAAAGGTTCCATTTTAAAAATTATTCATACAAAAATTTGAAATAAAATTTCAAGAAAGGAAGCTATCCATGGCACTATTAAAAGATATTAAACATTTAGCAGCTACTAAAAAAGACTCTAAAAAAGATATCGCCAATTTTATTTTAGAGAACAAAACAGAAATCGCTCACCTGACCTTAGACGATATTCAAGAGCGAGCCTTTATTTCCAAATCTTCTCTGGTCCGCTTTGCAAAAGCCTTAGGCTTTTCAGGTTGGAAAGAATTTCTGGTACCCTTAGTAGAAGAAATCCACAGGGAAAATGTCGTATTTGCTCACATTGATCCTGATATCCCCTTTACCAAAGAAGACTCCAATCTGACCATCGCTGCCAAAATCGCTCAATTACAGATTGCAAGCATTGAAGATAGCTTGAATTTTCTAGATGAAAAGGTTTTGATACAAGCCGCCTACTCTTTGAAAAAGGCAAAGCGGGTTGTGGTGTTCGGAATCAGCCCCAATAATATTTTGGCTCAAGTATTTAGGCGGCGGATGGCTGCTATTGGTAAAATCATTACCGTTCCCCATCATGATGAAATGGGGTTAGCTTCCTTAGAACTTACCGAAGACGACTTAGCACTTATTATTTCTTATTCTGGGCATCTCCATCAATTTTCATCCGGCCTTGTTGATATTTTAAACAAGCAAGCTGTCACAACACTTGCTATCACTAGCGATCCTCATTCTCCGCTAGCAGAAATTGCTGATATTGTTTTGATGGTATCTGCCCATGAGCAGGTGGTTGGAAAAATTTCCAGTTTTGCTTCAGAGGAATCAATTATTTTCCTCCTAAACATTCTATATGCTACCTATTTTTCTTTAGATTATGAAAAAAATATGACTTATAAGCAAAAAACCGCTGAATTATTGGAAAAAGGACGTCTTGAATCAGACTGAAGAAAAAGTCTATTTTCTCAAAAAGTAACATTTTGTTATGATACTTTCCTTAGGTAGCACGGACGGCAAAACCAAACGCCAAGGCTATAGCTCTTGACTAGGTTTTGCATTAGATTGCCGTTAGAAATAGTATCGATTTCTAACGGCAGTCGTCATAGCGACTTCCTCCGGAATTCCATACCTAGATTTTGAGCCTAGGTCTCAAAATCTCCGAGAGGCAGAAACTCAATGTTTCTGCCTCTTTTGCTACATCAGAAAGTATCAGATTAGGCTTCGCTTATTTCTATATCATCTTACAAAAACGAAAAGTGATACTATTCTATGATGAAACTTTAGAGAGAATTCAGTTTGAGAGTTTGTCTACAACCTGTCTTGAATAAAAGTTATTTTGAAACAAAATATCATTTTTTTAGCTCTGCTATTTTCTAAAATGAAACCTTATGCCAACCCATTTTCAAGCCCTTGAAAGGGCTTTTTTGCTGTGCTAAGATTAGCTCAGCAAATAAAAATTTGACAGGAGTTTGTGCTATGACAAAAGAATATCAAAATTTGGCAGCTCAAATCATTAAAGCAATTGGCGGCAAAAATAATGTTATCAATGTTTATCACTGCCAGACGCGATTGCGCTTCACACTGGCCGATAACTTAAAAGCCAACACTGAAACTGTTGAGAATATTGATGGAGTCACCAAGGTTATTATCAATGGCGGTCAGTATCAAATTGTTATTGGTACTCATGTTGCTGATGTTTTTGAAGAGATTGAAAAACTCGTTGATATTTCACCTGACACCTCGACAACAGAAGAGAAAAAAGGTGTTTTAAATACCATTATTGATTTTGTGGCAGGTACTTTCCAACCGATTATTCCAGCCCTCTCTGGTGCAGGTATGGTTAAAGCAGTTCTGGCTCTCCTTGTGGTTTTCCATATTTTCACCACAGATTCACAGACCTACTATCTGCTTAACTTATTTTCAGATGGTGTCTTCTATTTCTTACCTATCATCATTGCCTTTACTGAAGCGCAAAAATTAAAATGTAATCCAATTCTGGCAGTCGGTGTCGCTGCTATGATGCTGCATCCTAATTGGACTGCTCTGGTAACAGCAGCTAAACCCGTACACTTTTTTGACATCATTCCCTTTACTTTAGCAAATTATAGTTCGAGTGTCATTCCAATTATTTTGATTATTTTTGTTCAGTCTTATGTTGAAAGATTTCTTAATAAATATGTTCCAAAGTCTATCAATCTCGTTTTTGTTCCTATGCTGACCTTCCTTATCATGGGAACACTAGCCTTCTCAGTTCTCGGTCCAATTGGAGCCATTCTTGGTGGTTACCTTGCAACATTCTTTACATTTCTTGCTGATAATGCCAGCTGGGCACCAGCCTTATTAATCGGAGCATTCTTACCTATCATGGTTATGTTTGGTATACACAATGGTGTTGCTCCTCTTGGCATCATGCAAATGTCTCAGTTAGGTTATGACTCTATCTTCGGACCTGGCTGTGTCTGCTCTAACATGGCACAAGCCACTGCTGGTGCTGTTGTAGCTTTCGTCATCAAAGATAAGAAAACAAAAGAAACTGCTATTCCAGGTTTTATCACGGCTTACATGGGAATTACTGAACCTCTTCTTTACGGAGTCAATCTTCCTAAGCGCTATCCTCTAATTGCCTCTATGATTGGTGGAGGACTTGGCGGACTCTATGCAGGTTTAACACATACGCATCGCTTTGCAACCGGTTCATCAGGTCTTCCAGCTGTTCTCCTCTACATTGGAGATAACAGTATGACCTTCTTTTACAATATTATTATCGCTATCTTGATTTCAATTGTTTCAACTGCTATTATCACTTTCTTCTTGGCCAAACATTTTGAAAAAGATACTCCTGCTGAACAAACAATACCTGATATTTTTACCAATCAAGAAGTTGTTGCCCCACTTTCGGGTGAAGTTCTTCCAATTGAAAAATCTGACGATGAGGTTTTTGCCTCAAAAATTATGGGAGAAGGGGTTGTCATACTTCCACAAACAACCGATATTCTAGCTCCTTTCGCTGGAACCGTAGCAACATTATTTCCAACTAAACATGCTATTGGTTTAATTTCAGACAACGGAGCTGAGCTGCTTATTCATATCGGAATTAATACTGTTGATCTTGCTGGTAAGGGTTTTGAGAGCTTTGTTAAACAAGGTGAACATGTTAATCAAGGACAAAAATTAATTTCTTTTGACAAGCAAGTCATCGAAGACGCTGGTTTTTCAAGTCAAGTTATGGTCATCGTTACAAACAGCAAGAATTACTCAGCAATTTATGCTAGAAACAACCAATTTAACAAGGCAGGTGATTTAATCTTAGAGCTGAATAAATAATATCATTGCCAAAAAGAGGATGGGCAGAAACTCGTTCAGTATTTTTTGGAGTAAGTCTTTGACGCAGTGGTTGGGAGTAAGACTTGTTGGCTAGGTCAAGAAGTCTTACCCCTGCACAGTTCATTAGGTGCTTTAGCACCAATGAACCACTGCTGATTGGTGGTCTTTGTCTGGACACCTTTTAATTTTCAGGTGTCCGCCTTAAACAGTCCACTGGACTGTTTAAGTACTAGGCAAGTGATAGCTCCAACAGTTTGGAAAACTGTTGGAGGATATCCAATTCTATGAACGTTAGTTCATGTCAATCCCTAATCAATTATGCAGAGGTGGGACGGTAAAATCGGTAAATCGTGATAAAATCACGATTTACCGATTTTTGGTCCCACTCTCTTTTTATATTCAAAGGTGCTTGATATCAAATTTTACAAAAATCACCTTCATTGTTGTTGCAAAGCCAAAAAAGCAAGAAAATATCAGTGTAGGGAGAATAAACTAAGTAAAGTCTCAAGTCCAATTCTGAATTAGCACTAATTTGCATGCGGTAAATCATCAAGTTCTTTGCATGAACAAGAAAAAGCTTCCTAGTCAAGAGTAGGTGTAGACAAACTCCCAAAACTAAATTCTCTCTAAAGTTTCATTATAAAATAGTATCACTTTCCATTTTTATAAAATGATATAGAAATGATCAAAGCCTAACCCGATACTTTCCTATGTAGCAAAAGAGGCAGAAACATCGAGTTTCCGCCTCTCGGAGATTTTGAGACCTAGGCTCAAAATCTTAATTGAACACGGGCTGCGGATTGTGGCAAAAAGATGAGTCCGCCTAGAATCTTAATGATTCCGCGTCGAACTCCCTATTTTGCCTTTATCCGCAGACGCCCTTTGTATCTTGAACTTAGATATGGAATTCCGAAGGAAGTCGCTATGACGATTGCCGCTAGAAATCGATATTATTTCTAACGGCAATCTAATGCAAAACCTAGTCAAGAGCTATAGCCTTGGCGTTTGGTTTTGCCGTCCGTGCTACCTAAGGAAAGTATCATAACAAAATATTATTTTTTGAGAAAATAGACTTTTTCTTCAGTCTGAGCTTCCTAATCAAGAGTAAGAAGCCTATGAGTAATGATGTTTTAGGATAATTCTTCCAGAATACGATTCACGATATTAGTTATAGTGATACCATTTTCAGCAAGAAGTTCGTCTGCATTGTAGCGGTCGTGGAACTCTTTAGCAATACCGTAGTTTTGTACTTTCAGATTAGAGTTGCCAAGGTAGCTGGCAACTGTCTGACCATAGCCGCCCTCTAGGATACCGTCTTCCAAGGTCACCACCACCTTATGATTTTCTGCCAGTGAATCCAACAATTCAGTATCCAGTCCGGTAATAAATTTGGGATTAACCACTGTTGCTGTGATGCCATGCTTGTCTGCTAATTCTTTAGCAACCTTTTCAGCCAAAGCGTAGAAATTGCCCAAGCCAAAGAGTGCAACCTGACTACCCTTTTGAGTAACTTGGTTTTTATTGAGAATCGAATAATCTGTCTCATCATCAAGTCCTGTTTCTCTCAGTGGACCAACCGGAACGCGGATAGCGACCGGATGGTCTTTTTGCTCAATCGCCCAGTCAAGCATTGCCAAATGTTCTTCTTTATTGGTTGGCGCCAAATAAACAAGATTGGGAATATGTGATAAGAAAGGAATATCAAAGAAACCTAAGTGACTCTCGTCATTCATACTGCTGACAGAAGCCCCATAAACAAGAACAGTTCCTGCTTGATTATTGAGAGCCATATCATGAGATAATTGATCATAAGTACGCTGCATAAAGGTTGAGAAAACAGCCCAAACAGGCTTGGCACCGTTCTTAGCCAGACCAGTTGTCATGGTTGCAGCTTCCTGCTCAGCAATTCCCACATCCACAAATTGATTGCCAGCTTTTTGACGTTGTTCTTGATTAAATAAAAGCATAGGTGTCCCAGCATTAATGGCAATCACAGTTGAATCTTTTTTCATCTTGTCCATAATGAGATCTGCTGTTACGCTGTTGTAAGTTGCTCCGCTATTACCAGATGAAAGATACTGACCTGTTTCAAGGTTAAAGGGACCGCCAGCGTGAAATGCTTCGCGATTTGCTTCAGCAGGCTTAAATCCTTTACCTTTGATGGTATGAATGTGCAAAAGTACAGGATGATTAGCATTTTTGACTTCTTGGAAGAGCTCAATCAGACTATTTAAATCGTTACCTTCATCAAGATAGTGATAGTCATAACCTAAAGCTTTGAAAAAATTATCTGCTGCTTGACCCTTGCTCTCACGTAAATTACGCAAGGCTGTGTAAATACCGCCCTTTGGATTGGTCGCAATAGACTGGTCATTATCATTAACAATAACAAGCGTATTGCTGCCTGTTGTAGCAATTTGATTGAGGCCTTCGTAGGCTTGACCGCCTGAAAGGGAACCATCACCAATGATAGCAAGCACATTGTAGATTTCCCCTTTCAAATCACGCGCTTTGGCAACTCCTGAAGCCAAGGCTAAAGAGGTAGACGTATGACCTACAGTGAATAAATCATGTTCACTTTCTTTAGGATTGGTGTAACCTGACACATCATCATAATGGGCTGGATCGATAAATGCTTGCACCCGTCCAGTTAGCATCTTATGAATGTAAGACTGATGAGACACATCAAAAATAAATTTATCAATTGGTGAGTTGAAAACGTAGTGAAGAGCCACAGTCATTTCAACCATACCAAGATTGGGACCATTGTGCCCACCATGATGACTGAGTTTTTCCAGTAAAGCCTGCCTAGCTTCATCAGCAACCTTATGCAAATCATCAATTGATAAAGCTTTTAAATCCTGCGGCGATTGAATCGTTTCTAATAGCATATTGTGTAAAATCCCTCCATTAGCAATTGTAATTATTCTACACCTTGAAGTCCGCTCTAAGTCAAGGCTTTTCCTGTTTTTTATTAAAGAGCGCCTACAACCTTATGAGGCAGATATTTCTCATCTAGGTAAGCTATATCTTCATCAGTCAGTTTTAGATCGAATGCACCCATAAAATCGTCTAGATATTTTTCCTTGGTGACACCAATAATTGGAGCATCAATCCCCTTTTGCCACAGCCAAGCAAGGGCAATCTGAGCACGAGAATGATTATATTTTTCAGCCAGTTCAGCGACACGCTTGACGATAGCCATATCTTGTTCTTCTGTGCTGTCATATTTGGATTTTGCTGTTTCATCAGTCCTGCTTCTAGCCGTATCAGCTGTCCAATCACGGATAACACGGCCTGCTGCGAAGGGACTGTAAGGTGCTAAGCCAACACCTGAATCTTTACAAAATGGAATCATTTCGCGTTCATCTTCACGATAGAGCATATTGTAATGATTTTGCATAACAGAAAATTTGGTCCAGCCATTCTTTTCAGCTGTATACTGAGCTTTCTGGAATTGCCAAGCATACATGGCTGATGCTCCTAAATAATGTACTTTACCAGAACGGACCAAATCATTAAGAGCTGACATGGTTTCTTCAATCGGCGTATTATAGTCCCAACGATGAATGTAAAGCACATCAATATAATCCGTTCCTAGACGCTTGAGACTGGCATTGACCTGATTAAAAATCGCCTTGCGTGAAAGTCCGGTTGTATTGCGCCCTTCATGCTGACCATCACCAAAGAAAAGTTTCGTAGCAATAATAATTTCCTCACGATCTGCAAAATCCCGAATGGCACGGCCCAGGTACTCTTCACTGCTGCCAGCACCATAAACATTAGCCGTATCAAAGAAATTGACTCCCAAGTCCAATGCTTTTTTAATAATAACTCTGCTTTTTTCCTCATCCAAAAGCCACCCTGAGTGAAATCCTTTACTAGCATCGCCAAAGCTCATACAGCCCAAGCAAATCTTAGATACCTCAAGCCCTGTTCTACCTAATTTTGTGTATTCCATAATCGTCTCCTTTGTTGTTATAGTAATTTTTATGATTCAGCCGTTCCAGCCAAAAAGGCTTTTTTTCTGATCAAGGTTTCTGATTGCATCCATTTCATTATTTGATAGCTGAAAATCAAAGATAGCAATATTTTCTGCCATGCGTTCCTTGTGAATCGTTTTAGGAATAGCCACAACCCCTTCCTGAGTGATGAAACGCAGAATCACCTGAGCAACTGTTTTAGCATGTTTCTGAGCAATTTCCTGCAGAAGCGGATGCTTGAATATGTCCTGTCTTCCCTCACCAAAAGGAGCCCAAGATTCAAACTGAATGCCTTTGTTTTGTGTGAACTGCCGTGTCACCACCTGTTGCTGCAAAATATGCATCTCATTTTGCAAAACCGCCGGTTTGACATCACATGTTTCTAAGAGATTCTCTATAAGATCAGGCTGAAAATTAGAAAGTCCGATTGCTTTTAATCTTCCTTCCTGATAAGCTTCTTCAAGAGCACGATAAGTTCCTTGATAATCTCTTACTACCCAATGAATAAGCATAAGATCAATATAATCAGTTTGCAATGCCTTAAGAGCATGCGCAATTTGCTTCTTAGTCCTTTTATAACCAGAGGTAGCTAATTTTGTGGTGATGAAAAACTCTTTTCGGGCAAAACCTGATTTTTTCATTGCCTGCCCTACTCCCGCTTCATTGCCGTAGTACTGAGCAGTATCAAAATGCCGATAACCAAGAGTAATAGCATCGCTGACAGCTCGCTGCGTGTCTTTTTCAGGAATTTGATAAACACCCAGTCCTAGGATTGGCATCTTATTGCCTGTATTTAAAGTAACATATTCCATATAAACTTCTTTCTTGGACTAAATCGTTTTTAGCCAGTTTTTAATACTGGATGGACTTGATAAAATCCGGCCCTGCGGCAGATTAAGACCAGTCCACTGCTCCATCACCTTTTGCGCATCATGATAAGTAGAGCCGCCTGAAGTTGCAAAAGCAGCTACTTTTTTCCCTGTCAGATCAAGATTTTCAAGAACTGTACGGATAATTTTAGGAGGGATTCCCCACCAAATCGGATGGCCAATAATTACCTGATTATAAGGAGTCAAATCTGGCAGAGTTCCGCGGTAAGCAGGACGGCTGTCTTCATCATTTTGTTCTTGATTCGCCCGACAGCTTGCATTAGTCCATGTCAAATCTTCTGTCGTATAAGCATTTTCAGGCAGAATGCGATAGAGATCAGCACCCAATTCCTGAGCTATAGTTTCAGCAGCTCTTTTTGTGTTTCCAGTATTTGAAAAATAGAGAACAAGCGTTTTTGTCATAGCTTTTTCCTCCTTTAATTAAGCTGCTTTCATTATAAACCTTAAAGTCAACTCCAAGTCAAGTAAAAATAAATAGTTAAACTTTCAAGACAAATATGAAAAAAATCTGGAATCAGAAACAATCCCAGATTTTACATCTTTTTACAAACTATGCCAGATATCCTTGTCGTATTGTTCAATGGTCCTGTCTGATGAGAAGAAACCAGCTTTAGCAATGTTATGAACGACTTTGGTGTTCCAAGCATTACGGTCTTCATAGTCCGCGTAAACTTCTTCTTTCTTAGCAATGTATTCTTTTAAATCAATGAGAGTCATGAACCAGTCTTTGTTAATCAGTTCATTGTAAAGGCGTTCTAAACGCTCTTTATTACCGACTTTAAGCAATTCATCACTGACAATGAAGTCCACCGCTTCTTTAATATCTTCATCGCCTTCATAATAATCACGAGACACATAAGAAGCCTTGTCATACATATCGATAATGGTATCTGAATCCTTACCAAAGGTATAGATATTTTCCTGACCAACAAGCTCAGCAATTTCAACATTGGCACCGTCCATGGTTCCTAGCGTCAGAGCGCCATTTAACATGAATTTCATGTTACCAGTGCCGGAAGCTTCTTTAGATGCCAGTGAGATTTGCTCTGAAATATCAGAAGCCGGAATCAAGTGCTCAGCCACAGTGACATTATAGTTCTCAACAAGGAAAACATTCAGATAAGGGCTGACATCAGGATCCTTATTAATCAATTCTGAAAGGCTGAGAATCAGGTGAATAATATCCTGAGCAATGATATAAGCAGGAGCTGCCTTACCGCCAAAGATCAGTGTAATCTTGCGTTTTGGCAGATTCCCTTTTTTAATATCCAAATATTTATGGATAATGTAGAGGACATTCATCTGCTGACGTTTGTATTCATGGAAACGCTTGATTTGTGTATCAATGATCGAATTTTCATCCAAATCAATACCTTTATTAGCTTTTAAGTAACGTTTGAGAGCCAGCTTGTTGTCATATTTAATTTGTGACAGTTTCTCATGGACTGCTTCATCTGCTGCCAAAGCATCTAATTTTTCTAGCTCTGTCGCATCTTCAAGATAACCGTCGCCAATCAATTCTTTGATATAAGCCGCCAATTCTTGGTTGGCAAATTCCAGCCAGCGACGGAAGGTAATCCCGTTGGTTTTATTATTAAATTTTTCAGGATAAATATCATAGAAAGGCTTGAGCTCACTATTTTTAAGAATCTCAGTATGCAGAGCAGCTACTCCGTTGACACTGGTTGAAAAGTGAATATCCATGTGTGCCATATGAACGCGATCAGACTTATCGATAATTTGTACTGTTTCATCGGCATATTCAGCACGAATCAGCTCATCCAATTTTTTAATAATGACAACTAGATGCGGTACAACCTCTTCCAAATAATCCAGAGGCCATTTTTCAAGGGCTTCTGCTAAGATAGTATGGTTAGTGTATCCGACCATATTTTTGACAATATCAACTGCTTCATGAAAGTCAAGACCATGTTTTTCGTTCAAAAGACGGATGAGTTCTGGAATAACCATGGACGGATGCGTGTCATTGATTTGCACGTAGGCATAATCCGCTAAATCATGCAGGTTTGAGCCGCGTTCCAAAGCTTCGTCAATTAAGAGCTGAGCCGCATTTGAAACCATGAAGTACTGCTGATAAATACGCAGCAATTCCCCATTTTTATCAGAATCATCCGGATAGAGGAAAAGAGTTAGATTTTTCTTGATTTCTGTCTTATCAAAGGTAATACCATCCTTGATCAGACCGTAATCAATCCCATCAATATCAAACAAATTAAGATAATTCTTGCTGTCCTTGTGATAACCCAAAATATCAATACGTTTTAATGCAGATTTAAGGGTAAAGTCACGGAAAGGCACATCGTAGGAAATGTCAGTCGAAACCAGCCACGAATCATCTTCAATCCAGTAATCAGCTTTGGCCTCCTGCTGATTGTTACGGAAAACCTGCTTGAACAGACCGCAGTGATAATTGAGACCGACACCTTCACCATTAATGCCCAGCGTTGACATAGAATCGATAAAACAAGAAGCTAAGCGCCCCAAACCACCATTTCCAAGCGATGGTTCCAATTCAATATCTTCAACTTCAGCCATGGACTTACCAGCAGCAGTTAGCTCGTCTTTAACAGTCTTATAAAGACCAAGATTGATCAAATTATTGGACAGCAGCTTCCCAATGAGGAATTCAGCAGAAATGTAGTAAACCTTACGTTTTGATGTGTTTTTTGGCATACCTTCAGCAGCTTCTTTAACAAAGTGCAGCAGTTGAAGGTAAATCTCTGCATTGTTTAATTGTGACAGGTCTTGACCAGTTTTTTCCTGAACATAACTACTGAACTGTTTTATGTTTTGTGTCATTTTCTTCATTTCCTCTTTCTTTGATGTCATTTTCTTCATTTCCTCTTTGATATAGTTTAGTTAATGCAATTAAAAAGTCTTTTTTGTCTTGAGTCAGATCTTTGGCCCGCATGCGCCACTGCCAGTTACCACCAATGGTAGATGGTGTGTTCATGCGTGAGCTGGCAGGTTTATTGAGCAGATCCTGCATGGTCAAAATCACTGTATTGCTGACGGTTGAGAAAAGCAGCCGCAGCATGGCCTGATTAACCGGCTCAATCGGTTTTCGGTGGGTATAGGCATCAACAAATTCTTCTTGTTCTACGCTAAGGCTGTCATACCAACCGTTGACAACTTCATTATCATGAGTTCCGATATAAGCAACACTATTGGGGGTGTAATGATGCGGAATATCAATACTGTGTCCAGTTAAATCATAAAAACCAAATTCTAAAATTTTCATGCCAGGAAAGCCAGTATCTTTTAAAAGCTGCCTTGCTCTGTCATCAACATAACCCAGATCCTCAGCAACAATCGGTAGATCCCCCAAAACATTTTGAACAGCTCTAAAAAGTGCTATGCCAGGGCCCGGCTGCCAGCAGCCTTTCCTAGCTGTTTTTGAGTCTCCTTCAATTTCCCAGTAGTCTGAAAAACCTTTAAAATGATCGATCCGCAGAATATCATAAATTTTGAAGCTTTCTTGAATACGGTAAATCCACCAGGCAAAACCTGTTTCCCTATGCTTTTTCCAGTCATAGATAGGATTTCCCCAGAGCTGTCCTTCGTCACTGAATTCATCTGGTGGACAGCCAGCAACCGATAAAGGCTCCAAATTTTCATCCATTTTAAAGAGCTCAGGCATGGTCCAGACTTCAACGCTGTCCTTGGCAACATAGATAGGCATATCGCCAATAATTTTGATATGCTTCTTATTGGCATATGCTTTAAGCGCCAGCCATTGTTCAAAAAAGAAATACTGAGTAACCTTGTAATAATTAATCTCATCAGCTAGGAGACGCCGATAATGAACCAGTCGCTCTTCATCACGTTGGATAGCCTTTTTATCTCCCCATTCCTGCAGGGCCTTGTGGCCAAAATGTTCTTTTATGGCCATAAACTCAGCATAATCATCAAGCCAAGTCTCATTTTGCTCTTCAAAAACTTTTAATTTTTCACGATTTTTTTCAGCTGTCAAAAAGTTGGCAACAGCCTTTTCTAAAATTGGCCTGCGAACTTTAAACAAAAGGGCATAATCAACAGCTTCTTCATCATCTCCAAAGGAGACCGTCGCATAATCTGCTTCCTGAAGCAGCCCTTTTTCTCGCAGTAAATCAAAGTCAATAAAATTAACATTGCCGGCAACTGCAGAAAAAGATTGATAAGGAGAGTCTCCATAACTTGTTGATGTCAAAGGCAATAGCTGCCAGTAGGTTTGATTGGTTTCTTTAAGAAAATCAACAAAACGGTAGGCTTCCTGACCAAAGGTGCCAATACCAAACTTTCCAGGAAGAGAGCTGATATGCAGCAAAACACCACTTGCACGTGTTTCCATACTTTTCTCCTTTAATTAAGATACTAAGGGCGTTAAGAAATCCGTATAAAAATAGGAAACGGACGCTGTGTCGCTAAGACACAAGGACGTTTATTTTTTTACTAGGATTTTAGCCCGTGTTCAATTAACAAGATACAAAGAGCGTTAGCGAGCAAAGTCAAAATAGGAGGTTCGACGAAGAGTCACAGGACTCTAGGAGAAGCTATCTTTTTGACACAGCTCGCAGCTCGTGTTCAATTAACAAGATACAAAGAGCGTTAGCGAGCAAAGTCAAAATAGGAGGTTCGACGAAGAGTCAAGGGACTCTAGGAGAAGCTATCTTTTTGACACAGCTCGCAGCTCGTGTTCAGTTACATAAGATACGGCAGAGGCTTGTTATCTAAGTGCTCTGCACTTGATAACAAACGCCAATCACCATAGTGAATTGGCTGCCTCTCCCATTAACTTCGTTTGCTTAGTAAAATCGACTAACCAAACGAAGTGTCGCAAAAGGCGTGAGCGACACAAAGCAAAATAAGCGGTAAGTCAGAAATCTGAGATTTCGTTGACTCACCCTCGTCAGGACGACTAGAACTCTCAACGCCTGCAAGGCTCAGAGAGTTCAGACGTCTACGACGAATTTAAAACCAAGAGTCAAAGGACTCTGGGAGAAGCTATCTTTTTGCACAGTGTCGTAGCCGTGTTCTATTATTTGCTAAGATAAGAGAATTATAACGCAAGCGTTTGCGTAAGTCAAGAATTTTTAGAAAAAAATAAAAAAGAACGGTAAGAATGCCATGAAATCATATCAAAGCTCACTTCTTCCGCTCTTTTTAGTAAAAAATTTAGTTTCTCTTTTTGAGATTGCGAACACTCTCGCGTTCCTCTAAGGTAAAAGGAACAATCACTTTTTCATTTTGTGTTTGACTGTCTTTAATCTTCTCTATCAATCTATGCAGACTCAGTCTTCCTAGACTACTGACATTAATATCAAAGGTAGTCAAATAAGGATGCAAAATAGTTGCATAACTGGAATTGTTAAAAGAAACAATTGATATGTCATCTGGCACAGTAAAGCCGTAATAAGACAGAAACTGTATGATTTTAATAGACAAAACATCCCCAATAATCATCAAAGCACTTATTTTTTCCCTTTGAATTGTCTCAATAAAAGCTTCTAGCAGCTCCGGCCGTTTGGAATCAAACAAAGCACTGTTATAAGACTTTAATCCTAATTTCATCATTCCTTTTTGGTAACCAATGTAGCGTTCAAGATAGATTTCACTCTTTTGATCATTGGTGACAAACAAAATCTTTTGATGCCCTCTTTGGTTGAGATAGTTAACTGCTGTTTTGGCCATCAGCTGGTTATCATTGTCAACATATGTGGTTTCATTTTCGTAGTCTACCGGCGCTCCTATAATAACAAAAGGAATCTTGTATTTCATAAGAAACTGACAGACAGGATCCTTTTCTTCCGAATAAAGGACAATAAATCCATCGACTCGCTTTTGGCGATACATGAGCTGAACCTGACTTTCCAAATCTGACAGGGTGTCGCTGGTAGCAATGGAAACCGTAAAATTATTGATGGTTGCTTCACCATTGATTGCTGTTAAAATTTCCATAAAAAAGGGCTCACTCAGCCGATCCGGACCAGACAGAGGAGGTAAAACCACACCTACACAATAAGTTAGACCACTGGCTAGCATTTGGGCTGCCAGATTTGGAACATAACCCAAGTCATTCATGGCTCTTTTGACACGGTCTTTAGTTTTCTGAGAAATTGATGAACTGTTTTTTAGAGCCCGGCTGACAGTGGAGGGATTGACACCAGCCTTTTTTGCTACATCTTTAATGGTAACCATATCATTTTCCTTTGTTTTTGCTGAATTCTATTTTACAACAGATTTTCCTGACTTACAAGATTATTAGAAAATTAAGAGAGTGGCCAAAAAGTTCTGTCTCATTTAATTATTTAAGATATGGCAGTTTGACGTATTAGTTTTTACTTTATTTATCCGCTTAAAAGCTTATTAAAACAAGCGTTTGCATGACTTTGTTATTCGTTAAAAGCAGGTAATATCTATTTTTTAAAATATTTTTTAAAAAAGACTTGACTTTTTTTGCAAACGGTTGCATAATAAAAGATGTATTTTTGATAAAAACTTTCAGGAGGAACAAAGCTATGAAAACATGGCAAAAATTACTTATTGGCGGTGCGAGTCTTGCTCTTGCAAGCAGCATCCTTGTTGCCTGCGGGTCAAAGGAGTCCAAATCCAGCTCAGCAGATCCCAAAACCATTAAACTTTGGGTTCCAACAGGAGCTAAAAAATCTTATGAAAACATTGTGAAAAAATTCGAAAAAGATTCCAACTACAAGGTTAAAGTCATCGAATCTGAGGATCCAAAAGCTCAAGAAAAGATTAAAAAGGACCCTAGTACTGCAGCAGACGTCTTTTCTCTGCCGCACGATCAATTAGGTCAGTTGGTTGAGGCTGGTGTTATTCAGGAAATTCCAGAAAAGTATACTAACGAAATCGCTAAAAACGAAACAGAGCAAGCTAGTGCTGGTGCCAAATACAAGGGCAAAACTTATGCCTTCCCATTTGGTATTGAATCTCAAGTCCTCTACTACAATAAATCTAAATTGTCAGCTGAAGATGTTACATCCTATGAAACCATTACCAGCAAGGCAGCCTTCGGGGCAAAACTAAAACAAGTTAATGCCTATGCTACTGCACCTCTCTTTTTATCCGTCGGTGATAAAATCTTCGGAGAAAACGGTGAAGACGTTGATGGTACAAATTGGGGCAATGAGGCCGGTGTGTCTGTTCTCAAATGGATTGCCAGCCAAAAAACAAACAAAGGCTTTGTTAACCTCGATGATAATAATGTCATGTCCAAATTTGGTGACGGCGCTGTAGCTGCTTTTGAGTCAGGACCTTGGGACTATGAAGCTGCACAAAAAGCTATCGGCAAAGAAAATCTTGCTGTTACAGTTTATCCAACTATCAATATTGATGGTAAAGTTGTTCAGCAAAAAGCCTTTTTAGGGGTCAAACTTTATGCTGTCAATCAAGCACCGTCTAAAGGCAATACAAAACGTATCGCTGCCAGCTATAAATTAGCATCTTATCTCACCAGTGCCGAAAGTCAGGAAAATCAATTCAAGGATAAGGGACGCAATATCATTCCGTCTAACAAGACCGTTCAAAATTCTGCAGCTGTTCAAAACAATGAATTAGCGCAGGCTGTTATTAAAATGGGCTCATCTTCAGATTACACAATGGTTATGCCTAAACTAAGCCAAATGACAACATTCTGGAATGAAAGTGCTGCTATTCTCAGTGATACTTATAATGGTAAGATAAAAGAAAGTAATTACCTTGCTAAATTGAAACAATTTGATAAAGATTTAGCAGCTGCTAAATAAATATCATAGTGAGGGGAGTCACATCTCCTCACTTTTGTTAATCGGATAAACAAAGGAGATATACATGGCTAATTCATCTTTATATGATCAGGTGTCTGTGCCAGAGGCCTTTAAAAAAGGCAGTATAGACATCAAATTATCCTTTTTCATTATGGGATTTGCCAACCTAGTCAATAAGCAGTTTATCAAGGGTTTCCTTTTTCTTATAAGTGAAATTGCCTTTTTAATCGCTTTTGTAACCCAAGTTATTCCATCCTTTCAGGGCTTAATAACACTGGGCAGCCAAACACAGGGGATGAAAGAAAAGGTGGTTGACGGAGTTAAGCTGCAAGTCGCCGTTGAAGGGGATAATTCCATGCTTATGCTGATTTTCGGCTTAGCATCACTGATTTTTTGCTTGGTTTTCGCCTATATTTATTGGTGCAATTTAAAAAGCGCCCGAAATCTCTATGTCATTAAAAAGACTGGAGCCAAGGTTCCTTCTTTCAAGGAAGATTTTATGACCCTGGCAAACGGACGCTTCCATATGACCTTGATGGCAGTTCCTTTAATCGGAGTTTTGCTCTTTACTATTTTGCCGCTGGTTTATATGATTTGTCTGGCCTTTACCAACTATGACCACAATCACTTACCGCCTAAATCACTCTTTGATTGGGTAGGCCTAGCTAACTTTGGCAATGTTTTAAACGGTCGGATGGCAGGAACCTTTTTCCCTGTTTTATCTTGGACACTGATTTGGGCCGTTTTTGCAACAGTGACCAACTTTATTTTCGGTGTTATTTTGGCCCTCATTATCAATGCCAAAGGTCTTAGATTAAAGAAACTGTGGCGGACAGTTTTTGTTATCACTATTGCTGTGCCGCAATTTATTTCACTGCTGCTAATGCGGAATTTCCTCAATGACCAAGGACCTTTTAACGCTCTTTTGGAAAAAATTGGATTGATTTCGCATCCTCTGCCCTTTTTATCAGATCCTTTGTGGGCAAAAGTATCTATTATCTTTGTCATATGTGGGTTGGTATTCCCTTTACCATGCTAATTGCAACTGGTATCATTATGAATTTGCCTAGTGAGCAGATTGAAGCCGCTGAAATTGATGGCGCAAGTAAATTCCAGATTTTCAAATCAATTACTTTCCCGCAGATTCTTCTTATCATGATGCCGTCTTTAATTCAACAGTTTATCGGTAATATTAATAATTTCAATGTTATCTATCTGCTTACCGGCGGCGGGCCTACTAATTCTCAGTTTTATCAGGCTGGCAGCACCGATTTGCTGGTTACCTGGCTGTATAAGCTGACTGTAAGCGCAGCAGATTACAATTTGGCTTCTGTTATTGGCATTGTCATCTTTGTCATCTCAGCGGTCTTCAGCCTCTTGGCTTATACACACTCAGCATCTTATAAGGAAGGAGCAATTAAATAATGAAAAGGAAAAGACGACTCCAACTGGGACTCACCTATATTTTGCTCATCATATTATCGTTCATCTGGCTTCTCCCCATTGCCTGGGTGATTCTTACCAGTTTTCGCGGTGAAGGAACAGCCTATGTAACTTACTTTATTCCAAAAACATGGACTCTTGATAATTATATTAAACTCTTTACCAATTCTTCCTTCCCTTACGGCCGCTGGTTTTTAAATACACTTGCCGTAGCTGTTGCTTCTTGTATTTTGTCAACGTTTATTACGGTCGCCATGGCTTATTCCCTCAGCCGCATTAAATTTAAACACCGCAACGGCTTATTAAAGTTAGCCCTCATTCTCAATATGTTTCCTGGCTTTATGAGCATGATTGCCATTTACTATATCCTAAAGGCTCTCAATCTGACACAAACCTTGACTTCTCTTGTTCTTGTCTATTCAGCCGGAGCTGCCTTGACCTTTTATATTGCTAAAGGTTTCTTTGATACGATTCCCTACTCACTTGATGAATCTGCTATGATTGACGGAGCAACGCGCATGGATATTTTCTTCAAAATTACCCTGCCACTCTCTAAACCAATCATCGTCTATACAGCACTTCTGGCCTTCATTGGTCCTTGGATTGACTTTATCTTTGCTCAGGTGATTTTAGGAGATGCTACAAGCAAATACACGGTAGCTATCGGACTCTTCTCTATGCTGCAAGCAGACACTATCAACAACTGGTTTATGACCTTTGCGGCAGGCTCTGTTTTAATCGCCATTCCAATCACCCTGCTCTTTATCTTCATGCAAAAATACTATGTTGAAGGTATCACTGGCGGATCAGTCAAATAGAATTAGTAAGGTAAGGAAATATTGTTATGACAACTTTGAAACTTGATAAGATTTATAAAAAGTATCCCAACAGCAGTCATTATTCAGTCGAAGACTTCAGTATTGACATTAAAGACAAGGAATTCATCGTCTTTGTCGGTCCTTCGGGCTGCGGTAAGTCAACAACCCTCCGTATGATTGCAGGTCTTGAAGACATCACAGAAGGAAAGTTCTATATTGATGATAAACTCATGAATGATGAGGCGCCTAAAGACCGTGATATTGCCATGGTTTTCCAAAATTATGCCCTTTATCCTCATATGACAGTTTATGAAAATATGGCCTTTGGACTGAAATTGCGCAAATACAAAAAAGATGAGATTGATAAGCGCGTGCGCGAAGCTGCTCAAATTCTTGGACTAAGTGAATTTCTTGACCGCAAACCTGCCGATCTCTCGGGCGGGCAGCGTCAGCGGGTAGCCATGGGGCGGGCAATTGTTCGCGATGCCAAAGTTTTTTTGATGGATGAACCGCTCAGCAACCTCGATGCTAAACTGCGGGTTTCTATGAGAGCAGAAATTGCTAAAATTCACCAACGTATCGGCGCTACAACCATCTACGTAACCCATGACCAGACCGAAGCTATGACTCTGGCAGATCGCATCGTCATCATGAGCGCCACTCCTAATCCCGATAAGAGCGGCTCTATTGGCCGAATCGAACAAATCGGAACCCCGCAGGAACTCTACAACGAACCTGCCAATAAATTTGTTGCTGGCTTCATTGGCAGTCCAGCCATGAATTTCTTTGAAGTAACTGTTGAAAAAGATCGGCTGGTCAGTCAAGACGGCCTCAGTCTGGCACTTCCGCAAGGTCAGGAAAAAATTCTTGAAAGTCAGGGCTATCTTGGCAAGAAGGTCATTTTTGGTATTCGGCCAGAAGACATCTCCAGCAATCAGATTGTACACGAAACCTTCCCAAATGCTCAGGTAACAGCTGAAGTTCTGGTATCAGAGCTCCTAGGAAGTGAAACCATGCTTTACGTTAAGTTTGGCAATACTGAGTTTACTTCCCGTGTTGATGCTCGTGATTACCATAATCCCGGGGACAAGGTGACCTTGACCTTTAATGTCGCTAAAGGACACTTCTTTGATACAGAAACGACTAAGCGTATCCATTGATTAAAAGATACCATCACATATTCTAATAAAACCTTAATATAAAAAGCAGGATAAGCCTCCCTAACCTTACAGTCGGAGCTTAGTCCTGCTTTTTTGATACACTTAACTTGACCCCATTCAGGGTATTAAAAAACAAGGAATAGATATCTTACACGCTTTAAAAATCAAAACCAAACCTTGTTGACTCCGCCTTGTCCTACTTTAGTACTGTCTGCAGCTTGTCACCTAGTCTGATTTTGATTTTCTTTGGCTATTAACTTTGCATCTAATCCTTATTTTTATTATATACTCTTAGCGCTGCCACCAATAAAGTTGATATTTTAATCTTCTATAATTTTAATGTCTGCTCCCAGATTGGTTAATTTTTCAATAATATCAGAATAGCCCCTCAGAATAAATTCAATATTGGAAATCACTGTCTGTCCCTTGGCAATAAGACCGGCTGTCACCAAAGCAGCACCTGCACGCAGATCAGTCGCCTTAACCGGAGCACCTGTCAGCTCATTAGGGCCTTCATAGACAATCTGGCCGCCCAAGACAGAAATATGAGCTCCCATTCGTGCTAATTCAGCAACATGATTGACACGTTTTTCATAGATGGTATCACGAATTTTGCCGCGACCGTGAGTCTTTAATAAGAGCGGCGTAATAGGCTGCTGCAAATCTGTTGCAAAACCAGGATAAGGAGACGTTTTAAGAGAAACAGCTTTTAGATTTCCTTGCTTTTCAACAAAAATACTGTCTTCTTCAATGGTCATATGTACGCCCATTTCTTCCAGCTTTGAAATAAAACTCTCCAAGTGTTCGTACAAGACATTGGTGATTCTGACACCTTCTCCAATGGCAGCCGCCATAGCAATATAAGTTCCTGCTTCAATCCGATCAGGAATAACCTGATGACGGGTGCCGTGCAGTCTTTCAACGCCTTCAATGGTAATAATATCAGTTCCCGCACCACGAATATGGGCTCCCATATTGTTTAAAAGAGTCGCAATATCAATAATTTCTGGTTCTCGTGCAGCATTTTCAATAACTGTACGACCTTTTGCTTTACTGGCCGCAATCATAGTATTAATGGTTGCTCCAACACTAACCGTATCCATATAAATATGAGCTCCGGTAAGCGCCTTGCCTTCGGTGGAAAGCCGCATAGCTTCTCCTTCATAGGAAACCGTTGCTCCCATGGCTTCAAAGGCTTTCAAATGCAAATCAATAGGCCGAGGTCCCAAATCACAGCCTCCTGGCAGACCGACAACAGCCTGACCAAAACGGCCCAACAAGCCCCCATAAAAATAATAAGAGGCCCGCAAACTATTAATCTTCCCATAAGGCATAGGAATGTCCTTGACCCCGCGAGGGTCAATCCTAAGACTGTCTCCCTCACGCTCAATACTTGCTCCCATTAAAGTCATGATGTCAATCAAACTGTCAACATCACTGATGGCTGGAACCCCGTCCAAAGTTACAATATCATCTGCTAAAATAATGGCTGGGATCAAAGCAACAACGCTGTTTTTTGCTCCAGATACAGCCACTTCTCCTCTCAAAGGATTACCGCCATTAATAATAATTTTCCGCATACAATCAAAACTTTCTTTAATCTTCAACTAGAATTCAACTAAACCATTTTATCACATCTTAAGTCACATTTCAAACTAACTGAATAATTAAAAACGATTAAAAATAAATGAAAACTTTTTCACAGATAAAAAAGCAGGGACTCCTGCTTTAGCTTAAAGAAAAAGTTTGATACTTCCTTAGGTGATGTCGGACGGCAGCGACTTCCTAGAGAATTCCATACCTAAACTTTGAGCCACGGTCTCAAAGTTTCCGAGTGTCAGAATTGGCTAAAATTCATCATTTCTGACACTTTCATCACGGCGGAAGTATCCTTTATCTAACTCGTTTGCGTTCGTGGAAACTTATATGGTAGTCTGCAGACTTTTTTGCTGATTAAGGTAGGCAATTAGAGATTTGTCTACAGTCTGAAACAGGGAGTCCTGCTTTTCAATCTCAATTATGAAGGGCCTGCTTGAGTTTATCTACTTTATCTACTCTTTCCCAAGGCAAATCAATATCCGTTCGCCCAACATGTCCATAAGCTGCTGTCTGACGATAAATTGGCCGCTTGAGATCAAGCATTTTGATAATCCCCGCCGGACGCAAGTCAAAAATCTGACGCACAGCTTCTTCCAGCCGGCTTTCAGGAACTGTTCCAGTTCCAAAAGTATCGACACGAACAGAAACAGGCTGGGCAACACCAATAGCATAAGCCAACTGTACTTCTGCCTTCTTTGCAAGACCTGCTGCCACAATATTTTTAGCGATGTAGCGCGCCGCATAAGATGCTGAGCGGTCAACTTTCGTGGCATCCTTGCCGGAAAAGGCTCCACCGCCATGACGAGCATAACCGCCATAAGTATCCACAATAATCTTACGACCTGTCAAACCAGAATCTCCTTGAGGACCCCCGATAACAAAACGGCCTGTCGGATTGATGAGATACTTGGTTTTGTCATCAAGATATTCAGCGGGAATAACAGCCTTGATAACCTTGTCAATGACATCTCTGTGAATGTCTTCATTGCTGGCTTCGGGATCATGCTGCGTAGAAATAACAACAGTGTCCACACGGACAGGTTTGTTATTTTCATCATATTCAACCGTCACCTGACTCTTGGCATCGGGCCGCAGATAAGCAATCTCTCCTGATTTTCTCAGCTCTGCCAATTTTCTAACCAATCGGTGAGCCAAAGAAATCGGCAAGGGCATAAGCTCCGGTGTCTCATCAACAGCGAAACCAAACATAAGCCCTTGGTCACCAGCACCAATCAAATCAAGTGCATCTTGCTCATCATGGCCGCGTACCTCAAGCGCTTCATTGACTCCCTGAGCAATATCTGGCGACTGCTCTACCAATGACGGATGCACCCCAACCGTTTCAGCTGAGAAACCGTAGTCGGTATCTGTATAACCAATCTCAGCAATGGTATCACGTACTATACGATTAATGTCCACATAGGCTTTGGTCGAAATTTCACCAAAAACATGGACAGAACCCGTATAAACAACCGTTTCAGCAGCCACATGGGCATCGGGATCCTGTGCTAAGGTAGCATCTAAAATAGCGTCTGAAATCTGATCGGCAATCTTATCGGGATGCCCCTCAGATACTGATTCAGACGTGAAAAGTTTACGTTCTGACATAAAAATGTCCCCCTTTTAATAAAAATAATTGTAATGAATCATGTTGATAACTTAATTGTAAAAACAAAACTGCTATCTTCTTGATTCCATTACTTTTACAGAGAAATAAAGAAGATTTTTTCATTTCTCTTAATGATATCGCAAGAAAACCCATGTTAGTTGATCCCAATGAGTTACGACGTCACAAACCAAAACAAGCCAAAATTCGATTTTAATGTTGGTTTGAGGCTAGTAAGTCGCTTAAGAAAAGTTCCATAGGATTTTCCGTAGTTTTATGAGCAAGTTGACTTGCCATAAAACTTAGCGAGTTAAAAAGTTACAAAGCACTGATTTGCGGCACCGATAAATGCCTGAGGAGGTCGGATTAGCTATCCTCAATATCTGACATGCCGCACAAATCACCTTTTCGGGACTTATTAACTTTTCTATTGTACCACGTTTTGATGCAATAATTTGAAAAATCCTATATTTTTTCACAATAGCAGGGTATAAATAAGACTAATAAAAAAGAGGGGCAAGAACTCAGAAGTATCATTTTTCTAAATTTTGCTCACTCTTTTTAATGTCTAATTAGCGTTTGAGAAGCCTTTGAAACCTTCCGGCGTTCCCTTGTTAAGGTGCTTGATAGAATCACTGCCCGGAATAGGCGGCAAACCAAAGGATCCTTCTGTTGTAAAGGCCTGCAATAAACCAGGTGTCCAATGTGCTTTTTCCAGCTGCTCAGGAGATATTTCGTGAGCAATGGTGTCACCTTGACCATCATCAATCTTCTTACCAAACAGAGGATCTACAATCGTACCGCGGCCAACTGCAATCAAATCTGTGTAATTCTCAACAGCATCTCTGGCAGCTTCTTCTGAGAAAACACCGCCGACAACAATCAGCTTGGTCTGATCATCCAAGATTTCCTTGAAGTATTCCGCAAAAGAACGTTCAGCGCCTTGCGGCTTAGAAGCGTAGCCATTCCACAGGGAAAGATGAATGTAGTCAAGATCGTTTTTGATGACTTCCTTGATAAGAGCCAGTGCATCCTTATAGGTATAGCCGATGGTATCCCCGTGAATTTCTTCCGGGCTGATGCGATAACCGACGATGAAATCATCGGGTGCATACTGGGCAACCACGCGCTTAACTTCGTGAACAACCGCCAGCGGAAAAGCCATCCGTTTTTCCAAAGAACCGCCCCACTTATCCGTTCGGCGATTTGAAAAGGCTGAGAAGAACTGCTGGATACCATAGTGGTTAGCCCCATGGATTTCTACACCATCAAAACCGGCATCAATAGCCCGCTTGGCAGCACGGCCAAAATCTTTGATAATTTCTTCAATTTCTTCCCCTGTCATTTCACGAACAGGATAGGACAAGAATGAAAAGTCCATGGCTGACGGTGCCAAAACTTCTTTGCCCTTAGCAGCACGTCCCATAGCTTCACGACCGCCGTGATGAATCTGCAATATAGCCTTATTGCCATCTTTCTTCAAGGCCTGCGCAATGGATTTGATAGACTCAAAGTGTGCATCATCATAGATCCCCAGCTGCTCCGGAACACCAGCCGGCGTACATGGCCCGCCGGTTTCGCTGACATAGTGATACTCAGAAATCAAGAGCCCTCCGGCCTGCGAACGTGCACCATAATAGTCCAGCGTATCCTCAGACGCAAAACCGCCTTCCTTGCCTGAGAAAGTCAGCATGGGCGGCAGAACGATACGATTGTGTACTTTTGCACCATGACGAAAAATCACTTTATCTGTAAGTTTATGAACCATTTTTTCCACCTCCTTATTGTGAAAACGTTTTACCACTTTCATTATAGCACTAAAGAAGAAAAAAGACGGGTAAAAACAAGTGCAAAGCAAAATTATTTCGGTCTGTTAAAGAGGTTGGTCTAAGGAGGTGATACAATGAAAATAACTGTTTTTTTATATCTTATTAGAACAAAAAATAATGACCTTTCCCCACAACTGTCTATTTATGCTACAATATAATAAAAGACGGTTGTTAACAGAGGATGAACTATGAAAACATATGAAAAAATTTATCAATTACTAGCGCAAACAGACAGCTTTGTAACAGGGGAGACTTTGGGAAAGGAGCTTAATATTTCTCGGACAGCTGTTTGGAAGGCCATTCAGACTTTAGAGGGCAAGGGACTTGTCATTGAATCTGTTAAGAACCGCGGCTATCGGCTGCTTTCGGGTGATCTTTTTTTGCCGGATGAAATCGAAAAAGCAACTGGCATTAAGGTCTTTTTCAATGAAAAAAGCACCTCTACCCAGTTAGACGCTAAAGCTGGAATGGAAAAAGGTGATCCTGTGCCAGCTCTTTATCTGGCTCCCAGCCAAAAAGCAGCCAAAGGGCGTTTTAGCCGGCAGTTTTTTACGCCAGAAAGGGGGGGAATCTACATGTCCCTACACCTGCATCCAGAATTACCTTTTAAGCAACTGCCTGCCTATACGCTCATGGTAGCTTCCAGCCTTGTAAAGGCCATTTCAAGACTGACCGGCATTGATCCTGAAATTAAATGGGTTAATGACATTTATTTAAATGGTAAAAAAATTGCCGGAATTTTGACTGAAGCTGTCTCTTCCATTGAAACTGGGCTCATTACCGATGTCATCATCGGAATGGGCATCAATTTTCATGTTACTGATTTTCCTGAGGAGCTGCAAAGCAAGGCAGCTAGTCTTTTTTCAGAAAAGCCCACCATCACGCGCAATGAACTCATCTCTGAAATCTGGAATATTTTCTTCAATATTCCTAAGGCTGATCTAATTAAAGTTTACAAAGAAAAATCACTTGTCCTAGACAGACAAGTGAGCTTTGTCGAAAATAATATTGCTTACAAAGGAACAGCTGTAGATATTACTGATACTGGACAGCTTATTGTCCAGCTGGAAAATGGAGAAGAAAAGAGCCTTAACAGCGGAGAAATCAGTCTTTCTTCTTGGTAGCCGCCAGCACTGCCTTGGTGAACTTGGTGATAAGATAGGTTTTACGTAAACTGCGAAACAGTAAAAACCCCCAAAAGCCAGCCCAGAAATACTGACCGTCCAAAACAGCATTATTCAAAAAAATTGTTTCAATCACGGTCGTTATCAGCATGATCATGAAATCTCGTTTTAGCATATTTCTATTGTACCAAAAAAATAAACATCCTTGTTAAATTTTTTAGGATAAGCAGTTTCTGAAATTTTATAAAGAGGGTGGGACAGACAGCAATAATGCCGCCTGTCCCACTCCTTTTTTCATTCATCAACAACTTGAAATCCTGCTTCCAAGAAAGCATTTCAAGCCATTTTTATTCTTTTTCAAGTGTAATTTTATCCGCCAAGAAGTCAAAACCTTCGGGAATAAAATCCTGCTTCTCTTGAATTTCTTCCTGGCTATTATCCTTGCCTGTTTTCAAGCTGTTAGCAAATTCACTACGGATAGCATTGAAATCAGCCCGCGGGACAGCCATAATCTTAGGTGAAAAACCAGACGCCTGACTCATAATATTACCAAATATATCATTAAGATTGGAACGCTTCATGACCTGCTCGGCATTAAAAGCGGCATCAAAAGCCAAAATTGCATTTTCACTGTTAGCAAGGACAGGTTCAGACCCCATCAAAAGAGCTCGGTCTTGTATTGAAATATTATTTAAAATCTCATTCCAGGAACTCTTAAGAGCATCCAAATATTGACGAGACTTCTGACTGTCAGCCACGGTTTCCCGCATAATAGTCATAACCTTGTCCTTATCCACCTTGTAGCGGAAGGTCTTGGTCTTTCGTACTTGGGGTTCCTTGGCAAGGTCTGCTTTTTTCACAGACTGTAAAGCCTGCTGCAGTTCCTGAATCTGTGTTTTCAATTCTTGAATTTCCTGCGTGACATTATCAGGCAGTTCTTGTGCTTGGCTAGATTTCTGCACCTTTTCACTCAGGCGGATGGTCATCATTTCTGCATAAATCTTGGGATGAGTCCCATTTTTTATTTCCGGCAGACTCTTGGTCACGATATCAATCATCCGGAAAACATCATCTTGAGGCAGAGATAAATTTTCCTGAAAAGCCTCACCTTGATGCGTGTTTTCACCGCCTGACTGGACCACTAAAATATCTCTAAGATAATTGAGCAAATCTGTCGCAAAACGGCTCATGCTCTTGCCGCTGTCAAAGATAATCTCCAAATCATTCAAAGCTTGACTGGTCTGATGAGCCAAAAGATCTGCCACATAATGATCCAGAGCACTTAGACTAATGCTGCCGGTAATTTCTTCAGCTATCTCTAGTGAGACATGCTTGTCATTGGTCAGGCTAAGGGCTTGATCCAAGATAGAAAGAGCATCCCGCATTCCACCTTCAGCCCGCTTGGCAATTAAAGCCAGAGCCTCCTCATCAAAGGTAACTTCTTCTTTTTGAAGGATTTCTGCCAGATGGTTTCGGATGGCCTTGGTTTTAATGGTCTTAAATTCAAAACGCTGTACCCGTGACAAAATAGTGGCAGGAATCTTGTGCAATTCCGTAGTCGCCAGAATAAACACGACATTCTCTGTCGGCTCTTCCAAGGTCTTCAAAAGTGCATTGAAAGCTCCAGTTGAAAGCATATGCACTTCATCAATAATATAAACTTTGTAAGTGGCTCGGCTAGGCGCATAGGTTGACTTATCGCGGATTTCCCGGATTTCGTCCACACCGTTGTTTGAAGCCGCATCAATTTCGATGACATCCTCAAGACTGCCATTGGTGATGTCGCGGCAAATATCACAGTGATTGCAAGGTTCACCATTTACTTGATTAGGACAATTCATAGCTTTGGCAAAAATCTTGGCAGCACTGGTCTTTCCCGTTCCGCGCGGTCCTGAAAAAAGATAAGCATGGCTAATCTTGCCTGAAGCAACCGCTTGTTTTAAGGTGGTTGCAACAACTTCCTGACCGACCATTTCATCAAAGGTTTGGCTTCGGTATTTCCGATAAAGCGCTTGATACATCAGTTAGTCACTCCAAACATTCCAAAATCCCACTTGGTTTTCTCTACTAAAACAGCCACAAACTTCTCCAGATACTCTTGATCAACAGTATTGTAGTCTCCTACCAAGGATGAGTCTAAATCCAGCACACCAAGCAGACGCTCTCCTTGATACATAGGCACTACAATCTCAGATTTCGCAGCAGCATCACAGGAAATGTAATTAGCATGCCTGCTCACATCTTCCACAATCAGGGTTTGCTTTTTCTGAGCAGATTCCCCACAGACGCCTTTACCCAGAGCAATTCGGACACAGGAAACGTTACCCTGAAAAGGCCCCAAAATCAGCTCAGTCCCATCAAACAGATAAAAACCGGTAAAAACCGACTGAGGTAAAGCCATGTTGAGCATAGCCGAAGCATTAGACAAATTAGCAAGTGCATTATTTTCTTTGTCAAACATAGCCTCTGCCTGTGCTAAAAGAATTTGATAATTTGAAAGTTTTTCTTGATTTTGCATAAAACTATTATAACAAAAAACAGCTTTGAGGGCGAATACTAAGAAAACTTTGATTAGATAAAAGAAATCATTTTTCACTAGCTGTCCTGTAAGGTTAAAGCCAGCAGAAGATGAACTTTTGAGGATGTCTTAACTGCTTAAACAACTACAAAAAGAGGATTGGCCTTTTTCTCCAATCCTGATTTATATTAAAAAACACGTTTAGTCAGCAGTTTCAATCCTATATTGCCCATTTTTCACCAGCACAACTTGACTGTTGGTCAACTTAAGAAGGTTTAACTGTCCGCCGTAAATTTCTGCCGTCTGCTTGCTGACCTCTTCAAAAGGAAATTCACCCCAATGCGGCAAAACAGAAAAATCAACTAGACCCAAGGCAGCATAATCCGTCAAATCAGGTGCCAGCTCCTTATCATCCATGATATGACTGTAGAAAATATCTTTTGAAGCAATGATGGCACCAGCTGATTCGCTGATATAAACCAGCCCTCGGTCAATTCGTTCACGAATCAGAGGCAGTAAATTCTTTCTTTTTAATTCCTGCAAGAGATAAAAGGTATTACCACCTGAAATATAAAGACAGGGCGTTTGTGCAATCTTTTCCCGCACCTCAGCCTCTGTTGCTTCTGCTATATCCAGCAGGTCAATGTCAAATTGCAAATCTGCAAAAACTGCCTTGCCTTCATCAATATAATCCGTGTACTCTTCTACATTTCCAGCCGTGGGAATGAAAAGCACTTTCTTTTCCAGTTTGTGCTGAACGACAAAATCTGCAAATAAAGGCTGCACTTTTGCAAAATAAGAGCATAGGAATAATGTCTTCATGAATTATCTCCCTTCTTCTACTAGCACCTACTGTTTGACAACCATATAGTAAACCCAGACTGCCTGTCTTTGAGAATCCAGCAAACGCAGGCCTATTTTATTCAAATAATTGGCAAAAGCGTCTCTTTCTTTCAAATCTGACAAATAATAATTGATTTTGCTTTGCTCGCAAGCTATGATGAAGAGCCCATCATTTGTCAGCACGCGCTTGATTTCAAGCATTGCCTGCTCCAAATCTGGCCAATGAAAATGCGTCTGAAAGGCACAGACAAGATCAAAGGAATTATCAGGATAAGCCAGCTGACTGACATCCATGACCTCAAAAGTAATATTTTCTTGCTGGTAACGCTGCTGAGCTTGAGAAATAGCCTCCGTAGAAATGTCCAGACCCCTGACTTGGCTATTTGGAAAAAGTTGGCCAAGGTAGGCAGTCGACGCTCCATTGCCAATCCCAATATCCAAAATATTCTCATAAGATTTTTTAGGAAGCACAGACAAAGCCCATTGTGCCATCGGTAAGTATGCTTTATTCCAAATCCTCATCATGATTCTACCAATAAAACCCGACGGATGTTTAGATTGGTTAATGAGATACTTAATTAGAATATAAATTACTACTGCTAAAACAAAAAGAATAAGAATCATTTTTAGCATCAGTAGCTCTCCTTATAGTCTTTCTTGGCTTGCTGCGTGCATTTTCTAATAAAGTCCGCTTTAGCATCCGTGTAGGCATCACGATCATGCTCATACGCTTTCCATAAGGACAATTTTAAGCTTTCATATGCTTTAACAATTTTCGAGTGTTCTGCTTTGTGTCGTCATAAAAAAACTCCCCTCATAGTTTCTAGTAAAATTTTTGTTTTTCATTATCCACTATGTTGGGAGTAATCAGACACTGTGATAGCTATTTTTTGATCTTAATAATATTCACCCTGACGGTAATTCCATGAATTGAAGACATCTGAGAGGTTCATCATAATCTTGTCAATGTCTAATCCTTTGCGGATGACAACTGGACAGTTGTCGATTGAGCGGCTGCCTTCACCTTGTTCAGGAATAAGTTTTCCGTCTTTATCAACCATAGAAACCATGACACCTTGTTCATAGCGTGTTTCAATCGTCTTATCAGGTTGGATAGACGCTACATAATCATCAGCTTCAATAACAAGGTCCACTGCAGACTCGATCCGCTCACCAATTCCTTCAACTTTACCACGGTTACCCTTACCTGATGGGTTAGCAGATGAGGCGTAAACCATCTTACCTTCTTTTTCCCACATTTCTTTGGCAATTTGCTCACCGGCAACACCAAACTTAATAACGAAACATGAAGTTTTACGGCCATCAGTCATTAACTCTTCACGCCCATCACCAAAGGCTTGGAGCTTAGCGTAAGCATCTTCTCGCCATGGAAGGATACAGCCAAGAAGGATATCTTCATCCCAATGTTTTTGATAGAAAGCTTCAATTTCTGGTGTCAGCTGAGCGAGGGCACGAAGCTCGTCCATGCTGCCGCAAAGGACAACCCCTGGCTTATTACGGTTACGGTTCTTAGCTTCAAACTTGCGCTCCAAACCAGCCTTATCACTGGTCATAATGATGTAGCCAACCTTGGTCGGAGTGACGATACAGCCACCATCACCTTTAAGAATTTCAAGCCCTTCTTGATTAAGTTTTCCATCCCATTGAACGTGTTTAGTCATAAAATAATTTCTCCATCTAATCAATTGTTGACCTGCTTATTTTAGCATGAAATAAGCAGTTTTTCAAGTAATTTTCTGAATTTTCAAACTCAAGCAAATTTTACTTTTGCCAATAACTTGGACGATTTTTTTCATACTCAGCAATTAAGTCTTCATACTGAAGAGTGATGCCGATATCATCCAGGCCATTCAAGAGTTTATGCTTCCAATCCCCATCAATTTCAAAGCCAAACTCACCAACCGGTGAGATGATCTTTTGCTCATAGAGGTCAACCGTTATTTCATCCCTTGGATCAAGAGCTGCTAGCTTCTGTCGGACTTCCGAGGGTTGGACAATCGGTAAAATTCCATTATTGAGATCATTATTATAGTGAATATCTCCAAATGAGCCTGCAATGATAACCTTAAAACCATAGTCCGCCAAGGCCCAGGCTGCGTGTTCACGCGATGATCCAGCACCAAAGTTATCACCTGTAATCAAAATAGTTGCCTTGCGATAAGGGGCTGTGTTAAAGACAAAATCAGGGTTTTCTGTATAATCATCGTCAAGATAGCGCCACTCGTACATCAGGTACTTGCCAAATCCTTTCTTATCAATCAGCTTAAGAAACTGTTTGGGCAGGATTTGATCCGTATCAATATTGTCGTTCATTAAAGGAACTGTTGTTCCTGTAT
The DNA here is from genome assembly GCF_001431045.1 of Streptococcus orisasini. GTDB lineage: Bacteria > Bacillota > Bacilli > Lactobacillales > Streptococcaceae > Streptococcus > Streptococcus orisasini. Next base: position 43,412 of record NZ_BCLE01000035.1, read on the forward strand.
ATACTGTAAATTTTTCCATAAGTTACTATTCTCGTCTATGTTTACTGTGCTTCAGGTAATTGACGGACATCAACGAAATGACCAGCGATTGCTGCAGCCGCAGCCATAGCCGGACTGCAGAGATGAGTTCTGGCTCCGACGCCTTGGCGATCCTCAAAGTTACGATTGCTTGTAGAAGCCGCATGAACACCAGGCGGAACCTTATCAGGGTTCATTCCCAAACACATAGAGCAACCTGGATCGCGCCATTCAAAACCAGCATCCATAAAAATTTTATCCAATCCCAAAGCTTCTGCTGCTCGCTTAACCGGCCTTGATCCTGGAACAACAATAGCTGTCAGGTTCGGAGCAATATGTTTCCCCTTAACAAAAGCTGCTGCTACCTTGAGATCGCTGAGCCGTGCATTGGTACAAGATCCTAAGAAAACATAACCAATTTCAATATCTTCAACTTTTTCACCAGGCTTAAGATCCATATAGTTATAGGCACGCTCATCATTCATGTCACGGATTTCTGGGAAAGGTTTATCATAAGCCACACCCATGGATGGATTGGTTCCCCAGGTTACCATAGGAGCAAGGTCTGAGACATCTATCTCAATAATCTTGTCATACTCAGCATCAGGATCTGACACCAAGGTCTTCCAATCCGCTACCGCCGCTTCAAAATCTTCGCCTTGAGGCGCTTCTGGGCGGCCTTTGACATAATCAAAAGTGGTTTGATCTGGGTTCATGATTCCCATTTTAGAGCCAAATTCAATAGACATATTGCAGATAGTCATACGCTCTTCCATGCTCAAAGCTTCTACGGCTTCTCCAACATACTCAACGACATGACCAACACCAACAGATACTCCATATTGGGCAATGAGGGCTAGGACATAATCTTTTGAATAAACACCCTTTTGCGGCTTTCCGATAAAGCGTACCAAGAGTTTCTTAGGCTTTACTTGCCAGATAGTCTGAGTTGCAAAAACATGCTCCACTTCTGTCGTTCCGATACCAAAACCGATAGCTCCAAAAGCGCCGTGAGTGGCCGTATGGCTGTCGCCGCAGACAATAAATTTCCCTGGCTGTGTTCGACCTGTTTCAGGGCCAACCATATGCACAATTCCTTGATTTTCAGATCCGTGAGAAGCATGAGCTACTCCGAATTCTTTAACATTTCGAGCTAAAGCGTCCATCTGAGCCTTAGAAATAACATCACGAATATCGTAGATATTAACCGTTGGAACATTATGATCAAAAGTACCGAAGGTCAAGTCTGGCCGACGTACTTGACGGCCAGACTCACGTAAACCATCAAAGGCCTGAGGGCTAGTTACTTCATGAATATAATGCTGATCCACATACATGAGCTGTGGCTCACCTTCATGCCCTGTAATAACGTGGCGCTCCCACACTTTATCAAATATTGATTTTCCACTCATATTACATTCTCCAAACTAAATAAATCACGCTGCAAGCAATAACAACTCCCAAGTACCAAACCAAGTGAAAATACCATTTTCTGGTTTTATGGTGAAAAAGTTGCCCTGCCAAGAGAGCTCCAAACCCACCTAAGAAGAAGCTTTCCAGCAACAAGATTTTCTCTGGAATTCTCCAAGCACCGCGCTTGGCCTTGCTTTTGTCTATACCGTAAGTAATCAAAACTGATAAATTCCAAACAAGCAAAGCCAAATAAATGACTGTTTTAATGCTCATAGATTAGCAATAATGGCTGCTGTCATTTCAGCGGTATTAGCTGAGCCGCCCAAGTCGCGTGTTAGAACACCCTGCGTCAGCGTCTTATCAACAGCATTTTCAATCATTTCAGCGCCAGTAATTTCTCCAAAAGAATCACGCAGCATCATGGCAACCGACAAAATCATGGAAATCGGATTGGCAATTCCTTGCCCAGCAATGTCTGGAGCTGAGCCATGAATCGGTTCATAAAGACTTGGACCGCCTTCAGAGTGGCTGGCAGATGGCATAACACCAAGCGTACCAGGCAGAACAGAAGACTCATCTGACAGGATATCACCGAAAAGATTTTCAGTCACAACCACATCAAAGCGCGCTGGATTAGTAATCATAATCATGGCTGCGCTGTCCACCAACTGATGTTCCAAAGTGACATCTGGATATTCTTCGGCTACTTCATCTGCTACTTTACGCCAGAGTTTTGACGTTGCCAAGACATTTTGCTTGTCAATGCTGGTTACTTTCTTACCGCGTCCACGCGCAATTTCAAAGGCCTTGCGCATAATACGGCGAATTTCATCAGCAGAATAATCATTGACATCGCGGGCTGAATCGTCATTCAAAGTATGTTCTCCAAAATAGATACCGCCAGTCAACTCACGCACAACCACAAAGTCAACATCTGCAATACGCTCAGATTTCAAAGGTGACAAATGTTTGAGGGCATCAAAGATGCGTACGGGACGGATATTGGCAAAAAGGTTAAGTTCCTTACGAATAGCCAAGAGACCTTGTTCGGGACGAACAGGCGCCTTATCATACTGAGGACTGCCAATAGCTGCCAGCAAAATAGCATCTGCGGATTTTGCAGCATCCAAGGTGTCCTCGGGCAGTGGATGACCAGCTTCATCAATTCCTGCACCGCCGAAAGCCTTAGCTGTCGTTTCATAATCAAAACCAATCTTTTGAGCAACAGCGTCGAGAACTTCTAGACCTGCCGCCATAATTTCTGGACCGATTCCGTCTCCTGCCAGTGTTACAATTTTTTTCATTCTTTCAAACTTCTCCTAGTTGTTACTTGGGTAATCACGTTCTGAAACTCTATGACCAATTTCACCAGCGTTTTCCTTTTGAACGAAAGTATTGGCATTAATATAGGCAATGGCACTGGCCTTCAGGACATCGAAGTCAAGACCAGAAGCATTGAAAATTGTATCCGTATCAACATTTTCGACGGAAACCAGAACACGTGCCTGAGCATCGATACCGTCTGTAACAGCCTCGATATTGTAACTGTCCAGCTTAACTGTTTGATTGAAGAATTTGTCAATGGCATTGAAGATCGCTTCAACAGAACCCTTACCATTAGCAATAATTTCGACTTCTTCCTCATCTCCATTAATCATGATAACCTGTGCTGTGATGGTATCATCTTCATTTGAAGTCAACCTCAAATCCTTGAAGTGGAAGCCTTCAGGATTTTCAACGCTGGTTCCTGCTACCAAGGCTCTGATATCGGCATCAGTGATATCGTGTTTTTTATCAGCCAAGGATTTAAATTTGGCAAAAAGAGCCGCGATTTCAGACTCTTCAAAGTCCAGAGCCAGCTCTTTTAATTTTTCAACGAAAGCATGGCGGCCAGATAATTTTCCAAGCGGCAGTGAATTTTTCTTAACACCGACCAATTCAGGCGTGATAATTTCGTAAGTTAGAGGATTCTTAAGAACACCGTCCTGATGAATGCCAGACTCATGTGAGAAGGCATTGCCACCGACAACAGCCTTATTTTTAGGAATAGGAATACCTGAAAAACGTGATACTAATTCAGAAGTGTTAACCGTTTCATTGAGCACAATATCTGAAGTAGCTTCATAATAATCTTCACGAATGTTGAGTGCTACTGCTACCTCTTCAAGAGCTACATTTCCGGCACGTTCGCCAATGCCGTTAACAGTTCCCTCAATACGCCCGGCACCTGCTTTGATGGCTGCCAAAGTATTAGCTGTAGCCATACCCAGATCATCATGGCAGTGAGGACTAAAGATAATTTCGCGGTCAGATGTAACATTTTCAATCAAGTATCCAAAAATATGACCAAATTCTGCTGGTGTTGTAAAGCCGACAGTATCAGGAATATTAATGTAAGTCGCTCCTGCATCCACAGCCGTTTGAACCACTTCAAGCAGGAAATCAAGCTCTGTCCGTGTTGCATCTTCCGGTGAAAATTCTACAACATCAAATTTAGAGCGAGCATAGGTTACATGTTCTTTAATCGCCTCTAAAATTTCTTCCTTGGATTTTTTGAGCTTAAATTCACGGTGAATAGGGCTGGTTGCAATAAAGACATGACACTGAGGAAATTTGGCATCCTTGAGCGCTTCGTAGCAGGCATCAATATCAGATTTAACTGAACGAGCCAAACCAGATACTGCTGTCCTTGTCATTGCTGCTGCAATTTGCTTAACGGCTTCAAATGAATCTGGACTGGCTGCCGGAAAGCCTGCTTCAATGGAAGAAACACCCCATTTTTCCAGCTGTTTAGCAATAGCAACCTTTTCTTTTACCGAAAAATTAACGCCAGGCGTTTGTTCCCCATCGCGCAGGGTCGTGTCAAGAAATTCAACCTTATGCATAAGATACCACCTTCTAATTTGGAAAATTAAAATAAAAAAACATCTCACTCGGAAAACCCAAGCGAGATGTTTTTTTATCCCGCTTGGTAAGCCAAACAGGACTAATGCTTTTGCACTAGCCCTCACACCTCAACAACAAAGCGTCATTTCGTGTAAACATTTGACTTTTTTCCTTTCAGATGTAACTTGTTAATATCATACCTTTTTTTAGAATGATTGTCAATATAAATTAAGGAATTTTCTGAAAAATCAAATAATGACTTTTCAAGGGAAAGTTCCAAAATGAAATTAGCCAGACAATATGGAAAAAATTCAAAACGATTTTATGGCTACTTGAGACAGCTGGTCATTAAGTTCCTTCCTCGAAAAACTGCCCCTTGTGCTTTTAATAAGAATCCTTTAGAATACTGGCAATTTTGGTATTGATCAGATCAATAGCTACGACATTGGATACGCCTTCCGGGATAACAATATCAGCGTAGCGCTTGGTCGGCTCGATGAACTGATGGTACATGGGTTTTACGACCTCTATATACTGCTCAATAATACTGTCCAGACTTCTGCCGCGCTCTTCCATATCGCGTTTGATACGCCGGATAATGCGAATATCATCATCAGTGTCCACAAAAAGTTTGATATCCATCAGATCGCGCAGGCGCTCATCTTCCAGAACCAAAATCCCCTCAACAATGAAAACATCCTGCGGCTCCTGCCGATAAGTTTTATCACTGCGCGTGTGCTGAGTATAATCGTAAATAGGAATATCCACCGGACGCCCTGCCTGCAGCTCTTTGATGTGTTCAATCATCAAATCCGTATCAAAAGCCAGAGGATGGTCGTAATTGGTCGTAACACGCTCTTCAAAGGTCAGATGACTTTGATCCTTATAATAAGAATCGTGTTCAATCATAGCAATCTTAGCACTGGGAAAATGGGATAAAATTTCCCGTGAAACACTGGTCTTTCCACCGCCAGAACCACCTGTGACACCAATAATAATCGGTTTCTTTCGCATAACAAACAAGAAGGACGCTAAAACAGCTCAATTTCAACAGCAACAGTCTAGAAAAGCCCAGCAAACAGCACTAAGCCGTTTGCCCGCTGCATCAGACCATCACCAATGAGATTTTGTCCTTTTTCATTCCTTTCTTTTGCTTCTCTTGAATAATCTTTCCTATCTATTTTACACCAAATCATGATATAATGAAATAAAAATTTACAGAGCTGGAGGCAATCCTATGCTTAAACTTGGTATTATTGGAACTGGATTCATTTCCCATCAGTTTATCGAAGCAGCTGAGCTGTCGCAAAATTATCAGCTGACTGCTGTTTACTCACGCAGGCTGGAAACAGCTCAAAACTTTTCTGCCCGCTATCATGATGTTTCCTGTTATGAGAATATGGCTGACTTTTTCAAACACGATTTTGATGTCCTTTATATTGCCAGCCCAAATGCTCTCCACTTTGAACACGCCAAAGCAGCCTTGGAAGCCGGTAAACATATTATCGTTGAAAAGCCAGCCTTTTCAAGACCGGAAGAATTAGCTGATATTATTCAGCTAGCAGCTGACAAACAGCGCTTTTTCTTTGAAGCGGCCAGAAATTATCACGAAGAATCTTTAGAAATTATTAAAAGTTTTCTGGCTCATAAACAGGTCATTGGTGCAGATTTTTCCTATGCTAAATACTCTTCCAGAATGAAGGATCTGCTTGATGGGAAAACGCCCAATGTCTTTTCAGCCAAATTTTCAGGCGGTGCTCTTGTTGACTTGGGAATTTACCCTATCTATGCTGCCTTGAAACTGTTCGGCAAACCAAAGAGTGTCAACTATACTGCGACCCAGCTGGAAAACACGGTTGATTTAAACGGCAATGGCAATCTGATTTATCCTAATTTCCATGTTTCCATTAGAGCTGGAAAAAATTATAACACCTTGGAATATGCTGAAATCTATACAGCAGAAGGTACTCTACGGCTCAATCATATTCAAGGCATCAGCTCTGCTATTTTCCAAAAACACGATGGCAGCCGCGAAAAACTAGCTCTTCCTGAGATTGATCATTTGATGCTGGAAGAAGCCAGCCATTTTGCCCAAATGATGACTAATCCAGATGAAACACTTTACCAAACTTGGCTGGAAGATGCTAAATCTGCCAGTCAGATTCTTTACCAAATGCGCCAGAGCGCAGGTATTGTATTTGAGGCGGACAAATAATGAAAACACACTTTCCAACAAGCTGGCAGGATAAACTCCAGCAACTCCATTTTACAGACTTTACCCAGATTCAAGAGGAAGCCTTTGAGCCCATTAAAAATGGCCAAAACTTTCTGGGCATCAGCCCTACAGGAACCGGAAAAACACTAGCTTACCTTTGGCCTAGTCTGTTAAATCTTCAGGCAAAAAAAGCACAGCAGCTGCTGATTTTAGCACCCAACAGCGAATTAGCAGGACAAATCTTTGATACTAGCAAAACATGGGCTGAGCCTCTTGGCTTAACTGCCCAGCTTTTTCTGTCTGGTTCCAGCCAGAAACGGCAAATTGAGCGTTTGAAAAAAGGGCCTGAGATTCTTATCGGAACCCCTGGCCGTATTTTTGAATTAGTCAGACTAAAAAAAATCAAAATGATGGCTGTCAATACCATCATTCTTGATGAATTTGATGCTCTTTTAAAGGATTCTCAATACCAGTTTGTGAAACAAATTATCAATCGTGTCCCACGCAGTCACCAAATGATTTACATGAGCGCTACCAACAAGCTCAATCAAGAAGTTCTGGCAGAAGGCACCCTTACAGTTGATCTATCCGATCAAAAATTGGACAGCATTTCTCACTATTACATCACTGTTGACAAACGGGAGCGCGCAGAACTCCTGCGTAAGCTGTCTAATATTCCTGATTTTCGTGCACTGGTCTTTTTCAACAACCTATCTGATCTGGGAGCCAGCGAAGAACGCCTGCAATACAGAAATGTCCCTGCTGTCTCACTGGCCAGTGACATCAATGTAAAATTCCGCAAGGTCATTCTTGAAAAATTTAAAGAGCACGAACTGTCCTTGCTTTTAGCAACTGACCTAGTTGCACGCGGCATTGATATTGATGATCTAAAGTATGTTATTAATTTTGATCTGGCACGTGACGAAGAATCCTATACCCACCGTGCCGGACGCACAGGTCGCATGGGAAAAACAGGTGTAGTTATCACCTTTGTCAGTCATAAGGAAGAACTGAAAAAATTGAAAAAATTTGCCGATGTTTCAGAAATTTTCTTAAAAAATCAAATCTTGCAGGTGAAATAAAGCAGATAATAATCATACATGTAAGGAGAATTGGCCAAACAATCACGATGGTTGTTTGGCCAATTCTTCTCTTTTATACAGTGATTGAAAATTGAATCGACCGGCGATTCTGGTTGCAGCCTTTACTTAGCGGATAAACCTTAAAAAGAAACAAGCGGCCGTTGCCGCTTGTCCCACATTCTTATTATTTCTGTGCATTCATTCACCGAAAAATGCTTAACTCAAATTATCAATGACATCCTGCAAATGAGAGATAGCTTCTGCAGGTAAGGCAGATTTTGGATTCTTTTGATTGAATGATTCCAAATACTGTAGGCGTACTTTCATCCGCTGACGAATAATTTTGACATAAGCCTGATCAAAATTAGGAACTTTGTAGTCAGACGAAGCCAGATATTCAAAGCCTTTGACAGCACCGAATGGCTTAAATTCTGCCGTACCATCTACAACCTGTTCAATCACGCCTAAAGAAGTTTCTTTAGGAATTTTTTGACCTAAGTAAGAACCTGTATTGATAATATAACACTGAACGCCTGATTCAAACAGATGCTGGAATTTCAGATAATCTTCCACTAGCGGATAAACACGGAATGGGTTGGCATAAGGTTCGATAATCAAGGTATCCAGACTGTCTGAAGTATTTTCAGCCGTTGAACGTGTCGTAATCAGAGTACAGCCCATCGTTGAAGCCATGACAGGGTCAGTAATTCTGATGAGCGGTGGCAGAGAGTCATCCTTCATAATCCAAAAGATCGATTGGATAGGATCATTAATGCGGTCAACACGGTTTGGTGTTGAGAAACGCGATTTGATTGTCCGACCATTACCATTGCGGACGTCTTCTGTTACCAGACGAAGATGGCCTTCCTTATCTAAAGCAGCACCGCAGTTTTGAACGGTTACAAAATATTTTTGTTCTCTGTGTCCTGCCGGATAATCACTGGTCTTATCAAAATAAGATGGTTCGAGAGCGATTGTTGAGCCATCCTCTTCTGAAATGACAAAAGCATCGTCATGCAGCACATTAATATTGTATTTACCATCATGCTTTGCATGCGTCAATGTTGATTTACCAGAGCCAGACAGGCCAAAGAATGAAGCTACATGCGGTTTCAGTCCTTCTTTTTCAAAAATTTTCAGACCGCCGTGGCAGGCAACAAACTTGTTCCGATTAGCAGTACCCCAAGCCAAGGTCAGCGTAGCTTTCTTCAATTCACCAAAATAGTGAAGACCCAAAATAGCTGCACAGTTGTGGTTGGTGTCAAAGTAAACCAATCCATCCGGATAGTCTGGATGGCTCCATTCCGGATCTGAGAAGATATAAATATCCGTTTCTTCATAGCGTTTGGAGTTTTTCAAACGCGCACGGTAGGTATCGTTTAGCATTTGAAAGTTTGTCAGCCATGAATAAAGATTATTAATATCATCCTGCGGAACCATCAAATGAGCACGGAGCATGAAAGCTTCATCAAGACCTACGATGGTATCTGCCCGATAAAAAGTGCGGTGTCTAGCTTGGAAAATCGCTTCACGCACAATTTGCAAAATTTTAGCATCTTCTGCACTATCACGTCCAAAAATCCGACGAGCTTTAGCAGTCCGGCCAACAATACCTCCTGAATTTTCCAACAAGATTTTAGCATCCCGTGGCAGACCCAAATCTTCGGCGTGAGCAACAGGCGTATCTAAAACGATGGTGTTAGGAGCTTTAGCAGCTAAGCGGTAAGCCTCTGCCAAACCTTTTAGAGAAACTACATGATTTTCATAAAAAGCAGTTTCGATAGTTGTCTTTAATGCTGAAAAATAAGGATTATTTTTACGCATGGATTCTTCTGAAAAATGTTGTCGTGTGACCATTACTATTCCTCCTCAAAATATTATCCTTTACTATTATACCACATTTATATGTAAACGTTATCATTTTTTTGAAAATTAAATGAAACTCAGCAAAAACTGAGTTTCATAAGTATCTATTTGATATCAAATACAACTGATTTAATTCTAGTCATAGCTTCGATAGAGTACTTAACGCCTTGGGTATTGACACCTGATTTTTTAGCACCCAAGAATGGGAAGTTATCTGTACCGCGCTGCGTCTTATTATTGATATGAACCGTACCGACTTCAAGCTGTTCTGCAATTTTGAAAGCCAATGGATAATCATTGGTGAAAACAGCACTTTGCAAACCAAATTCAGATTGATTAGCAATGTGAACAGCTTCTTCAGCTGAATGGACACGAATAATCGGCAGTACTGGACCAAATGGCTCTTCCCAAGCCAAACGCATATCTGTAGTGACATGGTCAAAGACTGTTGGATAGATTGTATTACCCTCACGCTTAATATCTGTAAGAGCTGTTGCTCCTTGTTCTTTGGCATCAAGGATAAGACCTTCCACATAATCAGCAGCCTTTGTATCAATCAATGGCGTGATATCAGTATTATCTTCCGGTAAACCGATAGTTAAATTAGAAACCCGTTCAACAATAAGCTCAGCCAATTTATCTGCAATACTGTCCATCACAAGCACACGCTTAACAGCTGTACAACGTTGGCCTGAGTAGCCAAAAGCACCATCAACGATATTTTTAGCTGTCAGTTCGAGATCTGCGTCTTCAAGCACGATTGCTGCATCCTTACCGCCAAGTTCAAGCATAATTGGACGCATACCTGCCAAACGGCCGATATTTTCACCAACCGGTGTTGAACCCGTAAAGTTGATAAAATCAACAGCTTTATGCTCAACAATGTAATCACCGATAACAGAACCACGGCCGGTAATAGTATTAAAGACACCAGCTGGAAGTCCGGCTTCTGCAAAGGCTTCTGCCAACAGAAGGCCTGAAATAGAACCTTGCGTTGGTGGTTTAAAGGCAACAACATTTCCTGTGATCAGCGCCGGAGCAATTTTTGAGCCGGCAAGATTCACTGGATAGTTAAAAGGTGAAATTGCTAAAACAAGACCCACTGGCTCACGGCGAACCACAGCAATTTTTCTCTTGCTGGCAGCTTCAAAACTTCCGCCTTCAAGAACTTCACCTTGTGTACGAACTCCTTCAGCAGCCGCAAATTCCATGATTTCTACTGTACGTGTAACTTCACCTACAGATGATTTAAGTCCTTTAGCAATTTCTTTGGAAAGGACAGAACCGATTGCTTCTGCTTTGCTTTGCAAAATATCAGCCGCTTTGCGGATATAGTTAGCACGCTCCACATAAGAAAGTGCACGCCAAGCTGGGAAGGCAGCCTTAGCTGAAGCATAGACATAGTCTACTTCATCAGTGCTCATAGCAGGAACAGAACCAAGTTCTTCACCCGAAGCAGGAGCGTAAATTTTAATCTCATCTTGGGAGAGTTTCCACTCACCGTTGACATAATTCTTGTATTGTTTTGTCAAAGTATATCTCCTTTTTACTATAATATCCTTATTTTATCATTTTTTTGATTTTTTTCAATCTTTTGTTACGATAAAATTCAGAAAATTAAGACAAAACTGTCCTTCCCCCTTATCTACCTAGAAACTTATTGACTAAGAAGCAAAAAAGACCGGAAATTATATTTCCCGATCTTTTGTCTTGATTAATCAAAATCAATATATTCTTTTTCAAGTTCAAGAACTTCTTCCATAGTAGCACATTCTGTAAGAGCGCGCTGTGCAAGTTCTTCCATCTTCTTGGTGTCAAGTCTCTTCATGAGACTGCGGGTGCGCAGAACTGAAGTGGCACTCATTGAGAACTCATCAAGTCCGATACCCACAAGCAATGGAACAGCAGTTTGGTCACCAGCCATTTCACCGCACATACCAGCCCATTTGCCTTCAGCATGTGCCGCTTTAACAACACGGTCAACCAGGCGAAGGATAGATGGGTTATATGGCTGATAAAGGTATGAAACTTGTTCGTTCATACGGTCAGCTGCCATAGTGTATTGGATGAGGTCGTTTGTACCGATAGAGAAGAAATCAACTTCTTTGGCAAATTGATCAGCCAGCATAGCTGCTGCTGGAATTTCAATCATGATACCAACTTCAATGTTATCAGCAACTTCAACACCCTCAGCAAGCAATTTAGCTTTTTCTTCTTCAAGAATACCTTTGGCTTTGCGGAATTCTGTCAAAAGAGCCACCATTGGGAACATGATGCGCAATTGACCATGCACTGATGCACGAAGAAGAGCGCGCAACTGTGTACGGAACATTTGATTGCCTGTTTCTGAAATAGAAATACGAAGCGCACGGAATCCAAGGAAAGGATTCATTTCTTTTGGTAAATCGAAATAAGGCAGTTCCTTATCTCCGCCAATATCCATAGTACGAACGACAACTGGTTTACCGTTCATCCCTTCAAGAACAGCTTTATAAGCTTCATACTGTTCATCTTCTGTTGGGAAGTCTTGAGAATCCATGTAAAGGAACTCTGTACGATAGAGACCTACGGCTTCAGCACCGTTGTTGTTAACTCCTTCAACATCTTTAGGAGTACCGATATTAGCAGCTAATTCAAAATGTTTACCATCAGCAGTTACTGTTTCAGCATCTTTAAGTAGAGCCCATTCAGCCTTTTGTTTAGCATAAGCTTCGCCAGCTGCTTTAAATTCTGCAATTTGTTCATCAGTTGGATTGATAATAACCTGACCAGTGATACCGTTGACAGCAACAGTATCTCCGTTTTTAACACGTTCAGTGATGTCATTTGTACCAAGCACAGCAGCAATTTCAAGTGTTCTTGCCATAATAGCTGAGTGGCTGGTACGGCCGCCAATATTAGTTACGAAAGCTTTAACAAAATTAGCATCCAGCTGAGCAGTGTCAGACGGAGTCAAGTCATGTGCAATCACAATTGATTCTTCACTGATAGTTGCCGGATTTGGCAGCTCAACTCCCAAAAGATGAGCCAAAACCCGCTTAGCAACGTCACGAATGTCTGCCGCACGTTCCTGCATATAAGGATTATCTTCCATGTTTTCAAACAAGGTAACAAACATGTCTGTCACTTCTTTAAGAGCACTTTCAGCGTTAACTTGTTTTGCACGGATAGTTTCTTTGATTTGACCAATCATTTCCGGATCTGCAAGAACCATCAAATGAGCGTCAAATACAGCTGCGGCTTCTTCACCAAGGGTATCTACTGCCTTTGCGCGGATAAGAGAAAGCTCGTTTTGAGAAGCTTCTAGAGCTGCATCCAAACGAGCTTCTTCTGCCTTTGTATCGTCGACAGAAACTGTCTCAAAGGACAAATCCGGCTGGACAAGTAGATATGCCTTAGCAACGGCAACACCGTCAGATGCTGCAATTCCTTTAAGCATTTCTGTCATATCTTTATGCCAATCCTTCTTTAGTCATTGTTTCATCAATAGCTGCAATTGCATCGTCTGCATCTGCACCTTCAGCAGTGATTGTAACATCTGCACCTTGACCAACACCAAGGCTCATAACGCCCATGATTGATTTGAGGTTTACAGCTTTTCCTTTGTAATCAAGTGTAATATCTGAAGCGAATTTACTTGCTGTTTGCACAAGCAAAGTAGCTGGGCGTGCGTGAATTCCTGTTTCTGCAACAATGTGAAAATCTTTTGAAGCCATAGTATGGTTCTCCTTTTAATATGTGTTTTTTTGAATTATCCTAATGATAACCCTTACAATTCTAGATTATAGCATATTGAAATTCGATTTTCAAGAACTAAAGTTACAAATTGGAAGAATAATGCAAATCATTTTCAATAATTTACAGAACTTTTTAGCAGGGGTTACTACTTGCCATCAGAGCTCTTAAGAAAAGAATCTGCACTGCTTTTTTGAAAGAATTTTGCCTGACTCACCATTAAGAAAGAAACCAAAGTGGTGACAAATGTCACGATAACCGCTACCTCTAATGTATTGAAATGGATTCTAAATTTTTCTTACTCAATTCTAGCAAGCTATTTTTCTTTATCTTGTTTTTAAATGACGCGGCCTGCTTACGGATCTCAGTGACGAACGGAGCATCAATTTCTTTAAACTTGCTGTAATTTTTCAAAAGACGGCGCTGATTAAAACGAAAAGGCCGAATATTCTTGGCGTGCAAAAAGTCATTCAGATGTAGGTGAAATGCTGCCAAACGCTGGCTAAACAGCTCTGCTTGCTGCGCTAAATCATCTACTTCTTGCTTGACAGATTCTTTTAAGTTTTCACGCTCTTTTCGAAGATGTTCTTCTAAAACAAGGGCAGCCTTATGAAATTGGACAGTATCTGCTACTGTCCAAATAAAATCAAGTAGCATTAGAAAGACAATCAAGGCAGCCCACCAAGCATGGATTCTAAGCACAATTGCCATGACGCTCGGCTGAATCAGGCGAACCAGAATTAAAATCTCAACTCCCCAAAAAAGAGAAATCGCAGGAGCAATCCTTCCTTTCAAGTTACCAAACTCCTGACTGTAATCCCACAATTTCATGTGAAAGAAAGTCTCTAAAAACCAGCCGGCAAAATACTCGAAAGCTGTCGCAATGACGATGCCGCTCAAAAAAAAGACCAAGCAGATGATTTTGAAAAGGTTTGGTAAAAATCAAAACAGTAGTTACTGCAAAACCATAGACCGGACAGTAAGG
>NZ_BCLE01000036.1 GCF_001431045.1 Streptococcus orisasini
CCAAATAAAAAACCACGGTAGTCAAACCGCCTGTCCTTAATAGAACAGTAAACCGTCTCCCACAGCCAGCCTATAAAAGAATAAATAAAGAAAAGAAAAACTACATCCGGAAGTGAATAGGGCATAAACAGCCGCCTTTCTTGCCAATATTATACCTCTTTCACTTATTGATGCCAAACACAAGAATAGACTTTCCAAAAAAGCTCCAGATTAAGCTATTTGGTCCTTCATTTTTATTTTTAAGACTTATTTAAAAATTTTTGCTGCCCACCAGGAACAGCAAATCTAAAACCTACAATCAGATATGATTATAAAAACAGAGCAGATACCCATGATTGCTTTGCAATTATGTACATCTGCCCAACTATTTCGCTTTTCACAAATTGTCAGCCACTACTTTGGCAAAGGCGCTGGTTGAACAAGAAGGCGCAGAACCTGCCAAATCTGCGGTAAAATAACCAGCCGCAAAGCTTTTTTCAATAGCTGATTCAATCAACTCAGCCGCTTCTTTCCAGCCTATATAATCAAAAAGCATACAGCCTGATAGAAGCAAGGAACAAGGATTGGCCTTATCCTGTCCGGCAATATCCGGAGCAGTGCCATGGGTCGCTTCAAAAATAGCGTGACCGGTTTGGTAGTTGATATTAGCTCCTGGTGACATGCCAATGCCGCCAACTTGTGCTGCTAAGGCATCGCTGGCATAGTCCCCATTGAGATTCGTCAGGGCAACCACTTCAAAGCGCTCAGGCTTTAAAAGAATCTGTTGCAGGAAATTATCGGCAATAATGTCATCAATAACCAAGCATCCCGAGGCAAGTTCAGCAGCATATTCCTCTTGAGCCAGTTCATAGCCCCACTTTCTAAAACCGCCTTCTGTAAATTTTTGAATATTACCTTTGTGCACCAAAGTAACCCTACTCAGCCCTTTATCCAGCGCATAATCAATAGCTGCGCGAATCAGACGTTTGCTGCCTTCAATAGAAATCGGCTTGATCCCAATACTGCTGCTCTCAGGAAAACGGATTTTTTGAACCTGCATTTCGTCTTGTAAAAAGTCGATAACTTTTTGAACTTCTGCTGTACCTGCTTCCCATTCAATCCCTGCATAAATATCTTCCGTATTTTCACGAAAAATAGTAATGTCTGTCTTTTCTGGATTTTTAAGCGGACTGGGAACACCCTTGAAATAGCGGACAGGTCTGACACAGGCAAAGAGATCCAGTTCCTGACGAAGAGTAACATTTAATGACCGAATGCCGCCGCCAACTGGCGTTTCCAAAGGACCCTTTATCGCAAGCAGGTGGCTCTTAATTGCCTCCAAAGTCGCATCCGGCAGCCAAACGCCCTTTTGATCAAAAGCCTTTTTCCCGGCCAGAACTTCCAGCCATTCAATTTGTCTTCTTCCTTTATAGGCTTTGTCAACAGCTCTGTCAAAAACAAGTTTAGCATTTTTCCAGATGTCACATCCCACACCGTCTCCTTCAATATAAGGAATAATGGGGTTAGCAGGAACTTGTAATCTTCCCTTTTCAAATCTTATTTTTTCTGCCATTTTATCTCCTTTCTAAAGGAATATAGTTTAAATTCCTTCTGCCAGCATAGTGAGAACGCGGACGCAGCAGCTTGTTATCCCTTTGCTGCTCCTGAATATGGGCAATCCATCCTGCCATTCGGCTCATGGCAAAAATCAGGGTAAAGATGGAACTCTCAATCCCTAAAACATGATAAACGGTTGCGGAATAAAAATCAACATTGGGAATGAGATTTTTTATTTCTTTCATATAGCATTCAACTTCATTAGACAGCTGATACCAGACGTCTTCCTGAGTCCCACGCGTTAATTCTCTGGCCATTTCCCGCAGGTATTTTTCGCGGGGGTCCTGCCTTTGATAAACACGATGGCCAAAGCCCATTATTTTTTCCTTAGAATTGAGTTTTTCCTGCAGATAAGCCCCTACATCACCACGGTTACGAATTTCCTGCAGCATCTCAAAAACCCGCTCATTGGCACCGCCATGGAGAGGGCCTTTCAACGTTCCAATAGCAGCTGTCACACAAGAATAAATATCGGACATAGTAGAAGCACAGACTCTGGCAGCAAAGGTTGAGGCATTGAGTTCATGTTCAGCATGCAAAATAAGGGCTCGATTCATGGCTAAGCTTTTAAGTTCATTGGGAATACAGCCTCTTAGCATGTACAGAAAGTTCTCAGCAAAACCAAGATCGCTTCGGGGTGCAATCGGAGACAGTCCCTGACGCAGCCTTGCAAAAGCCGCAATGATAGTTGGTATTTTGGCCATCAGCTGAATACTTTGGTCATAAATAGCTTCTGGCGTTCGTTCTTCAGCTCTTAAATTGTAGACACCCAGTAAACTGACTGTTGATCGCAAAACACTCATGGGATGCAGGTGCTGCCGCGACTGAATCAAAATGCATTGCTCAATAGCATCACTGATGGCATAATTGCTGCGCAGTCTTTTTTCAAACCGCGTAAGTTCCGTTTGACTGGGCAAACGAAGATTCCAAAGCAGGAAAATCACTTCTTCAAACTGAACCTGATTTTCCATCAGCTCAGCAATGTCATAACCTGCATAAGAGAGCTTATCCCCTTCAATCGCACTGATTCTGCTTTCACAGGCAACAGTCCCTTTTAAACCCTTTGTTTCTGCCATAGATTAACCTCCCCTTAACTTTTTACGAACAACCATAGGAAGAATACCTCCGTTTTCATAATACTGCAGATCGGCATCTGCATCAAAACGAAGGAGTGCTTGAAATTCCTTTACTCCTTGGTCCGAAACAGCTCTGACTGTCACAATATCATGTACCTGAGGTTTTTCAGGAAGAACAACCGTGTAAGTCTCGTATCCTGTTAATTGGAGACCGGCTGCAGTCTGTCCTTCGAGAAACTGTAAAGGCAAAATTCCCATCATAACCAAATTAGAACGGTGAATGCGCTCGAAACTTTCTGCCAGAACAACTTTTACACCTAAAAGACTGGCTCCCTTAGCTGCCCAGTCGCGGCTAGAGCCCATGCCGTAATCTTTTCCTGCAATAACAATTGTGGAAATACCTTCCTTCTTGTAATTCATGGCAGCCTCATAAACCGGCAGGATAGTGTCTTTGTATTTCGTGTAGCCGCCGATTTTCCCATTAGCCAGTTCATTTTTGATGCGAATATTGGCAAAGGTTCCTCTCATCATGACCTCATGATTACCGCGTCGGCTGCCGTAAGAGTTGTAATCTGCATAAGCAACGCCTTTTTCTTCTAAATAATGGGCTGCCGGGCTGTTACGGGCAATATTTCCCGCAGGCGAAATGTGATCGGTAGTGACTGAATCGCCAAATTTAGCCAACACTTTCAAGTCCGTCAAATCTGCTGCAGCTGAATTATTTAAATGCTCAAAATAGGGCGGATTTTGGATATAGGTCGATGCTTGGTTCCACTGGTAATTAGCTGAACTTTCGGTTTGAATCTGATTCCATTTTTGACTGTCAGAAAAGACTTGGGCATACTCTTTGGCAAAAAGTTCAGCAGTGACATACTTGTCAACATAAGCCATGACTTCTTCCTTGGCAGGCATCAGATCTTCTAGGTAGACCGCCTGATTATCCTTATCGTAGCCCAAAGGTTCGCTTGTCAAATCAATTGCGGTGCTGCCGGCCAAAGCATAAGCAACAACCAAGGGCGGACTGGCTAAAAAGTTAGCCTTAACCAAGGGATTGACCCGGCCTTCAAAATTTCTGTTTCCTGACAGAACGGCACTAACAAGTAGGTCCTCGTCCTGAACAGCCTTAGCAACTGCTTCTGGTAGGCTGCCTGAATTGCCGATGCAGGTTGTGCAGCCGTAGCCGACCAAATGGAAACCCAGTTTATCCAGATAGGACTGTAGGCCGCTCTTTTTCAGATAGGCCGTGACAACTTTAGAACCTGGTGCTAGAGACGTTTTAACTGACTTAGACACACTGAGTCCACGTTCCACAGCTTTTTTGGCCAAGAGCCCAGCAGCCATAAGAACATAGGGATTGGAGGTGTTGGTACAGGAAGTAATGGCAGCAATAGCAACATGTCCCGTCTTTAGTTCAATATCCTCATCCTCAAAATGAGCAATTGCTGTTTTATCTAACTCCCTTTCATCCAAACCAAAACCGCGGACACCTGCTTCTCGTACAAGGCTGGCCTCAAATTCTTCTTTTGCCCGGCTTAATTCGATTAAATCCTGAGGACGTTTTGGTCCCGCAATGGAAGGCTTAACAGCTGACAGATCAATTTCGATAATCTTCGTATAAGCAGGCAGTGTTTTGGCATCATGCCACAGGCAGTTGCGCTTTGCATAGGCTTCTGTTAGAGCAATGTGTTCTTTTGAACGGTTGGTTAGCTTCATATAATTCAAGGTTTCCTCATCAATAGGAAAATAACCGCAGGTTGCCCCGTATTCCGGTGCCATATTCGCGACTGTTGCCCGATCTGCTAAGGAAAGTTCTGCCAATCCGGGACCAAAAAATTCCACAAATTTTCCAACCACATTTTCCATGCGCAAAACCTGTGTCACTTTAAGTGCCAAGTCTGTTGCTGTCGCTATTTTAGGGAGCTGTCCATAAAAGCGCACGCCGATAACCTCCGGAACTGGGAAATAGGAGGCTTCTCCCAGCATGGCAGCTTCAGCTTCAATGCCGCCAACACCCCAGCCAAGAACACCGATGCCGTTTATCATTGTTGTGTGGCTGTCAGTACCAAACATAGAATCTGGATACAAAAATCCATCTTTTTCAATAATAACATCGCTGAGAAATTCAATATTAACCTGATGAATAATGCCAGTTGCCGGCGGTACCGCCCGGTAATTTTCAAAAGATTTTTCAGCCCATTTTAGAAACTCATAGCGTTCATTATTACGCTGAAATTCCAGATCAATATTATGATCAAAAGCTTCCTCGCTGCCGAAAAAATCAACCTGAACGCTGTGGTCAATAACCAGATCAACTGGTATTTCCGGATTAATCAAATCAGGACTGCCGCCATTTTTAACAATAGCATCGCGCATGGAAGCCAAGTCAACGACAACTGGAACTCCTGTAAAATCCTGCAGGATAACACGGCTGGGTTTGAACGGAACTTCTCCCTTAGGATTGTTAGGATTATAATGAAAAAGAGACTCAATGTTATGTTTTATAACATCAATATCGTCATATTTCCTTAATAAACTTTCAATTAGAATTCTAATCGTATAAGGAAGGCGTTCAAGCTCTACATCATAGTCTTTAGAAGCTTTTACTAAATCAAGGTAACGGTAGTTTTTCTCATTAAGAGAAAAAATCGATGCATAATTAGCCATAATAAGTCTCCTTTTTTTATTAATTAGTTAAAATTATACAATTTTCTGAATCATCAAGCAAACCTGAACTTGCATATCGTGTCATAAAATATGACATGCTTTCTTTGGAGAACTTTCTTCTATTTAAAACACTATATCTTGTGGAATTTTTAAAAATTCATACTATATTTTGTGTTTTTTCAAGCAATTATTCTTGCTTTTTTTATTAAATTTAGATATGCTAGTAGGGCAACTCAATTAAAAGTTTGAAATTTTAGGAGGAAAAATGACTAAAATCACTGTTTTTTCAAAAAATAACTGCATGCAATGCAAGATGACTAAGAAATTTCTGGAACAGCATCAGGCTGACTTCGAAGAAATCAACATTGATGAATATCCAGAGAAAATTGATTATGTAAAAAGCCTAGGCTTCACAGCTGCTCCTGTTATCGAAGCAGGTGATCTTGTCTTTTCAGGTTTTCAGCCTGCCAAGTTAAAAACTCTTGTCTAATATTTTGACATCAAATCAGCAGTCATCCGCAAGGAATAGCATAAACTTTTCAACTGCTGAGTAAAAATCACCTTAGGCTGGAACCGTCCGTTCCAGCCTCTTCTAGAAAATCAAGAATCAAGGAAATATAAGGAATAGGAATTTATAGATGAGTCTTAAGAATCTCGGCGATGTCTCTTACTTCCGCCTCAACAATGAAATTAACCGCCCTGTCAACGGGCAGATTCCGCTTCACAAAGACAAAGAAGCTTTGAAAGCTTTCTTTGCCGAAAATGTCCGCCCAAATACCAAATCCTTTGACAGTATTACGGATAAGATTCGTTTTCTGATTGAAAATGACTATATTGAATCAGCTTTTATTGCCAAATACAGACCTGAATTTATTGAAGAACTTTCTCAATCTCTTTATGACTATGATTTTCACTTTAAATCATTTATGGCAGCCTATAAATTCTATCAGCAGTATGCTCTCAAAACGAATGATGGCGAAGCTTATCTTGAAAGTATTGAAGACCGTGTTCTCTTTAATGCTCTCTATTTTGCTGATGGCAATGAAGAACTGGCACACGATCTGGCAATGGAAATGATTACTCAGCGCTATCAGCCAGCAACCCCAAGCTTTCTCAATGCTGGGCGCAGCCGCCGGGGTGAATTGGTGTCTTGTTTCCTCATTCAGGTGACAGATGACATGAATTCTATCGGCCGTTCTATCAATTCGGCTCTGCAATTGTCCCGTATTGGCGGCGG
Source organism: Streptococcus orisasini (assembly GCF_001431045.1). Lineage (GTDB taxonomy): Bacteria > Bacillota > Bacilli > Lactobacillales > Streptococcaceae > Streptococcus > Streptococcus orisasini. The sequence continues at coordinate 6,574 of NZ_BCLE01000036.1, forward strand.
TGTCGGCATTTCTCTCAGCAATCTGCGTGAGGCCGGAGCTCCAATCAAAGGCTTTGCCGGAGCAGCCTCAGGCGTCGTTCCTGTCATGAAGCTTTTTGAAGACAGCTTTTCTTATTCCAATCAATTAGGGCAGCGTCAAGGTGCCGGAGTTGTTTATCTCAATGTCTTCCACCCAGATATTATTGCCTTTCTTTCTACTAAAAAGGAAAATGCTGATGAGAAGGTTCGTGTCAAGACCCTATCTCTCGGTGTTGTCATTCCGGATAAATTTTATGAACTGGCTCGCAAAAATCAGGACATGTATCTCTTTAGTCCTTATTCTGTTGAACGTGAATACGGTGTTCCTTTCAGCTACATTGATATCACTGAAAAATACAATGAATTAGTGGCCAATCCTAATATTATCAAAACCAAGATTCGTGCCCGCGATTTAGAAACGGAAATTTCTAAGCTTCAGCAGGAATCCGGTTATCCTTACGTTGTCAATGTGGACACTGCTAACCGTGCTAATCCGATTGATGGCAAAATTATCATGTCCAATCTCTGCTCTGAAATTCTTCAGGTTCAGACCCCAAGCCAAATCAACGATGCTCAGGAATTTGTTAAAATGGGAACCGACATTTCATGCAATCTTGGTTCCACAAATGTTGTCAATATGATGGCTTCTCCTGACTTTGGCCGTTCTATCAAGGCCATGACCCGTGCGCTTACTTTTGTCACGGATTCATCAAGCATTGAAGCTGTGCCAACCATCAAACATGGCAATGCCCAAGCCCACACTTTCGGACTTGGTGCTATGGGACTTCACTCCTACTTAGCCCAGAACCATATCGAATACGGCAGTCCAGAATCTATTGAGTTTACCAGTATCTATTTTATGCTTATGAATTACTGGACTTTAGTAGAGTCAAACAATATTGCCCGCGAGCGGCAGGAAAGCTTTGTTGGTTTTGAAAACTCAAAATACGCTGATGGCTCTTATTTTGATAAGTATGTCACTGGTCAATTCCTTCCGAAATCCGACCTTGTCAAGGAACTTTTCAAAGATCACTTCATTCCTCAGGCTGCTGACTGGCAGGCTCTGCGTCAAGCTGTTATGAAAGACGGACTTTACCATCAAAACCGCTTAGCCGTGGCTCCAAACGGGTCTATTTCCTATATCAATGATGTGTCTGCTTCTATTCATCCAATTACGCAGCGTATCGAGGAACGCCAAGAAAAGAAAATTGGTAAGATTTATTATCCTGCAGCTGGTTTGTCAACGGATACCATTCCTTATTACACATCCGCTTATGATATGGATATGCGCAAGGTTATTGATGTCTATGCTGCTGCGACCGAACATGTCGATCAAGGCCTATCGCTCACACTCTTTATGCGCAGCGATATTCCTCAAGGCCTCTACGAATGGAAAACAGAAAGCAAACAAACAACCCGCGATCTGTCCATCCTTCGCAATTATGCCTTTAACAAGGGAATCAAGTCTATCTACTATATTCGCACCTTCACTGATGATGGCGATGAAATCGGCTCAAACCAATGTGAAAGCTGTGTAATTTAACTGAACAGTCAAACATGGAGCTAAA